>NZ_JBFBEM010000001.1:0-808462 GCF_040683675.1 Streptomyces sp. NPDC093252 | reverse complement strand
AGGGTGCCGAGCTTGGGGTGGACGGCGTCGTGACCGCCTTCCGGTGAGCCGATGGCCCAGGGCACGCCGACGTCCTCGGGTCCGGCGGAGAGGGTGTTGTTGGGGCCCTTGCGGTGGGTCGTCCCGATGGGGTGGATCGGCGGGAGGTAGACGACGTCGAAGCCCATCGCGGCGATGGCGGGCAGGCGGCGGGCGGCGGTCGCGAAGGTCCCGTGCGGCTCCTCGGCCGTCCCCTCCGACCTCGGGAAGAACTCGTACCAGGACCCGAACAGGGCCCGCTCCCGCTCCACCAGCAGCGGCAGGGGAGCGGAGGTGGTCACCAGCTCCCGCAAGGGGTAGCGGGCGAGGACCGCCTCCACCTCCGGGGTCAGCGCCCCGGCCAGCCGCTCCGCCACGGGCCGGTCGTCGTCGCGCAGCGAGTGGGCGGCGCGCAGCACCGTCGCCCGGCGGGCCCGCCCGGGGATACCGGCCGCCGCGCGCTCATGGAGTTCGGCGCCCTCCTCCAGGACGAGTCCGGCGTCGATACCGGCGGGCACCTTGATCCGGGCGGTCCTGCGCCAGGTCGCGACCGGGTCGCTCCACGCCTCGACGGCATAGGTCCAGCGACCCTCGCCGTCCGGGGTGATGTCGGCGCCCCAGCGGTCGGTGCCGGGGGCCAGTTCGCGCATCGGCGTCCAGGGTCCGGGACGGCCCTCGGGATCGACCAGGACCACATTCGCGGCGACCGCGTCATGGCCCTCGCGGAACACGGTGGCGGTGACCTGGAACGTCTCGTTCACCACTGCCTTCGCGGGGCAACTGCCGCCCGCGACCGCCGGTCGGACGTCCCGAACCGGGATACGCCCGACAGTCGGACTTACGCTCATGGTCCTCACCTCCGTCGTGCTCGAAGCCGGGCCATGGGCGGCCCGGCTGCGGGGGGAATGCGGTGCGGGAGGTGTCGTCACCCGCCCGCGGTGGTGGGCAGGGCCGTGGGTGGGCCCCGCCGGGCGGCCCGGCCGATGTGCCGCCGCCCGTTCTGCTCCAGCAGATACGCGGCCAGGGTGGTGCGCAGATAGCGCTCGGCGGCGTCCGCTGCCTCGCGCGCGCACCGCTGGCCCATGAGCACGCACAACGTGTAGCCCGAGTCCTCGAAAACGGCCCGCACCGCGCGGTCGGCGGGTGCGGCCAGCATCATCCGTTCCCAGGCCCGGTACCGCCTCAACTGCCGGGTGACCTCGGCCTTGGCGGGTAGCAGCATGGCGCGGTTCACCTTCCGGGCGACGAAGGCACGCTCCCGACCCTCGGGCGCCGCTCGAAGCCTTCACTCATGGTGCACGCGCGGCGACGCAGCGTCTTGTTGGAGCTTCAACAATCTCAGATGTGTATCCATTTGTCTCAAATGTGCGCTCAGATGCGCGGGAGGCTGTGCGGGAGGCGCGCTCGTGTTGCACGAATGGCCTAGCGGCTCCACTGTGGGAGATGACTCAGAAGCGACGGATGTTCACGCTTCGTGTTCGCGTTCGTGTTTCTGTCCGCTTTCGCTTTCGTGTCCGCTTTCCTGTTCGTGAGCGTCGGGGTCGGGTCCGTGGGACCCGGAGACGCGCGGCCACCGCCGGTGAGGAGCCCACCACGATGAAGACCGCAGTTCCCTGCTACTACCACCTCGACGTGGAGGTCACCCCGGAGCGCGTCCGGCAGGTCCGGCGCATCCTGGCGGCCCATCTGAGGCACTGGGACCTCGACCCGCTCGTCGCCCCCGTGTGCGCCAACACCGGGCTGCTGCTGGAGGCCATCGACGCCCACGCCACCGACAAGAACACCACCGTCGAACTGTGGTGGAACGGCCAGCATCTGATCACCGCCGTCGGCGAGCACGACGACGGGCTGCGCCCGGACCGGGAACTGCGCGGCTGCCTGGAGCGGATCGCCGCGATGAGCGACGGCTGGGGCTGCTGCGCCACCGGCACCGGCAGCAGGGTCATCTGGTTCTCGCAGCGCGCCCGCGACGGAGAGCGCCTGCCCCTGGTGCCGACCGCCCCCGGACCCCGGCTCAGCGAGGGCCGCCGGGCGCCCCGCGCCCTCCCCGTCGCCGCCGTCGCCGTGTCCCGGCCGGCGGATCGCCGACGATCCATGACCCTGAACCGGTGAGCCATGACCCTGAGCCGGTGAGCCATGGCTCTGAGCGGGTGAGCCATGGCTCCGCCTGAACCGGCGACCCGCACAACCGACCCGCCCCCTCAAGGGCGCCGCTCCGACGTCACCGTGAACTGGGCCCCGTCCGGATCGCGCAGCACCGCGTCCTGGAGGCCCTCGGCGAGGACACTGCCGCCGTTCAGCTCGGCGGCGCGGACACAGGCCGCCACATCGGTCACCGCGAAGTGCACCTGCCAGTGCGGGCGGATGGTGGGATCGGGGGCGGCGCCCAGCGCGCCCGACCGGATCCGGGCCACCACCTCACCGCCCCGCCGCAGTACCACCTCGTCCCCCTCGTAGTGCACCTCGCAGGAGCCGGGCCGGTCCGAGGCCCACTCCAGGACCTCGCCGTAGAAGATCGCCGCGTCGAAGGCGTCCCGGGTGTGCAGCCGGATGAACGCCGGTGCCGAGCGGTGCCACACCTCCCAGTGGCCCACGAGTTCCCCCTCCCACACCCCGAAGGTGGCCCCGTCCCGGTCGGCCAGCAGCGCCGCCCGCCCCGGCGGCAGGGAGATCGGCCCCACGGCCGTCGTACCGCCCCGCTCCTTGGCCCGCGCCACCGCCTGGTCCGCGCTGATCACCGCGAAGTACGGGGTCCACGCCACCGCCATCTGCCACATCGAGGCCACCGCCGCGACCCCCGCCACCGGCACCCCTTCCACCAGGGCGATCCGGAAGTGGTCGCCGAGTGTGGCCTGCCGCCACCGCCAGCCCAGGACCGCGCCGTAGAACGCGGCCGTGGCGTCCAGGTCCCGGCTGGTCAGACTCACCCAGCAGGGGGTGCCGAACACGGCCCGCGTGGTGACGACCTCCGGTGCGGGGCGGGCGGGTGTCGTGTGCTGGTTCATGGGCACGTCCTCATCGGCACATCCGTCTCCTCGTGGCCGTCGGCCCTCGGCCCTCGGCCGCCCGGTCCCCACCAGTCTCCGGCCGGAACGCCCCGGAGGCCCGCCGAGCACCCCCGACCGGCCCCACGCGCCCCGCCCCACCCGGGGAGGCGTCAGCCCGGGGGCTCACCCCGTCTCCGCCAGCACCTCCGCCCGCAGCCGCGCGCAGCACCCGGTCAGCAGCCGGGACACATGCATCTGCGAGATGCCGAGCTGCTGGGCGATCCGCCGCTGGGTCATGCCGCGGTAGAACCGCAGATAGAGGATGGTCCGCTCGCGCTCGGGCAGCGCCCGCAGACACGGCCGTACGGCGGCCAGGTCGACCACCGTGTCGAAGCGGGGGTCGGTCCCGCCCAGGGTGTCGGCGAGGCTGTGCCCGTCGCCACCGGCCGGCTCGGCGTCCAGGGACAGCGCGGTGAAGCAGTCCAGCGCCTCCAGACCGGCGCGCACCTCACCCTCCTCCAGCCCGGTGTGCGCGGCGATCTCGGCGACGGTGGGGAAGCGCCCCGGCGTGGACTGCGCCAGCTCGGCCACCGCCCGCCGCACCCGGTTGCGCAGCTCCTGCACCCGGCGCGGGACGTGCAGGGTCCACAGATGGTCCCGGAAGTGCCGCTTCACCTCGCCGGTGACCGTCGGCACGGCATACGCCTCGAAGGCGTGGCCGCGTGCCGGGTCGTAGTGGTCGACGGCCTTGACCAGGCCCAGCGCGGCGACCTGGCGGAGGTCCTCCAGGGTCTCGCCGCGGCCCCGGAACCGGACGGCGATCCGCTCGGCCATCGGCAGCCACGCCCGGACCAGTTCGTCCCGCAGCTCCCGGCGCTCGGGCCCGTCCGGCATCCGGCTGAGCCGCTCGAACGCGTCGGCGGTGTCGGGGGCGTCGTGATGGGGATGGGGATGGGGGCGCGGGTGGGGGTGCTGGTTCCTGCCGGTGTCACGCATACGGCGCACCTCTTCTCACCGGAGTCCGGGGCGGTACGGAGCGAGCGGGCCCGGAGCCAGGGCGGTGGCACTGAGAAGCCGATGCCCCGCCCTCAGGGTGCCGAAACGGGCAAATCACCCTTCGTCGCTCCCGTGCCGAAACCCGAACGAATCCGGAGCCGTTCTTGACCTCCCCTTGAGGCGGTATCTCCTTAGCAGAGCTAACGTTGAATGCATGGCAGCAGACACAGTGGCAGGCGCCACCGGCACCACCGGCACGGCAGGCGCCACGGACACCGCAGGCGCCGCAGGCACCGACCCCGACCCCTTCCCCGAGGAACTCGCCGACGCCCTGGTCGGCGTCCAGCGGCTGATCCGGCGCCGGGTCCGGGCCGAACTGCCGGACGCCCGGCTGCGCGGCGCCGAGGTGGAACTGCTCCGCCTGGCGACCTCGCACCCCGGTGTCGGCATCTCGGAGGCCGCCAGAAAGCTGGGTCTCGCCGGGAACTCGGTGTCGACGCTGGTCAACCAGCTCGTCCGGGACGGCTGGCTGGTCCGGGAGACCGATCCGGCCGACCGCCGCGCGGCCCGGCTGCTGCCGACCCCGGCCGCCGAGACCCGGCTCGCGGACTGGCGCCGCCGCCGCGCCGATGTCGTACGGCGCCAGGTCGCCCGGCTGGACGAACCCGACCGGGAAGCCCTCCGTGCCGCACTTCCGGCGATGCGGCGGCTGACCGACACCCTGCGCGAGGAGGACGCGTGAGCACCGACAGCGCTGTTTCCTGCACCGGTCTGACCTACGCCTTCGGTCACACCAAGGCCGTCGACGGGCTGGACCTGACCGTGCGCGAGGGCGAGGTCTTCGGTCTGCTCGGCCCCAACGGCGCAGGCAAGACCACCGCGATCCGCTGCATCACCACCCTGCTGCCGGTCCCGGCCGGGATGGTGCGGGTCTTCGGCCGGGACGCCGCGGGCGACAAGATGGGGGTGCGCCGGATGCTCGGCTATGTCCCGCAGCAGCTCTCCGCCGACGCCGGACTCACCGGCCGCGAGAACGTCACCCTCTTCGCCCGGGTCTACGACGTCCCTCGCCGCGAACGCGCCGAGCGGGTCCGCCAGGCCCTCACCGCCGTCGGTCTCGCCGATGCCGCCGACCGGCTCGCGAGCACCTACTCCGGCGGTATGGTCCGCCGCCTCGAACTCGCCCAGGCCCTGGTCAGCGCCCCCCGGCTGCTGATCCTGGACGAGCCCACCATCGGCCTCGACCCGATCGCCCGCACCGGCGTCTGGGCGCACATCGACGCCGTCCGCCGGGCCACCGGGATGACGGTCCTGGTCACCACCCACTACATGGACGAGGCCGACCAGTACTGCGACCGGGTCGGCCTGATGCACCACGGCAAGGTCCGCGCCCTCGGCACCCCCGACGAACTGCGCCGGGGCCTCGCCGACCGCCGGTCCACCGCCGCCACCGGTCCGCTGCCGACGCTGGAGGACGTCTTCCGGGACGTCGCCGGCGGCGGCCTGGACGACGAGCCAGGAGGTTTCCGCGATGTCCGAAGCACCCGCCGCACCGCCGGCCGTGTCGGCTGACGCACCGAGCACCGGCGACATCGGGCTGCTGCTCAAGCCGCCCTCACCGCGCGCGGGCTGGCGGCTGCTGCCCGCCCGGGTCGTCGCGATGTGCGCCGTCGAACTCCAGAAGCTCAGCCACGACCGCACCGAGCTGTACACCCGGGCCGTCCAGCCCGCCCTCTGGCTGCTGATCTTCGGCCAGACCTTCACCCGCATCCACGCCATCCCGACCGGCGGCGTCCCCTACACCGACTTCCTGGCCCCCGGGATCATCGCCCAGTCCGCGATGTTCATCGCCATCTTCTACGGCATCCAGATCATCTGGGAGCGCGACGCCGGGATCCTCAACAAGCTGCTGGTCACCCCGACCCCCCGGGCCGCGCTGATCACCGGCAAGGCGTTCGCGTCCGGCGTCAAGGCGCTGATCCAGGCCGTGGTGGTGATCATCATCGCCGCGCTGCTGGGCGTCTCCCTGACCTGGAACCCGCTCAAGCTCCTCGGGGTCGCCCTGATCGTGATCCTCGGCTCGGCGTTCTTCGCCTGTCTTTCGATGACCATCGCCGGGATCGTCCTCAACCGGGACCGTCTGATGGGCTTCGGGCAGGCGATCACCATGCCCCTCTTCTTCGCCTCCAACGCCCTCTACCCGGTCGACATCATGCCGGGCTGGCTCCAGGCGATCAGCAAGGTCAACCCGCTGAGCTACGAGGTCGACGCCCTGCGCGGCCTGCTGATCGGGACCCCCTCGCATCTCGCGCTCGACTTCGGGGTGCTGGCCGTGGCCGCCGCCGTGGGCATCGCCGCCGCCTCCTCGCTGCTCGGCCGGCTCGCCCGCTGAGCGGACCGCCGACGTGATGTGCAGCACGCGCGGGCCCGGGCCCTCCCGGCCCGCGCGGGAATTCTCCCTGGGCACGGCTTGATCACCGAACGCCCCGGGATTTTCCCTGATCACAGCGGATTCCACCCATTTGACAGCCCACCGGACCCACGGATAGGAAGCAGCTCTCGGAGGGAGGGGCGTGAGAGGTGTACGAGCCGAACGTGGTGGGGGACTGGCAGGAGTACGACGAGCGGGCCGGTCTGCGGGTCCGCGTCCACCGGCTGTGTGCCCAGGAACCCCCGCGCGGACGTGACGACGCCGCCGAGGGGCTCACCTACTTCAGTCTCCGGGTGACCGTCGAGAACCGCGGCCCCCGGCACCTCGGCGTCCATCTGGAGGACGGCCAGCTCGACATCCGCGTCGGCCCCGACGGCGAGAGCGCCTTCGTCGACTGGCGCAACTCCCAGTTCATCGAGGGCTACGACGTCTACCCGCTGCGCCGCGCCACCGCCGTCCTGTTCGCCGCAGGACCCGAGGCGGCGCTCGCCCAGGTGGACGTCCAGGTGCATCTGCGGATCGACGAGGAGTGGACCGGCCGCCGGATGTGGTCCGGCGGCCTCGGTGTCCAGGAGGACGCCCCGAGCGCGCACCCCGCCCGTGAGGGCCTGGCCTGCCAGGTGAGCAACTTCCTGCGTGGCCAGGCCGAGGAGGGCACCGCCTGAGCGGGACGCCCCCGGGTCAGTGCGGGATCGCGTCGATGATCTCGCGGGCGCCCTGCCGCAGCAGCGCCACCGCCACCGACGTCCCCAGCGTCGCCGGGTCCAGCCGCCCGGCCCATTCATGGGCGTTCAGCCGGGTCTTGCCGTCCGGGGTGAAGACACAGGCCCGCAGGGAGAGTTCCCCGCCGCGGTCGACGCGGGCGTAACCGGCGATCGGGCTGTTGCAGTGCCCCTGGAGCACATGCAGGAACATCCGCTCCGCCGTCGCCTCCCGGTGGGTGTCCGGATCGCCGAGCACGCTGACCGCGTCTATCACCTCGGTGTCGCCCTCACGGCACTGGAGCGCCAGCACCCCCGCGCCGATCGGCGGCATCATCGTCTCCGCCGGGAGCACCTCGCTGATCACGTCCGTCCGCCCGATCCGCGCCAGTCCGGCCGCCGCGAGCAGCAGCGCGTCGGCCTCCCCGGCGGCGAGCTTCTCCAGCCGCCGGTTGGCGTTGCCGCGGAAGGGCACGCAGTCGAGGTGCGGATGGGTGGCGGCGAGCTGGGCGACCCGGCGCACCGAGGAGGTGCCGATCCGGGTCCCGGCGGGCAGTTCGTCCAGCGTCAGCCCGCCCGGGTGGACCAGGGCGTCCCGGATGTCGTCGCGCTTGAGGAACGCGGCGAAGACCGTGCCCGCGGGCAGCGGCCGGTCGGCGGGGACGTCCTTGACGCAGTGCACGGCGAGATCGGCCCGCCCGGCGACCAGCGCCGCGTCGACCTCCTTGGTGAAGGCGCCCTTGCCCTCCACCAGGGACAGATCGCCGAGCCACTTGTCACCGGTGGTCTTCACCGGCACGACCTCGGTACGGACAGCGGGATGGCGGGCGCGCAGTTCGGCGCGGACCCGTTCCACCTGGGCGAGCGCCATGGGCGAGTCGCGGGAGACGATGCGGATCAGTTCGGGGACCGGCATGGGGCCACGATAGTGCGTCGAGGGACCGCTCACGGCCGTGCGGCGGTGCGCGGCCCCCGGTCGCGGAAGGGGTCAGGTGTTCGGACGCGGAAGGGGTCAGGCGTTCGGGTCGAACGCGATGCCCGCGGGCTTCGCCGCGGACAGATGCGAGGCGAAGGCGCTGTCCTTCAGCCCGAAGCCGGGCAGGGCCTGGTCCTTCTCGAAGTACAGCGCGTAGACGATGCCGCACCAACTGTTGTTGCACGTGTAGCGGGAGTAGCCGTTGGTGTTGTCCAGGTCCCAGGAGTCCCGGCACTGGATGCAGCCCAACGGCTGTGGAGGGAGGAGGGGTTCTCGGGGAGGGGGGCTTCGGGGAGCGGGGTTCAGCGTGCCGTTCGCGCCCCCTGCGCGCCAAGAGGGCGCGGGCGTCCCACGGGTGAAGCGCGGACCAACAGTCGCCCCGGCCCGCCCCGGTCAGCCGGCGACCTCGGGGAGCAGCGCCGCCGAGTCCTCGGGCGCGATGTCCTGCCGCAGCCGCAGCCAGGACGGCTGGCGCAGCAGCCCGGACCGGGTGCGGGTGCTGTACCGGACCTCGCCGACCAGTTGGGGCAGCACCCAGTGGACGCCGGTGAGGGGCGGCACGGGATCGAAGGGGCCGGTCCCGGCGGCGTACTCCGCCAGCAGCGCGGCCAGTTCGGCGCGCTCGGCCTCGCTCCAGCCGGTGCCCACATTGCCGATGTACCGCAGCCGCCCCGCGCCGTCGAACTGGCCGACGAGAAGGGAGCCGGGCAGGCCGGTGAGCCGTCCCTTGCCGGGCTGCCAGCCGCCGACCACCACATCGACGCCCCGCATGTGGCGGATCTTGATCCAGGCGCGGGAGCGGACCCCGGGCTCGTACACCGAGTCCAGCCGTTTGCACACCAGCCCTTCGAGGGCGTGTTCCCGGGTGGCCCGCAGCGCCCGCTCGCCGTGCCCGACCAGCGCGCCCGGCGTCGACCAGTGGGGACCGGCCAGCTCCAGCGACTCCAGCAGCGCGCGCCGCCGCCGGTACGGCTCCCCGAGCAGCGGGCGCCCGGCCAGATGCAGGACGTCGAAGAGCGCCAGATGGACCGGGGCCGCCGCGGCCCGCCGGGCCGCCCGCTCCGGCGCGTGCGCCAGCCCCATCCGGGACTGGAGGAGCTGGAAGTCGGCCCGTCCGTCCGCGTCCAGCGCGAGCACCTCTCCGTCCAGGACGGCCGGGGTGGCGCCCAGGGCCGTGCCGAGCCCGGCGAGTTCGGGGTAGGCCGCGGTGATGTCCGTCCCGGAGCGGGCCCGCAGCACCGCGCTCCCGTCGCCCGCGAGGTACACCACCGCCCGCTGCCCGTCCTGCTTGGTCTCGTACGCCCAGCGCGCGTCCTGGGCCGCGGGCGGCAGCGCACCGGGCGTGGCGAGCATGGGGGCGATCAGGGGCAGGTCGGGGAGGGCCACGCCCTCAGATGTGGACGGCCCACGGGGGTGTCACGCGCGGGCCGCGCCGGTTTCGCCCGAACGGCTGTGCAGTCGGTCCCCGTCTGCCCGGTCCCCGTCTGCCCGGCCCCCTTCCGCCTGGCCCTCGTCTGCCCGGCCCCCTTCCGCCTGGCCCTCGTCCGCCCGGCCCCCTTCCGCCCGGCCCTCGTCTGCCCGGCCCCCTTCCGCCTGGCCCTCGTCCGCCCGGTCCCCCTTCCGCCCGGTCCCCCTCCGCCCGGCCCCCCTCCGCCGCCCCGGGCCCCGATCTTGGCCTGCCGCCTACTTGAGCGGGCCCGGCCCGCGTGGATTAGTGGACTACCGGAGTCAGGCAGGCAGCGAGATTGGGTGATCCGCATGTGCCCCGACAGCTCGGCAGCTCCCCCTCCGGCGGCCGGCCGGCCGCTGTGTCCGGCGGGACCGGACGACCTCGCCCGGGGGGCGGGTCAGCGGCTCCTCGTCGTGGCCCCCGAACCACAGTTCGCCGAACTCCTCACCACCACCCTCGCCCTGGCGGGCTACCGGGTCAGCGCGGCGGCCACCGGCCTGGAGGCACTGGACCGGATCCGGGTCCAGCCGTTCGACCTGGCCGTGGTCGACGCACCGCTGCCCGACGCCGAGGAAGTGGCCCACCGGGTCCGCGTCACCCCCGGACCGCGCCCGCCGGTGCTGCTGCTGGCGCCCCGTGACGCGCTCGGCCTGCTGCTCGCCGCGCCGCGGGAGACCTGGCGCGACTATGTCACCAAGCCGTTCCGGGTCGCCGAGGTGCTCGCCCGGGTCCAGGTCCTGCTGGGCGGCTCCGGCACCGGCCGCCCCGGCGACGCCCTGCGCTACGGCGATCTGCTGCTGGACGGCACCCTGTGCCGGGCCAGCCGGGGAACGCGCCCCCTCGACCTCACCCCCGCCGAGTACCGGCTGCTGCGGCATCTGCTCGTCAACGCCCACCAGGTGCTGTCCAAGGAGCAGATCAGCCGCTCCGTGTGGGGCGACTTCCGCGGCGACAACGCCATCGAACAACTCGTCTCCCGGCTGCGCCGCAAGGTCGACCGGGACGCCCCGGCGCTGATCCACACCCGGCGGGGGTTCGGCTACTGGCTGGGCGGGGCGGAGATCGGGGCGGGTCCGGCCGGGTCCGCGTACTGAACCGGACGCGATCCCGATGTGATGACCATCACGTCAGGCTTCTGTCAGGTGGCTGACCGGAAGGTGTCAGCGCGCCCTGTTTCCCTGGTGTCACCGAGAGCGCCCCGACCCCGTCCCCGCCGACCTGGAGAGACATGGCCGACACCCTGACCGGCGAGCCCCGACCCGATTCCTCCGCCCCCGGCTACCCGATGCCCCGGGCCGCGGGCTGCCCCTATGACCCGGCACCGGACCTGACGGACCGGCAGGAGCACGGACGCCTGGTCCGCGTGCGCCTGTGGGACGGCAGCACCCCCTGGCTGGTCACCCGTCACGCCGACCAGCGGGCGCTGCTGCTCGACCCCCGGGTCAGCGCCGACATCGACCGCCCCGGCTATCCCCACCAGGCCGAGCGGGCGGGCGAGCCCGGCAGCCGCACCAGCTTCATCCTCATGGACGATCCCGAACACGCCCGGCTGCGCCGGATGGTGACGGCGTCGTTCACCCTGCGCCGGGTGGAGGCCATGCGCCCCCGGGTGCAGCGGATCGTCGACGAGTTGATCGACGGCATGCTGGCGGGCCCCAACCACGCCGACCTGGTCGAGGCGTTCGCGCTGCCGCTGCCCTCGCTGGTGATCTGCGATCTGCTCGGCGTGCCCTACGCCGACCACGCGTTCTTCCAGGAGAACAGCCGCACCCTTCTGGACGGGGCGGTGCCGATGAGCGGGCGGACGGCGGCGCTGGAGCGGCTCATCGGCTATCTGGACGACCTGCTCGCCGACCCGGACCGGGAGCCCGGTGACGATGTGCTCTCGGACCTGGTCGAGCGGGTCGCCGCCGGTGAACTCCCGCGGATCGAGGCCGCCCGGATGGGCGTTCTGCTGCTGATCGCCGGGCACGAGACCACCGCCAACATGATCGCCCTCGGCACGGCCGCGCTGCTCGACCATCCGGACCAGCTCGCCCTGTTGCGCTCCACCGAGGACCCGAAGCTGATCGCGGCGGCGGTGGAGGAGTTGCTGCGCTATCTGAGCATCGTCCACCAGGGCCTCCGCCGGGCCGTGCTCGCCGACATCGAGTTCGCCGGGCGGACCCTGCGCGCCGGGGAGGGCCTCATCATGCCCAACGATCTCGCCAACCGTGATCCCGTGGCCTTCCCCGACCCCGACCGGCTGGACCTGGCCCGTGGCAACCGCCGGCACCTCGCCTTCGGTTTCGGCGTCCATCAGTGCCTGGGCCAGCCGCTGGCCCGGATGGAGCTCCAGGTCGCCTACGGCACCCTCTACCGCCGTATCCCGACCCTGCGCCCGGCCACCCCCCGCGCCGGTCTCTCCTTCAAGCAGGACAGCGTGGTCTACGGCGTCCATGAACTCCCGGTCACCTGGTGACCGCCCCGACCCGGAAGGAGCGGACCGTGCGCGTGGAGGTGGACGGCACCCGGTGCGTGTCGGCGGGGCAGTGCGTGCTGTCGGCCCCCGGCGTCTTCGACCAGCGCGAGGAGGACGGCGTCTCCCAGGTCCTGGACGCCACCCCGCCGGAGGAGGTCCACGACGCCGTCCGCGAGGCGGAGGACCTGTGCCCGGCGGGGGCCGTCACGGTCCTGGAGTGACCCCGGGCCGGTCGTCCCCGGCCAGCAGCCGCACCAGTCCCCGGACCAGCGCCACCCGCCAGCACGCGTGGTCGTGGCCCCCGTTGAACTCCGTGAGGGTGACCCGGTTCCCGGCGGTGCGCAGGGACGTGTACAGGGCGCGGGTGTGCGGGAGCGAGGGGCCCTCCTGGAGGCCGACGTCCAGATGGACGCGGACCGGGAGCGGGGGGACGGCGGTGGTGCGGGGTTCGGGGGAGGGGAGGACGGACTGGGCCAGGACGGTGCCGAACCGGGCGGGGTGGCGCAGGGCGGCGTACAGCGCGGTGGCGGCGCCGAGGCGCTGACCGGCCACGACCGTACGGGCCGGGTCGCGGGTCAGGGGCCAGCGGCGGACGGCCCAGGGGAGCAGTTCGGTGGCCAGGAACGTCACGAAGGCGTCCCGGTCGGCGAGGTCGCGACGCCGGGTGGGCCGGTCGACCGCGTCCGGCGCCAGCACGGCCAGCGGGGGCAGCGCACCGGCCGCGATCAGGGCGTCCAGGGTGTGCGCCAGCCCGAACCGCCCGAACCACATGTCCCCGTCGGCCAGCACCAGGACCGGCAGCGGCGGCGCCCCGGCCGGCGCCCCGCCCACCGGGAGGTACACCCAGGTGTCCCGGGCCCCGCCCAGCGCCACCGACGGCACCGCGTGGCACGCGGTCCGCCCCGCGTCCGGGACGGTCGGGTCCGGGATCCCGGGCGGCAGGGCCGGTGCCCCGGGCAGGGCGAAGACCGAGCTGTCGGCGCGCTGCCAGCGCCGGGGGATCGTCCGGGGGTTGAGCGGGTCGGCCGCCGCGTGCACCGACAACGACCGCAGCCGGAGCTGGAGTTCCGCCGGGTCCGTCGGCGGCTCCTTGGTGGAGATGTCCGCCGCCAGCCGGTACGACGCCCGGTGGTCGGCGCGCAGCCGCAGCCCGAGATGCCAGACGTCCGTGCCGGGCACGTGCTCCAGCAGGGACCCGGCGAGCCGCTCGCCGTCGGCCGACGGTCCGCCGCAGAGCAGCACCTGACGGGTGGCCCGGTGACCCCGCCACAGAAAGGTGACCACCCGTTCGTCCGGCGCGTCCGGCGCCGCCTCGACCAGCGGTGTGCCGAGCCTTCGCACCTCGCTCCAGAACTCCGCCGTGAGCGCCGCCCGGCCGGGGTCGTCGGTCACGGCCAGCCGGGCCACCAGCCGCGCCACCCGGGGGCCGGTCGTCCGTACCGGGCGGGGCGGGGTCGTCAGAACGGGCATCGCTCCTCTTCTCACTCCCGAGTTCCCATTCCCGGGGAACGCCAAGTAAGTGAGGTTAGCCTAACCTAAATATCATCCGATCAGGGTTTACTTGCGTTACGCAACGATATGGTAAAGTCGGCGCATGTCCACGACGCCGCCGCCCGCCACCCCCGCCTCCCCGGAGGTGACCGAGATCGAGCGCGCGCTCTCCCGGATCACCTACCTCAGCTCCCGCGCCCGGCAGCACGACAGGCTGATGGCCGTGGCCGGCGTCCCCCTGGACCGCGCCGCCACCGCCGTCCTGCGCCGGATGGCCGACGGCGAGCCGCCCCGCCCCGGCGAACTGGCCGCCCGCCTCGGCGTCGAGCCCTCCCATGTCACGCGCACGGTCCAGCAGTTGGAGCGCGCCGGATACGTCACCCGGGTCCCCGACCCCGACGACCGCCGCGCCCAGCGCATCGAGCTGACCGGGGCGGGCCGCGAGGCCCTCGCCCGGATCCGCGAGGCCGGGGCCCGGGGCATGCAGGTCGCCCTCGCCGACTGGACCCCCGAGGAACTCCGCCAGCTCGCCACCCTCTTCCACCGCATGGTGGACGACTTCCTCGCCCATATGACGGACGAGGAGGAGAACCAGGACAGCGGGGAGCAGGGGGACACCTCCCCACGCTGACCCCCTCAGGACCGGCCCGCCCCGGCGCCCCTCGCGCTGACCGCGCGTCAGGACCAGCCCCCCCACGGGTCAGGACCGGCCCGCCCCGGCGCCCCCGCCGCATTGACCGCACCTCAGGCCCGGACCACCCCGCCCCCCTCCGCCCCGGCGTCGGTATCGCGCCGTGTCCCCGGCTCCCGCAACCCCCGCACCAGCAGCCACGCCACCGCGGGCAGCGCCACCAGCGGGACCAGCGCCGTCCGCAGGGTGGTCGCGTCCGCGAGTACGCCCAGCGCCGGGGCCGCCAGCCCGCCCGCGCTGACCGCGAGCCCCAGGGTGACCCCGCTCGCGGTGCCCATGTGCCGGGGCAGACAGTCCTGGCCCAGCGTGATGTGCAGCGCGAACGGCACATAGAGCCCCGCCGACACCAGTGCCACGAAGAAGAACACCGCGGGCCCCGGCACCAGCAGCAGCCCCGCCACGGCCACCACCGTCACCGCGTACGAGTGCCGCACCACCGCCAGCCGCCCGTACCGGTCGGCGAGCCCGCCGCCCACCACCGTCCCCACCGCCCCGCCCGCGTACAGCACGAACAGCGCCGCCGTCCCGGCCACCGCACCCCCGCCCGCCCGGTCCCGCACATACAGCGAGACAAAGGCGCTCAGCCCCACGAACACGACCGACCGGCACACGACCGCCCCCGACAGCCGCAGAAACGCCGGCCAGTCGTCCCGTCCGCCCGCCTCGCCCGCCGACACCGCCACCGCCGGAACCCGCCGGGTCACCAGACACAGGACGCTGCCCAGCAGCGCCGGGACCACCAGCAGCGGCGTGGCCCCGAGCGAACCCGTCGCCACCACCGCCGACACCAGCAGCGGGGCCAGCGCGAACCCGACACTCCCGCCGAGCGAGAACCACCCCATCGCCGACTGCCCACCCCCCGACACGGCCCGCGCGGCCCGCGCCGCCTCCGGGTGGTAGGCCGCCACCCCGATGCCGGAGACCGCCACCGCCACCAGCGTCGCCGCGTACGCGTCCCCCACCCCGCTCAGCGCCACCCCCGCCCCCGCCACGCACACGCTCACCGGCAGCAGCCACGGCATCGGCCGCCGGTCCGTGAGCACCCCGAACAGCGGCTGCACCAGCGACGACAGCAGCGACGCGGCGAGCACGATCCCGGAGGCCGCCGCATAGGAGTAGGCGCGCTCGGCGACGAAGTACGGCACCAGCGCCGCCACCGCCCCCTGGTAGACGTCCACACAGGCATGGGCGACGGACATCAGGGCGATCGGCCGCCGCCCGACAGCACCCCGCGACCGCGCCCCGGAGACCGGCGGCGTCGTTGATTTCATCGGCATGGGCCGATCGTCGCGCCGGGCACCCCTGTCGGGCTTTCATTAAACTGCCTGACTATGCCGAACATCCGCCACGACCCCAGGGCCCCCACCAGAGCCCAGACCCTGACGGCCGGCGCCCGGATCGACGCCCACCGCCACGACGAGCACCAGATCGTCTACGCGGGCTCCGGAGTGCTCGCCGTCACCACCGCGCACGGCACCTGGTTCGCGCCCGGCACCCGGGCCCTGTGGGTGCCCGCCGGGGCCGTGCACGCCCACCGCGCCCACGGCCACCTCGCCCTGCACACCGTGGGACTGCCCGCCGACGACAACCCGCTCGGCCTCGACACCCCCACCGTCCTCGTCGTCAGCCCCCTGCTGCGCGAGCTGATCCTCGCCTACACCCGCGACCCCGAGGACCCCGGACCCGAACGCGCCCGGCTGCTCGCCGTCCTGCGCGACCAACTGCGCGCCTCGCCCCAGCAGCCGCTGCGCCTGCCCACCGCCACCGACCCCCGGCTGGCCGCCGTCTGCGCACTGGTGCACGAGGATCCCGCCGACCCCCGCACCCTGGCCGCCCTCGGCGCGGCCACCGGCACCGGCGAACGCACCCTCAGCAGGCTCTTCCGCACCGAGTTCGGGATGACCTACCCCCAGTGGCGCACCCAGTCCCGGCTGTACCACGCCCTGCGGATGCTCGCCGAGGACCTGCCCGTCACGACCGTCGCCCACCGCTGCGGCTGGTCCACCGCCAGCGCCTTCATCGACGTCTTCCGCCGCTCCTTCGGCCACACCCCCGGCGCCCATCAGCGCCGCGGCCGGCCCGCCGCCGGGAACGGGCCCCAGACCCCGGGGCCCGGCCCGGACACCCCGGCCATCGTCCCGTAGGATCCGCCGCAGATCCCCCACCACCGCACCGCGTTCGGAGGAAGCCATGGCAGGACGAGTGGATGTCGGTGACCGGGTCGAGGACTTCGAGCTGCGGGACGAGACCGGCACCGCCCGGCGGCTCACCGCGCTCCTCGCCGACGGCCCCGTCGTCCTGTTCTTCTACCCCGCCGCGCTCAGCCCCGGCTGCACCGCCGAAGCCTGCCACTTCCGCGACCTGGCCGCCGAGTTCGCCGAGGCGGGCGCCCGTGCCGTCGGCATCAGCGGCGACGCGGTCGACAAGCAGCAGGAGTTCGCCGGAAAGCACGGACTCGGGATGCCGCTGCTCTCCGACCCGGACGGCACCGTCCGCGCCCGGTTCGGCGTCAAGCGCGGATTCGCCCTCGTCCCGACCAAACGGGCCACCTTCGTCATCGACCGGGACCGGACCGTCCTCGCGGTCGTCCGCAGCGAACTGCGCATGAACAGCCACGCCGACCAGGCCCTCGCCGCCCTCCGCGCCCGCCCGGCCTGACCCACCCACGCCGGTGCCCGATCCTCGACGCCAGTGCCCGATCCATCGACGCCGGTGCCTGAAATATCAACCCTGGTCCCCGGCGCGGCCCTTGGGGATACTGAGCCGTATGCGGTTGCTGAGCAAAGCCTGCCTTGCCGTCACCTTCCTCCTGACGACCGCGGCCGGCTGTACCGACGGCGGGACCGACGCGGCCCCCTCCCCGTCGCCCTCCACGCCCCCCACCTCCTCCGGTCCGCCCACGAGCGCGCCACCCAGCGCGAGTCCGAGCACGGAGCCACCGAACCCGGTCTCCATCCCGGCCCTCATCGCCCGAGAGCACACCGGCACCGATCTGCGCCTCGGCGACGTCCGCAGCAGAACCGACGCCTACACCCAGTACGCCGTCACCTACCGGGCCAACGGGCTGACCATCTCCGGCATCATGAACATCCCGACCGGCGACGGCCCCTTCCCGGCGCTCGTCCTCGCCCACGGGTACATCGACCCGGACGTGTACACCACCGGCCGGGGTCTCGCCCGGGAGCAGGACCTCCTCGCCCGCAACGGCTACATCGTCCTGCACACCGACTACCGCAACCACGCCGGTTCCGACGACGACCCCGGCAACGAACGCCGTCTGCGCCTCGGCTACACCGAGGACGTCATCGGCGCCGCCCTCGCGATGCGCGGCTCCGGCCGCCCCGAGATCGACGGCGACCGCATCGGGCTGCTGGGCCGCTCCCTGGGCGGCGGGGTCGTCTACAACACCCTGGCCGTGGCCCCCGGGGTGTTCGACGCGGCCGTGGCGTTCGCCCCGGTCAGCGCCCGGCCCGAGGAGAACATCGACTTCTACCAGGAGGGCCAGCCCGTCGTCGAGGAGATCGAGGAGGCGAACGGCACCCCCGAGGAGAACCCCGAGTTCTGGCGCGAGGCCAGCCCTCTCACCTATGTCGACCGGGTCACCGAGCCGCTCCTCGTCCACCACGGCACCGAGGACGTCAACGCCCTCATCGAATGGTCACGGGACGCCGTCTCGGTGTTCGAGGAGGCCGGCAAGGACGTGGAACTGCTGACCTACGAGGGCGAGGCGCACACCTTCTACTCCCAGTGGCCCGACTCCATGGAGGCCACCATGGACTTCTTCGAGGAGCACCTGACCTGACCCCGGTCGGCCGGGGGTCCCTGTCGCCCGCCGGATGCCCGCCTGCCACGATCGTCCCAGGGGCCCGGGAACGTGACGACGACGAGGACCGACGGAGTGGGCAGCATGACGACCAAGCAGGGCGGGGGCATCGAGGTGCGGCCGGTCGCCGGGTACATCGGGGCCGAGATCACCGGTGTCGATCTGGCGGACGGACTGGACGAGGCGCAGGTCGCGGTGGTGCGGGCGGCGGTGCTCCGCTGGAAGGTGGTGTTCTTCCGGGGGCAGCGCCTGGACCACGAGGGGCAGGTGCGGTTCGCCCGGCGGTTCGGGGAGCCGGTGGTGCTGCGGCGGCGCGGCTCGGCCTCACCCGCCGGGCACCCCGAGATCGAGACCACCGCCGACCGGCTGGAACTGGGCGGCCGGTACGGCATGGAGCACGACGAATGGCTCCGGCGCCGCCGCCACATCCCGCTGCGCGGCTGGCACTGCGACCACGGCGCCCGCGTCGACCCGCCCGCCGCGACGATCCTGCGCGCCGAGACCGTACCGCCCTACGGCGGTGACACCACCTGGGCCAATCTGGCCGCCGCCTACGCCGGACTCTCCGCCCCGGTCCGCGCCTTCGCCGACGGACTGCGCGCCGAACACCGGCTGGGCGTCGGCTACCAGTCCCGCCCCGGCGACGACGCCTATGTCCGCCACCTCCTGGACCACCAGATCGCCACCGTCCACCCGCTCGTCCGGGTCCATCCGGAGACCGGCGAGCGGGTGCTGTTCGTCAACGGCTACTACGTCGAGCACATCGAGGACGTCTCGCGCGCCGAGAGCCGGCTGCTGCTGGAACTGCTCCTGGAGCAGGCCACCCGCCCCGAGTACACGGTCCGCTTCCACTGGGAGCCCGGCAGCGTGGCGTTCTGGGACAACCGGGCCACCATCCATCTCGCCCCCTCCGACAACGCCCACCTCGGCCACCCCCGCACCATGCACCGGGTGATGCTCGCCGGGGACGTCCCGGCCGGTGTCGACGGCAGACCGTCCGAGGCCCTGGTGGGCAGCGCACCCGGCCGCTGGTGAGGCCCGTCAGCTCGCCGCCGACCAGCCCAGCGCGGGCCCGAGCCGGGTCGCCACATCGGTGAGGATCTGGATGTAGTCCTCGGGCTCGAAGTCGAACGGCAGCGCGAACGCCACCTCGTCGACCTCCTGGAACGCGGGGTGGGCGTGCAGGTGCCCGGCGAGTTCCTCCGACGTACCGACCAGGTCCGGGGCGAACATCAGCCGCGCCGGGCCCTGCGGGACGGCGGTCCGCGGGGTGCGCCGGGCCACGTACTCGGCGTACTTGGCGCGCTGGGCGGCGGTCGCCGAGTCGGTGGGCAGCACCACCAGCCCCTGGGAGACCCGGGCGGCCCCGCCGTCGGGGTGCGCGGCGCGGAAGGCGCGGATCTGGTCGCGCTGGATCGTGCCGAAGTCCCGGGTGCCGGGGGCCCGCCCGGGGTCGTCGGGGCCCTCGGCGCGGACCACATTGCTGGTCAGGAAGTTCATCCCGTGCTCGCCGGCCCAGCGGGCGGAGGACAGACTGCCGCCGCCGTACCACAGCCGTCCGCCCAGTCCGGGGGAGTGCGGCTGCACCCGGTCCGCGTACACCTCGAATCCCTCGACGCCGCTGAAGTCGCTGGCCGGTGCGCCCCGCACCAGGTCCAGCAGCCGCTGCACCCGCCCGTAGCCGAAGTCCTCGGCGTCGGCGGTGTCCGGATAGAGGGCGTCCTTGACGCGGTCGAAGTGCTGTGGCGGGCCGACGCTCACCCCCGGGTTCAGCCGGCCGCCGGACAGGATGTCGACGGTGGCCAGGTCCTCGGCGAGCCGCAGCGGATTCTCCCAGCCCAGCGGGATCACCGCGGTGCCGAGCCTGATCCGGCGGGTGCGCTGGGTGGCGGCGGCCAGCACCGCGACGGGGGAGGAGATGCCGTACTGGAGGTGGCGGTGGCGCACCCAGGCGCTGTCGAAGCCGAGCTGTTCGCCCAGTTCGATGATCTCCAGGGTCGTTTCGTGTCCGGGGCGCGGGTCCACGCCGTCGAACAACCCGATGGTCAGAAAGCCCAGTTGGCGCAGGGGGCGAGAGGTGGGCGGCAAGGGTCCTCCATCCGGCGGGGTGGACAGGTGTCCGCTGGACGTCAACCGTGCCCGCGCCGGAGCTGTTCCCGGGGGCGGTCCCGCTCACCCCTGCCGGGGAGCGGGCGGTTCCCCGAACACACTCCCCGCGGGCTCCGGGGCCGTCGCCTCGGTGACCCCGGCGGGCTGACCACCGGTCGTGCCGGACGACTGGTTCCATTCGCCGTCGCCCAGCACCAGCAGCGGATCGAACATCACCACGACCCCGGCCAGCAGCAGGAACACCACCGGGCCCATCAGCATCGGCAGCGCCAGCGACGAGGCCGAGGCGCCGTTCCAGGACGTGGCGAGGGTGCTGTGCAGTTCGACGCTGACCGCGGCCATGCCCGTGTAGTGCATCCCGGAGACGGCGACGCCCATCACCAGGCTGGCGCCGAGGCTGGCCAGGAAGCCGCGGATGGTGACGGCCGCCCAGAGCGCGGCGGTGGCGGCGCCGATCGCGATCACCAGGGACAGGCCCACGGTGAGGGCGTCGTAGTGGATCACGCCGTTCATGTGCAGCGCGGCCATGCCGATGTAGTGCATCGCGGCGACGCCCAGCCCGGTGATGACACCGGCGACCAGCAGGGTGCCCCGGCCCGCGCCGCGCACCCCGACCAGGAACACCCCGATGCCGACCACGACCACCGCGACCAGCAGGCTGAGCAGGGTCAGGCCGGTGTCGTAGCGGATCCAGCTCTCCTGGACATGGAAGCCCATCATCGCGATGAAGTGCATCGTCCAGATGCCGCAGCCGATCGACGCGGCCCCCAGCGCGAGCCACCCCGGACGCCACTTCCGTTCGTCCACCAGCGACCGCACGGTGCAGCGCAGTCCCAGCGCTCCGCCCAGGCATGCCATCAGATACGCCGCTATCGGGGTGATCACCCCGTAGCGGAAACCGTCCACTGTGCCTTCCATCGACCTACTCCCCAGAGATGTAAATGTTGTGTGGATTATCCATGGGGAAGGTGGGGTACGTGTGATGCGGAGGTGTGCCCACTCGGTTAACTTTTGCCACACGGCCACCGGGCGATGCCTCCCGGTGGCCGTAAGGCGTTGTGGGCACGGTCAGTTGAAGGGGTCCAGCGTCAGCCGGGCCTGTTGCGGATTCCCGTCGTGCACCAGCGACTCGTGCGCCCCGACGTCGTCGAAGGCGAACGCGTACGCCTTGCCGTCCGCCATCCGCTCATGGATGACCCGGGCGTAGTGGTTGGTCACCGCGTCCCGGTAGAAGTTCGCCGACGAGGTGTCCGGCTGGTGGGGGTTGACCAGCAGGGTCGAGCGGTTGAAGCCCGCGCACAGGGTCCGGGAGATCGGGCCGCGCACCTGGTCGTTCGGGGCGTCCAGCAGCTTGTGGCAGCCGAAGACGCTGTCGGCGTCGGGCTTGCGGAAGCTGGTCACCGTCGCCCCCGCGCTGTTGGTGAAGTTCATGACATCGCCCGAGACCCGGCCGACGTACGTGACGTCCGGCCGGTCCCCGAAGGGGGTGACCGTCAGGGTCGTCGTGGCGTACCGCTGCCAGACCCGGTTGATGTAGTCGTCCAGCACGGTCCGGGACAGCCCGCCCGTCTCCATGGCGTACAGCGGGGCCAGCGCCCGCAGCACCGTACCGTCCGGGCGGGTCTGCACCAGCCCCGACCAGCCGGGCTGGGCCCGCAGCGCCGCGAACACCCCGTTGTAGCCCCCCGCCTTGAGCTTCCCGGTGCTGACGGCACTCCCGTCGGCCCGCTGCACCCCGACCGAGTAGGGCGCGGAGAACATGTCGACCTGGGTGCTGTTCAGCCAGATACCGGCGTCGTTGAGGGTGTACTCGGACCAGTTGAAGAGGATGTTGCGGTTGGGGTCGCTCGGGTTCTGGACGGCGGGCTGCACCAGTCCGCCGGTGGTCAGCCGGAAGTCGAGCTTCTGGCCGTAGGAGAAGTAGATCCGGCCGGAGAGCTTGGGGATCCGGATCGTCCTGGACTGTCCGGCGGCCGGTCCCGGGATCGACGCGTCCGGCGCCGGGGTGGGCGGATTGCCGCCCGCCGGCCAGGCGTGGAAGGTGCCGGCGGCGTCCGCCCAGCCCTGCCTGCCGTCGGGGGCGGTGCCGAGGACATAGACATGGACCGCGTCGGAGCGGCCCGAGTTGTTGGTGAGCGACAGCGGGATCGTGGCGGGAACGGCGGCTGCGGCGGGCGCGCCGGTACGCGCGTCGGCCGGACTCGCGCCGGCCGGTCCGCCGAGCGAGACCAGCGTGGCGACCAGCGCGGTCGCCGCCCCGGCGGCCAGGATCCTGCGCCTGAGGACGGTGGGCACTCTCCACCTCCGTGCGGGTGTGGGGGATGCGGGTGGGGGGATCGAAGCGCGTTCTGCGCGGTGGGGGATGGGTCCGGACCGGACCTGAGAGCGCTCTCAGACTCCTGCTGCGACGCGGACATGTCAATGCAGGGCGAGTGGGGCCGGTGAGGATGATGTCTCCTCGGACCGTGTTCCGGGGCGGGCTACAGATTCCGCCCGAACAGGGCGAGCGTCGCGGTCCGGTGCCGTTCGTCGGCCGCCGCGTCGTACGCCGAGGTGTCCTGCTGGGTGAAGCCGTGACGGGCGCCCGCGTACACCTCGCAGGTGTGCCGCACCCCGGCCGCGGTCAGCGCGTTCTCCAGGCGCTCGATGGCCTCCGGCGGGTTGGACCGGTCGCCGTCGGCGTGTCCGAAGTACAGCTCGGCCGTGATCCGGTCGGCCAGCAGATGGGGGCTGTCCGGGTCCGGCGTCGCCAGGTTCGCGCCGTGGAATCCGGCCGCCGCCGCCACCCGGTCCGGCCAGGTGCCCGCCGTGAGCAGGGTCAGCCGGGCGCCCAGACAGTAGCCGACCACCCCCACCGGCCCGTCCGCGACCGCCGGGTCCTCGGCAAGTCGGCCCAGATAGGCGTCCGCGTCCCGCATGGCCCGCTCCGGCGTCAGCGCCTCGATCATCGGCATCAGCCGCTGGAACAGCTCCGGCCGGGCCGCCGGATCGATGAACTCCGGCAGCTCCACGACCGGCGCGGGTCCCTGGCGGTAGAACACATTGGGCAGCAGGACCGTGTACCCGGCCGCGGCCAGCCTGTCGGCCTTGGCGGTGAGCCTCGGCCGCAGCCCGAAGGCGTCCATGAACATCAGCACCCCCGGGTACGGCCCGCCGTCCGCGGGCCGGACCAGATGGGCGTCGGCGACACCGTCCGCCGTGGGGACCTCGACAAGGGCGCTGTGTACGGCGGTCATGGGGGCTGCCTCCTGTGCGGTCGGCCGACGGCGGCGACGCCGGTCATCGTGTCACGGCATCCCCGCCCCGGCACGGCGAGCCGTCGCCCGGGGCGTCACTCGAAGCGCGCGGTGTCGCCCGCTCCCCGGCGGACGATCTCCGCCTCGCCGTCCGAGAAGTCGATCACCGTGGTCGGCTCGGTGCCGCAGTCACCGGAGTCCACCACCCCGTCCAGCACATGGTCGAGCCGGTCCTTGATCTCCCAGCCCTGGGTCAGCGGCTCCTCCTCGTCGGGCAGCAGCAGCGTGCTCGACAGCAGCGGCTCACCCAGCGCGTGCAGCAGCGCCTGGGTCACCACATGGTCCGGGATGCGCACCCCGACGGTCTTCTTCTTGGGGTGCTGGAGCATCCTCGGCACCTCCTTGGTGGCCGGGAGGATGAAGGTGTAGCTGCCGGGCGTGGACGCCTTGATCGCCCGGAAGACGTCGTTGTCCACCCGGACGAACTGGCCGAGCTGCGCGAAGTCCTGGCACACCAGCGTGAAGTGGTGCCGGTCGTCCAGATGCCGGATGGAACGGATCCGGTCGATGCCGTCCCGGCTGCCGATCCGGCACCCGAGGGCGTAGCAGGAGTCCGTCGGGTACGCGATCAGGGCGTCCGCGCGGATGCTGTCGGCGATCTGGCCGATGGTCCGCGGCTGGGGGTTGTCGGGGTGCACGTCGTAGTACTTCGCCATTGGCCGAGCTTATGCGGTACGGGGGGCCGGGCCGCACGGGCCGTGCCGGTGGCCCCGGCGGCACCGCTCCGGCCCGCGCACCCGTGGTCCCCGCCACCGCGTCCGCCTCGGAACGGTGAGGTACCGTCCCTGGGCAGGACCGGGCCGACACCAGGGACGAGGAATGGGATTCATGGCCGGCCAGGAGGCGGACGGCGACGTCACCGAAGGCGACAGAGGCGACAGAGACGACCGCGGCGGCGACAGCCACGGCGCGGACGGCCGCGGCAGGGACAGGCGTGGCGGGGAGAGCCGCGGTGGCGGCGGCCTCGGTGGAGACGACCGCCGGGGAGACGGCCCCGGCGGAGACGACCGTGGCGGAGATGAGCACGGCGGACACGGCCATGGCGGAGACGGGCGCGCCGGGGACGGCCGCGCGGGGGACTGGGCCGGGGAACTCCTCGACCATCTGCGGCCCTCCGGCCGCGACCCCCGGCGGGTCGCCGCCTGGCTCGCGGACGCGGTGGACGGCACGGTCTGTGTCCAGGACGCCTCCGGCACCCTGCTCGCGGGGCGCCGCATCCCGCTCGAACCCGGTCTGACCGGGGCGATCGCCGAGGGCCGGATCGCCTCGGCGGCCCTGGAGGACGCCGGACGCCATCTGCGCCTGGTCCGCGTCGACCTGCCCCCGCCCCTCGGCGGCGGCGTCCTGGCCGTCGCCCGCACCGCCCCCTTCGACCGGCGCGCCGCCGAGGTCGTCACCCGCACGGCGTCCGTCCTGGAACTGCTCCTGCGGGCCAGGGAGTCCACCGCCGCCGGACGCCGGTTCCAGCGCGCCGCCGCCGATCTGCGGCTCGCGATCCTCCAGCTCCTGATGGTGGAGGACATCGTCGCCGCCCGCCGGGTCGCCGCCGGTCTGTGGCCCGGCCTCCTCGACACCGACTCGGCCTTCGTCTACGTCGCCGAGAGCACCCCCGAGGAACGCGACCGGCTCGCCGAGGCATGTCTGGACGCCACCGGCGAACGGGCCCTGGTGGTGCGCTGCCCCGCCGTCGACGAACATGTGATCGTCGTCATCCCGGGCGACGACGAGGTCCGGGAGCTGCGCACCCTGGTCGGCGCCCGCCCCGGCACCTTCCTCGGCGGCAGCGTCCGCCAGGACCTCGCCCGCACCGCCACCGCCTACGGCCAGGCCGTCAGCGCGCTGGCCGTCGCCCGCTTCCGCCCCGAACAGGCCGCGGTGTACGCCGAGCGCTCCCACCCCGAACGCCTGATGGACCCGGCCGCCCTGCACGCCTGGTCCGCCCGGGTCCTCAAGCCGCTGGACACCCTGCCCCACCACACCCGCGCCGAACTCCTCGCCACCACCCGGCTGGGCCTGGAGTTCACCGCCGTCAGCGCCGCCAAGGTGCTCGGCGTCAGCCGCAACACCGTGCGCGCCCGGATGGACCGGGTGGAGCAGCTCCTCGGCACGGACTTCTCCTGCCTCTCGGTCCGGGCCGCCGTCCATCTCGCGCTGAACACCCAGGACGGCCGGCGCGAAGGACACCCGCAGGACCCGGCGCCCGGCCCCCGGCCAGGCCGCCCGGACCTCGGCGAACTGCTCGCCGGTCCCGCGCTGCGCTCCTGGTCGAGGGATCTGCTGGCCCGGCTCGACTCCGACGGACGCGATCTGCGCCGCACCGTCCGCACCTGGCTGGCGGCCGGGGCCAACGCCGAGCGCGCCGCCCAGCTCCTCGGCGTGCACGCCCAGACCGTGCGCGAACGCGTCCGGGGCGCCGAACCCGTACTGGAACGGCAACTGCTGGCCTCGGGCAGTGATCTCTACGAGGTGGTGCTGTCGCATCTGGCGCTCGGTGAGCTGACCCCGCCGGATCTCGACCGGGCGAGCTGAAGGCCGGTGACAACCCGGGTCGCTGCAAACTCAAACAAACCGGACTCACCTGTGCACGGTTGAGTGTTCCGGCCCCCCGATCGGGCATCGGCACGGTTCACAATCGGCCGGTCGCCGACGTAAGTTCAACGAGCCGTGGGCGCGACGACCGGCACGGGGGACCGGTCGGGCGCCCACGGCCCGTATACGGCGGCCTCGCGGCGGGCCCGGCGCTCAGCCGTGCAGCCGGACCGGCACGTCCCGCCAGCCGAACGCTATGAACGACGGCACCTGCCGCAGCTCCCCGGCGTCCACCGCCAGCCGCATCCCCGGGAACCGCTCGAACAGCGCCGGCAGCGCGGTGAGCGCCTCCAGCCGGGCCAGCGGCGCCCCGATGCAGCGGTGCACGCCGATCCCGAACGACAGATGGTCCTCCGCCCCGCGCCCCGCGTCGAACACCCCCGCGTCCGGCCCGTAGTGCGCCGGATCCAGTCCGGCGGCGGCGTAGGTGGTGATGATCGCGTCCCCGGCGGGCACCGTCACGTCCCCGATCTCCAGGTCCTCCACCGCGAACCGCAGCGGCAGCGAGGCGATCGACGGATGCACCCGCAGGGTCTCGTCGATCACCGCGTCCCAGCTCGTCCCGCCCGACCGCACCGCCGCGAGCTGCGCCGGATCCCGCAGCAGCGCCACCACCGCGTTGCCGATCAGATTCACCGTGGTCTCGAAACCCGCGCCTATCACCAGCAGCAGGGTGTACAGCAGTTCCTCGTCGCTGAGCCGATCGCCGTCCTCGTCGTGGACCCGGATCAGCTCGCTGGTCAGATCGTCACCGGGATGCTCGGCGCGGTAGCCGATCAGCGCGGGCAGCACCTCACCGATCTGCCGCTGCACGAACGCCGCGTGCTCCGCGCTGGGGTCGGAGGTGTCCATGATCGCGGCGATCAGGGTGCCGGTCGCGTCCCGCAGCCCGTCCGGGACCCCGAACAGCTCGCAGATCAGCCGCATCGGCAGCGGATGCGCCAGCGCCGCCCGCAGATCCACCGTCCCCGCGCCCTCCGCCGCCCGCGCCTCCAGCGTGTCCAGCAGCTCCGCGGTGATCGCCTCCACCCGGGGCCGCATCGCCTCGGTGCGCCGCAGGGTGAAACTCGGCGAGACCAGCTTCCGCAGCCGTGCGTGGTCGGTGCCGTACGTCGAGAGCATGTTGACCACGCCGACCCAGCCGAGCACCCACCCCCACGACGGGTGCTCACCGACCTCGGGCCACAGCTTCCAGTGCAGCCGCGGATCCCGGCTGACCCGGGGGTCGAGAATCAGCTCCTTGAGGGTGTCGTAGCCGGTCGGCGCCCAGGCGGGGATCCCACCGGGCAGATTCACCGGCACGATCGGGCCCAGCGCGCGCAGCCTGGCGCTCTCGGCGGCTATGTCGGCGCCGAACGGGTCGAGGTCGATACGGTCGGTCACGGTCACGGCGACTCTCCAGGCTGGTCGGGTGCGCGGGGGCTGAACCGGACGGGCAGCGCGGTGAGCGAGCGGACGAACGGGCCGGGACGCCAGGTCAGCCGCTCGCGGGGCAGAACCGGCCGGAGATCGGGCAGCCACTGGGTGAGCCGCTCGATCGCCTCCGTGGTGATCAGCAGGGCGTGCTGCTTGACCGGACAGGCGTGCGGCCCGGCCGACCAGGACATGTGCGAGGCGTCCCGGGGCCGGCCGTCCTTGAGATCCGTCTGCTCGGCGAAGTGCGCCATCGCCCCGTACGAGATGACGATCGGCACCGCGGCGCGGATCCAGGTGCCGTGGAAGGTGAGCGCCTTGCGGGCGTAGTGGATGCCGTAGTTGGCGAGCGGGGTCTCGTGGTGCAGCACCTCCACCACCGCCTCCATCACCGGCCGGGCGCCATTGGTGAGCGTCGAGTAGTACAGCGGGTTGCCGAGGATCCGCGACAGGGCGTTGGAGATCAGATTGGTGGTCGGCTCGTGTCCGGCGCCCAGGGTGAGGAACACCTGATGGGTGACCTCCTCCGGGGACAGCCCCGCCGGATGCTCCAGCAGCGCGCTCGGCATGTCCTCGCCGCGCCGCTGCACCTTCCCGGCGATCAGCTCCAGCACATACCCGCCGAACTCCTGCTCGCCCTCGGCCGCCTGCGCACCCCCCTCTATCATCTTCCCGAGCGCCGCGTTCAGCCGCTCGCTCTGGCTCTCCGGCAGCCCGAACAGACTGTTGAAGACCAGCGCCATCAGCGGCCGGGCGAAGTCACCCACCAGATCGGCCTCACCGCGCGGCCCGAACCGGCTCACCAGCACATGCACCGCCCGGTGCACCCGCTCCCGCAGATCGTGCGGCTCCACCAGATCGAACGAGTCGATCAGCGCCGTGCGGTAGCGGAGGTGCTCGGCGCCGTCCGCGAACAGGGTGTTGGGCCGCCAGCGCATCATGCCCAGCACGGGCGAGTCGTCGGCGACCGTCGACTCCCACGGCCGCGGATCGTGCGAGAACGTCTCCGTGTCGTGCAGCAGATCCAGCGCCGCCCGCCGCCCCGTCACCACATACGCCGGCACCCCCGGCGCCAGCTCGGCCCACCCCACCGGACCCTGCTTGGCCAGCGCCGCGTAGTAGCGGTACGGGTCGACGGCGAAGCCGTCCTCCCACAGCCGGACCGGCGCGGACCGGGAGAAGGCGTCCTGGGCGGGGGGATAGGTGGTCACCGGTGCTCCGCGGGATTGCTGTCGATGAGGTGCTGGACCAGGGAGAGCAGCGCGTCGACCGAGGAGTTCTGGTCCCGGGCGTCGCAGATCACCATCGGTGTGTCGATCTCCAGGTCCAGCGCCTCGCGCAACTGGTCCCCCGAGTAGTGCCGGGGCGCGTCCGGGAAGGAGTTGAAGGCCACCGCGTACGGCAGTCCGCTCTCCTCCACCAGACCGAGCACATCGAACGAGGCGTCGATCCGGCGGCTGTCCACCAGGACCAGCGCGCCCAGCGCCCCATAGGCGATGTCGTCCCACAGCGAACGGAACCGCTCCTGGCCCGGGGTGCCGAACAGATAGAGCACGATGCCGCCCGCCAGGGAGATCCGACCGAAGTCGATGGCGACCGTGGTCGTCGACTTCTCCCGCACCCCGTCGAGATCGTCGACCTGCGCGGACGCCTCGGTGAGCTGCTCCTCGGTGTGCAGCGGGCGGATCTCCGAGACGGAGTCGATCAGGGTCGTCTTGCCCACCCCGAACGGACCGGTGACCAGGATCTTCACCAGGTCGCGTGCGGTGTCCGGGAGATGGATGCCGCCGCTGTGGGCGGTGTCGCTAGTGCTTGAGGGCGCGGAGGCCATCGGCCACTCTCTTCAGCAGATCGGGGGCGAACCGTTCGGCGGGCGGGATCGGCGCACGGGCCAGGACCAGGCCCCGGTCGACCAGACAGGCGGCCAGCACCCGTACGGCGGAGACCGGCAGCCGCAGCAGGGCCGCCGCCTCCACCACGGTGAGGGACCCCTCGTCCAGGACGTCCATGAGGGCGAGTTGGGCGGCGGGCAGATCCTCGGGAAGATCCGCTCCGCTGCCCGTGAGCACGGACAGCCGCTCCAGATGCGGGCGGCTGGGCCGCGCCACACCTCCCGTCGACAGATACGCGGGAACCAGGGGACGGCCGCCGGGGCGGCCCGTCATGCCGGAGTGCCGCCGTCGGTCCCTCGGGGCGCCGCGGCCATGGCCTTCTCGCCGAGCCGGGCCACCTGCGAGTGGACCCGGTGGGCGAGCAGGTCGAGCCGTACCTCGGCGTCCCCGTACCCGGCGACGACCGTGCCGTGGTCGGTCGGCACGATCAGCACATAGCCGTGCTCCGACTCGATCACGATCTGCCGCACCTCGGCCCGGTCACGGTCGGCGAACGCCGCCGCCGCCGTCCGGGCCGCGCCCTGGACGGTACTGATGATGGCGGCCACGCGATCGGCCGAGGGCCGGGACAGGGCGTCCGTGTAGCCGGTCACCAGTCCGTCCCGGGTGAGCAGTACGGCCGCCACCACATGCGGCACTTCCAGGATCGGATCCAGCACCCAAGCGGTGTCGCCCGCATCGCGACTGGTCATCGGGGTGCTCCCCCTTCATGGTCGGAATGATCGGTGTCCTGCCCGGCCGACGGGTCGGTGTCGTCGGACGGTTCCTCGGCCGAGGCGCGCGCCGCCGCCGTGCCGGACTGCAACGCGCCGAGCGCGGCGGCGGCGTCCTCCGGACGGGGCGCGGGCCGTATCGGGGCGGCCGGTCCGCGCCGCGGTGAGCCCTGCGGGGGGACGGCGGGCCGGGACCGGCGCCTGCGGCGGGGCAGTTCGTCGGAGACCGGCCCGCTCTCGTGGCCTGCGGCGGACACGTCCAGGTCGCCGCCGTAGCCGTGCGGGGCGCTGTCCCCGGCGACCGGGTCGGTGTCCCGGATCTCCAGCGGCGGCCGTTCGGTGCCGTTGCGGGTCGAGCGGGGGGCGCTGGCCGCCGGGGGCTTCTGCTCCGGGTCGATGCGGGTCAGCAGATGGCTGTCCACCCGCAGCACCGCCCGGACACCGCCGTAGGGGGAGGGGGAGGACAGATCGACACCCAGGTCGAACTGCCGGGTGAGCTGGCCGATCGCGGCCAGGCCCATCCGGGGCGGGTCGCCGAGGTCGGTCAGCAGGATGGGCTCGGAACCGGCCACCAGCCGCTGGGCGCGGACCCGCTCGTCCTGGGTCATCCCGAGCCCGGCGTCGTCCACGGTGATACAGGCCCCGTGGTGGACGTGCTCCAGATTGACGGTGACCTCGGTGTCGGGGGCGGAGTGCCGCAGCGCGTTGTCGAGCAGCTCCGCGACGATGATGGCGACCGGCTCCACGGCGTGCGACACCAAAGCCGTACCCGCCTCCAGATGGTTGTTGACCCGCACCCGGTGGTAGCCCGCCAGCCGGGACTGGCCGCCGGTGACCGCGTCCACCACATGGGACTCCTCGCGGGCCAGCCCCACCCACGCCCCGCACACCACCGCCGCCACCTGCGCCCGGCGCAGCGACTGCTCGTTCTCGTGGTCGAGGGCGAAGAGGGTCTGGGTCAGCTCGGGGTCGTCGTAGCGCTGCTGGAGGCCGCGCAGCGCGTCCTGGAGCCGGTACAGCGCCGCCTGGATCTCCCGGGTCGCGCCGCGCATCCCGGCCTGGGCGGCGGCGTCGATCCGGGTGCGCTGGGCCTGCAACTCGATCCGCAGCCCGTTGAGGACGTCCTCCAGGGCGATGCCGAGCGGGGTGCCGGCGGTCTGGGGCCGGGCCGGGCCCGGTACGGCGATATGGGGGTGGGTGAGCTGCCGGGCGGCGGACGGCATGCGATGGTCGGCCAGTTGTTCGAGTTCGGCGATGAACGAGGCCAAGGTGTCGTCGAGCCGTCCCCGTAAGGCGGCGATCTCCGCCCGCTGCCGGGCCTGTCTCTTCCGGGACCGCAGCAGGCCGCCGCCGAGGGCGAAGGCGGACAGGGTGCCGGCGGCGAGGGAGCCGACGGCAAGCTCCGGTAGTTCGATCATCGAGGGCGTTCCAGGGAGGTCGGCGCGAACAACGGGCAGGAGCGGGCCGGGGGTTGGGAAGATCCACAACCCCTGTGACGTGATGCTCGCAGCACAGTACACATTGTCATCGGCCGATAGGGCGCGTCGGCACGCGGCTTCCCCCGGAAGGCCCCCCGCCGCCGGGCCGGTCTGCGGCAACTGTCGGGAATGGCGGGGAAGTTGAGCGAACGGGTGCGTTGAAGTGACAGCGGCTCACTGACGGGCGCGTTGGCCGGGAACGACCCCCTGGGACGGCTGGGGCGGGACCCCGGTCCGGGCGGGTCAGCCGCCGCTCAGCAGCCTGGTCAGGCCGAACGCGAAGCGGGCGTCGAACGGATCCTGGGCCATCAGCCGGACCCCCACCTTCGCCAGCGCCGGATAGTCCTCGGCGGGGAGGTCGGCGGCCGGGAACGGGGTGCCCTCCGGCGGGAAGCTCTGCTCCTCCTGGGTGAGACCCAGCGTGAAGTAGACCAGCGCCCAGCACAGCCGCGCCGCGTCCTCCTCCGAGTAGCCCGCCTCCAGCAGCGCGGCCACCACCACCTCGGCCACCCGCAGGGTGCGGCCGGTTCCGGCGAACGTCCCGGCGACCAGCCGGCCGCCGTCCCGGTGGGCGAGCATCGCCGCCCGGTAGCGGCCGACCACCACCCGCACCCGCTCCACCGGATCGGCCGGGAGGCGGTCCGTGCCGACCGTGCCCACCACGGTGTCCGCCATGGTCTCGATCAGGCTCCGCTTGGTCTTCACGTACCAGCTCACCGAGTTGAGATGGGCCCCCAGCTCGCGGGCCACCCCCCGGAGCGTCAGCTTGTCGAGCCCCTCCCGCTCCAGCACGGTGAACGCGGCGGCGATGACGTCGTCCTTGGTCCAGCGCATCCGGTCATTTTACAAGCCCGGACACCTTCGGCCCGCTTCTTTCGATCTTGGCTCACGGCAGGGGCTGCTCCGCCCAGATCACCTTCCCCGTCGGGAGGTAGCGCGTCCCCCAGCGGTCGGCGAGCTGGGCCACCAGGAACAGGCCCCGGCCGCCCTCGTCGGTCATGGCCGCGTACCGCAGATGCGGGGCGGTGCTGCTGGCGTCGAAGACCTCGCAGATCAGGCTGCGGTCGCGCAGCACCCGGACCCGGATGGGGGCGCCGCCGTAGCGGATGGCGTTGGTGACCAGCTCGCTGAGGATCAGTTCGGTGGTGAACGCGGACTCGTCCAGGCCCCAGGCGCTCAGTTGCCGCAGGACCGCCGCGCGGACCTCGCCGACCGCCGCCGGGTCGGCCCGCACCACCCACTCCGCGACCCGGTCGGCGCCCAGCGCGCGGGTACGGGCCACGATGAGGGCGATGTCGTCGCCGGGGCGCTCCGGCAGCCGGGCGTCGACCACCGTGCGGCAGGTGTCCTCCGGGGTGGGACCGGCCCGCTCCAGGGTGGTGCGCAGGATCTCCAGGCCCTCGTCGATGTCCCGGGAGCGGTCCTCGACCAGACCGTCGGTGTACAGCACCAGCCGGGCGCCCTCGGGCAGTTCCACGTCCGCCGTCTCGAAGGGCAGCCCGCCCAGCCCCAGCGGCGGCCCGGCCGGCAGTTCCACGAACTCGACCGTGCCGTCGGGGCGGATCAACGCGGGCGGCGGATGCCCCGCGCGGGCCATCGTGCAGATCCGCGACACCGGGTCGTACACCGCGTACAGACAGGTCGCCCCGGTGACCGCCGCCGAGCCGTCGGCCCGCTCGTCCTGGTCGATCCGGCTGACGGACTCGTCCAGGAGGTGCAGCAGTTCGTCCGGGGCCAGGTCCAGCGCCGAGAAGTTGTGCACGGCCGTCCGCAGCCGGCCCATGGTGGCCGCCGCGTGCAGCCCGTGCCCGACGACGTCCCCGACGACCAGCGCCACCCGCGCGCCGGACAGCGGCAGTACGTCGAACCAGTCGCCGCCGACGCCGGACTGCGCCGGCAGATAGCGGTAGGCGATGTCCAGGGCGTTCTGCTCGGGCAGGGTGCGCGGCAGCAGACTGCGCTGGAGGGTGACCGCCATGGTGTGCTCACGGGTGTAGCGGCGGGCGTTGTCGATGGACACCGCCGCCCGCGCCACCAGCTCCTCCGCCAGCGCCCGGTCCTCCGCGTCGAACGGCTCGGGCGCCGAGGACCGCCAGAAGTTGACCAGCCCCAGGATCAGCGCGCCGGCCCGCAGCGGCGCGGTGATCAGCGAGTGGATGCCGTACTCCAGGATCCGCGCGGTCAGCTCCAGGTCCTGGGCCCGCCAGCCGGGCGCGTCCGCCAGCCGGGGTTCCACCACCGCCAGCCCGGTGGCCAGCGCGTACGCCTGCGGGGACGACGGCACGAACCGGATGGTGCTGCCCACCGGGTACAGCGGCACGTCCTCGCGCACCCCGTTGAACGCGGTCCGGCGCAGCTCGGTGCCCGAGTCGGGCGCGTCCCCGCCGATCACCGCGTCGAACAGGTCCACCGAGACGAAGTCGGCGAACCGGGGCACGGCGACCTCGGTCAGCTCCTCGGCGGTGCGGCTGACGTCCAGGCCGGTGCCGATGGCGACCCCGGCGTCGTAGAGCATGTCCAGGCGCTCGCGGGCGATGTCGGCGCGGCCGGACAGGGCGCGCAGCTCGGTGGAGTCGCGCAGGGTGGCGACGCTGCCGGCGGGGCCGCCGCGCAGATCGGTGGGGCGCTGGTTGATGGCGAGCAGCCGGTCGCCGACCAGATGCACCTCGTCCGTCGCGACCCGGCCCGAGGCCAGCAGCTCGGCCGTGCCCGGGTCCAGGCCCAGGGCGCTGACATGGCGGCCCTCCGCGTCGGCGGGCAGGTCCAGGAGCCGCTGCGCCTCGTCGTTGGCGAGCAGCAGCTCGCCCTCGCCGTCCACGATGGTGACGCCCTCGCGCACGGCGTGCAGCACCGCGTCGTGGTGTTCGTACATCCGGGTCATCTCGCGCGGGCCCAGGCCGTGCGTCTGGTGCAGCAGCCGTCTGCTGACCAGCGCGGTCCCGCCGGTCGCCAGCGCCACCGCGACCGCCGCGGCGAACAGCACCAGCGGGAGCTGCTGATTGGCGGTGCCGCCGACATGGTCGGTGGTGATCCCGGCCGAGACCAGGCCGACGACCCGGCCGTCGGGCGCCTCCACCGGCACCACGGCCTGCACCAGCCGCCCGATCGTCCCGTTGATCTCCTCCGTCACCGGGTGCCCGGCCAGCGGCTCGGTGAGGGAGCCCACGAACTTCTTCCCGATCCGGTCCGGCTTGGGGTGGGTGTAGCGGATGCCGTCGGTGTTCATGACGACGATGAAGTCGACCCTGGCCGCCTTGCGCGCCGCCTCCGCCCTCGGCTGGAGGACCGCGGTCGGGTCCGGGGCGGCGAGCGCCGCGCGGGTGCCGGGCGCGTTGGCGAAGGTCTGGGCCACGGCCAGGGAGCGGTCGGTGGCCTCGCGGGTGCTGTCCAGCCGGCCCTGGAGCAGCAGCGCCACCACCGCCGCCGCCACCAGCACCAGCACGATCAGGACCTGGAAGAGAAAGACCTGCCCGGCGACGCTGCGTCCACCGAGCGCCGAGCGCAGCGCCGCCAGCGGACCCGGCGGCGCGCTCCGGCCGGGGGCGGTCCGCCGAGGCGGTGGGGAGGGGGTGCGGGCCACGGGCGGATCACCGGCTTCCGGGGCCGGGCCGCGCGCACGCCGCGGATGCGCCGCGCCGGGCCGACGGGGCGGCCGGGCCTTCGCGGTACGCCCCAAAAGCCGGACCATGTGCCCTGTTTACACTCCCTCGCCTCCTGAGGCGAGAGGTGTCACGCAAGGTCACCACGCGGGCACCGGTTCCGGTTGCCCGGGTGGGGTGGGGGGTGTGGGTGGTGGCTGTGGGGCTTGATGTCGGGGTGGGGCCGGGGGTATCGGTGGGGTGGGGGATGGCGGTGGTTCCGGTGGTAGCGCTAGTACCAGTGGTCGCGGTGGTTCCTGTGGTTCCGGTAGTACCGGTGGTCGCGGTGGTTCCGGTGGTGTCGGTCGTATCGCCGGGGTGGGTGGTGGCAGAGGGGTCAGTGGTCTCATGGGCGGTCCGTACGGTCCGGGCTCATCCGGGTTCATGGGCGGGGCCGGTCCTCCGTGCGGCGGGCCGCCAGGAGGAGGGCGATGTCGTCGGGGCGGTCGGCGGTGTGCCGGGTCGCCGCGGTGAGCCGGTCGGCGACCGCCGCCAGCCAGCGGGTCCCCGGGCGGCTCGCGGGGGTGCCGCCCCGGGCGAGGGCGATGCGCAGGGCCCCGATGCCGTCGTCGATGTCCAGGCCGGGCCGTTCCACCAGCCCGTCGGTGTAGAGCGCGAGGATCGCGCCGGGCTCCATCGTCACCTCCTCGACCGGATACCGCGCGTCGCCGAGCACCCCGAGGACCACCCCGGCCGGGGTGTCCAGCCGGCGGGTGCGGCCGTCCGGGTGGCGCAGCAAGGGCGGCGGATGGCCCGCGCGGGCGATCCGGGCCCGCCCGGTGGCCGGATCCAGCCGTACGTAGCAGCAACTGGCGAACTGGCCCGGGTCCAGGTCGATGAGCAGCCGGTTGGTGCCCTGGAGCACCTCGTCGGGCGGGCGGTCGTCCAGCGCGAACGCCCGCACCGCGCTGCGCAACTGCCCCATCGTGGCCGCCGCCTGCACCCCGTGCCCCTGGACGTCGCCGATCACCAGCGCGACCCCGTCGCCCGCCTCCACCGCGTCGTACCAGTCGCCGCCCACGTCCATGCCCTGGGTGCCCGGCAGATAGCGGCCCGCGGTCTCCACCTCGGGGTGGGCGGACAGCCGGCGGGGCAGCAGCGCCTGCTGGAGCCCCCGGGCGAGCGCGGCCTCGGTCTCGTAGCGCTGGGCCTTCTCCATGGCGTGGGCGATCAGTCCGGCTAGGGCGGTGAGCACCGTGCGCTCCTCGGTGCTGAAGCGGCGCTCGCGGTCGAAGCCGAGGATGCAGGAGCCGACCCGGCGGCCGGAGGCGATCAGCGGGAGGAAGGCGCGGGCGCCGTCCATGGTGTCCAGGGGGATGCCGGGGTAGGCGGCGGCCAGTTCCCGCATCGAGTCGAAGAACATCGGTTTGCCGGTGGTGAGGGTCTCCACGCCGGGCAGCCGGACGTCCAGGCCCACCCCGTCGAACTGGTCGAGGAACCCCTCCGGGAAGCCCGCCTCCCAGGCCAGGTAGAGATGCCGGTCCTGGAGGAGGTAGATCGCGAGGCGGCGTCCGCCGAACGCGGGCAGCAGCTCCTGCATCACCACCGCCGACACCTGCCGGGCGGTCGCCGCCTCGGACAGCGCGATGGCCAGCACGATCGGCCGGTACAGGGGGGCGGCGGGGGCCGGGACGGGGGCTGGGGCGGGCGAGTGGGCCGGGTCGGCGGCCGGTGCGCCGGGCGGCGCGTCGGGTACGGCTGTGGCGGGTCCGGCGGGGCTTCCGGCCACCCGGTTGGACGGTACGACGGTGCAGGTCAGCACCTCCCGGCCGGGGTGCACGGAGAAGGCCAGCCAGTCGCCGCCGGTGCCCTCGCCGTCCGGCGCCGGGGGCCGTTCGGCGTGGAAGTGCACCGGGTCCGGCGACAGCAGGGCGGTGCGCAGATGGTCCTCGCAGACCGGCTGGGCGAGCCAGGGCACCGCCTCCCACAGACAGCGGCCGGTGAGCCCGCCGGGGGCGACACCGAGCAGTTCCTCGGCGCGCGGGTTGGTGTAGCCGACGTACCCGAGGCGGTCGACGCAGAAGACGCCCTGGGGCAGCGGGTCGGCGGCCTGCCCGGCCATCGAGCCGCCGTCCACGATCAGGCCGTGCACCAGGCGTGAGCCGTCCGGGGGCCAGAGGTCGACCAGGCGTAAGGAGCCGCCCGCCACGCGGACCGGCAGCGGCTCGGCGGGCGGTTTGCCGTGTGCCGCGTCCCGCAGCACGGCGGCCAGTCGTCGCGCGTCCGGCCCGGCGAGACCGCGGAGCAGCGCCTCCTCCGTCTCCGGCGGCGGCCCGGCCACCGGCCCCAGCAGCGCGCGTACGGCCTCGTCCACCGCGACCGCCCCGGTGACGGGGTCCCAGGTGAACCGGCCGATCCGCGCGGTGGGGGGCGGCGCGGTCGGCGGGCGGGTGCTCAGCGGCGGGGCGTCCCAGACGGGCGGTGTCGCGGGGGCTGTTCCGGCGGGTGTCCCGGCGCGGGCCAGGGCGCGCAGGCGTCCGCCCAGCTCCTCGGCCAGCCGGGACAGCCGGTCCCGTTCGGCCAGCAGGCCCGTCGCGTCCGTCACGGGCGGCAGCAGGGCGGTGAAGGCGCCGCAGACCTCGCCCGGACCCGGCACGGGAAACGCTGAGCACCCCGAAGGGGAACGGCAGGGCCGCCGCGAACTGCGGATAGCGCCGCATCGTCTCCGTGGCGTTCGGCAGCACGATCTGGACGCCGAGCCGGAAGGTGTCCGCGATCGGCACCGGGCGATTGGCGTGCACCTGCCACCAAGGGCGGAACAGGGGACCGGGGACACCGGTCAGCGCGGCCAGCCGCAGTATCTCCGGGTCGGCGGAGCGCAGGTACAGGCCCACGACACGCGCGCCCACCACCTCCGCCGCCTCCGCCGCGGCCTCCGTCAGCAGCGCGGCCAGCCGGTCAGGTGTCCTGTGCGGGTCCTCGGCGCTCGCAGTCATCCGGCCCTACCTCGTCCCTGCGCCGCGCAGGCGACACCGCAAGAATGCGCCACCCGCCGCCGCCTCCGCACCCCGACGCGCATCCACGCCCCCCTCGGGCCTGTCGTCACGCTTCCCCCGCCGGGGGATGCCGTGCAGGCGCGCGATCCCCCGGGGGACCCCGCGCAGGCACGCACCGTACCGGTTCTCCGCCCGTCGCGCGGGCGGTCGGGCAGGATCCTCCAGCACGGGTGCCCGGCACCGGAACCCCTGGGACGCGAGGAGCGGGATCGGCGGCCGGTTCGGGGGCGGGTTTGGCGGCCGGATCAGCCGTCAAGTGCCGCGCGTGCCGCCGCCATCGTCCGGCCCGCGTACGCCCGCCCGAACAGCACCACATGGACCAACAGCGGGAAGAGCTGGTGCAGGGGGACGCGGCCGGGCCAGCCGTCGGCCAGGGGGGCCCGCTCCTGGTAGCCCTCCAGCACGGCGTCCAGATGCGGGCAGCCGAACAGGTCCAGCATCGCGAGATCCGTCTCGCGGTGGCCGCCGTGCGCCGCCGGGTCGATCAGCCACGCGTGGCCGTCGGTGCCCCAGAGCACATTGCCGTTCCACAGGTCGCCGTGCAGCCGCGCGGGCGGTTCGGCGGGGCCCGCCAGCTCCGGCAGCCGCGCGCAGACCCGTTCCACCACCCGTCCCTCGGCCGCGCCGAGCGTCCCCCGGTCCACCGCGCTCCGCAGATAGGGCAGCACCCGCTCGGCGGCATACCATTCCGGCCACGCCCCGGCCGGGCTGTTCCGCATCGGCGCCAGCCCGATGTACGCCTCGCGCGGCCCGCCCGGCGGTGGAGCCCCGAACGCGGGCGCCCCGGCTCCGTGCAGTGCCGCGAGGTCCCGCCCGAACCGCAGGGCCGCCGCGACGCCGGGCGGGCCGGAGTCGACCCGCTCGGTCACCAGCCACTCCCCGTCAAGACCCAGCACCGCCGGTACCCGTACCGTCCCGGCGTCCGCCAGCCAGCGCAGTCCCGCCGCCTCGGCGCGGACCGCGTCCGGGCCCGTACCCCGCTTGGCCATCACCGGGCGGCCGTCGTCGAGACCGGCCTCGGCGACCGCCCCGGACACCGCGCGCACCCGCTCGACCCGCCGTCCGGTCAGCCGCCGGACCGCTGCCGCGACCTCCTCGTCCGTGCCGCTCAAGGTCCCGGGACCCTCCTCCGCTCGGCGCCGTCCGGCCCAGCGTAGGCAGCGCCGGGGCCGCGTTCCATGAGCGGTTCTCCCGGCCCTGGCGCATCGGGGTGCGGCGGGGACGGGGTGGTGCGCGGGAGGCGCCCGGCGCACGCGGATCGCACCGGGTCCGTCCCGGGTCCGTCCCGGGTCCGGCCCGCAACCGGCCCGGATCCGCACCGATCCGCACCGAATCCGTCCCGGGGGCTTGCCGGATGGTTGCGTCATCACTTAAATCATGTCTTGAAGTAAGCCGCGTGGGTGAGGTGTCCGGACGCTGCCGGGACGCCGCAGCCCGCTGTCCGGCGTGCCGCGAACCCCGCCGCATGCCCCGCATGCCCCGCATGCTCCCTACGCGCACGGCCCCGGCCGCAGGGCCGCCACCACCATCGGCGCACAGCGCACCAGAGCCCCGCAGGGCACCCCGCGTGCCCCGGCGGGGCCGGACCCGCACACCCCCAAGTCACCTCACGCCCCACCGGAGGAGCCGCATGAGACGCACGGTGAGACAGCAGACGAGAACCGGGACGAGAAACGCGATCGGCAGCCGGGTGGGGAGGCGGACGCGGCTCGGGTGCCTGGGTGCCGTGCTCGCCGCCACCGCCGGGCTCGTCACCCTGCCCCCCACCGCCGCCACCGCGGCGGTCGCCGCCGACGCGGCCGTCGCCTGTGACACCGCCGACGCCGCCCGGGGCCGACCCGCCACCGCCTCCTCCGTCGAGCACGCGGGCACCCCCGCGTCCGCCGCGTTCGACGGGGACGCCGGGACCCGCTGGTCCAGCCAGTTCAGTGACCCGCAGTGGGTCCAGGTCGACCTGGGGTCGGTGAAGGACCTGTGCCGGATCGACCTGACCTGGGAGACCGCCCACGCCCGCGACTTCACCTTCCAGACCTCCACCGACGGACAGAGCTGGACGACCCTGCGGACCGTCACCGGCGGGACCGGCGGACAGGTGTCCTACGACGTGGCCGGATCGGGCCGCCACCTCCGGGTGCACGGCACCGCCCGCGCCACCCAGTGGGGCTACTCCCTGTGGGACGTGGCCGTGCACACCACCACGGACGGCACCGGACCCATCGAGGGCGGCGGCGACCTCGGACCGAACGTCATCGTCATGGACCCCTCCACACCGGGGATCCAGCAGAGGTTCGACGAGGTCTTCGCCCGGCAGGAGTCCGACCAGTTCGGCTCCGGCCGCTACCAGTTCCTGCTGAAGCCGGGCACCTACAACGGCATCAACGCCCAGCTCGGCTTCTACACCTCGGTCTCCGGCCTCGGACTCAACCCCGACGACACCCAGATCAACGGTGACATCACCGTCGACGCGGGCTGGTTCAACGGCAACGCCACCCAGAACTTCTGGCGCTCCGCCGAGAACCTCGCCCTCACCCCGGTCAACGGCACCGACCGCTGGGCCGTCGCCCAGGCCGCGCCGTTCCGCCGGATGCACGTCAAGGGCGGCCTCAACCTCGCCCCCAACGGCTACGGCTGGGCCTCCGGCGGCTACATCGCGGACTCGAAGATCGACGGCACCGTGGGCCCGTACTCCCAGCAGCAGTGGTACACCCGCGACAGCTCGGTGGGCGGCTGGACCAACGGCGTCTGGAACCACACCTTCACCGGCGTCGAGGGCGCCCCGGCCACCAACTTCGACACCGGCCCCTACACCACCATGGACACCACCCCGATCTCCCGCGAGAAGCCGTTCCTGTACCTGGACGGCGGGGAGTACAAGGTGCGCGTGCCCGCCAAGCGCACCAACGCGCGCGGGGTCTCCTGGCCCGCCAACGCGGGCGGGACGTCACTGCCGCTGGACCGCTTCTACGTCGTCAGGCCCGGCGCCACCGCCACCACCATCAACGCCGCCCTCGCCCAGGGCCTCCACCTGCTCTTCACCCCGGGCGTCTACCACCTCGACCGGACCATCCAGGTGAACCGCGCCGACACCGTGGTCCTCGGCCTCGGTCTCGCCACCCTCGTCCCGGACAACGGCATCGACGCCCTGCATGTCGCCGACGTGGACGGCGTCCGGCTCGCCGGGTTCCTGATCGACGCCGGGCCGGTCAGGTCCGACACCCTGCTGCGGGTCGGCGAACCCGGCTCCTCCGCCGACCACGCCGCCAACCCCACCACCGTCCAGGACGTCTTCATCCGGATCGGCGGCGCCGGACCCGGCCTCGCCACCGACTCCATGGTCATCAACAGCGACGACGTCCTGATCGACCACACCTGGATCTGGCGCGCCGACCACGGCGCGGGCGTCGGCTGGGAGACCAACCGCGCCGACTACGGCCTGCGGGTCAACGGCGACGACGTCCTCGCCACCGGCCTGTTCGTCGAACACTTCAACAAGTACGACGTCTACTGGAGCGGCGAACGCGGGCGGACCGTCTTCTTCCAGAACGAGAAGGCCTACGACGCCCCGAACGCCGCCGCCATCACCCATGACGGCATCGTCGGCTACGCGGCCTACAAGGTCGCCGACACGGTCACCACCCATGAGGCGTGGGCCCTGGGCAGCTACTCCAACTACACCTCCGATCCGAGCATCGTCCAGCACCACGGCTTCCAGGTCCCGGTGAGACCCGGGGTCCGGATGAACCATCTGATGGTTATCTCGCTGGGCGGCATGGGCCAGTACGCCCATGTCATCAATGACACCGGGGCACCGACCTCGGGCACCGGCACCATCCCCTCGAAGGTGACGCGCTTTCCCTGAGGGCCTCTGGTTGAGGGGCTCAGGTTGAGGGGCTCTGGGTGAGGGGCTTTCCCTGACGGGCTCTCCTTGACGGGTTTCCCCTGGCGCGCTCAGTGCGCCGGCCGCCGTGCCCCGGACCCGCCCCAGCGTGACGGGTCCGGGGCACGGCCCCGCTCCGCCGCGCGACGGCACACCGGGCATGCTGGGACCGTCGGCCGGCACAGGCCGGCACCGGCCGCACCGACGCGCCAACCGCACCGACGCGTCAGCCGCACCACCGCACCTCCGCACCGCGCAAGGGAGCCCACCGCATGCCCACCGCCGACCTGATCCTCGCCGGCGCCCGAGTCCGCACCCTCGACCCCGCCCGGCCCGCCGCCACCGCCGTCGCCGTCACCGGCGGTCTGATCAGCGGGGTCGGCGACGAGGCGGACGTACGCGAGCTGCGCGGGCCCGGCACCGAGGTGATCCGGCTGGACGGCGCCCACCTCGTCCCCGGCCTCACCGACGCGCACAGCCACCCCGTCTGGGGCCTGGAGATGGCGACCGGCACCGATCTGTCCCGGGTCACCGACCTCGCCGCCCTGCGCGCCGCGCTCGCCGGGGCGGTCCGCGTCGACGGCTGGGTCCTCGGGTACGGCCTGGACCACAACGCCTTCGAGGGGCGGCCCGTCCACCGCGAGCTGATCGAGGACGTGCTCGGCGACACCCCGGCCTTCCTGCGCCTCTACGACGCCCACTCGGCACTCGCCTCCGGCGCCGCCCTCGCCGCCGCGGGCGTCACCGGGCCCCGTGACTTCGCCCAGCGCTCCGAGGTCGTCTGCGACAGCGCCGGACGCCCCACCGGCCATCTGGTGGAGCACGCCGCGATGGACCTGGTCACCGCCGTCCTGCCGCGCCCGTCCTACGCCGAGCGCCGCACCCGCCTGCTCGATCTGCTGGCCGCGATGGCCGCGACCGGTCTGACCGGCGCCCATGTCATGGACGGCGGCGACCTCGAACTGATCACCGCCGTCGCCGAGGAGACCGTCCTGCCGCTGCGGCTGCGGTTCGCCCCCTGGTGCATGCCCGGCACCGACCCGGACGGCCTGGCGGAACTGATCGCCCTCCAGGGCCGCGGCGGGCGCCACTGGACGGTCGGCGGCGTCAAGTTCTTCATGGACGGCACCGTCGAGGGCGGTACCGCCTGGCTGGAGCACCCCGACTGCCACGGCGAGGGCACCGACGCCTTCTGGCCCGACCCCGAGGCGTACGCCACGGCCGTACGGCATCTGCACGCGGCCGGAGTGCGCACCGCCACCCACGCCATCGGCGACGCGGCGGTGCGCAACGTCCTGGACGTGGTGGCCGGGCTCGGGCCGGGCGGGCGCGGCGCCCACCGGATCGAGCACATCGAGACCGTGCCGGACGAACTGCTGCCGCGCTTCGCCGCGCTGGACGTGGCCGCCTCGATGCAGCCGCCGCACGCCGCGTACACCCGCGCCGACGGCACCGACGAGTGGTCCCGCCGCCTCGGCGGGCCCCGCGCCGGGCGCGCCTGGCGGCTGCGGGACCTGCGGGACGCGGGCGCCACCGTCGCCCTCGGCTCGGACTGGCCCATCGCCTCCCACGACCCCCGCGCGGTCCTCGCCACCGCCCGCGCCCCCCGGGGCGCCGCCGCCCGCAGCGCCGGGCTGAGCGGCCTGGAGGCGCTGGAGGGCCTCACCACCCACGCGGCCCGCGCGGCGGGCGAGTCGGCGGTCGCCGGGCGGATCGCCGTCGGCCTCCGCGCCGACCTCACCGCGCTCGGGCTCGACCCGGTCGAGGCCCCGGCCGACGAGATCACCGAGGCGGAGGTCCGGCTGACGGTGAGCGGAGGACGGGTGACCCACCGGGCGGGGTGAACCGGGCCGTGCGGCGCACCCGTTGGGGGAGGCTTCGCCGGGCGTTCACCGGCCGTTGGGAACCCGGTTCGCGTCCGTCGGCCGCCCACCGAGAGGGTCGTCGCCGTCCGTCAACCACCCCAGAAGGGACCGACTGTGACGATGCGTCGGACACTGCGAGGCACCTGGCCGGCCCTCGGCGCGGCGCTGGCCACGGCCACGGCCACGGCCACGGCCATGACCGTGACTGTGACTGTGACCGCGGCCTGGGCGATGCCCGCCGCCGGGGCGACGCCCGCCGGGGCCGCCGCCCCGCCCGCCGTCCAGCCCCGTGCCGAGACGGCCGCCCTGTACGACGACGAGGCCGGCGGCAACGCCAACGCGGACGACCCGGCGATCTGGCGCAACCCCGCCGACCCGGACCGCAGCCTGGTCGTCGCCACCGCCAAGGAGGGCGGTCTGCGCGTCTACGACCTCGCCGCCCGCGAGGTCCAGTCCATCGCCGCCCCGCCCGCGCCCGGCGCGGACGACGCCCCCGGCCGCTTCAACAACGTCGACCTCGTCCTCGGCACCCGGCTGACCGGCGCCCGTGCCGACCTGGCCGTGGTCAGCGACCGGGGCCACGACCGGCTGCGGATCTACCGCGTCGACGGCGACCGCCCCGGCGCCCCCCTCAAGGACGTCACCGACCCGGCCGCCCGGCCCGTCTTCAACACCACCCAGGACGAGATCAACGAGCAGCGCACCGTCTACGGCCTCGCCACCTGGACCGACCCCCGCACCGGCCGCTCCTACGCGCTGGTCAGCCGCCGCAGTGACACCCGGCTCGCGCTCCTGGAACTGACCCCGGGCAGGGACGGCACGGTCGGCTACCGCACCGTCCGCACCCTGACCCTCCCCGCCGCCTTCCCCCTCCCCGACGGCACCACCTGGACCCCCTGCGGCGAGCCCGGCGAACTCCCGCAGGTCGAGGGCATGGTCGTCGACCCCGCCAACGGCACGCTCTACGCCGGTCAGGAGGACGTCGGCATCTGGCGGCTGAGCGCCGACCTGAAGGGCCGTCCCGTCCTCATGGACAAGGTCCGGGAGTTCGGCGTGCCCGGCACCTACGACGAGGAGACCGAGGAGTGCGTCCCGGGCGCCGACCCGGGCTTCGGCGGTGAGCATCTGGCCGCCGATGTCGAGGGCCTCACCCTCCTGGACCGGCCCGCCCGGCTGCTCGCCTCCGGCCAGGGCGACAACACCTTCGTCGCCTACGACCGCGAGGTCAGCACCGGCAACGCCTACCGGGCCGCCTTCCGGATCACCGCCGCCTCGGCCACCCTGGACGGCTCGGAGGTCTGCGACGGCGCCGCCGTCCTGGACGCCCCCCTCGGCAAGCGCTACCCGAAGGGACTCCTCGTCGTCCAGGACGGCCAGGAGACCCCGGCGGCGGGCGACCGCGAGTCCACCGGCTTCAAGTATGTCGATCTGCGGGATGTGAAGGGGGTGGTGGGCGGCTGACGCCAGGGGTTGGGGGCGGGGGAGGAGGGGTGCGCCGCCGATACCGGGTGGCGGCCGGTCCGCCGGCGTGGCTGTGCGGTGGGTCCACCGGCACGGCCGGGCCGCGGCCTTCCGCCCCACCGCCCGGTGGCCCGGCGGCGCACGGCGCGGCTGCCCGCCGGGTTGTCCGGGGTGACACCCACCCCGCACGGGGTGACACCCACCCCGGACAACCCGGCGCCCCGGCGCTCCCCGCGTCACGCCTCCCCCCTGATCACCACCTTCCCGACCGCCGCCCCCGACTCCGCGTACCGCAGGGCCTCGGGCGCCTCGGTCAGGGGGAACGCGCGGTCCACCTTCGCCTCGATCCCGCCGGAGCGCAGCAGCGCGAACACCCGCTCCAGGTCCGCGCGCAGCCCGGCCCGGTAGCGCTCGGGGCGGCGCGCCTTCCCGGCCCACAGGTTGAAGAAGTGCGCCCCGCGCCCGTTCGGCAGCGCGTTCCACAGCGCCAGCCTCGCCACCAGCCGGAGCACCGTCAGCGTGCCGTTGCCCGCCCGGTCCCGGGTGGAGGCGCTGCCGTAGGAGACGAGGGTGCCGCCCGGGGCCAGCATCCGCCAGGAGTCCTTGACGCCCTCGCCGCCCACATGGTCGAAGACCGCGGCCACTCCGTGCGGGGCCAGCTCGCGCACCCGGGCGAGGACATCGCCCCGGTAGTCGACCGGCTCGGCGCCCATCGCGGCCACCGCCTCCTGATGGCGGGCGGACGCGGTGCCGATCACCCGGACGCCATGGGCGCGGGCCAGTTGCACCAGCACGCTGCCCACCCCGCCGTTCGCCCCGTGCACCATCACCGTGTCGCCGGAGCGGACGCGGGCCGTGCGGAACAGCATCCGCCAGGCCGTCGCCCCGTTGGTCACCAGCGACACGGCGTCGGCGGCGCCGACCCCGTCCGGCACCGGCACCAGATCGCAGGTGTCCAGCAGCATCCGGTCCGCCCAGCCGCCGGTCCTGGTGAGCGCGGCGACCCGCGCGCCCACGGCGACCCCGGGCCGCCCCGGCCACTCGCGCACCGGCGGGCCCAGTTCCTCGACCACGCCGACGACGTCGTAGCCCGGGACGAAGGGGAACGCCGGCATGTCGTAGTACGTGCCGCGGCGCATCTGCTGTTCGGCGAAGGAGACCCCGCTCGCCTCCATCCGCACCAGCGCCTGCCCCGGGCCGGACTGCGGCAGCTCCCGCACCCGGGTGAGGAGCGACTCGGGCTCCCCGACGCCCGGCAGGACGACCTCGGTGGCCTGGATGACGGTGTTGTTCATGATGTCCTCCGACGTGGCTCGCAAGGTGAGAGGGATGGATGTGCGAGCGATTGATGTGAGAGTGGTTGATATGAGAATGAGAGTGGTTGACCACTCATTCTCTCGGTCCGGAAAAGGGCGACGGGTCGGGAGGGCCGACCGGTCGCCCGGGGCGGGAGGCGTCAGTAGTGCGTGATGCCCGCCGCCAGGGTGCGGATCCACGGGCCGTCGAGGTCGTCGGCGTCGAGGGCCACGATCAGATGGCAGAGCATGCCCGTCGCGAAGAACCGCTGGACCTGCTCGGCGCTGCCGCCGGACGCGCCCCGCACATACTCCACCGCTCGCGCGTACCCGGCCCGTACCGCCGCGCGCACCGCGGGCTCGGAGACCGCCGCCGCCTGGGCGTGCAACTGGACCATCAGCAGGTCCTTGTCGCTGATCAGCCGGGCGTAGGAATCGCCCATCGAGTCGAGCACCGCCTCCGGCGCACTGCTCGTCGCCCGCGCCGCGCCCTCCTCGAAGGCCGCCCGCACCCGGACGAAGCAGTGCTCGACCACCGCCGTGAACAGCGCCTCCTTGTTCGGGAAGAGCCGGTAGACGTACGCCTGCGAGATGCCGGCCGCCTTCGCGACCTCCGAGGTCGTGGTGCCGAAGTAGCCCCGGGCCGCGAACGCCCCGATGGCGGTCCGCAGCACGGTCTCCCGGCGTTCCTCGGCGGTGGAGAGTCGACGCTGTTCCGTGGTGGCCATGTGAGTACTCAATCACTCACACTTGCCCCTGTCAACGGCCGGCCGCGCCCGGGACACCGCCCCGGGCGCTGCGTACGGTGGGAGCAGCACCGGCCCGACCCTTGCCAGGAGGCATGCGATGACGGGTGAACCGAGCTTCTTCGAGATCGGCGTGGACGACCCCGAGCGGGGGCGGGCCTTCTACGGGGCGCTCTTCGGCTGGGACCTCGGGCGCGGCCCGAGCGGACACGGTTACACGATCGGCACTCCGGGGCTGCCCGGCGGGATGCACGGCGGGGACCGGGGCGCCTCGCCGTACCTCTTCTTCCGCGTGGACGACCTGGACGCGGCCGTCGCCCGGGTGCTGGCCCTCGGCGGCACCACCGAGGAACTCGGCGATGAGGGCGGGGAGGGCGACGAGGGCGATGAGGGTGACGAGGGTGATGCGGGCGGGGAGGATCCCGACTCCGTCGCCCGCTTCGGGCGCTTCAAGCTCTGCCGCGACGACCAGGGCTCGGCCTTCGGCCTCCACGAACCCCCCGCGCCCCGCTGACTCCGCCGTCCGGGCGACTTGCCGGAACGGCAACACCCTTCGCGTGGGCCCGGCCCCCCGCCGCAGGATCGACCCCGGCGGCGCGTCCCGAGCCGCCCGAGCCCGGCCACGGCCCCGGAGGATCACCATGCCCGCAGCACCCGTCCCCGCAACGCCCGTCCCCGCGCCCGCCTCCACCCTCACCCACCGCCTCCTCCCCACCCCCGCCGGCCGGACCCACCTGGTGGAGCAGGGCGACGGACCCCTCGTCCTGCTCGTCCACGGCTTCCCCGAGGGCTGGTACTCCTGGCGTCACCAACTCCCCGCCCTGGCCGGGGCCGGATACCGGGCAGCCGCCCTCGACGTCCGCGGCTACGGCCGCTCCTCGCGCCCCGCCGATCCCGGCGCGTACCGGATGCTGGACCTGGTGGCGGACGCCGTCGCCGTGGTCGAGGGACTCGGTGAGCGGTCGGCGGTGATCGTCGGTCACGACTGGGGCGCGAACATCGCCGCGACCGCCGCGCTGCTGCACCCGGACGTCTTCCACGCGGTCGCCCTGCTGAGCGTCCCCTACAGCCCGCCCGGCGGGCCCCGCCCCAGCGAGATCTTCGCGGCGATGGGCGGCGCGGGGGAGGGCCGGGAGGGGGAGAGCCAGGAGAGCCGCGAAGGCCGTGAGGGGGAGGGGCGTGAGGGTCGGGAAGGGGAGAGCCGCGAAGGCCGTGAAGGGGAGGGGCGCGAGGGTCGGGAAGGGGAAGGGCGCGAGGAGTTCTACGTCTCCTACTTCCAGACCCCCGGCCGTGCCGAGCGCGAGATCGAACCCGATGTGCGGGGCTGGCTGGCCGGCTTCTACGCCGCCCTCTCCGCCGGAACCATGCCCGGCCCGCAGGCCCCCTCGCCGTACTTCGTCACCCCCGGCGGCACCCTGCGCGACCGCTTCCCGGCGCCCGGCGTCCGGCCCGCCTGGCTCGGTGACGCGGAGCTGGATGCCTTCGCCGCCGAGTTCGAGCGCACCGGCCTCACCGGCGCCCTCAACCGCTACCGGAACATGGACCGCGACTGGGCCGACCTCGCCCCGTACGCCGGTGCCCCGATCACCCGGCCGTCCCTCTTCCTCGGCGGCGCCCTCGACGCCTCCCTGACCTGGCTCGCCCCCGCGATCGAGGCGTACCCGCACACCCTGCCCGCGCTGGCCGGGTCGCACATCCTGGACGGCGCCGGACACTTCGTCCAGCAGGAGCGGCCGGACGAGGTCAACCGGCTGCTGGTGAGCTGGCTGACGGGGCTGGGGCACTGACGCGGCCGAGGGCCGGGAGCGGGCCCCCCACGGCGGCCGAAACCGGCCGGGCTACCATATGAGCGCCTCCTAGCTCGAAAGATACGCCTGTGACTGCGCCTGCGACTGCCCACGACGAATCGTCCAACGACGAGACGCCGATCAACGACGAGACGTTCACCAACTGGAAGACCCGCGAGGAGATCGCGGAGTCGATGATCCCGATCATCGGGAAGCTCCAGCGCGAGCGGGACGTGACCGTGCTGCTGCACAGCCGTTCCCTGGTGAACAAGTCGGTGGTGAGCATCCTCAAGACCCATCGGTTCGCCCGTCAGATAGCCGGTGAGGAACTGTCGGTCACCGACACCATGCCGTTCCTCCAGGCGCTCACCACGCTCGACCTCGGTCCCTCCCAGATCGACCTCGGCATGCTCGCCGCGACCTACCGCGCCGACAGCCGGGGGCTGGGCGTCGCGGAGTTCACCGCCGAGGAGGTCGCCGGGGCGACCGGCGCCCACAAGATCGAGTGCCGTGAGCCCCGCGATGTCGTCCTGTACGGCTTCGGCCGGATCGGCCGGCTCGTCGCCCGGCTGCTGATCGAGAAGACCGGCTCCGGCAACGGGCTGCGGCTGCGCGCCATCGTCGTCCGCGACAGCGGCGGCCAGGACCTGGTGAAGCGCGCCTCACTGCTGCGCCGCGACTCCATCCACGGCCCGTTCCACGGCACCATCACGGTGGACGAGGCGAGCAGCACCATCGTCGCCAACGGCAACGAGATCAAGGTCATCTACGCGAACAGCCCGGCCGAGGTGGACTACACCGCGTACGGCATCAAGAACGCCATCCTGATCGACAACACCGGCAAGTGGCGCGACCGCGAGGGCCTCTCCAACCATCTGCGCCCCGGCATCGAGAAGGTCGTCCTCACCGCCCCCGGCAAGGGCGACGTCCCGAACATCGTGCACGGCGTCAACCACGACACGATCAAGCCGGACGAGCGGATCCTGTCCTGCGCCTCCTGCACCACCAACGCGATCGTGCCGCCGCTGAAGGCGATGGACGACGAGTACGGCGTGCTGCGCGGGCACGTGGAGACCGTCCACTCGTTCACCAACGACCAGAATCTGCTGGACAACTACCACAAGTCGGACCGCCGGGGCCGTTCCGCGCCGCTCAACATGGTCATCACCGAGACCGGCGCCGCCTCCGCCGTCTCCAAGGCGCTGCCCGACCTCAAGGCCCGTATCACCGGCAGCTCGATCCGTGTGCCCGTCCCGGACGTCTCCATCGCCATCCTCAATCTCCAGCTCGCCCGGGAGACCACCCGCGAGGACGTCCTCGACCACCTCCGCGAGATCTCCCTGACCTCGCCGCTCAAGCGCCAGATCGACTTCATCACCGCCCCCGACGCCGTCTCCAGCGACTTCATCGGCTCCCGCCACGCCTCCGTGGTCGACGCGGGCGCCACCAAGGTCGAGGGCGACAACGCGATCCTCTACCTCTGGTACGACAACGAGTTCGGCTACTCCTGCCAGGTCATCCGGGTCGTCCAGCATGTCTCGGGCGTGGAGTATCCGACGTACCCGGCGGCCGTCACCGCCTAGCTCCCGACCCCCCGCCCGCCGCCCGTACGAGGTGGCCGACAACCGACCCGCCCGGTCCGGCCGCCTCGTACAGTCCCGGTCCGTGACAACCGCGACCCCGGCGGACCGTACGGTCCTGTGGCGCGACGGGCAGTTCCTGCTGCTCGCCCTGTGCGCGCTGGCGGTGGTCGCCGGGACCGCGACCGCGCTGTTCTCCCCGGCGATGGACGGAGTCGTCCCCCTGGTGGTGCCGAGGGAGTGGCTCCAGGAGGCCAACGGGCTGCTGCGGGTCGCCACCAACAGCTCGCTGCTGCTCGGCCTCGCCCTCTCCGGGGTCGTCGTGGCCCTGGTCGGCGCGGGCTGGGCGCTCGCCCTGAACGCGGTCTCGTTCGCCGTCAGCGCCCTGCTCACCGCCCGGCTGCGGATCGCCGGGCGCCCGCCGAAGCGGACCTCGGGATGGGCCGATCTGAGGGAGGAGTGGCGCGAGTTCGCCTCCCGGCGGTGGCTGTGGGTGGTCGTCGCCCAGTACGCGATTCCCTGGCCTTCGCCCCGCTCGGGCTGCTCGCGGCGGGCCCCGCCGCCGACGCCCACGGCACCGGGACGGCCCTCGTCGGCTGTGCCATCCTGGTGGTCGTCGCGACCGGCGCCGCCCTGCTTTCCCCGGCGGTCCGCACCCTGCGCGCCCCGGCCCCCGCCCCGATACCGGTCCCCGAGGGGTGACCCGGGGTCACTCCCGCAGCAGTCGCGCCACCGCCTCCATCGTGATCGCGTCGCTCTCGCAGCCGTTGGTGTACGCGATGCGCGCCCCGACCGTCCAGAACCGCGCGGTCTCCGGCATCAGCACCAGCGCGGGCATGATCGCTTCAAGGGCGTCCGCGTGGCGGCCGGAGCTGTCGTGGGCGATGGCGGTCAGGGCGTGCACCGGGGCCGCGTAGGGGAAGTGCTCGCGCAGCGGGAGCAGGCTGCTCAGGGCCTCGTCGTAGCGGTGTTGGGCCAGGAGGGGGCCGAGCGGTGCCAGGGCGGCGGTGAGGTCGGGGCGGCCGTCCTTCGGGTGGATGCTGTCGGCGCCGCTCCCGAAGTAGCTGCCGGGCAGTTCGGTGAGGACCTTGTCGGGGTGGAAGCGGGTGATCCAGGGGGTGACGGTCCGCCAGGTCAGCCCGGACCAGCGGGCGCGGACCGTCCCCCTCCGGGCCGGGTCGGGGTCGGTGATCGCGCGGTACACCTCCTCCGGCACCGCCGACCGCTCGGCGAACCCGCGTGCCTCCCCCTCCTCGCCCGCCGCCGCCCGCCCGGCCGTGGCGCCGACCAGGACACTGCGCAGGACCGTCGGCAGACCGATGCCGTCGCCGTGCGCGGTCACCCACGGCAGATCGCAGGCGATCTCCTCCAGCCGATGGCGGGCCGCGCGGACCCCGATGCCGGGTTCGCCCGCCCCGAGCAGCGCGCACAGGGTGACCAGCGCGGGTCCGGCGGCCTGCATCCGCCCGGCCCAGTCGTCGAGGTCGGCGCAGTCCCGCAGTGCCGCCACCTCGTGCCAGCCGCGCCGGATCAGGACATCCGGCCGTCCGGCGTCGCGGGTGAGGTCGTCCGCGAGGGTGTGGAGGGCGCTCATGCCCAGGTAGCCCGACTGGTTGAGGTCGAAGAGGCAGTCCACCGCCGCCGCGAGGCCGTGCTCCGCCGCGTGGGCGCGCAGCGCGGTCAGGGCCTGGACCGGCGGCTTGCCGGACTCGGCCTGGATGTGCCAGCTCACCAACAGGGACCGCATCGCCTCACTGGGCAGCGGCCCGTCCCGGTCGGCCCCGCAGTGGCCGACGGTGCCCGTCTCGGCATCGGTGACCCGGAGGTACGCCGTGTCCGCGTGCGACGAGAAGCGCAGTCCGAGGCTGTGCTCCAGCGCCTGGAGCACCTTCAGGACGACCGAGGCATGGAGGCCGATGAGGGGCTCCAGCGCCGCGGCACCGCCGGACCGGGGCACCCCGAGGCGGCCGTGGAGCTGGACCTCGCGGAACAGGTGCTCGGCGAGGTCGCGCACCAGCACGGACGGGACCTCGGTGGTGAACAGGCCCGGGGGCGGCGGGGTCATGGCTCGCCCACCCCGGGCTCGGTCGCGTATGCGGGGAGGGTGGTGAGAGAGATGACGAGTGACGGTCCGGCCATGGCGGCGACGCTAACCACAACGGGCGGGCGCCCCGGGCGACTTGGGGATGCCGTACCCCGTTCGGGGTATTCGGCGGGAGGGGGGAGGGGGGTGGGGTTTTTGTATTTGCCTAAAGGGGTTAGGCAGATGGAGGGTGGGTGGTCGGGTTTTGGCTTGTGGTGTGTGGATTTCGGGTTTTGTTGTTGGGGAGGAGGGGGCGTGGCGCGTGCGGGACTCACGGTGGAACGGCTGACCGAGGCCGGTGCGGAGCTGGCCGACGAGGTCGGCTTCGCCGAGGTCACCCTGTCCGCGCTGGCCAGGCGCTTCGACGTGAAGGTCGCCAGCCTCTACTCGCATGTCCGCAGCTCCCGGGACCTCAAGGTCAGGATCGCCCTGTACGCGCTGGAGGAGCTGGCCGACCGGGGCGCCGACGCCCTCGCGGGCCGGGCCGGCAAGGACGCCCTCGCCGCCTTCGCCGACGTCCACCGCGACTACGCCCGCGCCCACCCCGGCCGCTACGACGCCGCCCGGCTCCGGCTCGGCCCCGAGGACGCCGCCGCGAGCGCCGGGAGCCGGCACGCCCGGATGACCCGGGCCGTCCTGCGCGGCTACGACCTCACCGGCCCCGACCAGACCCACGCCGTCCGGCTGCTCGGCAGCGTCTTCCACGGCTACGTCAGCCTGGAACTCGCCGGTGGCTTCAGCCACAGCGCCCCCGACTCCCAGGAATCCTGGGAACGGATCATCGACGCCCTCGACGCCCTGCTGCGCACCTGGCCCGCCCCCACCCCCACCGAGCGAGGCACCCGCCCATGAACACCACCCCCACCAGCCCCACCGACCCCGCCCGGATCTCCACCCCCCTCACCGCCGACCTCGTGCGCGGTGCCCTCGAACTGGAGCGGACCCCGCGCGGCGGTCTGCTGCCGCACCGGCTGCCCGCCGCCGCCCGCGCCCAGTGCCCCGACGGCCAGCTCGCCCTGGCCGAGTCCCAGCCCTCCGGCGTACGGCTCGCCCTGCGCACCGCCGCCACCGCCCTCGAACTCGACACCCTCCCCACCAAACGCGCCTACGCCGGTGCCCCGCCCCGCCCCGACGGCCGGTACGACCTGGTCGTCGACGGCCGCCTCACCGCCCAGGCCACCGTCACCGGCGGCAACACCCTCACCCTCGACATGACCACCGGCGCCACCGAGCTGACCCCCGGCCCGCCCGGCACCGTCCGCTTCTCCGGCCTGCCCGCCGGACCCAAGGACATCGAGATCTGGCTGCCGTACAACGAGGTCACCGAGCTGCTCGCGCTGCGCTCCGACGCGCCCGTGGCACCCCTGCCGGACCGGGGCCGCCGGGTGTGGCTGCACCACGGCAGCTCGATCAGCCACGGCTCGGACGCCGCGAGCCCCACCACCACCTGGCCCGCCCTCGCCGCCGCCCTGGCCGGGGTGGACCTCGTCAATCTCGGGCTCAGCGGGAGCGCCCTCCTCGACCCCTTCACCGCCCGCGCCCTGCGGGACACCCCCGCCGATCTGCTCAGCGTCAAGATCGGTATCAATGTGGTCAATCTGGATCTGATGCGGCTGCGGGCGTTCATCCCGGCGGTGCACGGATTTCTCGACACCGTCCGCGAGGGCCACCCCACCGCGCCCCTGCTGGTGATCTCCCCCATTCTCTGCCCGCTTCACGAGACCACCCCCGGCCCCACCGCCCCCGACCTCGACGCCCTCGCCGCCGGTCGGGCCCGCTTCGTCGCCGCGGGCGACCCGGCCGAGGTCCCGCTCGGCAAGCTCACCCTGACCGTCGTCCGCGACGCCCTCGCCGGGATCGTCGCCCGGCGCGCCGCCCACGACCCCCACCTCCACCACCTGGACGGCCGGGCCCTCTACGGCCCCTCCGACACCGCCGAACTCCCGCTCCCCGACCGGCTCCACCCGGACGCCGCCACCCACCGTCTGATGGGCGAGCGCTTCGCCGCCCTCGCCTTCGCGGCCGACGGCCCGTTCCGGCCCGCCTGAGCCCGCGTCACCGGCAGCCGTCCACCGCCCGCAGCGCCGCCCCGGCCCGTCGCCCGCACCTCCGCCGCGCTGCCCGCCGGGGCCTCTCCCGGGAAGTCAGGACGCGTGGGGTGGCGGGAGGTTGTGCGGGCCGGGTGGCCGGGTGGCAGGTGGCCGGGTCAGTGGGCCGTGGTGCCGGAGATGGGGAGGCGGGCGGTGAAGGTCCGGCCGCCGTCGCGCGACTCGTAGACACCGTCCTGGGTGGCGGCCAGGATCCGTTCGGGGTCCACGGCGGTCAGTGCCTGCGGGGCGCCGCCGGGGACCGTGCCGGACGCGGTCCAGTTCGCGCCGCCGTCGGTGCTGCGGTGCAGGGCGCCGGACTGGTCGAGGCCGTACAGGACGGTGTCGTCGGGCCAGGAGAGGAAGCCCATGACCGGGGCGGAGCCCCCGGTGAAGGTGCGTCCGCCGTCGGTGCTGCGGGCGATCCCGGACTCCGTGGTGGCCAGGACGAGTTCCGGGTCGGCGGGGCTGACCGCGATGTCGAGGGCGGTGAGTTCGGCCCGGGTGTCCCAGGTGGTGCGGTCGACGCTGACCCGCAGGACACCGTTGGTGCTGTCGTAGCCGTACACGGTGTCGTGGGCGTATTCGAGGGCGTGGAAGTCGGTGGTGCCGGCGAGGGAGCGGGTGCGCCAGGTCTCGCCGGAGTCGGTGGACTCGATCAGGCCCCGGTTGGCGGGACCGTCGCCGTCCGGCGCCGGATGGCCGCTGCCCAGGAAGGTGCCGGGCCCGGCGACCGTGAAGCCCATGTAGTCGGCCTTGTCGCTGACCCGGCGGGCCTCGCCGCCCTCGTCGACGGCCACCACGCCCTCGTGCGTCGCCACGTACAGCAGCCCGTCGGCCGGGTCGATGCCCAGGCCGTGCACATGGCTGACGGTGACCTCGGCGGGGTCCGCGTCCGCGCCGGTGCCGGAGCCGGACGAGCAGGCGGTGAGGGTGACCGCGAGGGCGACCCCGGTGGCGGCAGCGGCGGCGAGGGAGCGGAGCGGGGTGCGCATGGGGGCGTTCTTTCGCTGGACGGCGGGCCGGACCCCGACATCGTATGTCCTAAGCTGATTAGGAGATGGGGTGGGGGGTGGGGGTATGCGCGAAAGGAGGGGCCGGGGTGGACGGGGCAGGCCCCGGCAGCCGGGCGCGGGGCCTGGCTGCCGGGGCCTGACGGGGTGCCTCCGGCGTCGGGATCAGGCGCCGATGCCGCCCGTGCAGGCGGCGCCCGGCTCCGGGGTCTGGGCGCCCTGGACGTACTTCTCCAGGAACTCGTCAATCCGCGGGTCCGACGCCTCCGTCACCCCGAGCTGAATGCCCCAGGCGGACAGCGTGATCGGCGACTCGGTGCCCTCGTACGGGCTGATCATGGTGTACGGGGTGTTCTGCACCGTCTCGGTCAGCGACTCCACGTCGGCGTCCGCCACATCGGCGTTGTACGTGATCCAGACCGCGCCGTGCTCCAGGGAGTGCACCGCGTTCTCGTCGGCGATGGCCTCGGTGTAGACGTCGCTGTTGCAGTTCTGCCAGACCGCGTTGTGGTCGCCGCCGACCGGCGGGGTCATCGCGTAGTCGACCTCGTTCTCCACATGGTTCTGGCTCAGGTCGTCCCAGGTCCGCTCGCCCTCGACCGGGGCGGCCTGCTCCTGCTCCTGCTGGTTGGCGGTGTCCAGCAGATACCAGCCACCCCCGATCAGGCTCAGCACGATCACCGTGGACACGGCGATGGTGATGATGCGTCCGCGCCGCTCGCGGGCCTTCTCGGCGCGGCGCTGCTCCTCTATTCGGGCGCGCCGCGACGCGGCCTTGGCCGCCTTGCTGCCGGGCTTGCCCTGGCCCGGGTTCCTGCCGTCGTTCGTGTTCTTGGATTTGGCCGAGGCCATGGTGAAGTCCTTTGTGTGCAGCGGAAGGTGACGGATGCCGGAGCGGGATCCGGTCGAACAGTCGGAACCGTGGAAGGACGGTGTCCGGTATCAGGTGCGCAGCACTTGCAGGACATGGAGATCGGGCGGGCGCGGCGGGGGCGCGTACCGGGTGGCGGGCGGGGCCGCCCCGGCCTCGCCGGGCGCCGGGCGCGCGGGCAGCCCCAGCGGCTGCGGCTGGGGGACCGGGCCCGTGGTCGGGGTGTCCGCCACCGGCGTTCCGTCACACTGCTGGTGCCCCGGGGAGAGACAGGCCAGGTCGAGCACCTGGCCGTTCGCCCCGAGCACGAAACCCTGCGGGCCCTGACCGCCGGTGACGGCGGTGAAGTCGGCGGACCGGATCTGGGCGGTACCGGCGTGCGGTCCCTTCGGGGCACTCGTGCTGGCGCACAGACAGGCCACGCCGAAGAGCGTGGCGAGGGCCACGAGCAGGCCCAGTACCACGGATCCGGATCGCCGCCGCGCGCTCATGGCCGGGCGGCCCCTCGGGGGCGGGAGTGACGGAAGGAACGGTTGACCACCCAGGCATCATAGGAGCAGGCGGGGGCTGGTGGTTACCCGCTGGGGGAACAACTGTGCTGTGGGTGGACGGATCGGGCGAAGCGGCGGCGCGGCGGCGGCGCGTGGTGGGCGACCGGGTCCGCCTCCGGGTTCGGGGCCGGGTCCGACTCCGGGTCGGCCTCCCGCGCCGCCGGTGTCCACGCCGCCTCCCGTGCCGCCGGGTCCGTCTCCTCCCGCGCCGCCGGGTACGCCGACGCCAGTACCGGCGCTTACTCCCGCTGTCGGATGCCCCGCGCCCCCGGCGGCGGGCACGGTGGGCCCGTGAAACTCAGCCGCCCCGCACGCCGGGCCTCCCTCGTCGTCCATGTCGTCGCCTCCGCGGGCTGGCTCGGGCTCTCGCTCGGGCTGCTCGCCCTCGGCGTCACCGCGGCCACCAGCGGGAACGCGGCGATGGTGGAGGCGTCCGTCCGGGCCATGAAGCTGTTCGCCGACCGGCTTCTGCTGCCCGTCGCGTTCCTCACCCTGTCCAGCGGACTGCTGCTGGCGCTCGGCACGCCCTGGGGTCTGGCCCGGCACCGCTGGGTCCTCACCAAGTTCTGGCTGACCCTCGCCACCCTCACGGCGACCGCGTTCGCGCTGCGTCCCGGTGTGGACGACGCGGTCGCCGCCGTGGCGGCCGGGCACGCCCTCCCCGACACCGGCGAGATCCTCATCGGGCCGGTCGTCTCCCTGTCCGCCTACCTCTTCATGACCGGCGTCTCGATCCTCAAGCCCTGGGGCCCGACCCGCAGGGGGCGCCGACTCCGGGCGGCGGCGGGGGGCCGCGCGGCGGGGCGGACGGGGCAGAAGGTGTGACGCCCCTCGGGAAGCAGCGGTGCCGCCCCCGTCGGCGGAAACCCCGCTACTCCGCCGAGGCGATCTCCACCACCCGCGCCCACTCCGGCGGCCCCGTCGGCACATAGTCCGGGTCGGACTCGTCCACGGGCCGCCGCCGGGGCCGGGGGAACAGACCGACGACCGTGCGGCACGGCGGGCGCACCTCGGGCCAGCGGGTCTGACCGTCGGTCAGCACCACCACCACCTCCGGTCGGGGCCGCGCCCGCAACGCCCTGCCGAACCCCGCCCGCAGATCGGTCCCCCCGCCGCCCACCAGCGCAATCCCCTCCGCCGCGCACATCGGGTGCACCGCCCGCGCCGCCGCGTCGCACGGCACCACACTCACCAGGTCCCGGCGGCCCCCCACCGCCCGGCAGATCTCCGCCACCTCGCGCAGCGCGCTGCCGAGTTCGCCGTCACTGACCGACCCGGAGGTGTCGATCACCACGGACACCCGGGGCGGCGTGCGCCGCAGACTCGGCAGCACCACCCCGGGCAGCCCGGCCGACCGCCGCGAGGGACGCCCGTAGGAGTAGTCGTGCCCGGCGCCGCCGCCGGAGGACGCCGACCGGATCGCCGCTCCCAGCAACTCCCGCCAGGGCTGTGGCGGCTGGAACGCCTCCTCGGCCCAGCGCCGCCAGGACTTCGGGGCGTGCCCGGGGCGGCCGGTGATGCCCTGCGCCACCCGGAACCGCACCGCGTCCCGCTCCTGGGCGCTCAGCCCGTGCGCCCCGTCCGGTCCGAGTTCCCAGTCCCGGACCCGGCCGTCGGCCCCGCTGCCGCAGTCCAGCCAGACGAAGTCCCGCGCCATCGGACCCAGTTGGAACAGCCGCAGATAGTCCTCCATCAGCAGATCCTCGGTGAGCGCCAGCGACCTCGGCAGGACGGCCCCCTCGGGAGCGGCCAGGCCGTCGCCGTAGATGTCGTCGTTGATCTCCAGATCCGCCGCGATGTTCATCCGCAGCCGCTCGCCGTCACCGGTCAGCCCCCGCTGCCGGGCACAGCGGTCACTGCGGCCGTGGTGGTCGCGCAGCAGATGGGCCACCTCGTGCACCCACACCCCGGCCAGCTCCTCCACCGGCGTCCGGTCCACGAACCGCGGGGACACATAGCAGCGCCAGTGGCGGTCGACGCCCATCGTCGGCACGTCCCAGGAGGGGACCACGTGCAGGGCGAAGAGCGCGGTGGCGAGATAGGGGCGGACACGGGCGGCGTGGAGCCGGGCGGTGTAGAGCTTGTCGAGATCGAGCGCGATCCCGGCGGCAGGGGGATCGGCAGCGGCTTCGGGATCGGGATCGGCGTCGGCTTCTTGGCGGTCCATGGGGTGTGGTGCGGCCCCCGTCATCGCCCCGCCGCCCCGGTCCGTGCCCGGACCTCGTCCGCGCGGCGGGACAGGGTGACCACGCCCGCCAGGCGGTCGATCTCCGGTGGCACGTCCCAGTCCTGCTCCCGCAGCGAGGCGAGCGTGGAGGCCGGTACGACCAGCAGGTCCGGGGCGCCGGTCTCCAGGGCGCGCAGCAGCAGCGCCCAGGCGGCGTCCCAGCGTTCGCGCGTCGGCCGGTTGCGCACGGCCTGGACGACGGCGTCCAGCGCGGCCTGCCGCAGATCGCCGCGTTCGGGCAGGTCGGCGCCGGCCGGGTCGGCGAGGAGGGTCTCGGGGTCGGGGAGGTCCATCCGGTCGACGGCGGCGAGCAGTTCCAGTCCGGGGCCGTCCCCGACCGTGCCCCGGACCAGCAGGGAGAGCACCTCGCGGGAGGAACCGGCGGCGGTGGCGAAGGCGATCAGCCGCACGGTCATGTCCCAGCTCCGCGGCGAGGGCCAGGCGCCGCCCCGGCGGGTCTCGGTGCCGGGCAGCCGGTGCACCAGCGCGGGCCGCGCGGCGAGCAGCCCGCACACCGCGCGCCGGGCGAAGCCGACGGCGTCGGAGAGCCGTTCGGGATCGAGCCGGGGCAGGGTCGCGCGGGGCCAGACACCGCCCAGGCCCCGGACGACGACCTCGTGGTCGTGGACCCAGGGCAGGTGCACGAACCGGTTGGCCAGCGGGGGGCTCAGTTCCCAGCCGTCGGCGGCCGAGGCGCGCGGGTTGGCGGCGGCCACGATCCGGATGCCGGGCGGCAGCCGCAGCGCGCCCACCCGCCGTTCCAGCACCAGGCGCAGCAGCGCGGCCTGCACGGCGGGCGGCGCGGTGGACAGCTCGTCCAGGAAGAGCAGCCCCCGGCCCTCCCGGACCAGCCGGACCGCCCAGTCCGGCGGGGCCATCGGCACCCCCTGCACCGCCGGGTCGTCCCCGACGACGGGCAGCCCGGAGAAGTCCGACGGCTCGTGCACACTCGCGATCACGCTGGTCAGGGGCAGCTCCAGGGAGGCGGCGAGCTGATGCAGGGCGGCGGTCTTCCCGATCCCCGGCTCCCCCCACAGCAGGACCGGCAGATCGGCGGCCACGGCCAGGGTGAGGGCCTCCAGTTGGAGATCGGGGCGGGGTTCGGTGGTGGTGGCGCCGAGCAGGGCCAGCAGGTCGCGGGCCACGTCGAGCCGGGCGACGGTGGAGGGCGGGGCGGAGGAGGACGAAGAGGACATGGGGCATCACCAAAGGGGTGTCGGGCCGGTGCGTGCACGCGGGCACACCGGGGGGAGACAGGGAGGGGGGTCGAGCCGATTCAGGGGAGTTGTGCCAGGCGCGGGCGGCTGCGGCGTTCGTCCCGGGCCGGGCGCCGGGGAGGTCCGGGCGGGCGCGACGCCTCCCGGGGGCCGGCGTCCCGGCCGGGCGGGCCGGGCTCCCGGGGACCGCCGAGGCCGGCGCGGAACAGTCCGTAGGTGATCCGCTGCCGTGCCGCCGACTCCAGCGCCTCGCGCAGCGCGCCGTCCCGCATCGAGGCCGCCGGGCCGAGCAGGTCCTCGACGACGGTCAGCGCCCCGTCGAGATCACCGTGGCGCAGCCGTTCCCGTACGTCGGGCAGGCATTCGGGGTCGCGATGGGCCCGGTCGATGACCTGGAGGCAGGGCAGCGGTGTGCCGGTCAGCGCGGCCAGCAACTCCTCGCGCCGGATCTCGTCCGGATCGTGGTCGAACGGTACGAGCACCCCGTCGACCAGCCCGATCCGGTGCGCAGCGCCCCGGCACTCCACGCGCCGGGGCCCGGCGTCCCGGCCGGGCATGCCGGTCGGGCCGGACATGCCGGGCATGCTGGTTGGGCCGGGCATGCGGGGCAGGCCGGTTGGGCCGGTTGGGCCGGACAGGCCGGTTGGGTCGGTCGGGGGCGCGCCGGTCGACGGAGGCGGCCCGGGGGCGAGGGCGGCGGCGACCAGCGGATGCAGCCGCCCGGCGTCGATCGCGCCCGTGCGCAGCAGCTCCACATCGGGCGGCACCCAGACCGCGGCGTCCGGCAGCATCGGGACGTGCACGCCGCCCCGCACCGCGCCGACGGGATCGACCCGGCCGCCGGTGTCCACCAGGAACCGGTGCCCGCCACCGGCCCGCACCAGCACCGCCTCGTCGTCCCGCCGCCCCAGGGCACGCAGCAGCAGCCGGGCCTCGTCGCCCCACCGCCCGACGGCCAGCCGGTGCGCGCCGGGTACGCCCCGCAGCACCTCGGCGTACCCGTCGCCGAGCACCCCCGGTGCCGACCGGGCGGCCAGCTCACCGGCTCTGCGGGCATCCCACAGATGCCGGTGCAGATCCAGCCGGAACCGGGGGTGCGGGCGGGGGTGGGGGTGGAGGCGGTGCGGGCCGGGGGTGCCGCCGGTGCCGGAGGAGTCCCACACCGTGAGGGTGATCCGCTGACCGGAGTCGGCCCAGGCGGGCACGGTACGCGCCACGAGATACAGCGGGGTGGGCGCGTAGCGCGCGAGGGCGACGGTCAGCCCGGGTCTGAGCACCCCGTCGGGCGCGATCCTCGGCAGGTGCCAGCGCAGCAGGTCTGGCGCCAGATGCCGCAGATCGTCCCGGAGGCGGGCCGCGAGGTCCCGCCCGTGCGAGCGGGCCAGGAAGCGGACGGAGAGATCGGCATCGACCCGGGCGGCGGCACACGCCCCCGCCCAGTCCCCGGCCAGCCGCCGGGCGGTCGCTGTCTCGATCATGGAAGGCGGCACGGCGAACTCACGCACGCGCGGCCAGAACGTGTTCCGGACATCCTCGTCCACGTGGTCGGTGAGCATCAGCACTCACCTGGCGTGGACGGGACCCCCAATCTGGAAAGGGAGAGAGTCTTCATCGCGGGGAGCCTAGCGTGTTGACCGGGGCACGGCGAGGGAGTTTTCTGCCGGGGGTTGCCGCCGTGCGGGCGCCCCGGGCGCGCCCGGGGTCGTGGTGCGGCCCGCCCGGGGTCGTGGTGCGGCCTGCCTGTGGTCACGGTGCGGCCCGCCTGTGGTCATGGTCCGGTCTTGGAGGGAAATGCGCAGGTCAGGGCCGATGTCAGTGCGCGGTCGTAGTATTTCGGCATGACCAGTCGACCCGCCCCCGACCAGTCCCTGCGGGACCTCGCTCGGCTGCGGTGCGTCAAGGACCGGATAGACCGGGAGTACGCGCAGCCGCTCGATGTGGAGGCCCTCGCGCGGGGCGCGCACCTGTCCGCGGGGCATCTGAGCCGCGCGTTCCGCCGGGCCTACGGCGAGTCGCCGTACAGCTACCTCATGACCCGCCGGATCGAGCGGGCCATGGCGCTGCTGCGCCGCGGCGACCTCAGTGTCACCGAGGTCTGCTTCGCCGTCGGCTGCTCCTCGCTCGGCACCTTCAGCACCCGCTTCACGGAGTTGGTCGGAGTGCCGCCCAGTGTCTACCGGCGGCAGACCGGGAGCGCCACCGAGGGCATCCCGTCCTGTGTCGCCAAGCAGGTCACCAGACCGGTCAGGAATCGAGAAGCGGCGGTCCCGGCCCGCGGTTAGCGTGAACGCCATGGACACCATCGACATCAGCATTCACGCCACTTTCCTCCCGCACGACGACCCGGAGGCGGCCATCGCCTTCTACCGGGACACCCTCGGTTTCGAGGTCCGCAACGACGTCGGATACGAGGGCATGCGGTGGATCACCGTGGGCCCCACCGGACAGCCCGAGATCAACATCGTGCTCTTCCCGCCGGGCGCCGACCCGGGCGTCACCGAGGACGAGAAGCGCACCATCACCGAGATGATGGCCAAGGGCACCTTCGCCAGCCTCGTCCTCGCCACCCACGACGTGGACAGCACCTTCGACCGGCTCCAGGCCGGCGCCGAGGTCGTCCAGGAGCCGACCGACCAGCCCTACGGCGTCCGCGACTGCGCGTTCCGCGACCCGGCGGGCAACATGATCCGCATCCAGCAGAAGCAGTGAGGGGAGCCGGGGGAACGGTCGGTGTCCCGTACCGGTGCCCTGTACGGGTGCCTGTACCGGCCCACCCGCGGGTACCTCGGGGCACGGCGCACGACCTGATGACCGGCTGCGGTTACCCTGGCCTACCGATCGGGGTGGGCCGGAACCGGACAGACGGCGCCGGAGGGGGACGGCGAAGGCGACGTCAGGCCGCGCGCCACCGATCGGACCGTACGGGACGGGGCCGTACGGCGGGGAGAGGCCGGGGCCGGGTGTGCCCGGCGACGACCGGTCAGGTCCGGTCGCTCCCGCGAACAACAGGACCATCCGCGACCGTGCCCGCGCCGCACCCGACCGCGCGGGCCGCTCGCGTCGACAGTGGGAGACACGACACACCATGGCCAAGACGACGGACTCGCAGTCGCCCGAGTCGCATGCCGCCGACAGCCACGACCTGATCCGGGTCCACGGCGCGCGGGAGAACAATCTGAAGGACGTCACGATCGAGATCCCCAAACGCCGGCTGACGGTGTTCACCGGGGTCTCCGGATCGGGCAAGAGCTCCCTGGTGTTCGACACCATCGCCGCCGAGTCGCAGCGGCTGATCAACGAGACCTACAGCGCCTTCGTCCAGGGCTTCATGCCCACCATGGCCCGGCCCGAGGTCGACGTCCTCGACGGTCTGACCACCGCGATCACCGTCGACCAGCAGCGTATGGGCGGTGACCCGCGCTCCACGGTCGGCACCGCCACCGACGCCAACGCGATGCTGCGCATCCTCTTCAGCCGCCTCGGCACCCCGCACATCGGCGGGCCCGGCGCCTTCGCCTTCAATGTGCCCTCGGTCCGCGCCAGCGGCGCCATCACCGTCGAGCGCGGCGGCAAGGCCAAGGCGGAGAAGGCCACCTACTCCCGCACGGGCGGCATGTGCCCGAACTGCGAGGGCCGCGGCAAGGTCTCCGACATCGACCTCACCCAGCTCTACGACGACTCCAAGTCGATCGCCGAGGGCGCCTTCACCATCCCCGGCTGGAAGTCGGACAACGTCTGGACGGTCGGCGTCTACGCCGAGTCCGGCTTCCTCGACCCCAACAAGCCGATCCGCGACTTCACCCCGCAGGAGATGCAGGACTTCCTGCACCGCGAGGCCACCAAGGTCAAGGTCAACGGGGTCAACCTCACCTACGAGGGCCTGATCCCCAAGATCCAGAAGTCCTTCCTGTCCAAGGACAAGGAAGCCATGCAGCCGCACATCCGGGCCTTCGTGGAGCGCGCGGTCACCTTCACCGACTGTCCCGAGTGCGGCGGCACCCGGCTCGCCGAGGCGGCCCGCTCCTCGAAGATCAAGGGCATCAACATCGCCGACGCCTGCGCGATGGAGATCCGCGACCTCGCCCGCTGGATCCGCGGCCTGGACGAGCCGTCGGTCGCCCCGCTGCTCGCCAAGCTCCAGCACACCCTGGACTCCTTCGAGGAGATCGGCCTCGGCTATCTCTCCCTGGAGCGGCCCTCCGGCACCCTCTCCGGCGGCGAGGCCCAGCGCGTCAAGATGATCCGCCACCTCGGCTCCTCCCTCACCGATGTCACCTATGTCTTCGACGAACCCACCGTCGGACTGCACCCGCACGACATCCAGCGGATGAACGACCTGCTGCTGCGCCTGCGCGACAAGGGCAACACCGTGCTGGTGGTGGAGCACAAGCCGGAGACCATCGCCATCGCCGACCATGTCGTGGACCTCGGCCCCGGCGCCGGTACCGGCGGCGGCACGGTCTGCTTCGAGGGCTCGGTCGACGGCCTGCGCGCCAGCGGCACCGTCACCGGCCGCCACCTCGACGACCGGGCCCGGCTCAAGGAGACCCTGCGCGCACCCAAGGGCACCCTGGAGATCCGCGGCGCGAAGGCCAACAACCTCCAGGGCGTCGATGTCGACCTCCCGCTCGGGGTGCTCTGCGTGGTCACCGGGGTCGCCGGATCCGGCAAGAGTTCGCTGATCCACGGATCGATCCCGGCGGGGGAGGGCGTGGTCTCCGTCGACCAGAGCGCCATCCGCGGCTCCCGGCGCAGCAACCCGGCCACCTACACCGGACTCCTGGAGCCCATCCGCAAGGCGTTCGCCAAGGCCAACGGCGTCAAGCCCGCCCTGTTCAGCGCCAACTCCGAGGGCGCCTGCCCGACCTGCAACGGCGCCGGGGTGATCTACACCGACCTGGCCATCATGCAGAGCGTCGCCTCCACCTGCGAGGACTGCGAGGGCAAGCGGTTCCAGGCGGCCGTGCTGGAGTACCACCTCGGCGGCCGGGACATCAGCGAGGTGCTGGGGATGCCGGTCGCCGAGGCCGAGCGGTTCTTCGCCGACGGCGAGGCCCGGACGCCCGCCGCGCACAAGATCCTGGAGCGGCTGGTCGATGTCGGCCTCGGCTATCTCACCCTCGGCCAGCCCCTCACCACCCTCTCCGGCGGTGAGCGGCAGCGGCTGAAGCTGGCCGTGCACATGGCGGAGAAGGGCGGCGTCTATGTCCTGGACGAGCCGACCACCGGTCTGCATCTCGCCGATGTCGACCATCTCCTCGGGCTGATGGACCGGCTGGTGGAGTCCGGGAAGTCCGTCATCGTCATCGAGCACCACCAGGCGGTCATGGCCCACGCCGACTGGATCATCGACCTCGGCCCCGGCGCCGGACACGACGGCGGGAGGATCGTCTTCGAGGGCACCCCGGCCGAACTGATCACCCGCCGCGACACCCTCACCGGGGAGCACCTGGCGCAGTACGTCGGCGGCTGACCGGGCGGGGGAGGGGCAGACCCGGGGCGGGGGAGGGGCAGACCCGTCGGGGGAGAGGGGTAGACCCATCGGGAGAGGGGCAGACCACCTCTCATCCACTGGTCCGCCCCTCCCCCCTCCCCCCTCCCCCCTCCCCCCATCGCCCCCGGGCGCTACTTCCGGCAGGTGACATCCCCGGACGGCAGCCTGCCCGTGTCCAGATAGGTGTTCACCTGCCGGTCGGCGCAGGCGTTGCCGTACTCGCCGAAGATCCCGTGCTGCCGGGCACCGGCCACGGTGACCAGCCGGGACGAGGGCCACTGCGCCCGCACCTGCTGGGCGCTCTCGTAGCGGGTCCGGGTGTCGCCCGTGGCGTTGACCAGCAGCGCGGGTACATCGTTGTCGATCACCGTCGGCCTCTCCACCGGGGCGTCCCAGAACTCGCACGCCGAGATGTTGTTGGCGATCGGCCCGGTCAGGGGGGAGACGGCTCGGGCCGACCGGACGGCCTTCCAGTAGCTGTTGATCCCGCGCCGCTCGGCGACATCCCCGCAGATGATGGCGGTCTGGACACTGGCCTGTGGCGCCGCCTGACCGGTCAGCATGAAGGTGAGCAGCTCCTCCAGCACCGGGCCGGGCCGGACATCGGGCTCCCGGTCGGCGGCCTTCACCATGGTCACCGCCATCTCGGCGAGCGCGGCCCGGTTCTCCTCCAGATCGCTGCCCAGCGGGATGAAGAACACCAGCGGAGCGAAGTGCTCGTCCACGGTGAAGTCCCCGATCCGCAGCGGTTCCCCGGCCGCCGCGTCCAGGACCCGGTCCACCGTGGCCAGCACCTCGGCGCGGGTGGCGCCCAGACCGTAGGTGGCGTGCCGCTCGGCGGCCCAGGACGCCCAGGCCCGCAGGGCGTCCTGCGCCACCCGCTCATTGCCCGCCAGCAGCGTCTGGCTGTACTGGGCGGGCGACGGCACCCCGTCCAGCACCATCCGGTCGGTCCGGCCCGGGAAGAGCTGGGTGTAGACCTGGCCGAGGTAACTGCCGTACGAGTAACCGAGATAGGAGATCTTCCGCTCGCCCAGCGCGCCCCGCAGCACATCCATGTCCCGGGCGGTGTTGCGGGTGGTCACATACGGCAGGACATCCCCGTTGGTGCGTTCGCAGCGGTCGGCCAGCTCGCGCTGGACGGCCACCGACTCCTTGAACGCGGCCCGGTCCGCGCCCGCCGAGAAGATCGAGGTACCGATGTCCCAGCCGCAGTCGAGCGGGGCGGAGCGGCCGACGAATCTCGGGTCGACGCCGATCAGGTCGTAGCTGTCCGCCACCTCGCCCATCGCCCGGCCGACGGTCAGCGGCATGCCCAGACCGGCCGCGCCGGGTCCCCCGTCGTTGAGGAACAGCGGGCCCACCCGCCCCTCGTGGTCGGAGGCCGCCAGCCGGGAGACGGCGACGGTGAGGGTGCGTCCGTCGGGGTCGGCGTAGTCCAGCGGCACCGTGAGGTCGGCGCACCGGGCGCCCGCCGCGTCGAGTTCCCGGCCCGTCGGGTCGTCGGGGCCGAGGGCGCAGGTGCCCCAGTCGAGGGTCTGGGAGTAGTACCGGTCCAGGCCGTCCGCCGGTTCGGCGGCCGAGGCGGGCAGGGCGGTGGCCCCGCACACCAGGGCTGCCGTCCCGGCGACGGCCAGGTGCATTCGTGTTGTCGTCCGCATGCGCACACGCTAGGCCGATGGGGCATTCCGCCACTTTGCGGGCATCCCCCGGATTCCGCCGGGGGTTAACCCCACCCCCGGCGATCGCAGGACGACGGCAAGTCCGGCCCGACGCCGGTCACTTCGGTTCCTTCATCACCTGGTCGAAGCGGCCCAGGAAGCGGAACCGGCCGTCCTGCGCCCGGTAAAGGAACCCCGACTGCTGCAACTGGAGCAGATGCGTCCCGTCGTTCGTGAACCGCAGCGGCTTCGCCACTCCCTCGTGCGACGACACGAAGACCCGCTCCGCCACCTCACCCGGCCGCACCGTCGCCCGCGAGCCGAACGGGCCCAGCGCCCGGGTCAGCAGCCCCACCGCGTCGTATGCCTCGGCCGCCCAGCGGCCCGGCGCCGCGTCGTAGCGCTCGCGGAAGGCGGCGGTGAACGCCCGCGCCCCCGGAGAGCCCATCGACTGCGCCTCGGACCAGGACGCCCCGAACACCCAGCCCGCGCCCACGTCCCCCGCCTCCTCCAGGAACTCGGGCCGCAGGACCGCCTCGAACGCCACTCGCGCCCCCGTGAACCCGGCCCCGGCGACCGCGCGGGCACAGGCCGCCGCCCGTGCCGGTGACGTACCGGCGTAGACCATGGCGTCCGCCCGCGCCGCGAGCGCCTCGCGCACGGCGGGCCCGAAGCCGTCCGCGCCGGCGTCGACCGGGTACACGGTGACCGTGCCGCCGTCGTCCCCGTTCGGCACCGCCTCCCGCAGATCCCGGCTCATCTCCCGGGCCAGGGTGCCCCCGGCCTCGTCCTCCAGCACCGCCGTGCGGTGACTGTTGCGGGCGTTGGTGAGATAGCTGATCAACGGAAGCGCGCGGTACGCCGACGGCGCTCTGGTCAGCACCAGGGTGCGGCTCGTCGCCGGGGACAGACCGGACGCGTCGGGATCCGCCGAGACCAGCACGAACGGCATGGACGCCCCGTCGAACAGCGGCGCCGCCACCCGTACCGCCTCGGTGGCGGTCGGGCCGATCACCGCGCACACCTCACCGGCGTCCACCAGTTCCCGGGCGATCGTCCCTGCCCGCCCCGGCTCGCCCCGGTCGTCGTGCACGGCGAGCGCCAGCCGGAAGGCGATGTCCTTGCGGGCGTTGTGCTCGGCGACCGCGAGCCGCGCCCCGCGCTCCTGGGCCCTGCCGAGGGCCTTCTGAGCCCCCGACAGATCCCCCTGGAACCCGATCGTCCGGGTCGGCGGCCGGGCCGCGGTGCTCTCGGCCGACGGTTCACCGCGCAGCAGCAGAACGGCGGCGGCCGTCCCGGAGGCGGCGACCGCGGCGAACGCCGAGCCGCCGATCAGCAGCGCCCGGCGCCGGGTGGGCACCCGGTCGCCGGGGGCGAGCGTCTCCGGCTCGGCGGCCGGGGCCCGCGGCGGCGGATCGAGCGCCCGGGCCGACCGGTCGGCGACGAGGCGGACGACCTCGGGGGGCAGCCAGTGGCCGGGGACGGTGGGGGGTATCGCGTCCTCGACCGGGGGTGCGGTGCCGGGGGCGGGGGGACCGGGGGGAGGCGTTGGGTGCGGGTGCGGGTGCGGATATGGGGGCGGGGGTGGCTCCGTGGCGCCCGCCCGCGCGGAGCCCTCTGCCTGCTGCGCCGAGCCCTCTGCCCGCGCCGATCCCCCTGCCTGCGCTGAGTCCCCTGCCCGCGCCGATCCCCCTGCCGACGCCGCACCGCCTGCCGACCTCGAACCGGCCGACGGCCAGCCCGCGGCGCGCGGGTCGGGGGTGCGGGGGCTCGGGGTACGGGAGTGGGGGGTACGGGGGTCCTGGGCGCGGGGGTCCGGGGTGCTCCCGGGTGAGTCGGGGGGTGTACCGTCCCGCGCGCCGCCGCCGGCATCGTCACTCGCCGGGAAGGCCGACCCCGCGAGCCGGTCCCCCTCCGCGCCGGGCCCGGAGCCCCCACCAGCCCCGGCGTCCCCACCGACCCCGGACCCGGCGTCCCCACCGACCCCGGACCCGGCGTCCCCCTCCGCCCCTTCACACACCTCCGCCAGCCGTACCGCCGTAGGTCTGCGGGTCGGATCCTTGGACAGGCATGCCGTGATCGTGGCCGCCAGGGCCGGTGGGACGGCCGTGTCCAGGCCCGCCAGGTCCGGGGGTTCGTGGACCGTGCGGTACAGCACCGAGCTGGTGTCACCCGTGCCGAACGGGCGCCGCCCGGTCGCCGCGTACGCGAGCACGCAGCCCAGGGCGAAGACATCGCTCGGTGCCGCCACCTCGCCCGCCGAGGCGCGGGCCTGTTCCGGGGCGAGGTAGCCGGGGGTGCCGACCACCATGTCCGGCGCGGTGAGCACGGTCACGCCCGCGCCCTGGGCGATGCCGAAGTCGATGAGCCGGGGCCCGTCCAGGGCGAGCAGGATGTTGCCGGGTTTGACGTCCCGGTGCACCAGGCCCGCCCGGTGCACCTCGGCCAGCGCCCGCGCCAGCCGGGCCCCGAGGACGGCGACCGTGCGGCCCGGCAGCGCGCCGACCGCCGCCACCGCCTCCCCCAGCGCGGGCCCGGCGACGAACGCCGTGGCCAGCCAGGGCGCCGCGGCCTCGGTGTCGGCCGCCGTCACCGGCACCACCCAGCGCCCGGAGAGCCCGCTCGCGAGCCGCACCTCGCGGCGGAAGCGGGCCCGGAACGCCGGGTCGGCGGCGAACTCGGCCCGGATCACCTTCAGGGCGACGGGCGCCCCGTCGGCGGCGCGGGCCAGATAGACCGTGCCCATGCCGCCGCTGCCCAGCCGGGCGAGCAGCCGGTGCCCGCCCAGCGTCTCCGGGTCCTCGGGCCGTAGTGCGCGCATTCCTCGATCCTCGCCGTGCGTTCGCGAATCCGTCGTGCAGGAGACCCCCACCGGGGCGGGCGCCGGTCAGGTCGGCAGCTCGACCAGGCGGACATGGCGGAACCGGCCGCCCTCGACCGCGTAGTGCGGGACCTGCGCGGCGTCCAGGTAGTGGTACTCGTCGAACGCGAGCAGCGCGGTCAGCCCCTGGTAGCGGGATGCGGACAGCGCGCTGCCCAGTTCGTCCCGGCCGCCGTCGGGGTCGAGCGAGGAGAGCCGGTTGGCGATCAGCCGGACGGCGTCGTACGCCTCCGCCCCGGTGTGCGCGGGCGCGTCGCCGTAGCGCTCGCGGTAGGCGGTGGTGAAGGTCTCCAGCCGCTCGTCGCCCGGGTCGGCGAACGAGATGAGCGCCTGCCAGCCTTCGGCGGCCGGACCCGCCTGCTGGATGAAGGCGTCGGTGGCCGAGCCCATGTCGAGGAACCGGACCCCGTCGAAGTCCCGTTCGGCGAGTGCGCGGGCCACCGACGCGGCGCGCTGCGGTGTGCCGGTGTAGTACAGGGAGTCGATGCCGTTGCCGAACATGTCGTCCAGTACGGAGACCGGGTCGGCGAAGTCCGGGACGACCCGGGTGTAGAGGTCCATGGAGAGGCCGACGGCTGCGCCCCGCGCCAGGGTGGTCATCTCGTAGCCGGTGATGCCGCCCGCCCGGTCGATCAGCAGGCCGGGTGCCCGGCCTCCGGCGGCCTGGATCGCGAGCATCGTGCCGTAGGCGGTGTACGGGGCGATGGGCGCGGCCCGGTAGTACCACTCCGGGGACTGGACCAGTGCGGACTGGGACGCGGCGAGGGACAGTTCGGACACCGTGACCACCGGGAGCCGGGCGCTCTCGTAGACCGCCATGGACGCCTGGGTCGACGCGAAGCCGGTGGGGCCGAGGACGGCGACGACCTCCTCGCGGCCGGTGAACCGGCGGGCCGCGGCGTCGGCGCGGGCGGGCTCGCCCTTGTCGTCGACCACGTCCAGGACCAGCGTGAACGGCTTCTTCTCGGCGGCGTTGAACTGCTCCACCGCCAGCCGGGCCGCCCGCTCCTGGGCGGTGCCGAAGGTCTTCTGGGGGCCGCTGAGGTCGGCGTGCACCCCGATGACCCGGGTCGGGCCGGTGTCCTGTGCGGCGGTGTCGTCGCCGCTGTCGCGCCGGGACGCCCACACGGCGGTGCCGCCCCCGGCCGCGAGCAGGGCGGCGGCGCCCCCCGCGAGGGCGAGGAACCGGCGCCTGCCGGGCCGCCGCCCCGGGGCGGCGGGACCGCCGGGGACCAGGGTGGGTTCGATGCCGGGCAGGGCCAGCAGCGCCTGGGAGCGCTCGGCGACCAGGGCCACCACCGGGTCGGGCAGCCAGTCGATGGCCCCCTGCGGGGCGTCCTCCACCAGGGCCGCGTCCACCTCGGCGGCGGTGGGCCGCTCGGCGGGGTCCTTGGCCAGACAGCGCCGGAGCAGATCGCCCAGCACCTCGTCCGTGATGCCCGACAGATCGGGCTCGTCGTGGACCGTGCGGTAGAGCAGGGCGTCCACCGCGCCGGTGCCGAACGGCGGGCGGGCGGTGGCGGAGTAGGCGAGGACGCAGGCCAGCGAGAACACATCGCTGGGCGCCCCGATGTCCCGGGCGCGCGCCTGCTCGGGGGAGAGGAAGCCGGGGGTGCCGACGACGACCCCGGCGGAGGTGAGTTCGGTGGCGCCCTCGGCGGTGGAGCGGGCGATGCCGAAGTCGATGAGCCGGGGCCCGTCCATCGCGAGCAGGACGTTGCCCGGCTTGAGGTCCCGGTGCACCAGGCCCGCCGCGTGCACCGCGGCCAGCGCCCGCGCCAGTACCTTGCCCAGCACCCGGACCGCCCGCGGCGGCAGCGCGCCGAACGTCAGTACGGCCTCGGCCAGCGCCGGGCCGGGGACGAACGCCGTGGCCAGCCAGGGCGACTCGGCCTCCGGGTCGGCGCCGAGCACCGGCACCACCCAGGGGCTGTGCACCTGGCTCGCGGAGGTGACCTCGCGCCGGAACCGGGCCCGGAACGCGGGATCCTCGGCGAACTCCGGCTGGATCACCTTCACGGCGGCCAGATCGCCGTTCTCGGCGCGCGCGAGGTACACCACGCCCATGCCGCCCGCGCCGAGCCGGCCGAGCAGCCGGTGGGTGCCGAGCCGGGACGGGTCGGTGGGAAGAAGCCGTTCCATCACTTGTCCCCCTCGGCGGCGGAGCCGGTGGCGGCCGGTGCCGGTGACGCCGAGCCGTCCTTGCCCTCGGCCGGGCGCCCCAGTTCCTCCTGGGCGCGCAGCAGGATCCGCGGCAGCGCCTTCTCGACCAGCGCGGTGAGTTCCGGCTGGCTGTAGCCCTTCCCTCCGCACACCGAGGTCGCCGCGGTCACCGGGCCGAAGGTGGCCTGCGACCACCAGTACTCGTAGGGCCCGCCGTGCTCCTCGCTGACGCACTGGCCGGTCTCGACCAGGGAGTCCTCGCTGAACATGTTGTTGCCCTCGCCCCAGCGGGAGGCGAGGGAGATCAGCCCGGTGAGGCGCTCGCCGCCGGAGAGGACCTGCTCGCCGCAGCCGACGGCCTCCTCCAGCATCCCGGCCTGCTCCCAGCCCGCCTCGTCGGCCGTCCGGTGCACGGTCACGGTCGAGGAGATCCGCACCAGGCCCTTGCCACCGGCCTCCGGCACCTCGAAGTGCCGGGTGAGCGTGGCCAGTACGCTCTCCGGCAGCGGCTCGCGCTGCCAGACGCAGTCCTCGCCGAGCACCGCCCAGCGGCTCGGGTCGCTCTCGTACGGGTCGGCCTTCTCGACCCCGGCGGCGAACAGATCCGTTCCCGCGCTCAGCTTCGCGACCAGGGCGCGGCCCTCGGCGGTCGTCGTGGGCTGCTTGTCCGGATCCGCCTCCAGGAGCTCCGGTGCGGGCGTCTGGTCGGCGTCCGGCGAGGGGGTGGTCACCCCGGTGCCGGACGGGCCGCCGCCCTTGGTCCCGGTCCCGTCCCCGCCGCCTCCGGTGCAGCCGGCCAGCAGTACCCCGCACACCGCGAGGACCCCCCATCCCAGCCGTGCTCTTCGATACGTCACGGTCCCCGCCCTCTGCGTCATATGTGGTGCACCCCGTGTGTCCCCGTGTGATGTCCCCCGTGCGTCCGCACGCCCCCGGCGCCGGTCCGCGCCTGTAGCGATGCTCGCGGGGCGTCGTGCGGTTCCCGGGATCCGGGTGGGAGTGTCCGGCCCGCGACGCCGACCGAATCGTATCCCCGTGCGACAGAACACGGCTCTTCAGGGGAGCAGTTGGCGGGTGCTGTCGGGGTGGAACCGGAATCCGTGCTTCTTCTGTCGGCTGTCAAAAGACTTTTGACTCTCTGTGGATGAAGTATGGACCGGCTGAGGGAAAGTCCCTAGTGTCTCGGCCGAGTCGCCCTCTTTCGCCCCTTCAGTGCCAGGAGGACATGTGAGACCGGTGAGATCACAGGCGTACCGCCGCCTCTCCAGACGCACGGCGGGTGTTGTGCTCGCCCTGCTCGTCGCGGGCGGTTTCGCGCCCGCCGCCGCCGACACCCCCGAGGCCCGCACCGCCCCCGCGCACAGCCCCGTCCGGGCCGCCGCCGACATCCCGCCCCAGGAACCCGGCGTCACCCTGCGGGTGTTCGACCTCCAGGCGCCCCTGAAGAAGCTCTGCGAGCTGAAGGAGGGCCAGACCCCCAACGTCGACAAGCTGATGCCGGCCGTCGACTGGTCCTCCGACGCCGACTTCGGCCTGGCCGACAACTTCATGAGCCAGGCCCTCGGATATCTCGACATCCCCGCCGACGGCTCCTACGACTTCCGGCTGATCAGCGACGACGGCTCCCGGCTGCTCATCGGCGACCGGCTCGTCATCGACCACGACGGACTGCACGCCGCCGAACCCAAGGACGGCACCGCCCAACTGACCGCGGGCCTGCACCCGCTGCGCGTGGAGCACTTCGAGGCGGGCGGCGGCCAGCGGCTCACCCTCCAGTGGAAGCCGCCCGGCGCGAGCGGCTTCACCGTCGTCCCCACCTCCGCGCTGAGCAGCGACGCCGGAGTGGTCCGGGTGACCGCGCCCGGCCGCAAGGAGTGCGTCAGCGGCCAGGACAGCCCCGGCGACGGACTCCCGCTCGCCGGGGTCCACCCGAACTACACCCTCACCGATCTGCGCCCGGCCGGTTTCGAGCCCAAGGTGTCCGCGATGGACTGGCTGCCCGACGGCCGGCTCGCCGTCGCCACCTGGGGCGAGAGCCAGCAGACCGACGGCGAGGTGTACCTCCTCAGCAATGTCACCGGCGCCACCGGCCCCGACAAGGTGAAGGCCAAGAAGGTCGCCTCCGGACTGCGCGAGCCGATGGGGATCAAGTACGTCGACGGCAGGCTCTACGTGTCCGAGAAACACCGGCTGACCGAGCTGGCCGACACCGACCGCGACGAGGTCACCGACACCTACCGCACGGTCGCCTCCTGGCCCTACGGCGGCAACTTCCACGAGTTCGCCTTCGGACTGCTCTACGACAAGGGCAGCTTCTATCTGAACCTCTCCGTCGCCATCAACTACGGCGGCGCCACCACCGACCCCCAGCCCGTCAAGGACCGCGGCACCACCGTCAAGGTCGACCGCAAAACCGGCAAGGTCACCTATCTCGCCGGAGGGCTGCGCACCCCCAACGGTATCGGCTGGGGCCCGAAGAACGAGATCTTCGTGACCGACAACCAGGGCGGCTGGCTCCCCGCGTCCAAGCTGGTGCAGATCGAGAAGGACCGCTTCTTCAACCACTACACCCGCGCCCAGGACGGCACCACCGCCGTCCCCGGCCGCTTCGACGCCCAGCCGGTCACCAAGCCGGTGCTGTGGCTGCCGCAGAACGAGATAGCCAACTCGCCCAGCACCCCGCTCACCCTGAAGAAGGGCCCCTTCGCCGGACAGTTGCTGTTCGGCGATGTCACCTACGGCGGGCTCCAGCGCGCCAGCCTGGAGAAGGTCGACGGCGCGTACCAGGGCGCGGTCTTCCGCCACACCCAGGGCCTGGAGGCCGGGGTCAACCGGATCAGCGTCGGCCCCGACGGCGCGCTCTACACCGGCGGTCTGGGCGCCGAGGGCAACTGGGGCCAGGAGGGCAAACTCCGCTTCGGCCTCCAGAAACTCACCCCCAACGGCACCAGCGCCTTCGACATCCACTCCATGCGGGCCACCGACGACGGCTTCGTCCTCACGTACACCCAGCCCCTCTCCCCGGCCACCGTCGACCGCATCGCCCAGCGCCTCGCCCAGAGCTACGAGGTCAGGCAGTGGCGCTACTCGCCGACCCCGCAGTACGGCGGCCCCAAGATCGACGAGGAGCCGCTCACCGTCGCCGGGGCGTCCGTCTCCCGCGACCGCACCCAGGTCCGGCTGGAGATCCCGGGGCTGCGCGCCGACCGGGTGGTCCATGTCCGCTCCCCGCGCCCCTTCACCGCCGCGAGCGGCGAGGCCCTGTGGAGCACCGAGGCCTGGTACACCCTCAACGCCATCCCCGGCGACCGGTCGGCCCCCACCGAGTACGAGGCGGAGGAGGCCAAGCTGTCCGGCGGCGCCGGGATCGACACCGAGCACAAGGGCTTCTCCGGCGGCGGCTTCGTGGACAACTACGGCACCGTCGGCGCCACCACCACCTTCCAGGTGGAGACCGCCAAGAAGGGCGCGTACGACGTGGGCCTGCGGTACGCCAACGGCCCGAACCCCTTCACCGGCACCAAGAAGATCAGCCTCTACGTCAACGGCGAGAAGGTCCGCCAAACGGCGCTGCCGTCCACCGGCTCCTGGTCCACCTGGGCCACCCACACCGAACGCCTGACCCTGCGCAAGGGCGCCAACACCCTCACCTACCGCCATGACGAGGGCGACGACGGCCATGTCAACCTCGACATGATCCACCTGAACCGGCCCGGCGAGCGGATCGACCTCCTCGACGAGGACGGCAGCCTCTCCCAGTGGCAGCACACCGACGGCCGCGCGGTCGCCTGGCCGCGTGCCGCCGAGGGCGCGGTCGAGGTCTGCTGCGGTGACATCCGCACCAAGCAGTCCTTCGGCGACTACCGACTGCACGTGGAGTTCCGGGTGCCCAGGCTGCCGGACGACGTGACCGGCCAGGACCGCGGCAACAGCGGCGTCTACCTCCAGGAGCGCTACGAGATCCAGATCCTGGACTCATTCGGCGTCCCGAGGCTCGCCGCGAACGAGGCCGCCGCGATCTACCAGCAGAAGGCCGCCGACCACAACGCCGCCACGGCCCCGGAGACCTGGCAGTCCTACGACCTCACCTTCCGCGCCGCCCGCTACGGCGGCGACGGCACGAAGACCGAGGACGCCCGGGTCACCCTGGTCTGGAACGGCGTCAAGGTCCACGACGACGTGGCCGTCACCGGCCCGACCGGCGGGTCCATCCCGGAGGGCGCCGCCACGGGCGCGGTCCGCCTCCAGGACCACGGCAACAAGGTCCGCTACCGCGACATCTGGATCCAGCCCCTGGGGTGACCGGCCGGTGGTGGGAGGGCGAGGGCCCCGGCGATCCGCGGACGCCGGGGCCCTCACCCGTGCCGGGCGGGGGGCTGCCCGGAACTCGGGACGTTGCCTGTTAGGCAAAAGAAATCGCCCTACGGGTTGACCGGATGGCTCGCTCGCTCAATGCTGTGTTCACTCGGACCGCAGGGGCCCGAAACTCGCGGGAGGCAGAGCAAGATGGCGACGTTCGTGCTGATTCACGGTTCCTGGGGCGGCGGCTGGTGTTGGGACCGGATGCGACCGCTGCTGGAGGACGCCGGTCACCGGGTCCTGGCACCGACCCTCACCGGCTTCGGCGAGAAGCTGGCCGACGCGGGCCCCGGGACCGGGGTGAACGCCAACGCCCGCGAGGTCGCCGACCTCCTCGCCGCCGAGGACGTCGACCGGGCCGTCCTGGTCGGCCACAGCTACGGCGGCATGGTCATCACCGGAGCCGCCGCCCTGGCCCCGGACCGCATCGGACGGATGGTCTACGTCGATGCCTTCGCGCCCGTGGGCGGCGACTCCGCGTTCAGCCTCCTGCCCTGGCTCCAGGACGCCTTCGTACCCCCCGAGGGCGGCCCCGACTGGCAGGTCGCCCCGCTGGACCCGCGCGCGCTCGGCGCCGACGAGGACGGCGCGAGCTGGATGGAGCGGAATCTGACCCCGATGCCCCGCCTCACCCACTCCGAACCCCTGCTGCCCGGCGGTGACGAGGTCCTGGAGCGCACCCCGGTGACCTACATCCACTGCGCGGCCCAGCAGTTCTTCGACGACACCGCCGCCGACGCGGTCAAGCGGGGCTTCGAGCTGGTGACCCTCACCGAGGTCAGCCACGCCGAGGTGCTCATCGAGCCCGGGGTCCTCGCCGCCGAGCTGCTCAAGCTCGCCTGAGCGGCCGGTACGCGGTCAGCGCCGGGACTTCGCCGAGGGCACCGGGTGGTGCATCGGAGTCGTCGCCGCCGTCGACGCGACCAGCACCGTGGCGGGGGTGTCCCCCTTGTTGGTGAGCCGGTGCACCTTGGCCGAGTCGAAGTGGATGGAGTCCCCGGCGCTCAGCGCGATGTCCTTGCCGGACAGCCGGAAGACCACCTCGCCCTTCTCCACGTGCAGCCACTCCTCACCCCCGTGCCGGGCGTCCTTGATGGAGCGGCCGGGCTCCACCTCGACCCGGATCACCGCGATCGTCGACCCCGGACCGCTCAGCACGGTGTAGTGCCCGTCCTGCCCGGGGTGGGTCTGCGCGTCGGCGGCCCGGACGAGGTGGTAGTCCTCCAGCTCCTGCTCCTGGATCAGCTCGCTCACCGAGAGGCCGTACACCCGGGCGATCTGGAGCAGGCTCCCGATCGACGGCTGCCGGTGGCCCTTCTCCAGCCGGGAGAGATGGGTGACGGAGATCCCGGTCTGCTCGGACAGCGTCATCAGGGTGAGTCCCCGCTCGCTGCGCAGATCCCTCAGCCGGTGGCCGACCCAGGTGTCTACCTCGTTCTCGTGCGCCATGCCCGTAACATACACGTCTTGTAGGCAAAACATCTTGCCGAACTGGCAAATCGACGGTGGGTGCGGGTCATGGCCGCAGGCCCGGGGCCGGGAGGGGCGTCCGGGCCAGCGACCACGACGTGGCCTTGGTGCGCTGGCGCCAGAAGGCCGCGTACGGGCCGTCGGCCGCGAGGAGTTCCTCATGGGTGCCGGACTCGGCGACATGACCGTCGGCCAGGAACAGGATCCGGTCGGCGGAGCGGATCGTGGACAGCCGGTGGGCCACCACCAGCACGGTCCGGCGCTCCGTGACCCCGGCCAGGCCCCGGAGGAACGCCGCCTCGTTCAGCGGGTCCATCGCGCTGGTCGCCTCGTCCAGCAGGATCACCGGCGCGTTCTTCAGCAGCGCGCGGGCGATCGACACCCGCTGCCGCTCACCCCCGGACAGACTGTGCCCGCCCTCGCCGACCCGGGTGTGCCAGCCGTCGGGCAGCCGCCCGGCGATCTCCTCGACCCGGGCGATCCGGGCCGCCTCCCGCACCTCCGCGTCGCTCGCGCCCTCCCGGCCCACCCGGATGTTCTCCCAGATGGTGTCGTCGAAGAGATAGACGTCCTGGAGCACCAGCGACACCTGATCCATCAGCGCCGGCAGGGTGAGGTCCCGGACATCGTGCCCGGCCAGGGTGACGGCACCGCCGGTCACATCGTGGAACCGGGCGGCCAGCTTGATCAGGGTGCTCTTGCCCGCCCCCGACGGACCCACGACGGCCGTGGTCGTCCCCGCCGGGACCGTGAACGACACACCGCCCAGCACCTCCGGCCCCGTCCCGTAGTCGAACCGCACGTTCTCGAACCGCAGTTCCGCCGGGCCGGACGGCACCGCGGACACCTCCGGCACCGGCAGCGGACGCGCGGTCAGGATGTCGTTGATCCGGCGCAGCGACGACCGGGCCAGCCGGATCGCGCCCGCCAGATCCGACAGCGTCCCCACCGACGCGGTGAACTGGGCCGCGACCGCGATCAGCGCCACCGCCGTCCCCGCCGGCAGCTCCCCGCCCAGCGCCCGCGGCACGATCGCCACGATCACCAGCAGCAGCACCAGTTGCACCGCCACCCGGAAGATCACCGACCCCGGCACGGTCGTCACCAACTGCCGCGCACTCGCCCGGCGCTGCGCCAGCAACGCCGCCCCCAGCGCCCGGTTCGCGTCCCCGACCGCCCCGTTGGCCCGCAGCACCGACTGCGCCTGCGCGTACTCGATCACCCGCGCGTCGGCCCGCGCCGCCGCCCGGTCGACACCGCCGTCCCCGCGCCGCCGGAACAGCCTGCCGAGCCGGTCCGCGCCGTACAGGAACGGGATCGCGGCCACGAAGGCCACACCGATCCGCCAGTCCACGATCAGCAGCCCCGCCGTCAGTACGGCCGGGGTGAGGAAGCCGCTCACGAACGGCAGCATCAGGAACCCGAGGACCAGGGTGACCTGCTGACTGCTGCCGATGATCGTCCGGGAGACCTGACCGGCCCGCTCCGGCCCGAACCAGCCCAGCGGCAGCGCGGTGATGTGGTCCCCGATCCGCCGGTACAGCCGCTCCCCGATGGCGAAGGTCAGCTCCACGCCCTGCACGGACGCCCGGTAGTTCAGCACCATCGCCCCGAGCGCCACCCCGATCAGCGGCATCAGCCAGGTCCACAGGGCGGAGGTGTCCCCCTCGAACACCGCGTTCATCGTCGGCAGGATGAGGAGGAAACCCAGCCCCTGGAGCAGACAGAACGCGACCGTCAGGGACAGGAAGCGGTGGAACGCCGGGCGCTTGTCCTCGCCGACGATCGCGAGCAGTTGGCCGATCACGCCGCCGCCTCCTGACCCGGGTGGCGGTCCAGGGAGCCCTCGCCGGCCTCCCACATCCGCCGGTACAGCCCTTCCACCGCGCTCAGTTCGGCATGGGTGCCGGACTGCACCACCCGGCCGTCGTCCACCACGAGGATCCGGTCGACGCCGGTCACCGTGTGCAGCCGGTGCGCGATCATCAGCACCGTGCGGCCCTGTGCCAGCACCGACAGCGCCCGCTGGATCGCCGCCTCCGACTCCGGGTCGACCATCGCCGTCGCCTCGTCCAGCACCAGCACCGGCGCGTCCGCGAGCAGCGCCCGCGCGATGGCGACCCGCTGCGCCTCACCGCCGGAGAACCGGGCGTCCGCGCCGACCACCGAGTCATATCCCCTCGGCAGCGCCAGGATCCGGTCATGGATCGACGCCGCCCGCGCGACCGCCCGCACCTGGTCGTCCGTGGCCTCGGGCCGCCCGAGCCGGATGTTGTCCGCCACGGACGCGTGCAGCAGCCGTACGTCCTGGAAGACGAAGCCGACCGTGCGGTACAGGTCGGCGGTCGCCAGGTCGGTGACCGGGACGCCGCCGAGGGTGATGACCCCGCTGCGGGGGTCGTGGAACCGGGGGAGGAGCTTGGCCAGCGTCGACTTGCCCGCGCCCGACGGGCCGACCAGCGCGGTGATCGTGCCGGGGCGCAGCCGGAAACTGACATCGGTGACCGCGTCCCGGCCCCGGCCGTAGCCGAAGGAGACCCCGGAGAAGACCACCTCCTGCGGGCCGACCGGGCGAGGACCGGGCCGGGCGGGCTCCGCCACCTCCGGCAACTCCTCGGTCCGCCGCAGCCGCAGCGCCGCGGCGGCGGCCTCCTGGAGCGCCGAGACCCCATTGCCCAGCCGCACGACCGGGGTCCCCATGGTGAGCGCCAGCAGCAGGAACGGCAGCAGCGCCAGCGGCTCGATCCACCCCGCCGTCAGGAACGCGGCCCCGCTCACCAGCACCACCAGCAGGAACGTGATCGGCTGGAGCAGCACGGTGAGCGCCGCCTGCACCCGGGTGAGCGGGCCCAGCCACGCCTCCAGCCGGGCCGTGTGGTCGTCCACGGCCTCGGTGTAGCGGCGGTGGGCCGAACCCGCCCGCCCGAACGCCCGGATGACCTGGATCCCGTCGAAGATCTCCACCACCCGCCCGGCCAGCACCCCCGCGCTGTGCGCCTGCTCCTCCACCGCCCGCGGATCGCGCGCCAGCAGCGCCCCGAACACCGCGAAGTAGGTGAGCGGCAGCGCCAGGGTCACCAGCGCCAGCCGCCAGTCCACCGAGAAGAGGTAACCGAACGCCAGCAGCGGCACGACCAGGCCGGAGACCAGATCGAGAATCGCGTGGGCGACGACGTAGTGGATGGCGTGGGTGTCGTCCTGGAGCATCTTCTTGACCTGGCCGGCGTGATGCGCCGAGAACCAGCCCAGCGGCAGCCGGCCCAGCTTCGCGGCGAGCGCCGTCCGCAGCCGCCACTGGTGCCGGCCGTCGATGAGATGGGTGAGGACCAGCGCCAGCGACGAGCACAGCGCGTGGACGACCAGACAGGCCACCAGGGCGAGGGCCAGTGTCCACACGGCGGACCGGTCGGCCGGTGGGCGCAGCAGCTCGGCCGCCAGGTCGACGGTGAGCAGCGCGGGCGCGACACTCGCCACGGCGGCGAGGGTCTCCACGGCCGCCGCACCGGCCAGCGGCCGGGCCACCGGCCGCAACGCCCTCCGCAGGGCGTCCAGTTGGACGGTCATCGGGGCGGTCGGTGCGGCGGTCGGGTCGGGGGAGGGTGAGTCTTCGGGTGAGGCTGAGGGTGAGGGTGTGTCGGGCACGGGAACTCCACCGGGGTGAATGAGTGGTGGTGAGGGGGCAGTGAGGTGGGGGTCAGGGGTGGGCGAGGTGTTCTCGGGCGCCGAAGCCCGCCGGTTCGAGCTGGAAGGTGACATGCTCCAGCCGGACCGGGAAGTGCTCGGCGACGCACTGGCGCAGCTCCTCCAGCAGGACGACCGCGTGCCCGTCCCGGAAGGAGGACTCCTCGACCTCGACATGGGCGGTCAGCACCGGCAGCCCGGTGCCCACCTCGGAGGCGTGCAGATCGTGGACCGCGACCACCCGGGGGTAGCCCAGCAGATGGGTGCGGACCTGGTCCAGGTCCAGGGACCGGGGGGTCGACTCCATGAGCACCCGCACCGAGCTGCGCAGAATGGTGATCGCGCGCGGCACGATGAGCGCGGCGATCAGCAGACCCACCAGGGTGTCGATGGTCGCCCAGCCGGTGGTGGCGATCACGATGGCGCTGATGATGACGGCGACCGAGCCCAGGGCGTCATTGATGACCTCCAGGAACGCGGCGCGCAGATTGAGGTTGGAGCTGCGGCTGCCGACCAGCACGACGATCGCCACCGCGTTGCCGACCAGGCCGATGATGCCGAAGATCAGCAGGCTGCCGGACGGCACTTCGGCCGGCTCCCACAGCCGTCCCACACCCTCCCACAGGGCGTAGGCACCCATGCCGAGCAGCAGCAGTGACTGCCCCAGCGCGGAGAGCACCTCGGCGCGGGCGAAGCCCCAGGTCCGCTTGGTGGTGGGCGGACGTGTCATCATCCGCGCGGCCAGCAGTGCCATACCGAGCCCGGCCGCGTCGGTGAGCATGTGGATCGCGTCCACCAGCAGTGCGAGGCTGCCGGTGATGACCGCGCCGACGAACTCGGCGACCAGGATCGTGGCGGTGATGCAGAACGCCACCAGAAGGCGCCGGGAGTTGCCGCCGGAGGCGCCGTCGGCGGCGGGGCCGTGGCTGTGGCCGTGCCCCTGTCCGTGACTGTGGCCATGGCTGTGCCCGTGTGAGTGTCCCATGGGGAAAGTACCTCGGTCTGTCGGAGGTTGCGGAAGCGCGGAAGCGCCCATGCGCGGAATGCGATGGAGCGACAGCGCGTGCGCCTCCGAGAGTACTTGGTCACTGACCAGGAAGTCCACTCTTGGCCGAACTTTTATTTGCTTGTGCGGGTGGCTTGTGATAACCGATTTCATGAGCCGTCGCCCGGCCGGGCACATGACGAGGCGGCCGTCGCGGAAACGCGCGACGGCCGCCTCGTGTCGGGGTGCGGGGTCAGTCGATGGGCCGGTGGGCTGGTGGGTCGGTGGGTCGGTGCTCAGGGCGAGGTGAGGACGAGCGTCCGCCAGTGCTCGGCCAGGGTGTGGACCGCCGCATCCCCCTCGGGGATCAGGTCGCCGAGGACCGGGAAGTCGTGGACCTGCCCCTCGATCCGCAGGACGGAGGCGTCCACCCCCGCCTCGCGCAGCGCCCGTCCGTACGCCTCCCCGGCGTCCCGGAGCGGGTCGTACTCGGCGGTGACGACCAGGGCAGGCGGGATGCCCGCCAACTCGGTGGCGGCACCCGGCGACAGCCGTGGGTCCGCCAGATCCCGGCCCGGCGCGTAGAGGCTGATCCAGTGCTCGAATTCGCTGATGCTAACGAAGTAGCCTTTGCTGAAATCCTGGTACGAACCCTCGCGGTGCGTCAGATTCACGGCGGCGCAGAGCAGTAGCTGGGCCCGCACGTCGAAGTCGGCCGTGGTGCGGGACTCCTGGGCGACGACCGCGGCGAGATTGCCGCCCGCGCTGTCCCCGACGACCAGGATGCCCGCCCCCTCGGGGTTGAGGGCGGGGTCGCCGTACAGCCAGGCCGCGGCGGCGAGGGCGTCCTCCACGGCGGCGGGGTGGGGGTGCTCGGGCGCGAGCCGGTAGTCGACGTTGACCACCACACCCCGGGCGCGGGCGGTGAGCTTGCGGCAGAAGGCGTCGCCGGTGCCGAGTCCGCCGACCGACCAGCCGCCGCCGTGGAAGTAGAGCGCGGGCGGCAGTTCCGGGGTCTCCCGGGGGTGGTAGACCCGGGCGCGGAGGCTGCCCGCCGGGGTCGGGATGTCCACCTCGGCGGTGGCGCCGACCGGATCACCCGGACCGAAGGCGGCCGACATGGCATCGAGCCGGGTACGGGCCACCTCGATCGGCACCTCCGCGAGCGAGGGACCGTCCGAGGCCATGTCGATGAGGCGTTGCACGCCGGGGAGGAGCGGCATCAGGGACCCCTTTGTCGAGGATGCGGGAGAGGGAGAGGTGGGCAGGGATGAGCGCGGGGGCTCGGGGTCAGTCCGGGACCACGGCGAAGCCGTCGACCTCGATCAGCCACTCCGGCATGCCGAGCGCCTCCACACCCACGAAGGTGCTGGCCGACGCCGGCCAGGCGCCGTCGAAGGCCCGCGCCCCCGCGGCGAAGACGGGGCCGATCAGCTCCGGCTTGTGGCCCACCACATGGATGGTGTTCTTGATCAGGTGGTCCGGCGTGGCGCCCGCCGCCTCCAGAGCGGCCCGGAAGTTGCGGAACACCTGCTCGGCCTGGGCCTCGTGGTCCCCGGGACCGACCAACCGCCCGTCCGCGTCGAGGGCGACCTGCCCGGCGATGGCGACGAACCGGCCCCGGCCGGTCGCCACATGGCTGTAGAGGCCCTGGATCGGGGGTGCGAGGGAGGCGGGGTTCAGGCGCTGGATGGACATGGCGGTCTCCGGCTGGGGTGAGGGTGAGTTCGGTGGCGAGGGTGCGGGGCGCGGGTGTGTCCGTCAGATGTTCAGGGCGCCGGTGGCGGTGTCACTTCAGGACGTCCGGCTCCTCGTCCACCACCAGTTCGGCGAGCAGATTGAAGTTGTGCCGGGCCATGTTGGCGTTGCTGAACTGGCGGTGGGCGAGCCGTACTTCCTCGTCGCTCATGATCCGGGGGGTGCCCGCCGCGTCGGCCAGCAACTGCATCTGGGCCGCCCGGTCCATGGTGATGAACCACCACGCGGCCTCCTCCACGGACCGGCCGACGGTCAGCAGCCCGTGGTGGCGCAGGATCGCGGCGCGGGCGTCCCCGAGCCGCTCGGCGATCCGCTCGCCCTCGGCCTTCTCCAGCACCAGGCCCTTGTACTCGTCGAACAGCACATGGTCGCCCGCGAAGGCGCAGGACTCCTGGACGATCGGGTCGAGCAGCTTGTTGAGTGAGGCGAAGGCCCGGCCGTGGATGGTGTGGGCGTGGCAGACGGCGGTCACATCGGGGCGGGCCCGGTGGATCGAGGAGTGGATCCAGAAGGCCGCCTTGTTGGTCCGCTTGCCGCCCTCGATGACCTGCCCCTCCTCGTCGATGAGCAGCAGATCGCTCACCTTGATCCGGGAGAAGTGGACGGCGTACGGGTTGACCCAGAAGCGGTCGGGGAACTCCGGGTCGCGGGCGGTGATGTGGCCGGCGATGCCCTCGTCGAAGCCGTAGCGGGCGAAGACGCGGAAGGCGATGGCGAGCTGTGCCTTGCGGTGCTGCCGCTCGGCCTCCACCGAGTCCTTCACGTCCGCCAACTGGGGTATGTCCAGCTCGCCGATGTCTTCCAGGTCCCCGGCGTCGGAGCTGTGCGTCGACACGGACATGCGCTCATGCCTCCCTGTCCTTGATGCGGGCTGATGTCCCGGTGGCGCGCGGCCCCCGACACGGGAGCGGCCCTGGGCCCCGGGAGCCCGGCGGCTCGGTGGCTCCACACGTGCGGAGCCTCCTCAGCGTGCGCCGAGCGGACGGGAGAAGTCAACCCGGGAGGCAATGGAATGTGCCTGATGGGCAAAATCGAGGGGTGCTGACGATCGCCTCCCCAGCCTCGCCCCGGGAGGGGGTGGCCGTCCCGGCGCCACGCCCCCATCGGCAGCCGTCCCCGCCAGGTCCCCGCGCCCTACCCCCGGGAGAGGCAGCCGCCCCCGAGCCCCACCCCCCGGAGGGGATCAGCCGTCCCGGCGCCACGCCCCCAGCACCATCAGGGTCTTCGTGCCGATCACCGGCCCCGAGCGGCGGAGCCGGTCGATGACATCGCGCAGATGCTGCACCCCCGACACCCGCACCCGCACCAGCGCGTCGGGGTCGCCCGCCACCGTGAACACCTCAAGGACCTCGGGGACGCTGGTCGCGGCCATGGTGATCAGCTCGACCTTGACGTCCCCCGCGAACCGCAGCTCCACGAACGCCTCGAAACCGGACCCCAGCTTGTTGTGGTCGAGGATCACCGTGTACCCGGCGATGACCCCGACCCGCTCCAGCCGGTCGATCCGCCGCTTCACCGCGGAGGGCGAGAGGCTGACCTGCTCGGCGATCTCGGTGACCGTCCGCCGGCCGTCCTGCACCAGCAGGTCGATGATCATGCTGTCGACGCCGTCGACATGCTCGGTGCTGGGCATGGGTCCACCTCGGGAGATCGCGGGGCGCCGGTTTTGTGCGCGCTTCCCGGACTGTACGTCGGATTCTTTGCGTGCGCGTCAATTTCCGTGCAGGTTAATTGCGGCCCCTCGGGGTGGGTACCGAACGTGGTCGTCCACAGGGACACCGGGGCGACCCGGACGAGTGCGCGGGTGGGACCGGCCGCGCGACAGGAGAGGGCCGCGCCGTGAGAGTGGAACGCGAACTGCCGTCCAGAGAGGCACACGACCTGCTGGAGCTGGTCGGCGATGTCGCCGACAAGGAACTCGCCCCGCGGGTGGGGGAGTTCGAGGAGAAGGGTGTCTTCCCGCGCGAGGTGTTCACCCTGCTCGGCGAGATCGGGCTGCTCACCCTGCCGTTCCCCGAGGAGACCGGCGGCGGGGGCCAGCCGTACACCGTGTACCTCCAGGTGCTGGAGGAGATCGCCGCGCGCTGGGCCGCGGTCGGCGTCGGGATGAGTGTGCACACCCTGTCCTGCCACCCCGTGACCGCCTACGGCTCCGACAGCCAGCGGGCCGCGCTGCTGCCGCACATGCTGAGCGGCCGGGCCCTGGGCGCCTACTCGCTCTCCGAGGCCCACGCCGGGTCCGACCCGGGCGCCCTGCGCGCCTCCGCCACCCAGGGACCGGACGGCTGGACCGCCCGTGGCACCAAAGCCTGGGTCACCCATGGCGGCGAGGCCGACTTCTACACCGTCTTCCTGCGCACCTCCCCGGACGCCCGCAACGGGATCTCCTGCTTCCATGTGGACGCGGGCACCGCCGGGCTGACCGCCTCGCCCCCGGAGCGCAAGATGGGGCTGCGCAGCTCCACCACCACCGAAGTGCGACTCGACGACGCCCTGATCCCCGCCGACCGGCTGGTGGGCGAGCCCGGTCAGGGCCTCGCCATCGCCCTGTCCGCGCTCGACTCCGGACGGCTCGGGATCGCCGCGGTCGCCGTCGGCATCGCACAGGCCGCGCTGAGCTACGCCGTCGCGTACGCCCGGGAGCGGCAGACCTTCGGGCGGGCCATCATCCACCACCAGGGCATCGGCTTCCTCCTCGCCGACATGGCCGCCCGGGTCGAGGCCGCACGCGCCACCTATCTGGTCGCCGCCCGCCGCAAGGACGCCGGCCTGCCCTTCACCCGGCAGGCCAGCATCGCCAAGCTCACCGCCACGGACGCGGCGATGGCCGTCACCACCGACGCGGTCCAGGTGCTCGGCGGCGCCGGTTATGTGCTGGACCACCCGGTCGAACGGCTGATGAGGGAGGCGAAGATCACCCAGATCTTCGAGGGCACGAATCAGATCCAGCGGCTGGTGATCAGCAGGCAGTTGGCCGCGTCCCCCGCCGGGTGACGCGCCCGCTGCATCACCGGGTGACTCGCGGCGTTGTCCGCCGGGTCCTCCGCCGGGTTGTCCGCCGGGTTGTCCGCCGGGTTGTCCGCCGGGTTGTCCGCCGGGTGGGGATACCGGCTCGGTTTCTCGCCTCTTCCCCGTCACCCCCCTGACCCGGCGCCGGTCGATCATCCCGGCCCTGTCCTGCCGGTGCCCGGTCGACCGGCGCCGACCCATTTCCCCCTCATGCCCCCACCCCCGTCACCCCCCGCCCCGACCCCGTATCCGAAACGAGAGCCGCGATGCCACGAAAGACAGCCAAGTCCGCCGCAGCCGTACGTCCGGCGGACGGACCGATTCAGTTTCTGTCGCCCGAGGGGGTGCTGGAGTCCGACGACCGGCTCACCGTGCCCGCCGGGGCCGATCTCCTCGCCCTCTACCGGGACATGGCACTGGCCCGCCGGCTGGACGCGGAGGCCATCGCGCTCCAGCGTCAGGGGGAGCTGGCCATGTGGCCGTCGCTGCGCGGTCAGGAGGCCGCCCAGATCGGGGCCGCGCACGCCTTCCGGGACCAGGACATGGTCTTCCCGACCTACCGGGAGCACGGGGTGGCCCGCTGCCGGGGACTGGACCCGGTCGCCCTGCTCGGCCTCTTCCGGGGCTCCACGCTCGGCGGCTGGAACCCCTTCGAGACCCGCTTCCACCTCTACACCCTGGTCATCGGCGCCCAGACCCTGCACGCCGTCGGCTATGCCATGGGCCTGGTGCGGGACGGGGCCGTCGGCACCGGTGACGACAGCCGGGACAGCGCCGTCCTGGTCTTCCTCGGGGACGGGGCGCTGAGCGAGGGCGAGACCAACGAGGCGTTCCTGTGGGCCGCCGCGCAGAACCTGCCGGTGGTGTTCTTCTGCCAGAACAACCAGTGGGCCATCTCCGCCCCCTTCCGCGTCCAGAGCCGGGTCCCGGTCGCCCAGCGCGCCGCCGGATTCGGTTTCCCCGGGGTCACGGTGGACGGCAACGACGTCCTGGCCACCCTCGCCGCGACCACCGACGCCCTCGACCGCGCCCGCTCCGGCGGCGGACCCACCCTCATCGAGGCGGTCACCTACCGGGTCAACGCCCACACCACCGCCGACGACGCCACCCGCTATCGGCCGTCCAGCGAGGACGAGGCGTGGGCCGCCAAGGACCCGCTGGACCGGCTGCGCCGGTATCTGACCGCGGGCGGGCTGGCCGACGAGGCGTTCTTCGCCGACATCGAGCACCAGGAGGAGGCGATGGCCGCCCATATGCGCGCCGGCTGCCGTGAGCTGCCCAGCCCCGACCCGTCCTCGCCCTTCACCCACACCCACACCACCCCGACCGACGAACTCGGCCGCCAGCTCGCCGAGCACCTCGACTTCGTCGCGTCGGGCCAGGAGAACGCGGGCCAGGAGAGCGCGGGTCAGGAGAGCGCGGGCCGTGAGAACGCGGGTCGCGAGAACGGAGTCACCACGTCATGAAGATCTCCATGGTCAAGGCCCTCAACAACGGGCTGCGCAGCGCGCTGGAGAGCGACCCCAAGGTGCTGCTGATCGGTGAGGACATCGGCCGTCTCGGCGGGGTGTTCCGGGTGACCGACGGTCTCCAGAAGGACTTCGGGGAGGAGCGGGTCGTCGACTCCCCGCTCGGTGAGGCGGGCATCGTCGGCACCGCGATCGGGCTCGCGATGCGCGGCTACCGCCCGGTGTGCGAGATCCAGTTCGACGGGTTCGTCTTCCCGGCGGTCAACCAGATCGTGACCCAGCTCGCCAAGCTCCGGCACCGCTCCGGCGGCACGATCACCCTGCCGGTGACCATCCGCATCCCCTACGGCGGCGGCATCGGCTCCATCGAGCACCACTCCGAGTCCCCCGAGACCTACTTCGCGCACACGCCGGGCCTGAAGGTCGTCACCTGTTCCACCCCGCAGAACGCCTACGACCTGATCCGGCAGTCCATCGCCGCCGACGACCCGGTCGTCTTCCTCGAACCCAAACGCCACTACTGGCACAAGGGCGAGGTCACCGACGCCGTCCCGCCGCCCTTCGAGCGCGCGCAGATCGTCCGCCCCGGCACCGACGCCACCCTCATCGCCTACGGCCCGACGGTCGCCCTCGCCCTGGAGGCCGCCGACGCCGCCGCCGAGGAGGGCCGCAGCCTGGAGGTCGTCGACCTGCGCAGTCTGTCCCCGCTGGACATCACCACCGTACGGGAGTCGGTGCACCGCACCGGGCGGGCGCTGATCACCCATGAGGCGTCCCTCTCCCACGGGTTCGGCGCCGAACTGGCCGCCCGGATCCAGCAGGAGGAGTTCCACTATCTGGAGGCGCCGGTCCTGCGGATCACCGGATACGACACCCCGTACCCGCCCAGCCGGCTGGAGTCCGACTGGCTGCCGGGGGTCGACCGGATCCTCGACGCCCTCGACCACAGCCTGAGCTACTAGAGAGGAGCGGTCACCATGTCCGAACACGTCTTCCTGCTCCCCGATGTCGGTGAGGGACTCACCGAGGCCGACATCCTCCAGTGGTCCGTGAAGGTGGGTGACACCGTCGAGGTCAATCAGACCCTCGTCGAGGTCGAGACCGCCAAGGCGGCGGTGGAACTGCCGTCCCCCTACGCGGGAGTGGTCGCCGTCCTGCACGCCGCCGAGGGCGAGACCCTGCCGGTCGGCCGGCCGCTGATCACCATCGCCACCGACTCCCCGTCCGCCGCCCCGCCCTCCGGCGGCGGCAGCGGTGGCGGTGGCGGTGGCGGTGCGGACAGTGATGGGGAGCCCATGCTGGTGGGTTACGGTCCGCGGGAGGGGGGTGGTGGCGGCCGACGCCGCCGACGCGGTACGACGCCCTCGGCCTCCGCCGCTCCGGCTGCGGCGCCCCTGGCCCCCGCCGTCCCTGCCCCGGCGCCCGCCCCGGCCCCGGTGCCGGTGGCCCCGGCACCTGCCACGGCATCCGCCGCAGCCCCCGCAGCCCCGGCAGTCCCCGCAGCCCCGGCGGCAGCCGTGCCCACCGAGCGCACCGCCGCCAAACCCCCGGTCCGCAAGCTCGCCAAGGACCTGGGCGTGGACATCACCACCGTCACCCCGACCGGGCCCGGCGCCACCGTCACCCGTGACGACGTCCGCCGCGCGGCGGAAGCGGGGTCCCCGGCGGCGCCCGCGCCCCGGCCGGTGAGTGCCGCCCCCGGCACCGAGACCCGAATCCCCATCCGGGGGGTGCGCAAGCACACCGCCGCCGCGATGGTCGCCTCGGCGTTCACCGCGCCGCATGTCACCGAGTTCATGACCGTGGACGTGACGGCGACCATGCGGCTGCGGGAGACGGTCGCTGCCCGGCGTGAGTTCCGGGAGCTGAGAGTCACCCCGCTGCTGTTCGTGGCACGGGCCCTGCTGCTGGCGCTGCGCACCACACCGGACGCCAACGCGAGCTGGGACGAGGCTGCGCAGGAGATCGTCCTCAAGCACTATGTGAACCTGGGGATCGCGGCGGCCACGGACCGCGGACTGATCGTGCCCAACATCAAGGGGGCCGATCAGCTCTCCCTGCGCCAACTGGCCGAGGGGCTGGCCGAGTTGACGGGCATGGCCAGGTCGGGCCGGGCCACTCCGCAGTCGATGACGGACGGGACGATCACCATCACCAACGTGGGGGTGTTCGGGGTCGACACCGGGACCCCGATCATCAACCCGGGGGAGGCGGCCATCCTCGCCATGGGCGCCATCCGCCGGACCCCGTGGGTGGTGACCGACGCGTCCGGCGCGGAGCGCATCGAACCGCGCTGGGTGACCCAGCTCGCGCTCTCCTTCGACCACCGGCTGATCGACGGACAGCAGGGCTCCCAACTCCTCGCCGACATCGGCGCGGTGCTGCACGACCCGGGGTTGGCGATGCTCTGAGCCCCTGAGCGAGACGCGTCCCGATGTTCACCGATGTTCACATGTCTGAACATCGCGCACATGGGTGTACTCCACGGTGAGGGCCATGCCAAAATCGCCCGACCCGACGGCTCCGGCTCCGTCTCCGTGGTACCGCCCTGTGGGAGGACACCCATGAGCATCCCCCGACGCACGGTTCTCTCGGTCACGGCCGCCGCCACGGCGGCCACCGCCCTACCGGCCCCCGCCGTCGCCGCGGGGGCCGGTGACCAGGTCCCGGCCCCGCAGGGGGGCGGGACCGAGCGGAACGCGGTCCTGCGCTCCGCCGCCGACTACGCGGTGGAGAAACTGCGGGCCGTCGCGCCGGGGGTGAGCGGCTTCCCGGTCGGGACGAGGTTCGAGAAGTGGACGTACTCCCGGAACGGCGACTGGGTGGGCGGCTTCTGGCCCGGCACCCTCTGGATGGCGTACCTCCACAGCGACGACGACTCCTTCCGGACCCTCGCCCTCGACGCGGCGCGCGGGCTCGCCCCCCGCCAGCACGACACCACCACCCACGACCTGGGCTTCCTCTTCTCCCCCTCCTGGGTCACCGCCTGGCGGCTCACCGGCGACGACACCTGGCGCACCGGCGCCCTGCGCGCCGCCGACACCCTCATCCGGCGCTACAACCCGCGCGGCCGGTTCCTGCGTGCCTGGGGCGGCCTCGACGACCCGAACAACGCGGGCCGGGTGATCATCGACACGATGATGAACCTCGACCTGCTCGCCTTCGCCACCGAACAGACCGGCGACCGCGCCTACCTCGACATCGCGGTCGCGCACGCGCGCACGACCCAGCGGTACTTCCTGCGCGCCGACGGCTCCACCCCGCACGTCCACGACTTCGACCCGGACACCGGCGCCCCCATCGGCCCGGACACCGTCCAGGGCTACAGCCCGACCTCCTGCTGGTCACGCGGCCAGGCATGGGGCCTGTACGGCTTCACCACCACCTACCGCCGCACCGGCGACCCGCAGTTCCTTACCACCGCCCGCCGTCTCGCCGACTACGCGATCGGCGCGCTGACCGCCGACCACGTCCCGGTGTGGGACTACCGCTCGCCGCAGCAGCCGTACGACATCAAGGACGCCTCCGCCGGGGCCGTCATGGCGTGCGGGCTGCTCGACCTGGCCGCCGCGACCGGCAGGGACTCCTACCGGCAGACCGCGATCCGGATCCTCACCGCGCTGTCCCTGACCTGTCTGACCCGCGGGTCGGCCCGCGCGGACGCGGTGGTCGCCCGCTGCACCCGCAACCGCCGCGCCGAGGACGGCATCGAGATCTCCCTGCCCTACGCCGACTACTACCTGCTGGAGGGCATCCTCCGGGTGCTCCGCCCGGCCGCGGTCGACCGGGCGATCGATCTGTCCCTGCCGTAGCGGATGACCTCCGATCCGCGCCCGGTGTCTCACATGCGGACGACCAGATCCGCCCGGTGGGCCGACGCGGCGACCGTCTCCGCGTTGCGCCGGTCGCTGCCCCCGGCCCAGGCGCGGGCGGCGGCCGGGGGTTTGCCGTGGGCGATGTGCCGGTCGACGAGCCGCTCCAGACGGACGCGGTCGTCCAACTGGAGATACCAGGCGGCGTCCAGCAGGGCCCGGACCTCGCGCCAGGGGTGGGTGTCCAGGAGGAGGTAGTTGCCCTCGGTGATCACCAGGGGGACGGCCGGCGGGACGGCGACGGCGGCGCCGATCGACTCCTCCAGATCCCGGCGGAACGCGGGCGCGTACACCACCTCGGGGCCGGGCGCGCGCAGCCGCCGCAGCAGGGCCACATACCCGGCGGCGTCGAAGGTGTCCGGGGCGCCCTTGCGGTCCCGGCGGCCGAGCGACTCCAGGACGGCGTTGCTGAGATGGAAGCCGTCCATCGGGACGAGGGCGGCGGTGGCGGGGCCGAGCGCGGTCACGAGCGCCTCGGCCAGGGTGCTCTTCCCGGCGCCCGGCGGGCCCACCAGCCCGATCACGGTCCGGGGCGACCCGGCCGCCAGGGCACGGGCACGGGCGGCGAGCGCATCGATGTCGGCGCCGACCACGGGGCGCTGCCGACCCGTCATCGGACCGCCACCGCCACCGCCACCGGCACCACCCTGGCCCTGAGTCGGCCGCAGCCGTTCACCGCGCGCCGCCGCTCGCGTCCCCGGGCCGCACGCACACCACCGCCACCAGCGTGAACGACGCGAAGAACGGCCCCTGCGACAGCCCGGCGAACCAGCGGCGCCCCCGCTCCTCGGTCACCCGGCCCTCCGCGATGGCCCGTTCCATGTTCCGGCCGAGGCCCAGCGCGTAGTCGGCGTCCTCGACCTTCCCGAAGTGCGGGGTCTCGGTGAACACCGTCTCCACCCGGAACCCCGCCCGCTCGGCCAGCCGGGGCAGCGACCGCCCGATCGTCGCGTTCCGGACCGCCACCGAGGTGGTGTACCCGGTGAACGCGCGGCTCGTCTCCAGGTCCTCGGAGTCCACTACCAGCGTGTCCCAGTCGGGTTCGGCCAGCCCGATCCGCGCGCCGGGCCGGGTCACCCGACGCAGTTCGGCGAGCACCCGCGCGGGGTCGGCGACATGCATCAGCATCCGGTCGGTCCTGGCCCGGTCCACCGCACCGTCCGCCACCGGCAGATCGTGCGCGTCGCCCGCCCGGAACTCCACACCGGCCCGGCCCGCCGTCCGTTCCCGCGCCCGAGCCAGCATGTCCGGGTCCCGGTCCACGGCGATGACCGTGCCCCGCGCCCCGGCGCGATCGGCCAGCGCGGGGAGATCCGTCCCGGGACCGCACCCGAGGTCCAGCACGGTGTGCCCGGCACGGACGTCCAGCAGATCGAGCAACCGCGCCTTGTAGGCCCGTCCGGCGTCCCGCTCCGCGGCGCGCAGCATGTAGGCGGCCTGGTCGGGGCGGGGGACGCCCAGGGAGGGGGTGGGGGAGGGGGAGGAGGTGGGTGAGGGGGTCGGCATGGGGTCAGTCAAGCACTTCGGGGGCCGGGTCGGGGGTGTGTGGGTGTGTGCGGGTCGCGGGTGGCTGGTCGCGCAGTTCCCCGCGCCCCTGAAAGCCTTGTGCTTACGTTTGTTGGGACCGTCTCCGGCGTTGCTGAAAGCCTTGCCCTCGCGTTGGTTGGAAGTGTCCCGGCGTCGTTGGGTGTCTGTCCTCGGCTCTGTTGGAAGCCTTGGCCGGGGTTACTGGGGCGTTCGGTCGGGGTGGGATTGTAAGGATTGTTCCTCTTCTGCTGCCTTGCGCAAGGTTGTTGTCCAGTCGGGGTGGGTGGCCGGGGCGCCGGGGGGTGGGGAGGTGAGGAGGCGGGTGAAGGTGCCTGTTCCCGCCCATTGGCGGAAGCGGTGGTGGACGGTCTGCCAGGCGCCGTAGCGGTCCGGCATGGTGCGCCAGGGGCTGTCGGTGCGGAAGCGCCACAGCACCCCGTCGAACTGGGCCCGCAGGCCCTCGGGGTACGGGCCGCGTTCGCCGACCGGGAGCAGTGGCTCGACCGCCTCCCACTGGGCGTCCGTGAGATCGTCCGCGGTGGGGAGGGGTGGCGGGGTGTCGAGGCCGTCCAGGAGTGCGCGGACGGTCTCCACCACGTGGCTCACCATCGCCGGGGCCGCGCCCGGCCGGGCGTGCGCGCTCATCCGGATCGCGGGGGAGCGGGGCAGACCCGCGTACTCGACCAGTCCGTCGTACCCCCGGGCGGTGGCCGCGAGCAGGGCCACTCCGAGTCCGGCGCGGGTGGCCTCCAGGACGCCGGTCAGATAGCCCGCCTCGCAGATCACCGAGGCCGGGATGGCGTGCGCGGAGAGGACCTCCAGGGCCTGGCGGCGGACCGCGCAGGGCTCCTCGATCGCGGCCAGCGGTACCGGAGCCGGTGCGGGCGGCGGGCTCCAGTCGGGCGCGGCGTACCACTTCAGCGGCAGCCCGCCGACCGGCGTACCGCCCACGGCGACCGCCTCCGTGACATACACCGCCACATCCACCGACCGGCGGTCCACGGCCTCCACCAGCCGGGCCGAGCGGTCGATGCGGAAGCGGACCTGGCAGCGCGGCAGGGTGCGCTGGACGGCCTCGGTGACGCTGGGCAGGATCTGGTCGGCGGCGTGCTCCGCGGAGCCGATGACGACGGTGGTGGGCTCGGCGCCGAGCAGCCGCCGGGCGGCCTCGTCGTGCACGCCGAGTATCCAGCGGGCCTCGTCGAGCAGCAGTCTGCCCGCCGGGGTGAACCGGGTGGTGCGTCCGCTGCGCTCCACCACCGGGCGGCCCAGGGTCTTCTCCAGCCGCCGCACATGCTGGCTCACCGCGGACTGACTCAGGGTCAGGGACTCGGCCGCCCGGCGGAACCCGCCCTCGTCCGCCACCGCCACGAGACTGCGCAGCGCGATGATGTCAAAGACCGGTCTCATGGCCGCAAGCTAGCACCAACTGATAAGTAATCACGATCACTTGACTTTCTGTGTTCCGTATTGGGGATCCTTGGGGGGCCGGGGTGCCTGTCAGCTTCGGTGGGGGGCTCGGTGGTCTGTCAAGGGGTGGAGGGGAAGCGGTCCGAAGCTGGGGATGGGGGCCGGGATCTAGGGGTTGGCCCGGCTTCGCGGCGGTGGCACCGTGCCGTCTACGCGCCCCGCCCACCCCAGCAGGAGAGACATTCATGACCCATCCCCGTACCGTCCTCGTCACCGGCAGTTCCTCCGGGATCGGCCTCGCCACCGCCGTGCGCGCCGCCCTCGCCGGGTACCGGGTCGTCGCCACCCTCCGGGACCCGGCCCGGGGCGACGCGCTGCGTGCCGCCGCCGGCGCCGCCGGGGTGGGTGAGCGACTGCGGACCGTCCGGCTGGACGTGACCGAACCGGAGTCCGTCGCCGCCGCGATCCGGGAGACCGTCGATACGCATGGGCGGCTGGACGCCGTCGTGAGCAACGCCGGGGTCGGCCGCCTCGGCACCGTCGAGCAGATCGGCGTCGACGCCTTCCGGGCCGTCCTGGAGACGAACTTCCTCGGCGCGGTCGAGCTGACCCGGGCGGCGCTGCCGCATCTGCGGGCGAGCGGGGGGCGGCTGATCGCGGTGTCGAGCCTGGGCGGACTGATCGGACAGCCCTTCAACGAGGCGTACTGCGCCGCCAAGTTCGCCCTCGAAGGGTTCCTGGAGTCGCTGGCACCGGTCGCCGCGCGGACCGGCGTGAGCGTCACCGTCGTGGAACCCGGCCCCGTGGCCAGTGAGTTCGTCGCCCGGCTCGCCCCCTCCGTCCCCGGGCTCGTCGAGTCGGCCGGGCCCTACGAGGCGGCGTTCAAGTCCTACCTGGAGGCCACCGCCGGGCTGTTCGAGCAGGCGCAGAGCGCGGACGAGGCGGCGGCCGTCGTGGTGGCGGCCCTGGACGCCGAACGGCCGCCGTTCCGGGTGCAGACCTCCGACGCGGCCCGCACCCTCGCCGCCGTGAAGCTGGCCGACCTCGACGGTTCCGCCGTCCAGTCGTTCACCGGGCCCTGGCTGGACTGACCCCCCGCGCCTTCGCCGGGTGCGGGTGGTCACGGGAGCCGCACCACCTGCGCCGCGTGCGACAGGCCCGCGCCGAAACCGACCAGCAGCGCCAGACCCCGGCGGGGCACCGCGCCCCGGGCGATGAGCGCCTCCATCGCCAGCGGTACGGACGCCGCCGAGGTGTTCGCCGTATCGACCACGTCCCGGGCCACGGCGACATGGTCCGGCAGGGACAGGTGGGCCGCCGCCGCGTCGATGATGCGCAGATTCGCCTGGTGCGGGACGAACGCCGCCAGGTCGTCCACCGTGACCCCGGCCGCCGCGAGGGCCGCCCGCGCCGCCCTCGGCACGGTCGCCACCGCCCACCGGAACACCGCCGGACCGTCCATCCGCAGGGTCGGGACGCTTCCGGCGGCCGGGGCGCCCCGCACCGGCCAGGGCGCCGAGTGGGCGATGGCCGGGTGCCGGTCGCCCTGCGAGCCCCACACCACCGGCCCGATACCGGGTTCGTCGGCCGGGCCCACCACCACCGCCCCGGCCCCGTCCCCGAACAGGAACGCCGTCCCCCGGTCCGCCGGGTCCACGATGTCCGACATCCGCTCCGCACCGGCCACCACCACATGCCGGGCGGTGCCGGACCGGATCAGCGAGTCGGCCGTCGCCAGCGCGTGGACGAAGCCCGCGCAGGCCGCGCCGACATCGACCGCGCCCGCCCCGGCCGCGCCGATCCGGTGCGCCAGCCTGGGCGCCGCCGGGGGCGACTGCTCCAGCACCGACATCGACGCCAGCAGCACCGCGTCCACCGTCTCCGGCGCCACCCCCGCCTGCGCCAGCGCCTTCAGCGACGCCGTCGCCGCCATCTCCACCACCGTCTCGTCCGGCGCCGCGAACCGCCGCGTGACGATTCCCGACCGGCGCCGGATCCAGTCGTCGCTGGAGTCGATCGCCCCGGCGACCTCGGCGTTGGACACCACCCGGGAGGGCCGGTAGGCACCCACCCCGAGCACCCGGGCACCGGGACGGGACGGCGCCGCGCGCAGGGTCCCGAGCGGCCCGTCCGCCCGCTCCCCGGCGCCGGTCACCGGGCCACCCCGATCCCGGCCACCGCCACCGACCCCCACTCGCCCTCCACATACCGGCGCCGGGTCTCCCGGCGCTGCACCTTCCCGCTCGACGTCTTCGGCAGCGCCCCCCGCCGGACCAGGACGACCGCGTCGGGCACCAGCCGCTGGCCCTCCCGCACCGCCTCCCGCACCCGCTCCCGCAGCCCCTCCGGGCCCCCGTCGCGCAGCGCGCGGCCGTCGGCCTCCACCACCAGCACCAGCAGTTCGGCGGAGCCGTCGTCCACCGAGAACGCCGCCGCGCAGTTCGGCCGCAGCGCCGGATCGGCCCCCTCCGCCGACGCCTCGATGTCCTGCGGGTAGAAGTTGCGGCCCTTGCGGATGATGACGTCCTTCAGACGGCCGGTGACGAACAGCTCCCCGGCGTGCAGGAACCCCAGATCCCCGGTGCGCAGCCAGGTGCCCCGGTGCTCCTCGCCGCTCAGCTCGGCCCGGAAGGTCCCCGCGCTCTCCTCGGCCCGGCCGTGGTAGCCGTCGGCGACACAGGGACCGGACACCCAGATCTCGCCCACCGCGTCCTCGGGCAGCCCGGCGCCCGTGCCGGGGTCGGCGATCCGGACCTCCGACGCCCCCACCGTCGTACCGCACCCCACCGCGTGCACCACCTCCGCGCCCGGACCGTCCGGACCGTCCGGTACGGCGAGCGGCCGGGCACGGCCCGCGCGCAGGGCCTCCGCGTCCAGCGGCAACAGGGTGGGCTCGCGGTCCTCCGGGCTGCCGGTGACCTTGAGGGTGTTCTCCGCCAGACCGTAACCGGGGCACATCGCCCGGGAGCGGAAACCGGCCGGGGCGAACGCCCGGGTGAAGGCGCTGACCGTGCTCCACCGCACCGGCTCCGCCCCGTTCGCCGCCACCCGCAGCGACGACAGGTCCAGCCCCTCCGGCAGCCCGCCCGCCGCGTCCCGCACACACAGCTCGTACGCGAAGCTCGGCGCCGCCGTGTGGCTGCCCCGGAACCGGGAGATCGCCTCCAGCCAGCGCCCCGGCCGCCGGATGAACGCCTCCGGGCTCATCAGATACGCCGGGATGCCCGCCCACAGCGGCAGCACCACCCCGAACAGCATGCCCATGTCGTGGAAGAGCGGCAGCCAGTTGACGACCGCGCTGTCCGCCCGGCACGGCCACAGCAGCTCCGTCTCCGCCACATTGGCCCGGAAGTTGGCATGGGTGACCCGCACACCCTTCGGGTCGCCGGTCGAGCCCGAGGTGTACTGGAGCAGGGCGATCCCGTCCTCCGCGACCGGGGGAGGGGTCCAGTCCCGGGGCGCCGGGGCGGTCGGTACATCGGTGGCGACCAGGGTGAGCCCGGCGAGCTGCGGGGTGTCGCCGAACCGTTCCTCCAGATCGCGCTTGACGGCCGTCGTGGTCAGGACGGTGGCCGTCCCGGCGTCGTCGGCGATGCGGCGCAGCCGGGTCACTCCCCGCAGTCGGGAGGGCACCTGCACGGGGGCGCCCGCCACCCCCGCGTACATGCAGGCCAGGAGAGCGGAGACGAAATCCGGGCCGGAGGGGTAGAGGAGGACGGCGGCCGGTTCCGTACCGGGCGGGGCGGCGGCCGGCTCGGTACCCGGCGGGACGGTGACCGGCTCCGTACCCGGTGGGACGGTGACCGGCTCGGTACCCGGTGGGGCGGCGAGGTGCGGCCCCGCGGCCAGCGCCCGCGCGCTCTCGTCGAGCTGACGGTAGGTCAGCGAGCGCTCGGGGGTCTCGCCGTTGCGCAGAAAGACATAGGCGGTGCCGTCGGGGCGGGTCAGGGCGCGTTGCCGCAGCACCTCGGGGAGCGTGGGCAGCGCTCCCGCTGTTCGGGGGGTGGGGGTGATGGGGGTGATGGGGGCGGTGGGGGCGGTCATGGGTGGTCGGTCCTCTTCTCGCTGTCCAAAACCTGAGCGGGGGCGGCGAAGTCCGCGGCGCGCGGGCGCTCAGCCCACGGCGGCCGGCTGCGGGGTGGCGGAGCGCAGCGGGCCGAGCCGTTCCTCGCCGAGCGCGGCACGGGTGGCCGGGTCCGTGACCCCGAGGCCGGGGGAGGGGGCCAGCGCGAGCACGCCGACCTTGCCGGTGTGCCGGTTCGTCTGCACCAGCCGGGCCGCCTCGCCGACCTCCGCCAGCGGATACACCTCCGACAGCACCGGCGCGACCGCGCCCAGCCCGACCAGACGCATCATCTCGGCGGCCTCGTTCAGATTCATGCCGTGACTGCCCACGATCCGCTTGAGGTTCATCCAGAAGTAGCGGTTGTCGAAGGAGTGCTCGTAGCCGGTGCTCGACCCGCAGGTGACGACCGTGCCGCCGCGCCGGGCCACGATCACCGAGATCCCGAAGGTCGCCCGGCCCACATGGTCGAACACCACATGCGGATCCTCGCCCAGCTCCGCCCGGATCGCCCGGCCCAGCCGCTTGGCCCGGTCCACCGTGTCCGCGCCGGCCGCGACCTCGCCGCCGATCCCGATCTCCGTGCGGTTGATCACCACATCGCAGCCCAGCCGCGCCAGCAGCTTCGCCTTCTCCTCGGAGTTGACCACCCCGACCGGAATGCCCCCGCCGTTCTTCACCAACTGCACGGCGAACGCCCCGAGCCCGCCCGTCGCACCCCAGATCAGCACGATGTCACCCTGCTTGATCCGCGCCCCCCGGTCACTGACCAGCATCCGGTACGCGGTCCCCCCGCACAGCGGCACGCACGCCGTCTCCTCCCAGGTCAGATGCCCCGGCTTGGCCAGGAGCTGACTGGCCCGGACGACGGTGTAGTGCGCCAGACCACCGAAGTTGGTCTCATAGCCCCACGCCTTCTGGTCGGCGCCGAGCATCCCGTCGTGGTGGGTCACCGGGTCCTGGTCGTCCACGACGGCCGCGTTCACCGCCACATGGTCACCGACCTTCCAGCGCCGCACCCCCGCCCCGGTCCGCACGATCACCCCGGCCGCGTCCGACCCCACCACCTGGTACGGCTGGTCGTGCCGGGCCGGATACCCGCCGCCGCGCGCGAACCGCCTGAGCGCGCCGAACGTCGACACCGGCTTGAACGTCGCCGACCAGACGGTGTTGTAGTTGATGGAGCTGGCCATCACCGCCACCAGCACCTCGTCCGGCGCGAGCGCCGGCATCGGCACCCGGCCCACCCGCAGCGAACGCCGTACGTCCGGATCCGCCTCGCCGTCGAAGATCCCGGTGTCCTCCTGCCGGATATGGGCGGCGGTGAAATCCGCCGGGACCGGCGCCCGTTCGAGTTCCTCGGCGGAGGCACCCCGCACAACCGCTTCCGTCAATGCGTCCATGGGTGGCTTCTCTCTCTGCGTCCGGTCCTTGTTTGTCACCGACGTTAGGGTGGGCCATTTCTGTACCGGAACCCCTAAGTGCCGGGGGTAGGGGTAGGGGTCGGGGAAAAGGCTTACCGGGGGGTGGGCGGGGGTGGGGGTGGTCCGGGCCGGTGGCTGAAATGCCTGGCCGGGGCGGTGGGGTGGGGTTCTAGGGGGAGGGTAGGGGTGGGCCCGGCGAATTCCGTGCGGCGAGAATGGGGACGCGGATCCGGTGAAGTGCCGGGCGAATTCCGGTGCCTGGTGAATCATCGGCGGCAACGGGATGGATGCAGCGGGAAATTGTCCCGTCCGGAATGTCGAGCAAGCTGGAAAGGGGTCGGCGAGAAGGATGACCACCACTCCCGTCGCCGTGATCGGAATGGCCTGCCGGTTCCCCGGCGCACCCGACCCGGACGCCTTCTGGGACCTGCTGAGCGGCGGGGCGAGCGCGATCGGGCCGGCGCCGAAGGGGCGTGATGCGGGGGGCGGGGCCGGGGGTGGTAGCCGAGTTCCCGGTGAGCCCCGGGACGGCGTTCCCGGTCCCGGCGTTCCCGGTTCCGGCCCCGGCACTGGCCCCGGCGTTCCCGGTTCCGGCACGGGCCCCGGCCCCGGTCTCCCCGGTGAGCCCCGGGACGGCGTCCCCGGCGGATTCCTCCCCGACGTCCACCGCTTCGACGCCGCCTTCTTCGGGATCGCCCCGCGCGAGGCCGCCGAGATGGACCCGCAGCAGCGGCTCGTCCTCGAACTCGCCTGGGAGACCCTCGAAGAGGCCGGGATCGTGCCCGCCGCCCTCGCGGGCACCCCCGTCGGCGTCTACCTCGGCGCCATGGCCCACGACTACGCCACCCTGCGCCACCGCCCCGGCGCAGCCCCCCTCACCCGCCACACCCTCACCGGACTCAACCGGGGCCTGCTCGCCAACCGCGTCTCCTACACCCTCGGACTGCGCGGCCCCAGCCTCACCGTCGACTCCGCCCAGTCCTCCGCCCTGGTCTCCCTCCACCTGGCCCACCGCGCCGTCCGTGACGGCGACTGCGCGCTCGCCCTGGCCGGTGGCGTCAACCTCAACCTCGCCCCCGACAGCACCACGGCCGCCGCCCGCTTCGGCGGACTCTCCCCTGAGGGCCGCTCCCACCCCTTCGACGCCCGCGCCAACGGCTATGTCCGCGGCGAGGGCGGCGGCCTCGTTCTTCTCAAACCCCTGGCCGCCGCCCTCGCCGACGGCGACCGGGTGCACGCCGTGATCCTCGGCAGCGCCGTCAACAACGACGGCGCCACCGACGCCCTCACCGTGCCCAGCGCCGAGGCCCAGCAGGACGTGGTGCGCGCCGCGCTCCGTGACGCCGGGATCGCGCCGGACGCCGTGCAGTACGTCGAACTGCACGGCACCGGCACCCCCGTGGGCGACCCGGTGGAGGCGGCGGCGCTCGGCGCGGTGTACGGCACCGGCAGGCCCGCCGAACAGCCCCTGGCGGTCGGGTCGGTGAAGGCCACCATCGGCCATCTGGAGGGCGCCGCCGGAGTCGCCGGACTGCTCAAGACGCTGCTCGGCCTCCGCCACCGCGCACTGCCCCCGACCCTCGGCCACGAGATACCCCACCCCCGGATCCCGCTCGCCGAACTGGGCCTGCGGATCCCGGTCACCCGGGAGCCCTGGCCGCACCCGGAGCGACCGCTGATCGCCGGGGTCAGCTCGTTCGGCATGGGCGGCACCAACTGCCATGTCCTGCTGGCGGAGCCGCCCCCCGTGCCCACGGCGGCGAGCACCGCCCCCACCCCGGACACCCCGGAAGCCACCCCCCTCACCCCCTGGCCCCTCTCCGCCGCCACCCCCGCCGCGCTGCGCGCCCAGGCCGGGCGGCTCGCCGCGCACCTCCGCGCCCGGCCCGCACTGGCCCCCGACGCCGTCGGCCACGCGCTCGCCACCACCCGCACCCACTTCCCGTACCGCGCGGTCGCCCTCGGCACCGGCCGCGAGGACCTGCTGCACACCCTGGACGCCCTCGCCGCGGGCGAACCCGCCCCGGCCGCCGTACAGGGCCGCGCCCCCGCGCCCACCCCGCCCGCCGCCCTCGCCTTCCTCTTCCCCGGGCAGGGCAGCCAGCGGCCCGGCGCGGGACAGGGCCTCTACACCACGACCCCCGCCTTCGCCGAGGCGCTCGACGAGGTCTGCGACCTGTTCGGGCCTTACCTCGACCGGCCGCTGCGGGACGTCCTGTTCGCCGCCCCCGGCACCCCCGACGCCGCGCTCCTGGACCGCACCCGCTACACCCAGGCGGGCCTGTTCGCGCTGGGCACCGCCCTGTTCCGGCTCCTCGCCCGGCACCTGCCCGCCCCCGACGCCGTCCTCGGCCACTCCATCGGCGGACTCACCGCCGCCCATGCCGCCGGGGTCCTCACCCTCCCCGACGCGGTCACCCTCGTCGCCGCCCGGGGCCGGCTCATGGAGGAGGCCCGCACGGACGGCGCGATGATCGCCGTCGAGGCCACCGCCGACGAGGCCGCCCCCCTGCTCGCCGACCACCCCGGCAGGCTCGCCCTCGCCGCCGTCAACGGACCGCGCGCGATCGTGATCTCCGGGGACCGGGACGCGGCCGGACAGGTCGCCGCGCACTTCGCCGGACTCGGCCGCAGAACCCGGCGGCTGACGGTCAGCCACGCCTTCCACTCCCCGCACATGGACAGCGCGGCCGACGCCTTCCGCCGGACCGCCGCCACCCTCACCCTGCGCCCGCCCGCCCTCACCGTCCTCTCCGACCTGACCGGCCTCCCTGCCACCCCCGCCGAACTCACCTCCCCCGACTACTGGGCCGAACACCTCCGCCGCCCCGTGCGCTTCCACGACGCCGTCCTGCGCTCGGCCGCGCAGGGCATCACCCACTACGCGGAACTCGGCCCCGGCAACGTCCTCACCACCCTCACCCGCACCTCCACCGCCGGGCACGCCACCACCGCCGTCCCCCTCCTGCGCCCCGCCCGCGACGAACGCCTCTCCCTGCTCACCGGCCTCGCCGAACTCCACGTCACGGGGACGCAGACGGACTGGACCGGGGACGTGGACGGGGATGAGCACAGGGACAGGGGCGGGCACGGGGGCCGGGACAGGCCCGCCCCCCGGGTGCCGCTGCCGACGTACGCCTTCCAGCGGCAGCCGTACCACTTCGCGGCGGCCCCGCCCACCGCGCTGCCGGAGACGCCGGACGCGCCAGCGACCACTGTCACCCCGGCGGCCCCGCCCACCGCCCCGCCGGAGACGCCGGACACAGCAGAGACGCCGGATACGCCGACCACTGTCACCCCGACCCCGCCCCCGGCCCGCCCCGCCGACCCGCTCGCCCTCGTCCGGGCCGCCGCCGCCGAGGTGCTCGGGCTCCCCTCCGCCCACGAGGTCGACCCGGCCCGCACCTTCAAGGCGCTGGGGATGGACTCCCTGGGCGCGGTGGAGTTCGCCGACCGGCTCTCGCGCGCCGCAGGCACCGAACTGCCGCCGACCCTCGTCTACGACCACCCCACCCCCCTCGCCCTCGCCGCCCATCTGACCGCCCCGCCCCCCGCGACGGCCGACGCGCCCGTGGCCGCCGACGCCGACGACCCCATCGCCGTCGTCGCCACCGCGGGCCACTGGCCCGGCGGAGCCGGCACCCCCGAGGACCTCTGGCGGCTCCTGCTCGACGGCACCGACGCCACCAGCGCCTTCCCCGTCAACCGGGGCTGGGACGAGGACCTCTACGACCCCGACCCCGACCGGCCGGGCCGCTCCACCGTCCGGCGCGGCGGTTTCCTCCACGACGCCGACCGGTTCGACGCCGACTTCTTCGGGCTCACCCCGCGCGAGGCCGAGGCCATGGACCCGCAGCAGCGGCTGCTCCTGGAGACATCCTGGGAACTGCTGGAGCGGGCCGGGATCGACCCCGCCGCACTGCGCGCCACCGCGACCGGGGTCTTCGTCGGCGCCTCCCAGCAGGAGTACGGCCCCCGGCTGCACGAGGCCACCGGCACCGGCGCCGGATACCGGCTCACCGGCTCCGGCGTCAGCGTCGCCTCGGGCCGGATCGCCTACACCTACGGCCTCGAAGGGCCCGCGCTGACCGTCGACACCGCCTGCTCGTCGTCGCTGGTGGCGCTGCATCTCGCGGTGCGGGCGCTGCGCTCCGGCGAGTGCGGGCTCGCCCTCGCGGGCGGGGCGGCGGTGATGGCGACGCCCGGGATGTTCACGGAGTTCAGCCGCCAGCGCGGGCTGGCCCCGGACGGCCGGTGCAAGCCGTTCGCCGCCGCCGCCGACGGTACCGCCTGGTCCGAGGGCGTCGGGCTGGTCCTGCTGGAACGGCTGTCCGACGCCCGCCGCGCCGGACGCCGGGTGCTCGCCCTGATCCGGGGCAGCGCCGTCACCTCCGACGGCGCCAGCAACGGCCTCACCGCCCCCAACGGGCCCGCGCAGGAACGCGTGATCCGGCAGGCCCTCGCCGACGCCCGGCTCACCCCGCACGACATCGACGCCGTCGAGGCCCACGGCACCGGCACCACCCTCGGCGACCCCATCGAGGCCCGCGCCCTGCTGCGGACCTACGGCCACGAACGGTCCCCGGACCGGCCCCTGCGCCTCGGCTCCCTCAAGTCCGCCATCGGCCACACCCAGGCCGCCGCCGGGATCACCTCCGTCATCACGATGACGCAGGCCCTGCACCACGGGACGCTCCCCGCGACCCTCCACATCGACCGCCCCACCCCGCACGTCGACTGGAGCGCCGGTACGGTCGAACTGCTCACCCGCACCACCCCTTGGGCGGCCCCGGACGGCCGACCCCGCCGCGCCGCCGTCTCCGCCTTCGGCATCAGCGGCACCAACGCCCACCTGATCCTCGAAGAGGCACCCCCGGAGGACTCCGGGATCCTGGAAGAGGCGCCCCAGGTGGACTCCGGGGCATCGCAGGGGGGCCTTGACGGGGCATCCCCGGCGGACGCCGGTACCTCCTCCCCGGACACACCGGCCCCCGCCCCCATCCCCCTCCCCGTCCCCTGGATCCTCTCCGCCCGCACCCCCGAGGCCCTCCAGGACCAGGCCGCCCGCCTGGCCACCGCCCTCGCCGAGGCAGGCACCCCCGCCACCGCCCCCGGAGACCTCACCCCCGGCGACCTCGCCCCGCGAGACCTCACCCCCGCCGACATCGCCCACGCCCTCGCCCGCAAACCCCGCTTCGAGCACCGGGCCGTCGTCGTCGGCCGTGACCCCTCCGCCCTGCGCGCGGCCGTCGGCGCCCTGCCCGGCGGCGGGGCGGACCTCCCCGCGGGCCGGGACGGCGAGGGGACGGCACTCGTCGTACGGGGCCGCTCCACCGCCCCCGGCAAGCTCGCCTTCCTCTTCACCGGCCAGGGCAGCCAACGCCCCGGCACCGGACGGGAGCTGTACGCCGCTCATCCCGTCTTCGCCGCCGCGCTCGACGAGATCTGCGCCGCGCTCGACGCCCACCGCCCCGCGTCCGCCGCCCCGCTCCGGCAGACGCTCCTCGCGCAGACCGCCGACGCCGCCCGGGAACTCGACCGCACCCGCACCACCCAGCCCGCCCTGTTCGCCCTGGAGGTGGCGCTGTTCCGGCTGCTGGAGTCCTGGGGGGTGCGGCCCGATGTGGTGGCCGGGCACTCGATCGGTGAACTCGCCGCCGCCCACTGCGCGGGCGCCCTCTCCCTCGCCGACGCGGCGGCACTGGTCACCGCCCGGGGCCGGTTGATGCAGGCCCTGCCGGACGGCGGCGCGATGGCCGCCCTGGAGGCCGGTGAGGACGAGGTGCGGGACGCGCTCGCCGGGATGACGGACCACGTCGGGATCGCCGCCGTCAACGGGCCCTCGGCGACGGTGATCTCGGGGACCGCGCCCGAGGTGCTCGCCGTCGCCGAACGCTTCCGCGCCCGGGGCCGCCGCGTCCGCGGGCTCCGCACCAGCCACGCCTTCCACTCGCCGCTGATGGACCCGGTGACGGAGGAGTTCGGGCGGCTCGCCGACGGCCTCACCGCCCGGCCCCCGCACACCCCGCTGCTCAGTGCCCTCGACGCCACCCTCCACACCGGGGACCGGCCCCTGCCGTCCGGCCACTGGGCCGCCCACCTGCGGGGCACCGTCCGCTTCCTGGACACCGTACGGGCGCTGGCGGCGGACGGGGTGACCGCCTATCTGGAGCTGGGTCCGGACGCGGTGCTCACCGCGCTGGCCCAGGAGGCGCTGCCCGCCGCCCCGGACGGCGACGACACCCCCCCGCCCGCCCTCGCCGCCGTCCTGCGCCGGGACCGCCCGGAGCCGGAGACCCTGCTCACCGCGCTCGGCACCGTCCACACCCGGGGCGCCGAGGTCGACTGGAGCGCCGTCCTGGGCCGCCCCGGACCGAGCCGGACCATCCTGCCGACCTACGCCTTCCAGCGCCGCCGCCACTGGATCGAGGCGCCCGCGCCCCGGCCCGCCCCCGGCGACGAGCGCTTCTGGGACCTCGTCCGGCGCGGGGACGCCTCCGACCTCGCCGGGGCGCTCGGACTCACCGGGACCGGACAGCGCGCCGCCCTGGACGCCGTCCTGCCCGCGCTGGCCGCCTGGCGGGACGGGCGGGACGACGAGAGCCACGGCTGGTGGCACCGGGTGCGCTGGCAGCCGGTCGCCGTACCGGCCGGGGAACTCCGGGGCCGCTGGCTGCTGTTCGGGACCGAGGGGGCGGCGGACGGATGGGGTCCGCTGCTGGAGCGGGCGCTCACCGGGGCCGGGGCGCGGGTGGAGCGGGTCGCGGTGCCGGTGGACGGCGCCGACCGGGCCTCGCTGACCCGGCTGCTCGGCGAGGCCGTCGGCCGGGACCCGGACCGGCCGGTGTCCGGGGCGCTGTCCCTGCTCGCCCTGGACACCGCCGCCGACCCGGCGCTGCCCGCCCTGCCGCGCGGCCTCGCCGCCACCACCGCCCTCGCCCAGGCATGGGACACGGGCGGCGGGGGCGGACCCCTCTGGACGCTCACCCGCAGGGCCGTCACCACCGGCCCCGACGACGACGGGGCGCCCGACCCGGGCGGCGCGGCCGTCTGGGGGCTCGCCGTGGTCGCCGCCACCGAGACCCTTGGCTGGGGCGGGATCGTGGACCTGCCCGAGCGGGCCGACGCCCGCGCCGCCGCGCAGGTCGTGACCGCCCTGACCGGCCGTCACCGGGAGGCCGAACTCGCCGTCCGCCCGCAGGGGCTGCTCGCCCGCAGGCTCGTCCCCGCCCCCGACGACGGCCGCCCCGCCCGGCGATGGCGGCCGACCGGCACGGTCCTGATCACCGGTGGCACCGGCGCCCTCGCCCGCCACACCGCCCTCGACCTGGCCCGCCGGGGCGCCGGCCACCTCCTGCTGCTCAGCAGGCGCGGCCCCGACGCGCCCGGCGCCACCGCCCTGCGCGACGAACTCACCGCCCTCGGCGCCCGGGTCACCCTCGCCGCCTGCGATGTCGCCGACCGCGCGGCCCTCGCCCGGGTCATCGCCGCCGTGCCGCCCGAGCACCCCCTCACCGCCGTGTTCCACACGGCCGCCGTCCTGGACGACGCCCCGCTCGACGCCCTCACCCCGGCCCGTCTCGACCGGGTGCTCCGGGTGAAGGCGCTCGGCGCCCGCCACCTGGACGACCTCACCAGGGACCTCGACCTGAGCGCGTTCGTGCTGTTCTCCTCGGCGACCGGCGTCCTCGGCACCCCGGGACAGGCCAACTACGCCCCCGGCAACGCCTGCCTCGACGCCCTCGCCCAGCGGCGGCGGGCCGCCGGGTTCCCGGCCACCTCCGTCTCCTGGGGGCTGTGGGCGGGCGACGGGATCGCCGGGGAGGAGAGCGGGCGGGTCGCCCGGCGCGGGCTGCTGCCCATGGCCCCCGAGGGCGCCCTGCGCGCCCTGCGACGGGCCCTCGACCGGGACGAGACCCATGTCGTCGTCTGCCGCGCCGACTGGCCCGCCCTCGCCGCGCTCCGCGCCCACCCCCTCCTCGAAGAACTGGTCGCCGGGGGACCGGACACCGGGCACGGCTCCGGGGAGCCGGAGCAGCGGGCCGGGCTGGCCGCCGAGCTGTCGGCGGCCCGGGACGCGCACGAGCGGCGGCGTCTGCTGCTGCGGTTCGTCCGCACCCAGGTCGCCGAGGTGCAGGGCGGCCGGCCGGCCGACTCCGTCGATGTCCACCGGGGCTTCAAGGCACAGGGCTTCGACTCCCTCACCACCGTCGAACTCCGCAACCGCCTCAACCGGCACACCGGCCTCAACCTCCCCACCACCGTCGTCTTCGACCACCCCACCCCGCGCGCCCTGGCCGACCTCCTGTACGAGCGGCTGGCCCCACCGGAGCCGGAGGCACCGGCGGCGGAGCAGGTACCGGAGAAGGTACCGGCGGCGGAGGACCCGGGGGATGTCTCCGACGCGCTCTCCGCCGCCACGGACGACGAACTCATGGACTTCATCGGCAAGGAACTCGGCATCTCCTGACGCCGACCCCGGCATCGAACCGATGCCGACCCCGGCAACGGCCCGAGGCCGACCCCGGCAAGAGACCGAAGCCGACCCCGGCCCCCACACCTCACCGACGCCGGCCCGGCATCCCCTGACACCGGCTCGGCACTTCCCGAGCGGCACCGCGCACGAAGGGTGGATTCATGAACGACAGCCGCATGCGGCACCTCCTGGAACGGGTCACCGCCGAGCTGCACGCGACCCGGGGCAGGCTCCGCGAGGCCGAGCAGAGCGACCGGGAGCCCATCGCGGTCGTCGGCATGGGCTGTCACTTCCCGGGCGGCGTCGACTCGCCGGAGGACCTGTGGCGGCTGGTCGCCGAGGGTGGCGAGGTGGTCGGCGACTTCCCCGAGGACCGGGGCTGGGACCTCGGCGCGCTGTTCGCCCCGGGCACCGACGGATCGTCCGGCCCGCCCGGCACCTCCAGCACCCGCCGGGGCGCCTTCCTCGCCGCGCCCGGCGCCTTCGACGCCGACTTCTTCGGGATCTCCCCGCGCGAGGCGCTGGCCGTCGACCCCCAGCAGCGGCTGCTCCTGGAGACGGCCTGGGAGACCTTCGAACGCGCCGGGATCCGCCCCGACACCCTGCGCGGCAGCGGCACCGGCGTCTTCATCGGCACCAACGGCAACGACTACGCCCCACCACCCGGACAGGTCCCCGAGGACCTGGAGGGCTACATCCTCCCCGGCAACGCGGCCAGCGTCGCCTCCGGCCGGATCTCCTACACCTTCGGCTTCGAGGGCCCCGCCCTCACCGTCGACACCGCCTGCTCGGCGTCGTCCGTGGCGATCCATCTGGCCGTGCGGTCGCTGCGCGGCGGCGAGTGCGATCTCGCCCTCGCGGGCGGGGTGACGGTGATGACGACACCGTCGACCTTCGTGGAGTTCTCCCGGCAGCGCGGGCTGTCCCCGGACGGGCGGTGCAAGGCGTTCGCGGGGGCGGCCGACGGCACCGGCTGGTCCGAGGGCGTCGGCCTGCTCCTCGTCGAACGGCTCTCCGACGCCCGCCGCAACGGCCACCGGGTGCTCGCCGTGATCCGGGGCACCGCCGCCAACCAGGACGGCGCCTCGCACGGACTGACCGCCCCCAACGGCAGCGCCCAGCAGCGCGTCATCCGCCAGGCCCTGGCCGACGCCCGCCTCACCCCCGCCGAGATCGACGCCGTCGAGGCGCACGGCACCGGCACCCGGCTCGGCGACCCCATCGAGGCACAGGCCCTGCTCGCCACCTACGGCCAGGAGCGCGCCGACGGACAGCCGCTGTGGCTCGGCTCGGTCAAGTCCAACCTCGCCCACACCCAGGCCGCCGCCGGAGTCGCCGGGGTCATCAAGATGGTGCAGGCGCTCCAGCACGCCGAACTGCCCCGGACCCTGCACGTGGACGAGCCGTCCTCGCACGTCGACTGGGCGTCCGGCGCGGTCTCCCTGCTGACCCGGCACCGCCCCTGGCCGGAGACCGGACGGCCCCGCCGGGCCGGGGTGTCCGCGTTCGGCATGAGCGGCACCAACACCCACATCCTGCTGGAGCAGGCCCCCGAGGACGCCCCGGCCCCGCTGGAGCCACCCGAGGACCCGCCCGCCGACCGGGAGACCACCCCGCCCCCCACCGCCCCCCTGCCGCTCCCCCTCGTCCTCTCCGCCCGCACCCCCGCCGCCCTCACCGCCCGGGCCGCCGCCCTCGCCGCCCGGCTGCGCGCCGGGCCGCCCGCGCCGCTCCCGGCCGTCGCCCGGGAACTCGCCCTGGGGCGGGCCGCGCTGGAGGAGCGCGCGGTGGTCGTCGGCGCCGACCGGGAGACCGTCCTCACCGGCCTCGACGCCCTCGCCGCCGGACTGCCCGCGCCCGGCGTCGTCCGGGCGAGCGCCGGGACCGACCCCCGGACCGTGTTCGTGTTCCCCGGGCAGGGCTCGCAGTGGCCCGGCATGGCCCGGGACCTGCTCGACACCTCCGAGGTGTTCGCCGCCTCCGTCGCCGACTGCGCCCGCGCCCTCGAGCCCTTCACCGACTGGTCGCTGACCGACGTCCTGCGCGGCACCGAGGGCGCCCCCGGCCACGACCGGGTGGATGTCGTCCAGCCCGCGCTGTGGGCGGTGATGGTGTCCCTGGCCCGGCTCTGGGAGGCGTACGGGGTCCGGCCGGACGCCGTGGTCGGGCACAGCCAGGGCGAGATCGCCGCCGCGCAGATCGCCGGGGCCCTCTCCCTCCAGGACGCGGCCCGGGTGGTGGCGCTGCGCAGCCGGGCCATCCTCGAACTCTCGGGCGGCGGCGGCATGGTGTCGCTGGCGGTGCCCCTGGACCGGGCCACGGAACTCCTCGCCCCCTGGGCCGCCCGGATCGGCGTGGCGACGGTCAACGGGCCGTCCGCCGTGGTCGTCGCGGGCGAGGACACCGCCCTGGACGAACTCCTCGCCGTCTGCGCACGGGACGGGGTGCGCGCCCGCCGGATCGCCGTCGACTACGCCTCCCACGGCCCCCAGGTCGAACGCATCCGCGACCGGCTGCTCGACGCCCTCGCCCCCGTCGCCCCGCGCCGCGCCCGGATCCCGCTCCTCTCCACCGTCACCGGCGACTGGCTCGACACCGCCACCATGGACGCCGCGTACTGGTACACCAACCTGCGCCGGACCGTCCTGTTCGAACCGGCGGTCCGGCGGCTCCTCGCCGACGGCCACGACCTCTTCGTGGAGACCAGCCCGCACCCCGTGCTGACCACCGCCGTCCAGGACACCGCCGAGGCGGCGGGCGCGGCATCCGTCACCGTCACCGGATCGCTGCGGCGCGACGACGGCGGCCCCGCCCGCCTCCTCACCTCCCTGGGACACGCCCACGTCCACGGGGCGGCCGTCGACTGGACGCCGGTCCTGCCGCCCCACGGCCCCCGCGTCGCCGATCTGCCCACCTACCCCTTCCAGCGGCAGCCCTACTGGCTCGCCCCGGCCACCGCCCCCACCGACGCCACCGGCCTCGGACTGCGCCCCGGCGGCCACCCCCTGCTCGGCGCGGCCCTGCGCCCCGCCACCGGCGGCACCCTCCTGCTCACCGGCCGACTCGCCGCCCGCACCCACCCCTGGCTCACCGACCACACCGTCCTCGACCGGACCGTCGTCCCCGGCACCGCCCTGCTCGAACTCGCCCTGCGCGCCGCCGACGAGACCGGCGCGGACACCGTGGACGAACTCGTCATCGAGACCCCCCTCGTCCTGCCCGCCGCCGACGCCGTCGACCTCCAGGTCGCCGTCACCGCCCCCGGCGACGACGGCCGCCGCACCCTCACCGTCCACTCCCGCCCCCAGGGCGCCGACGACACCGCCGACTGGACCCGGCACGCCACCGGCACCCTCACCCGCGCCACCACCCCCGCCACCAGCACCCCCGCCGACCCGCCCGGCACCTGGCCCCCGCCCGGCGCGGCCCCCCTCCCGCTCGACGGCCTCTACGACCGCCTCGCCGACTCCGGCGTCCTGTACGGCCCCCGCTTCCAGGGCGTCCGCGCGGCCTGGCGGCGCGGCACCGAGGTCTTCGCCGAGATCACCCTCACCGAGGAGGAGAGCACGGCGGCCGGACGGTACGGACTCCACCCGGCCCTCCTCGACGCCGGGTTCCACGCCACCGCCCTCACCTCCGACACGTCCGCCGCCGGGCCCGGCAGCGCCCTGCTCCCCTTCGCCTGGACCGGCGTCCGGCTGCACGCCTCGGGCGCGCACACCCTGCGGGTCCGGCTCGCCCCCACCGCCGGCGGCGGACTCTCCCTCGCCGCCCACGACCCGTCCGGCGCGCCCGTGATCTCCGTGGCCGCCCTGTCGTACCGGCCCGTCGCGGCCGACCGGCTCGCCGCCGGGACCGGCCTCCCGCCGCTGACCCTGGCCTGGCGGCCCGTCCCGCTGCCCGACCGGGCCGGGCCGCCGCTCTTCCTCGGCCCGGAGGGACCCGCCGGGATCGCGGAGACCCTCGCCGCCGCCCGCCCGGTCCCGGAGACCGTCTGGTACGAGGTGCCCCGGGCCGACGACGAGGACGCGCCGGCCGCCGCGCGGGACGTGCTCCGCCGGGTCCTCGCCCTCGTCCAGGACTGGCTGGCCCGCCCCGGCGCGGACGGCGTGCGGCTGGGTGTGCTCACCCGGCGGGCCGTGTCCGTCGACGGGGAGGCGCCCGACCCGGCCGCCGCCGCCGTCTGGGGGCTGCTGCGCACGGCCCAGTCCGAACACCCCGGGCGGCTGCTGCTGGCCGACACGGACGGTTCCGAGGAGGCCCGCGCGCTGCTCACCCCGGCCGCGGCGACGGGCGAGGACCAACTCGCCCTGCGCGCGCCCGCACCGGGCTCCGGACCGGCCCGGGAACGCCCCCATGCCCACGTCCCCCGCCTCACCCGGGCCACCCCGGCCCCCGCCCGCCCCTTCGCCGCGCCCGGCGGAACCGTACTGATCACCGGCGGCCTCGGGCTGCTGGGCGGGCTGATCGCCCGTCACCTCGTCACCGCCCACGGTGTACGGCACCTCGTGCTGACCGGCCGCCGGGGCGCACGGACACCGGGCGCGGGCGAGACGGTCGCCGCGCTCACCGGCCTCGGGGCCGCCGTCACGGTCGCCGCCGCCGACGCCGCCGACCGGGACGCCCTCGCGGCCGTGCTGGACGCCATCCCGGCCGACCACCCGCTGACCGCCGTCGTCCACGCCGCCGGCACCCTCGACGACGGGACCCTCGCCGCCCAGACCCCCGCGCGGCTGGACACCGTCCTGCGTCCCAAGGCCGACGCCGCCTGGCACCTCCACGACCTCACCCGGGACCACGACCTCACCGCGTTCGTGCTGTTCTCCTCGGCGGCCGGGATCCTCGGCGTCCCCGGCCAGGCCAACTACGCCGCCGCCAACACCTTCCTGGACGCCCTCGCCGCCCACCGCCGCGCCCAGGGCCTGCCCGCCACCTCCCTCGCCTGGGGACTGTGGGAGCAGAGCGGCGAACTGACCGGGCATCTGGGCGACACCGACCACCGGCGCAACGCCCGCCACGGCACCCGCCCGCTCACCACCCCCGAGGGCCTCGCCCTCTTCGACGCGGCCACCACCACCGACGCCCCCCTCCTTGTCCCCCTCGCCCCCCTGCACGGCGCCGACCCCGCCCAGTTGCCGGCGGTCCTGCGGGACGTCGTACGGACCCGGCGCCCCGCCGTCCCCGCCACGGCCGGGACCGGGACCGGGACCTCCGGCACCCCCTTCGCCGACCGGCTGCGCGCCCTCGGACCGGGGGACCGCGAGGAGACCGTGACCGCGCTGGTGCGAGCCGAGGCGTCGACCGTCCTCGGCCGCGACGACCGCACGGCCGTCGCCGCCGACCGGGCCTTCAAGGACCTCGGCTTCGACTCGCTGACCTCCGTCGAACTCCGCAACCGGCTCGCCACCGCCACCGGACTGCGGCTCCCGCCCACCCTGGTCTTCGACCACCCCACCCCGAACGCCCTCGCCCGCCATCTGCTCGCCCAGATGCTGGGCACCGGGGACGACACCCCCGCCCCGGCCGCGGTGAGCACCGCGCCCGCCGACGACGACCCCGTGGTCATCGTCGGCATGGGCTGCCGGCTGCCCGGCGGGGTCGCCTCGCCCGACGACCTGTGGGACCTGGTGGCCGGGGGCGGCGACGCCATCACCGCCTGGCCCACCGACCGCGGCTGGGACCACGAGGCCCTCTACGACGCCGACCCCGACCGCCCCGGCCGCACCTACACCCAGCACGGCGGATTCCTGCACGACGCCGCCGACTTCGACGCCGACTTCTTCGGGATCTCCCCGCGCGAGGCCCTCGCCATGGACCCCCAGCAGCGGCTGCTCCTGGAGACCTCCTGGGAGGCGTTCGAACACGCCGGGATCGATCCCGCCACCCTGCGCGGCAGCGCCACCGGGGTCTTCGTCGGCGTCATGTACAACGACTACGCCTCCCGGCTGCACACCCTGCCGCCCGAGCTGGAGGGCTACCTCCACAACGGCAGCGCCGCGAGTGTCGCCTCCGGCCGCGTCTCCTACACCTACGGCTTCGAGGGCCCGGCGGTGACCGTGGACACCGCCTGCTCGTCGTCGCTGGTGGCGCTGCATCTGGCGGTGCGGGCGCTGCGCGCCGGGGAGTGCGAACTCGCGCTCGCGGGCGGGGTCGCGGTGATGGCCTCGCCGTCCGGGATGGTCGCCACCTCCCGGCACCGCGCCTTCGCCCCCGACGGCCGGGTCAAGGCGTACGCCGCCGGGGCCGACGGCACGAGCTGGGCCGAGGGCGTGGGCCTGCTCCTCGTCGAGCGGCTCTCCGACGCCCGCCGCCACGGGCACCCCGTCCTGGCCGTGGTGCGCGGCACGGCGGTCAACCAGGACGGCGCCTCCAACGGACTGACCGCGCCCAGCGCGAGCGCCCAGCAGCGGGTCGTGGGGCAGGCCCTCGCGGACGCCGGACTGTCCCCCCAGGAGGTGGACGCTGTGGAGGGGCACGGCACCGGCACCACCCTCGGCGACCCCATCGAGGCACGGGCCCTGCTCGCCGCGTACGGCCGCGACCGGCCCGCCGGCCGGCCGCTGTGGCTGGGGTCCCTCAAGTCCAACATCGGGCACACCCAGGCCGCCGCCGGGGTCGCCGGGATCATCAAGACCGTGCAGGCCATGCGGCACGGCGTACTGCCCCGCACCCTGCACGTCGACCGGCCGTCCCCCGACGTCGACTGGGAGACCGGCGGCGTACGGCTCCTGACGGAGCAGCGGGCCTGGGAACCGGCGGGCGAGGGTGTGCCCCGGCGCGCCGGGGTCTCGTCGTTCGGCGTGAGCGGCACCAACGCGCATGTCGTCCTCGAAGGGGTCACGGTCGAGGACGCCGAGCGGACGGAGGGTGGTACAGCACAGAGCCGGGCGCGGACCGGGGAGGGCTCGGCACAGAGCCCGGCGCGGACCGGGGGAGGCCCGGCGGAGAACCCGGCGCGGACCGGGGAAGGCCCGGCCCAGAGCCCGGCGCAGACGGAAGAGGGCGTCGCCGCCGGGCCGCTGCCCTGGATCCTCTCCGCCCGCACCCCCGCCGCCCTCGCCGCCCAGGCCGAACGCCTCCTCGCCTCCCTCACCACCGCCCCGGACACCGACCCCGCCTCGCACACCGACCCTGCCCCGGACACCGACCCTGCCCCGGACACCGACCCTGCCCCGGACATCGCCCACACCCTCCTCGCCCACCGTCCCCTCTTCGACCACCGCGCGGTCGTCGTCGCCGCCGACCGCGCGGGCGCCGCCGAGGGCCTCGCCGCCCTGGTGCGCGGCGAGCCCGCCGGGAACCTGGTCCGGGGCACCGCCGCCGAAGGCATCCGGACGGTGTTCGTCTTCCCCGGGCACGGCTCCCAGTGGCCCGGCATGGCCCGGGAACTCCTGGACGCCTCCCCGGTCTTCGCGGCCCGCGTCGAGGCGTGCGCCGCCGCCCTCGCGCCCCATCTCGACTGGTCGCTGACCGACGTCCTGCGCGAACGGCCGGGGGCGCCGGCCCTGGACCGGGTCGAGGTCGCCCAGCCCGCCCTGTGGGCCGTCCTGGTGGCGCTGGCCGCGCAGTGGGAGGCGTACGGGGTGCGCCCGGACGCGGTGGTCGGGCACAGCCAGGGCGAGGTGGCGGCGGCCTGCGTCGCCGGCATCCTCACCCTCCCGGACGCGGCCCGGATCGTCGTCGAACGCAGCCGTATCCTCGCCTCGCTGGTCGGCCGGGGCGGGATGGCCTCCCTGGCGCTGCCGCTGGACGACGTGGAGGAGCGGATCGCGGCCTGGCCGGGACGGCTGTCCGTGGCGACGGTCAACGGGCCGTCCGCCGTGGTCGTCGCGGGCGAGGACGACGCCCTGGACGAACTCCTCGCCCAGTGCGCGCTGCGCGGCGAACGCGCCAAGCGGATCCGGGCCGCCACGGTCGCCGGGCACTCCCCGGTGATCGACGAGGCGAAGGACGAACTCCTCGCCCGGCTCGCCTTCGTCACCCCGCGCGAGGGCCGGATCCCGCTCCACTCCACGGTCACCGGCTCGGTCGCCGGGCCCGGTGAGCTGGACGGCACCTATTGGTACCGCAACATCCGGCAGACCGTGCGGTTCGCGCCGGTCGTCCAGGACCTGGTGGCCAAGGGCCGCACCCTGTTCGTGGAGGTCAGCCCGCATCCGGTGCTGACCGGCGGCATCCAGGACACCGTCGACGCGGCGGACGTCCCCGAGGTCGCCGTCACCGAGACCCTGCGGCGCGGCCACGGCGGACCGGACCGCTTCCTCGCCTCCCTCGCCGTGGCGCACACCCATGGCGTACCGGTCGACTGGACCCCGGCGTTCGCCGGGCGCCACCCCCGCCGGGTGGCCCTGCCCACCTACGCCTTCCGCCGCCGCCGCTACTGGCTCGACGCCCTGCCCGCCCCCGCCGCCCCCGCCCCGGCGATACCGGGGGCACCGGAGGCAGCCGCCCCCGCCGAGACCCTGACGGACCGCCTCGCCGCCCTCCCGCCCGCCGCCCGCACCGCGACCCTGACCGATCTGGTCCGCCGTCAGACCGCCGAGGTCCTCGGCCACGACGACCCGGCGGAGGTCGCCGCCGACCGGCAGTTCAAGGATCTCGGCCTGGAGTCCCTCACCGCCGTCGATCTGCGCAACCGGCTGGCCGCCGCCCTCGACCGGCGGCTCCCGGCGACCCTGGTCTTCGACCATCCCACCCCGGCCGCCGTCGCCGCCCACCTCACCACCCTGCTCCCCCCGCCCGACCCCGACCCCGGCACCCACCGCCCGGCCCGGGACGTCCTCGCCCTGCTGGAGGGCACCGCGCCCGACGACCCCGACCTGCCCGCACTCGCCGCCCGGCTGCGGACCCTGGCCGCCCGCTGGAGCGGCGAACCCGACCTGGAGTCGGCGACCGACGACGAACTCTTCGCCCTGCTCGACGCCGGGACGGAAGACACCGAGGAGACCGATCGTGGCCGATGAGGACAAGCTGCGCGGCTATCTGCGCCGCGCGCTCGACGAGAGCCGCGAGGCCCGCCGCCGACTGGACCGGCTGGAGTCGGCGCTGCGCGAGCCCATCGCCGTCGTCGGCATGGGCTGCCGCCTGCCCGGCGGGGTCGACTCGCCCGAGACCCTGTGGGACCTGGTCGCCCGGGGCGGCGACGCCATCGGCCCCTGGCCCGACGACCGGGGCTGGGACCTGGACGCCCTCTACGACCCCGACCCCGACCACCCCGGCACCAGCTACGCCCGGCACGGCGGATTCCTCTACGACGCCGCCGACTTCGACGCCGAGTTCTTCGGGATCTCCCCGCGCGAGGCGCTCGCCATGGACCCCCAGCACCGGCTGCTGCTGGAGACGTCCTGGGAGGCGTTCGAACGGGCCGGGATCGACCCCGCCGCCCTGCGCGGCAGTGGCACCGGGGTCTTCGTCGGCCTGGCCGGGCAGGACTACCACACCCGCCTCGACCGGATCCCCGCCGAACTGGAGGGCCACCTCGGCATCGGCAACCTCGCCAGCGTCGCCTCCGGCCGCCTCTCCTACACCTACGGCTTCGAGGGCCCGGCGGTGACCGTGGACACCGCCTGCTCGTCGTCGCTGGTGGCGCTGCATCTGGCGGTGCGGGCGCTGCGCGGCGGGGAGTGCGAACTGGCCCTCGCGGGCGGGGCGACGGTGATGTCGACACCGGCCGGGTTCGTCGCCTTCTCCCGCCAGCGCGGGCTGTCCCCGGACGGCCGCTGCCGCGCCTTCTCCGCCGCCGCCGACGGCACCGGCTGGGCGGAGGGCGCCGGACTGCTGCTCCTGGAGCGCCTCTCCGACGCCCGCCGCCTCGGCCACCCCGTCCTGGCCGTGGTACGCGGTACGGCGGTCAACCAGGATGGCGCCTCCAACGGCCTCACCGCCCCCAACGGCCCCGCCCAGCAGCGCGTCGTCCGCCGCGCCCTCGCCGACGCCGGACTCACCGCGCGCGAGGTGGACGCCGTCGAGGGCCACGGCACCGGCACCACCCTCGGCGACCCCATCGAGATCCAGGCCCTCCAGGGGGTCTACGGCCGCGACCGCCCCGCCGGTGAACCGCTGTGGCTGGGCTCCCTCAAGTCCAACATCGGGCACACCGCGGCGGCGGCCGGGGTCGCGGGCGTCATCAAGACCGTCCAGGCGCTGCGCCACGCCACCCTCCCCAAGTCCCTGCACGCGGACACCCCGACCCCCCACGTCGACTGGTCGGACGGCGGCGTGCGCCTGCTCGCCGAGGCCCGCCCCTGGCCGTCCGGCGACCGTCCGCGCCGGGCCGGGGTCTCGGCCTTCGGCGTCAGCGGCACCAACGCGCACATCATCCTGGAGCAGGCACCGCAGGAGGGGGCACCCGACGAGGCGGGCGGACACCCGGACGACGCCGTCCTGCCCTGGCCCCTCTCCGCCCGCTCCCCCCGCGCCCTGCGCGACCAGGCGGCCCGGCTCGCCCGGCTCCTGGAGGACCGTCCGCAGGCCCGGCCCGCCGATGTGGCCTGGTCCCTGGCCACCCGGCGCACCACCCACCGCCACCGCGCCCTGGTCGTCGCCGCCGACCGCGCCGAGGCCCTCGCGGCCCTCCGCGACCTCACCACCGGGGCCGGTGAGCCCGCCACCGAACCCGGCCGCACCGCCTTCCTCTTCACCGGCCAGGGCAGCCAGCGCACGGGCATGGGCCGGGAGCTGTACGCCCGCTTCCCCGCCTACGCCCGTGCCTTCGACGAGGTGACCGCCGCCCTCGACGAGCACCGGGCCGGACCCTCCGTCCGGGACGCGGTGCTGTCCCCGGAGCACGGCCCTCTCCTCGACCGCACCGCGTACGCGCAGCCCGCCCTCTTCGCCGTCGAGATCGCCCTGCTGCGGCTGCTGGAGTCCTGGGGGGTGCGGCCCGACGCCGTCGCCGGGCACTCGGTCGGCGCGCTGGCCGCCGCCCACGCGGCCGGGGTCCTCGATCTGCCCGACGCGGCCCGACTGGTGACCGAGCGCGGGCGGCTGATGCAGGCCCTGCCGGAGGGCGGGGCGATGGTGGCGGTGGAGGCGAGCGAGGAGGAGGTGGGGGAGGAGGTGAGGGACGCGGCCGGGAAGGGGGTGGCGGTCGCCGCCGTCAACGGGCCCCGCTCGGTCGTGCTGTCCGGCGACGAGGACGCCGTCCTCGCCGTCGCCGCCGGGTTCCGTGCCCGGGGCCGCCGGACCGCCCGGCTGCGGGTGAGCCACGCTTTCCACTCCCCGCACATGGACGGCATGCTGGACGACTTCCGCCGGGCCGCGAAGGCGGCCGACTTCCGGCCCGCCGCCCTCCCCGTGATCTCCGATCTCACCGGCGCCCTCGCCGACGACGGCGAGCTGGGCTCCGCCGACCACTGGGCCCGCCACGCCCGTGAACCCGTCCGGTTCCTGGACGTCCTGCGCACGGCACGCGCGCTGGGCGTCACCCGGTTCGTGGAGGTCGGCCCGGACGCCGTGCTCACCGCGCTGGCCGGTGACGCCCTGGCCGACGGGCCGGTGCTCGCGCCCCTGCTGCGCGCGGGCCGCCCCGAGGTCCGGACGCTGCTGTCGGCGGTGGGGCGGCTGCACGCGGACGGCGTGGCGGTGGACTGGCCCGCCGCCTTCGAAGGGCTCGCCCCGCGCCCGGCCGACCTGCCGACCTACCCCTTCCAGCGACGGCGGCACTGGCTTGACGCCACCCTGACCCGCGCCACCGCCGAGGCCCTGCCCGCCCCGGACCCGGAGGCGTCCGACGCCGGGCCGGACTGGACCGCCGCCGGGCTCACCGGACCCGCCCTCGACGCCGCCCTGCTGGACCTCGTCCGGACCCGGGCGGCCGGGGTGCTCGGGTACGCGACGGCGGACGAGGTGGCGGAGGGGCGGCCGTTCGTGGAGGCCGGGCTCGACTCGCTGTCGGCCGTCGAACTGCGGGCCCGGCTCGCCGCCGCCACCGGGCTGCCGCTGGGCGGCGCCCTCACCATCCGCCACCCGACGCCCCGCGCCCTCGCCGCCCACCTCGGCGACCTGCTGCGCGACCGGCCGGGGCCCGGTGCCGGGGAGCGGCAGGGGCCGCTGACGGAGGTGTATCTGCGGCTGTGCGGGGCCGGGGAGACCGGCGCCGCGACCGAGGTGATCGTCGCCGCCGCGCGGCTGCGGGAGACCTTCACCGCGGCCGGTGCCGCCCGGCACGCCGACGCGCCGGTCGTCCTGGCCAAGGGCGCCGCGCCCACCGCACTGGTCTGCTTCCCCGCGCTCACCGCGCTGTCCGGCCCGCACGAGTACGCCCGCTTCGGCCGCGCCCTCGACGGGCACCGGGACGTCCTCGCCGTACCGGCGCCCGGGTACGCGCCGGGCAGCGGGCTGCCGGACTCGGCGGACACCTTCGTCGCGATGCAGGCGGACGCGGTCGAACGGCTCGTCGGGGACCGGCCGTTCGCCCTGCTCGGGCGGTCCCTGGGCGGCTGTGTCGCGCACGCCGTGACCGAGGAGCTGGAACGCCGGGGCAGGGCCGTGCCGTCGGGCCTGGCGATGGTCGACACCTACCCCATGGACACGGCGTCCCTGCCCGGCATGGAGTGGTGGATGCCCGCCATGATCAACGGCATGGTCGACCGCTTCGACGCGTTCGAACTGGGCCTGAGCGACGACGGGCTGACCACCATGGGCGGCTATCTGCGCACCTTCGGCCCCTGGCAGCCCCGCCCGGTCACCACCCCGACGCTGCTGCTGCGGGCCACGCAGCCGCTGCCCGGCACGCCGGAGCGGCCGGACCCCGGTCCCGGGGGGCCGGTCCCGGACACCCGCGCCTTCTGGCGGCTCCCGCACACCACGGCCGACATCCCCGGCGACCACTTCTCCGTCCTGGAGGAGCACGCACCGACCACGGCGTCGGCCGTGGCGGACTGGCTCGCCGCGCTCGACCGGTGACCACCACCGGCCGCCCATCCCCGTACTGGACACCGCAAAAGGGAGCACACCCCGCCATGACCACCCCGCCCCGTCCCCTCCACCTCGCCGTCGCGCTCGACGGAGCCGGCTGGCACCCCGGGGCCGCCGCCCCGGACGGCAACCCCTACGGGCCGGAGCACTGGACCGCGCTCGTACGGGAGGCCGAGCACGGACTGCTGGACTTCGTCACCCTGGAGGACCCGCCCCGGCGCCCCGCGGCCGGACCGCTCGCCCACAGGCTGGACGCCCTGCTGGTCGCCGCCGCCCTCGCCGGGCGCACCGAGCACATCGGCATCGTGCCCACCGCCGTCCTCGACCGCGCCCAGCCCCTGCACATCGCGCGCGCCGTGGCCACCCTGGACCAGCTCACCGGCGGCCGGGCCGGCTGGCGCACCCAGGTGACCCCGGCCCGGCCGATCAACCTGGACGAACTGTTCACCCCCGAGGTGCAGCGGCCGATGGCCGAACTCTTCGAACGGGCCGCCGACCTGGTCCGGGTGGTGCGCGCGCTGTGGGACGGGGTGTCCGACGAGAAGGAACTGCGCGCTCTCGCCCCCGGACGCTTCGCCCCCGCCGACCCCGACCCGCAGGGCAGCTTCACCGCGATCGAGCCGCTCGGCGGGACCGCCGGGGACTGGCTCACCCTGGACGGCCCCGCCCTGGCCCCGCCCGCTCCGCAGGGCCACCCGCTGATCTTCACCCTCGCCCACATCAGCCTGCCCTTCCGCTACGGGGCCCGCTCCGCCGACGTGGTGTCCGTGACCCCGCACAGCGCCGAGGAGGCCGCGGCCACCGTCGCGGAGATCCGGGCCGCGCAGAGCGCCGCCGGGCGCGCCGACGAGACCGTGCACGTCTTCGCCGACCTGGTGGTCCTGCTGGACACCGAGCCCGGCCGGGCCGCCGAACGCCGGGCCCGGCTGGACGAGGCCCACGGCGGCCCGTTCACCTCCGACGCCCATATCGCCGTCGGCACCCCCGGCGAGGTCGCCGATCTGCTGCTGGAGTGGCAGCGCGCCGGGATCTCCGGCTACCGGCTGCGGCCCGCCGCGCTGCCGGACGACCTGACCGCCGTCACCCGGGCCCTGGTGCCCGAACTCCAGGCCCGCGGCGCGTTCCGCACCGCCTACGAGGCCGACACCCTGCGCGGCCTGCTGGGGCTGGCGCCGCGGACGGTGTGACGGTCCCGTCCGGGGTGAGGTGGTGTGGTGGTGTGGTGCCACACCCCGGCGAGGGGGTTGCCGGGCGCCGGGTTCTCAAGAGGCCCGGCCCCACGGCAGCTTGGCGCCAAAGGCACCCCCGGTGCTGGAGCCCGGCCCCAAGGGAGCCCGGTGCTATGGACACCCGGGGCCAGGGGCGCCCGGTGTCAGGGGCACGCGGTGTCACGGGCACCCGCCCCCAAGGGCGCCCCGCATCAGGGATGCCCCCCGGCCCGTGCCGACGCCCGTTCCTGGGGGCCGTGTTCCACCGCCCCCAGCAGCGACAGCGGCAGATCCGCCCGGCCCTTCACCCGCAGCTTGCGATAGGTGTGCGTCAGATGCTGCTCCACCGTGCTGACCGTGATGAAGAGCTTCTCGGCGATCTCCCGGTTGGACAGCCCGGCCACCGCCAGCGCCGCGACCTGGGCCTCGGAGCCGCTCAGCGCCCCGGCCCGGTGCGGGCCGCCGCGCTCCGGCCGGACCGGCGGCGCCTCCCCCGCCGCGAGCCGCCGGGCCAGAGGGACGAGGCCCTGCTCCTCGGCGATGTCCAGCGCCTGCCGGGCCACCATCCGGGCCCGCCCGCGCTGGCCCGCCCGGGTGTGGACCTCGCTCAGATCCACCAGCACCCGCGCCAGTTCCAGCCGGTCACCGGCGCCCTCCAGCAGATCGGCGGACTCCCGCAGCAGCGCCGCCCGGCGCCGGGAGTCCGCCACCGACGCCGCCGAGTGCAGGGCGATTCCGCGCGCCCTCGGCTGGCTCACCGGCACCATCGCCACCTGCTCGACGGCCAGCCGCCGGGCCTCCTCCGTCCGGCCCAGCCGCAGCAGCGCGGTCACCGCGTCACCGCGCCACGGCACGAACGCGGGGAGGTCGATGTCCCACTCCCGCATCAGCCGCCCGCAGCGCGTCAGATCGTCCAGCGCCCCGTGCAGCAGATTCACCGAGAGCCGCCAGCGGCCCCGCGCGTGGAGGTACTGCACCCCGAACCGGGTCTCGTACAACTGCTCGGGCAGGGTCGCCACGGGGGGACCGCCCGCCTCCGCACGGCCGGTCGCCGCCGCGACCAGTTCCAGGGTCGCCAGCGGCGAGCCGATCAACGCGCCCCAGCCGCGCACCGACACCAGCCCCAGCGCCTGCCGGGCGCACCGCTCCGCGAGCCGCACCTCCCCCTGCCGCAGCGCCGCCTCCGCCCGCAGCGCCGCGAACAGCGCCTGCCAGGTGGGGACATCGCGCCGGGCGGCCTCCCGCGCCAGCCGCTCCGCCCAGGGCGCCGCGAGATCCGGCCGGTCGGCGTAGACCAGCACCGACAGCGCCTGGTGCACGGTCTCGAAGCTGGTGTCGTCCAGCGGCGTGGTCTGGAGCACCAGTTCGGCGCTGCGGACCGCGTCCGGTCCCGGGCCCGACCGCAGCAGCCGGTTCAGCACCCCCGACATCCGCGGCGCCGGCCCGTCCGGCGTCCGCAGCAGTGCCCGGGGCGAGGTCCGGGCCCTGGCCACCGGCCGGGGCAGCAGCGCCGGATGCGAGGCCGACAGGCCGTGCCGTACGGCCTGGTACTCGGCGCTCTGCCGGGCGTCCAGCAGATCCGCCGACCGCTCCAGCCGCCGCAGCGCCAGCAGGATCTCGTCGCTGCCGCCGGTCCACAGCAGCCGCCCCAGCAGCGGCACGATCTGGCAGCCCGGCAGCCGCCCCTCGCGCAGCGCCGCGACCAGCGGACGCAGCCGCCGGCAGGCGGTGTCGGGGTCGGTACGGAAGTCGACCAGGCTGCGCAGCACGGTCACCGTCGCCCGCCGGTCCTCGTCCGTCGCCGCCGCCTCCGCCACGTCGAGGCACGCCTCCGCGAACGCCGTGTCGTCCCGGTGCAGCGCCTCCCGCGCCGCCTCCAGCGCCACCGCGTACGCCCAGGGCTCGGCGCTGTGCCGGGCCGCCGCCAGGTGCACGGCCACCACCGGCGCCGGTTCCCCGGCGGAGTGCAGCAGCCGGGCGGCGGCCCGGTGCAGCAGCGTCCGTTCGGCGGCCGGCATCCCGGCGAGGACGGCGGTCCGGGCGGCGGGATGCCGGAACCGGCCCGCGTCCAGGAAGCCCAGCCCGTCCATCGCCGCCAGCGTCCCGGCCAGCGCGGACGCCGGACGGCCCGTCAGCCCCGCCAGATGGGCCGACGAGCCGGAGGCGTCCAGCACCGCCAGCGCGCGTGCCGTGTCCCGGTACTCCTCGCCGACCCGCCGGACACAGGCGTCCACGGCCCGCCCGTACTCCTCGCCCGGCAGCGGCTGCACCGCGCCGGGCAGTCCGGGTCCCGGCGCCCCGGCCGCCACGCGGTCGTGATGGTCCTCGGCGAGGGCCCGCAGCAGCAGCGGGTTGCCGCCGCTGAGCCGGTGCCAGGGGCGGGCGTCGAGCCCCGGGCCGACCAGTTCGCCGACGAGTTCCCCGGTGCCCGCCGGCGACAGGGGCCGTACCCGCAGCCGGGTCACATGCCGCTGCCGCACCAGCGAGGTGCGCCAGGACAGCTCCGTGGTGCCCGCCCCCGACGCCGCGTCCCGCTCGGCCACCACCAGCAGCACCCGTGTGCTGCGCAGCAGCCGTCCCACGTACATGAGGCTGTCCAGCGACGCCGCGTCCGCGAAGTGCACATCGTCGACGATCACCACCACCGGGGCCCGCTCCGACAGCGCCCGCAGCAACTGCCAGTGCACCTGGCTGACCCGGGCCGGGGTGGGCCGGTGGGCCAGCAGATCGGCGTCGCAGGCGGCCAGCGCCCCGCCGGGCTCGTAGGGGCGGAGCGCCCGCTCCCGCTCGGCGGCGGAGAACTGCTGGTGGCGGAAGATCTGGCCCATCACCCCCAGTTCGACGTCCCGTTCCGAGCAGCGGGCCGTGGCGTGCAGGACGACGGCCCCGGCCGCCGCCGCCAGTTCGCCCAGCACATGGAGGAGTTCCGTCTTGCCGCCGGCGACCGGACCGCTGAGCGCGGCCACCGCGCCGACGCCCGAGCAACAGCCCGCCAGCAGCTCTCGCAGTCGCGTCACCTGACCCTCGCGTTCCACCATGACCACAGCTCGCTCCCCATCCGACATCGCTCGGTGGCGTCGTACATGACGCGGAGGGCTGCGCTGACCTCCGCGCCGGGCTCGGCACAGTCCACAGCGGCACCGGGGCGGGCCCGTCCGGGCCCCGCCCTCAGGCCGGTCGCGCCCCCGCTCCTCTGACCCCGGTCCCCCCGGTCCCGGTCCCTCCGATTCCGGTCCCCTCGGTCCCCGATCCCCTGGCGCCCGTCCCTCCGGCGCCCGTCCCCCCGGCCGGAGGACGCGCCTCCCGGCCCGCCCCGCCGTCCCACCGCGTCCGGATCACCTCCGCGATCCGTTCCGCGTGGTCCGCGAGGAAGAAGTGGCCGCCCTCGAAGGTGAGGACCTCGGTCGGGCCGTCGGTGTGGTGGTGCCAGGCACGGGCCTCCTCGGGGGTCACCTTGTCGTCCCCGGCGCCGGTCAGGACCGTGACGGGGGCCGTGATCCGGGGGCCGGGGCGATGGCGGTAGCGCTCGATGGCCCGGTAGTCGCCGCGCAGCGTCGGCAGGATCATCGCCAGCAGATCGGGCTCGGCCAGCAGCTCCGGCGGGGTGCCGCCCTGCCGGACGATCTCGGCGGTCAGTTCGTCGTCGGCCGCGAGGTGCAGCCGCTCGGTCTCCCGGACCGCGGACGGGGCCCGCCGTCCCGACGCGAACAGCGCGGTCGGACCGGTGCCCGTCGAGGCGGTCAGCCGCCGGGCCGTCTCATAGGCGACGACCGCGCCCATGCTGTGCCCGAAGAACGCCGTCGGCTCCTCGCCCCAGGAGGGCTCCAGCACGGCGGTCACCGCGTCGGCCAGCGGCTCGATCTCGGTGAACTGGGCCTCGCCCCGCCGCTCCAGCCGCCCCGGGTACTGCACGGCCCATACCTCCACCCCGGGGTGGAGCAGTTCGGAAAGGCGCCGGAAGTAGCCGGCCGACCCCCCGGCGTGCGGGAAGCACACCAGGCGGACGGCCGCCGCCGGGGACGGGTGGAAGGCGCGGAGCCAGCGGTCGGTGTCGGGGTGGTCCACAGGAACGGTCATGTCCGTGATTCTTGCCCTTCCGGGGTCCGTTCGGGGCGGGGCAGCGAGGTCAGCAACTCCCGGGTGTAGGGATGCGCCGGGTCGGCGAACACCTGCCCGACCGGCCCCGACTCCACCAGCCGCCCGTCCTTCATCACCACGACCCGGTCACTGACGTGATGCACCACACCCAGGTCGTGGGAGATGAACAGCAGCGCCAGCCCCAGCTCCCGCCGCAACTCCGCCAGCAGATCCAGCACCTGCGCCTGGATCGACACGTCCAGCGCCGACACCGGTTCGTCGCAGACGATCAGCCGGGGCCCGGTGGCCAGCGCCCGCGCGATCGCCACCCGCTGCCGCTGACCGCCCGACAGCTCCAGCGGGCGCCGCTCGGTGAGCGCGGCCGGCAGCCCGACCTGGTCGAGCAGCTCGGCGACCCGGGCCGTCCGCGCCCGGCCCCGCGCCACCCCGGCCCGCGCCACCGCCTCGCCGAGGATCCGCCGCACACTGTGCCGGGGGTCGAACGAGCCAAGCGGATCCTGGTGCACCACCTGGATCCGGGTCCGCCGCCCCCGCCGCTCCCGCTCCGGCACCCCGCTCCACGCCTCGCCCTCGAACCGCACCGTCCCCGCGTCCGGTTCGGTCAGCCCCAGCACCATCCGGGCGGTGGTCGACTTCCCCGACCCCGACTCCCCGACCAGCCCCAGCGTCTCCCCGCCCGCGATCCGGAACGACACGTCGTCGACCGCCGTGTACACCGCCCCGTCCGCCGACCGGAACCGCTTGACCAGCCCCCGCACATCGAGCAGTTCGGGCGCCGCCCCGGCGCCAGGAGCCTGCGGGGCGGTGATGCCCCGGCGTTCCGGCGGGGACACGGCGACAGCCGCCCCCGAGTGCCAGCACAGCACCAGCGGGCTTCCCGGCTCCGGCCGGGGCGCGGGCAGTTCCGTACGGCAGCGGCTGTCGGCGGCCGGGCAGCGGGCCGCGTACGGGCAGCCACCGGGGCCGGGGGCGAGGCCGTCGCGGGGGGCCGGGACGGACAGCGGGCCGCCCTTGGCGGCGAAGGTGGGGACGGCCGCCAGCAGCGCCCTGGTGTAGGGGTGCCGGGGATCCTTGAGGACGTCCCGGGCCGGCCCCTGCTCGACGATCCGGCCGCCGTACATCACCGCCACCCGGTCCGCGAGCCGCGCCACCACCGCCAGATCGTGACTGATCAGCAGCAGCCCCGTACCGGCGCCGACCAGCCGCCCCAGCAGATCCAGGATCTGCGCCTGCACGGTGACATCGAGGGCCGTCGTCGGCTCGTCGGCGACCAGCAGCTCCGGCGCCCCGGACAGCGCCGACGCGATCAGCGCCCGCTGCCGCAGCCCGCCCGACAACTCATGCGGATGCTCGGCCGCCCGCCGCGCGGGGTCCGGGACCCCGGCGTCCGACAGCAGCGCCAGCGTCCGCTGCGCCGCCGCCGCGCCCCGGGCCAGTCCATGGGTGGTCAGCGTCTCGCGGATCTCGGCGCCCACCGTCCGCAGCGGGTCCAGCGAGACCAGCGCGTCCTGGAGCACCAGCCCGATCCGCCGCCCCCGCACCGCCCGCCACTCCCGTTCGGACAGCGAGGTGAGGTCGGTCCCGTCGAACGCGAGCCGCCGCGCCCGCACCCGGGCCCCCGCCCCGGTCAGCCCCAGCAGGGTGCGGGCCGTGACACTCTTGCCCGACCCCGACTCGCCCACCACCGCCAGGCACTCGCCCCGCCGCAGCGTGAACGACACGTCCCGCACCGCGCGGACACCGTCACCGCGCCCGAACGTCACGTCCAGGCCCTCGACGCTCAGCAACGGCTCCCGCGCGACCGCGGTCTCGGTACTCATCGCGCCGACCTCCGGGTGAAGCGCTCCTGGACATGACGGCCCACCACGTTCACGGCGATGACGGTCACCGTGACCGCCGCCCCCGGGAACACCCCGATCCACCACGCCGTCTGGAGGAAGTCCCGCCCGGCGGACAGCAGCGCCCCCCACTCGGGCGAGGGCGCCGCCGGACCCAGCCCCAGGAAGCTCAGCCCCGACGCCGAGATCAGCGCGGTGCCGAACCCGACGGCCGCCAGCGTCAGCAGCGGCGCCAGCGCGTTCGGCAGCACATGGCGCAGCACGATCGTCCGCCGCGGCAGCCCCAGCGCCACCGCCGACTCCACATACCCCGAGCGCCGCACCACCAGCGCCTCCGCCCGCACCAGCCGGGCGTACCCGGGGACGAACGCGATCCCGATCGCCAGCATCACATTGACCGTGCCCGCCCCCAGCACCGCCACGATCAGCAGCGCCAGCAGCAGCGCGGGCAGCGCCAGCAGGGCATCCGCCAGCCGCATCAGCACCTGGTCGGCGACCCGCCCGCCCAGCGCCGCCGCCAGCCCGAACGCCGCGCCCAGCACGACCGACAGCACCGTGGAGCCGAACCCCAGCAGGAGTGAGGGGCGGGCCCCGTACAGGATGCGGGTGTAGAGGTCGCGGCCGAGCTGGTCGGTGCCGAGCCAGGCTCCGGCGCCGGGGCCGCGCAGCGCGGCCGGGGGATCGGTCGCGGTGGGCGAGCCGCTGGTGAACAGGCCGGGCGCCACCGCCACCAGCAGCACCAGCAGCAGCAGCGCGCCCGCGAGCAGCACGCTCACCGGCGGTCCGGGCTGGCGCCGCCGCCGTGCCGGGGCGGACACGGCGGCGGCGGGTTTCGGGCCGAGTTCGGGGACGAGGGTGGTGGCCATGGTCACGCGCTCCTGAGCCGTGGGTCGACAACGGGGTACAGCAGATCCACCACGGTGGAGATCACGACGAACACCAGCGCCGACAGCAGCACCACACCGATCACCACCGGCATGTCCTTGGCGGTGACGGCCTGGAGCACCAGCGAGCCGATGCCGGGCCGCCCGAACACCGTCTCCACCAGCACCGCCCCGCCGATCAGCGAACCGGTCAGCCAGCCCGTGAGGGTGAGCAGCGGTACGGCCGCGTGCCGCAGCGCGTGCCGCAGCCGCACCGCCCACTGGCCGGCGCCCCGGGAACGGGCGGTGACCACGAACGGCTGGCCGAGCGCCGCCTCCAGTCCCTCCCGCAGCACCTGTGCCATGACCCCGGTCAGCGGCAGCGCCAGGGTCACCGCCGGCAGCACCAGCGCGGCGAACCCGTCGGCCCCGGCCACCGGGAACACCGGGAGCCGGAACGAGAACACCGTCAGCAGCACGATCCCCACCCAGTAGGCCGGGGTGGAGGCCGCGACCAGCTCCGCCACCGACGCCACCGCCCGCAGCCCCGGCCGCCGTCCCGCCGTGGCCACCGCGGACAGCACCGCGAGGACCGCGGCCAGCAGCAGCGCGGCGGACGCCAGTTGGAGGGTCGGCACGAGCTGATCCCTGATCAGCTCCCACACCGGGCGCTGGAGCTGGTAGGACTCGCCGAGGTCGCCGGTCACCAGCCGCCCCAGATACCGGACGTACTGCTCGGCGACCGGCAGATCGAAGCCGTACTCCCGGCGGATCTCCGCCCGTACCTCCGGGGTGCCCGCGGTGGACGGCCCCAGCAGCACGGACACCGGGTCGCCGGGGATGAGCCGCAGCGCCAGGAAGGCGAGGGTGGCGGCACCGGCGAGCACGGCGACCGCCGAGCCCAGCCGGGTCACCGCGGCCCGCGCGAGACGGGCCGCCGGGAGCCGCTTCACCGTTCGTCCAGCCAGGCGTCGTAGTACGTCAGCCAGTTGCTGGCGCTGAACGTCAGACCGCCCACGGCGGTGGCGGTGCCGACCAGGGAGACCTGGGTGTAGACCGGCACGACCAGGGCGAGGTCGATGGCCCGCTGCTGCACCTCGGGATAGACCTCGGCGTGCACCTGCTCGTCCAGCGTGGCCCGGCCCTCGTCGGTCCAGGCGTCGAGCTGGTCGTCCTGGACGAAGGTGGCGTTGATGCCGCCCTCGGCCGGGGCGCTGCCGGAGTTCAGGAACAGCCAGAGCACGTCCGGGCTGAACCGGGGCCAGCTCAGATCGACGATGTGCGCCTGCCCGCCGTACACCTCGGTGTTGTAGGTGCCGAGGTCGAGGCTGGGGCGCTGCACCTCGACGCCGATCTTCTTGAGGTCCGCCTGGACGGCCTGCCCGAGCACGTCACGCCCCTCGCGGGTGGCCTGGATGGACAACTGGGGCCATTCGATCGTCAGCCGCTTGCCGCCCTTGGTGCGGTAGCCGTCGGCGTCCCGCGCGGTCCAGCCCGCCTCGTCCAGCAGTTGCCCGGCGAGTTCCGGGTCGTGCGGCCAGCTCCCCTCCAGCGTCTTGTCGTAGTAGGGGGTGGTGGGGCTGATCGGGGACCACGCGCGCGGGTACTGGCCGAAGGTGACCGTCTCGACATTGGTGTCGATGTCGATGCCGCGCTGCACGGCCTCACGGACCCGCTGGTCGTCGAAGGGGGCGAGGGAGCCGTTGAGCCACAGGTTGTAGTTGCCGCCCGGGTTCTGCCGGGTGAGCAGTTCGAAGCCGGAGGCCGCCTTGACCGTGGACACGTTCTGCGGCGGGATGGCCTTGGCGACCTGGACCTGGCCGCTGGTCAGCGCGCCGGAGCGGACCGAGGCGGTGGGCAGGAAGCGGAACTCCAGCTTGTCGAGATGGGCGGGGCCGGTGTGGGCGGCGGTGGCGGGCGCCCAGTCGTAGTCGGGGTTGCGGGTCAGCACCGCCGACTGGCCCTTGGTGTACTCGCTGAACAGGAACGGCCCGCTGCCGACATTGACCGGCCCGCCCGCCGCCAGCTTGCCCGCGTCCGACTTCAGGGTGTCGGGGGAGTAGAAGCCCAGATAGGGCGTGGAGGCGGCCTGGAGGAACGGGGCGAACGGCTCGGAGAAGCTGACCTTCGCGGTGTGGGTGCCGACGACCTCGGTGCCGGTGTAGGGGCCGAGCAGATTGACCGCGTACAGCGACTTGGTGGAGTCGGCCACGATGTGGTCGAAGTTGGCCTTCACCGCGGCGGCGTCGAAGGCCGTCCCGTCGGTGAAGGTCACATCGTCGCGCAGCTCGAAGGTGTACGTCCGGTAGTCGTCCGACACCTCCCACTCGGTGGCCAGCCAGGGGTGGAACTTCCCGGCGGAGTCCTGGGCGACCAGGGAGTCCACCACCTGCCGCTGGATCTCGGCGGTGATGTCCTGGGTGCTGGCGTGCACGTCCCACGAGACCGGTTCGGTGTCGACGGCGGTGGTGAGCGTGCCGCCCCGGACCGGGGTGTCCGAGCCGGAGCCGCCGCCGCTGCCACCGCCCGACGAGCAGGCGGTGAGCAGCAGCAGTCCGGCGACCGCCGCCGCGATCCGCCGGACCGGACGGACGCGACGGGACGGACGAGAGGAGGGGGCGGGGCGGGAACGCGGGCGCATGGCGGTACCTCTGGGGTGAGCGGGGCCGGGCGACGGATCGACGGGGTACGGGGTCGGGGGCGGGAGTGGGCCGGGGTCAGGCATCGGGCGGCCCCACCGCCAGGGCCGCCGCGCCGACCAGCGGCAGCACGGCGTCCTCGCCGGGGGCGTGCACCCCGGCCGACTGGATGTCACGGAAGTGCCGCTCCAGCGGGTTGTCCTGGGCCAGCCCCGGATTGCCGAGCAGCCGCAGCCCCGTCTCGACGGCACGGGTGACATGCCGGACGACGACCACCTTGGCGGCGAGCGCGTCGAGGCCGCGGACGCTCTCACCCCGGTCGACCTGCCCGGCGACACCGAAGATGAGCTGCTCGGCAGTGGTCAGCAGGGTCTCGATCTCGCCCGCCCCGCGCTCGAAGCGCCCGGTGGTGGCCAGCGGACGGCCCAGCGCGGACGGCACCCGGGTGTGGGCGAAGGAGTGCACGGCGCTCTGCGCGGCCCGCGCGACCCCGAGGTACAGGGCCGACGACAGCAGCAGCGTCACACTGCCGGGCAGGGTGCCCGGGGCGGGACCGGCGCCGGGCGGGGCGAGTTCGTGGATGTGGTCGGCGGGGATCTCGACATCCGTGAACTGCACCTCGTGGCTGCCGGTGGCGCGCATACCGAGCTGGTGCCAGGTCGGCACGACCTCGATGCCGGGGGTACCGGCCGGGACGATGAACGTCCCGACGCGCGGCTCCGGCTCGTCCGTCGCCGCCCACACCAGGAAGTAGCTCAGCCCCTCGGAGCCGGTGACATACCGCTTGCGGCCGGTCACCGACCAGCCGTGCGCGGTGCGCCGGGCGGTGGTCGCGGGCAGGCCCCGGGTGGAGGAGCCCAGTTCGGGTTCGGCCCGCGCGTGGTTGAGCAGTGTCGGGCGCAGCGCGGACTCCGCCAGCACCCGCCGGTACAGCTCCTCGGGCCAGGGACCGCGGGTCTGGAGGAGATGCGGGACGATCGTCATCCCGGCGATCAGCGCGACCGAGGGGTCCCCGCGCCCCAGCGCCAGCAGAATCCTGGTGATGTCGGTGAACGATCCGCCCGGACCCCCGTACCGGGCATCGACACCGGCGGTCAGCAGCCCCGCGTCATGGACCAGTTGGAGGGATGCGCGGGGAAAGGCGCCGCTGCGGTCGTACTCGGGGGCACGGGCCGCGAGCGCCGCGCTCACCTCGTCGAGCCGGCCGAGGTCGAAGCCGGGCAGCCGGGGCGCCTCCACATCGGGGGAGGCGGCCGGGGCGGGGGTGGTGGCGGTCATGACGCCCCCGCGGGAGCGAGGCGGGTCGGGACGGCGGGCGCGGGGGCCACAGGCATGGGCGTGTCCTTGGTGTCGGGTGACGCTCCGGCCACCGGGGGTGAGCGGAGCGGGGGACGACGACACGGCCCACCGGAGGCGCCCGGCCGGGGCCGGGCGCGACCGTGGGGGAGCGGCGGGAGAACCGTGTCAGAGAGCGCGGGCGGTGGCCCGCGAGCCGCCCCGCGCGGTCGGGCTCACCGTGGCAGGGCGGCGCGACCGGAGGCGGGGAGCAGAGTGAGGAAAGGAGAGGAAGGCGAAGAAGGCGAGAGGGATCAGCGACAGCTCGTGGACTTGACCCTGCCGAAGTCCACGACGCGGCACTGCGTCAGACAGGGCAGCAGAAGATCACCGCGGCCAAGGCGGAGCGCATCGGCGGCACACCGGCCGAAATCCGTCGCAGTCTCAGGCCCGAACATGCTTGTGAGCATGCAGGATGATCACCTGTCACGTCCAATGCCGATTTCTGATCACGGCTGATCGCACCGCGCGATCGATGGCCCGCCGAGCGCCCTTCCGGGGCCGGACCGGGCCCGCATGCCCGCTTCGGTCGACGCTCGGGGGAGTGGTTTCCTGTGGTATGTCCCTTGTGCGCCTCCGGTGCGGGCCATGGGCGGTGGGTGTTCCCAGTTTTGATCAAGGGTGCCGGGAGGGGGTGCATGGACGGGGGTCGCTGCGGGTGCGGGTGTGGAGCGTGCCGGGGGAGGAGTCCTAGCGGCCCGGGGTCCCGGGGTCCGGGGTCCGGTCGCCCGGGGGGTCGTCCAGGCGGCCGAGCCACTCCCTGAGGAGCGCCTCCAGGGCCGCCGCCTCGACCGGTGTGAGCAGCTCCAGCAGGCGGTGCTCATTGCGCATGTGCTCGCCGAAGGCCCGGTCGATCAGCTCGCGGCCGGGGCGGGTCAGGGCGACGATCCGCCCGCGCTGATCGTCGGCGGCCCGCCGCCGGGTGACCAGCCCGGCCCGCTCCAGCCGGTCGATCCGCTTGGTCATCGCCCCCGTGGTGACCATGGTGTGCGCGGCCAGCTCGCCCGGCGCCCGCTCGTACGGCTCCCCGGCCCGGCGCAGGGCGCACAGCACGTCGAACTCGCCCTCGCTCAGCCCGTATCTCCCGTACACCAGGGTCAGTTCGGCGGTGAGCCGCCCGGCCAGCCGGTGCAGCCGCCCGATCACACCCTGCGGCCCCACGTCCAGATCGGGCCGCTCCCGGCCCCACTCGGCCTGGATACGGCCCACCTGGTCGAGCGGCGCGCCCGCCGCCGGATCCCTGTCCATGGCTCCCTGCCGCCCTTCGTCTCTCCACGGCTCGATAGCTTCCTGGGAAGCTATAGTACCTTCCATGGAAGGAAATCTGCGCTGGGTCGCCCTGACCGCCGTGGCCCCGGTGGCCTGGGGGACGAACTACTACGTCACGCATGAGTACCTCCCGGCGGACCGCCCGCTGCTCGGCTCCGCGCTGCGCGCGCTGCCCGCAGGACTGGTGCTGCTGGCGGTGGCCCGGCGGCGCCCGCGCGGGGCCTGGTGGTGGCGGTCGGCGATCCTCGGCCTGCTCAACATGAGCGTCTTCTTCGTCCTCGTCTACGCCGCGTCCCAACTGCTCCCGACGAGTGTCGCCGCCACGGTGATGGCGGTGTCCCCGCTGACGATGATGCTCATCGCCTGGCCCCTGGTCGCCGAACGGCCCCGGGGCGCCCATCTGCTCGGCGCCGTGATCGGGCTCGGCGGGGTCGCCCTGATGCTGCTCACCGGGGAGGGCGGCGCGCGTCTCGCGGGGATCGCGGCCTCGGCCGCCGCCGTCCTGGTGTCGTCCTTCGGGCACCTCCTCGCCAAGCGCTGGAGCGACGGCGCCGATGTGCTCGCCGCCACCGCCTGGCAGCTCACCGCCGGAGGGATCCTGCTCCTCCCGGTCGCCGCCGTCGTGGAGGGCCCGCCGCCCGCCCTCTCCGCCCCGGCCCTCCTGGCGTTCGCCTATGTCGCCCTGATCGCCACCGCGCTGGCCTTCGTCGCCTGGTTCACCGGTCTGCGCCGGCTGCCCGCGGGCACGGTCGGACTGATAGGGCTCCTCAATCCGGTCACCGGGGTCCTGCTGGGCACGGCCGTCGCCGGAGACGATCTGACGGCACAGCAGATGTGCGGGCTGGCGCTGGTACTGGGGGGCGTCCTGCTGGGGGCACCCCGACAACGGCCGTTCCCGTCCCGCGAGTTGACCCGGCCGCCCCACCGGGAGAATGTCCGGGACACTCCGTCCGAACCCTGTGCCGCCGGTGCCGTCAGGGGCGACCATGGCCTCCGTATCGCCGGGAGCGACGGGGGAGGACATGGTGGACCCGGGGGAGCTGGCCACGATCGCGGTCGGGGTGCTGGCGGCGGCCGTGACCGGTGCGGCGACCGGAGTGGGGGAGCAGGCGGGGGCGGCGGTCGCCCAGGTGGTGCGTGAGCGGCTCGGGGCATCGGAGCGCGGCCGGGCGGCCCTGACCGGGCTGGACGCCGGGCCGGACGACCCCGCCGCGCGCGAGGAGGCCGAGGCGGTGCTCCGGGAGGAGGTCACCTCGGACCCCGGTCTCGCTCGCACCCTGGCCCTGCATCTGCGCGCACCGGAGGTCCGGGCCACGGGCAGTGTGGTGATCACCGGCAGCAGGGTGGCCCGCACCCAGATCGCGCTGGGCCCGCTGACCGTCAACAACACCTCCGCCGGGCGGACGACGCTCGGCGCGGTCATCGTCCTGGCCCTGCTCGTGGTCGTGCTCGCGGTCTACGGAGGGGTGCGGCTGCTCGACACCACGGAGGACTCACCGTCCGCCGCGCCACCGGGGTCCGCGCCACCGGGGTCCGCGCCACCGGGGTCCGCGCCTGCGGACCCCGCCCCCGCGGGTTCGGCCTCCGTGAGTTCCGCCGCCCCCGCCCCCGCCGCCGCGCTGCCGCCCACGCCCGAGACCGTCCGCCGGATCCTGCCGGACCGCGCCAGCCTGGACGCCGGGGAGTACCCCTGGGCCGACCGGCCCGAGGTCCGGGCGTCGGCGGCCGGGCTCTCCCTGTGCGAGAGGGCCCCGGAGTGCGAGCGGACCGCCACGGCGGTCGGCGTGGTGACCTTCGCCCGGGGCGAGAACGAGGGGGAGAACCGCGCCGAGTTCCTGGTCCTGGCGTTCCCCGACCCCGCCGCCGCCCACCGCGCGTACGCCGACATCGTCGAGGACATCGAACAGGTCCGGGTGCCGACGTTCGTCAAGGTGGAGTTGGCGCGGCGGGGCGAGGAGAGCCAGGGTCTCGCCATGGACCCGGGGGACACCGGGGCCGTGCCGACGGCGCGGTATGTCAACCGGTCGCTGCTCTTCCGGGAAGGGCCCTTCATCGGCGTCGCGCACCAACTGGACGATCCGACGGGGCGGCGGACCACCCGTGTCCTCGGCCTCGCCGACCTGCTCCTCACCCGCGTCGAGCGGGCCAACGCCGGAGAAGTCCCGTAGGGACGCCGTTCCCCGGTCCGCTCAGTAGACGTCCCGCGCATACCGCTTGTCCGCCGCCAGGCGGCGGACGTACGCCGATGCCTCGTCCGGGTCCATGCCGCCGTGGGCGGCGACGATGTCCCGCAGGGCCCGGTCGACGTCCTTGGCCATCCGCCCGGCGTCCCCGCAGACGTAGAAGCGGGCGCCGTCGCGGAGCCACTGCCACAGGCGGGGGCCGTGCTCGCGCATCCGGTCCTGGACGTAGACCTTGGTGCGCTGGTCCCGGGAGAAGGCGAGGTCGAGGCGGTCCAGATGGCCGGAGTTCCGGTACCCCTCCAGTTCCTCGCGGTAGTAGAAGTCGGTGGCCCGGCGCTGTTCGCCGAAGAAGAGCCAGTTGGGGCCGGAGTGCCCGAGGGCCCGGCGCTCCTCCAGGAAACCGATGAAGGGCGCCACCCCCGTCCCCGGCCCGACCATGATCATGGGTGCGGCGGGGTCGGCAGGCGGCCGGAAGTGCGGTGCGCGCTGGACGAACACCTGGACCGGCCCGTCGTCCGCGTGATCGGCGAGGTACGCCGAGCAGACCCCGGCCCGTACCCGCCCCCGGCTGCCGTCGTAGCGGACGACGGACACGGTGAGCCGTACCTCGCCGGGGTGGGCGAGCGGGCTGGACGAGATCGAGTACAGCCGGGGTGTCAGGCGCCGCAGCACCCCCGCCCACTCGGCCGCCGGGGCGCGGACCGGGAACTCGGCGAGGACATCGGCGGCCTGGCGGCCCCAGCTCCACTGCGCCAGCGCGTCCTTGTTGTCGGGGCGCAGCAGCCGTTTGAGGGCGTGGTTGCCGGTCCGTTCGGTCACGAACCGCAGCAGCCCGGCGCCGACCCGGGTGATGTCCAGGCGGGTGCGCAGCGCCTCTTCGAGGGGCAGGGGGGCGGGGCCGCCCAGGTCGACCGGCTCGTCGGGGTCCAGGCCGGTGAGCGCGAGCCACTCGGCGACCAGTCCGGGGCCGTTCACCGGCCAGACGCCGAGGGCGTCCCCGGCGTCGTAGGGGAGTTCGCCGTCGCGGGTGTCGAAGGCGAACTGCCGGACCTCCTTGCCCGAGCCGGGCAGGCTCAGGAGGCGGTTGCCCACGAGGAGGGTGGCGAAGGGGGAGGACTTGGTGGGGGTGGTGGGAGCCGCGGGTCCGGTGGGTCCGGTGGGTCCGATGGGGCGTGCGGATGTGCCGGGGGTGGGTGGTGGCGCGGGCGGCGGGGTGCCGGGGTCCGTGATGGGTGCGACGGGCTCGGTGGGCCCGGTGGGCAGGGTGGGCCCGGTGAGTGGGGTGAGCGCGGTGAGTACCTCGGTCAGCCAGTGCCCCGCCGTCTCCTCGAAGTCCGGTTCGCAGTCGGCGCGGGGGACCAGCCGGGTGGCGCCGAGGGCGTCGAGGCGTTCGTCCAGCCGCCGTCCGTGACCGCAGAAGTCGGCGTACCCGGAGTCGCCGAAGGCGAGTACCGCGTAACGGGTGCCGTCCAGGCGGGGCGCGTCCGGCGCGGACAGGGCCCGCCAGAACGCCGAGCCGTTGTCGGGGGCGTCGCCGTCGCCGAAGGTGCTGGTGATGAGGAGGAGATCCGTGCCGGGACCGCCGCCCGTGAGGAGGGCCGGGGCCGCCTCCTCCATCGGCAGCAGCTCGGCGGTCCGGCCGGTCACGGCGAGCCGGGCGGCGGCCCCGGCCGCGAACTCCTCGGCCGTGCCCGTCTGGGAGGCCCAGAGGACCAGCAGCCGGCGCGCGGGCGGCGCGGGCGCCTCCTCGGGTACGGGGGTGTCCGCGGCCCGGGAGTACAGGCCCGCCAGGACACCGTCGACCCACAGGGCGTGGTCCGGTGCGAGGGGCGCGCCCGGCGGGAGGACGGGGACCCGCCCGTCGGGGGGAGCGGCGACGAGTCCGGAGAGGTACCCGGACAGATACCGCCGCTCGGGCTCGCTCAGCGGCGCGGGCGCCTCCCCGGCGATGCCGAACAGCTCGGCGAGCGCGGGGAGGGGGACGGGGAAGGCGGCGCCGGTGGTCGCCGGGGGCGCTGTCGCGGTGAGCGGTGTCGTCCGCGCCGGGTGCGCCGGGCGGGGTGCCACGGCCGTCATGGGTATCGGCGTCAGGGCGACCGCGCACACCTTGAACTCGGGCTGGAAGGACAGCGGGTCGACGGCGTCGCTGGTGACGGCGTTGATGCTGAGGTGCTCGCCGAACAGGTCGTTCCAGTGGAAGGGCGCGAAGCAGTCGCCGGGCCGCACCCGGTCGGTGATCACGGCGGGCAGCACGGCCCGGCCCCGCCGGGAGGCGATCTCCAGCGGGTCGCCCTCGCTCACGCCCAGCGCGGCGGCGTCCTCGGGATGGATCTCCACGAACGGGCCGGGGTTGAGCCTGTTCAACTTGGCGACCTTCCCGGTCTTCGTCAGCGTGTGCCACTGGTGCTGGAGACGGCCGGTGTTCAGGACGAACGGGTAGGCGTTGTCGGGGAGTTCGGCGGGCGGGAGATGCGGGCGGGCGAAGAACCGGGCCCGTCCGTCGGGGGTCGGGAAGGCCAGCCGGGGGCGGCTGCCGTCGGAACGCTCCAGCAGGGTCTGGCTGATTCCGTCGTTGAGGTAGCGGACCGGGTTGCGGTCCGGGCCGTCGGGGGCCGGGGCCGGCCACTGTACGGGGGTGGCGCGCAGCCGGTCGTAGGTCACCCCGCGCAGATCCCAGCCGGTCTTCGGGTTCCAGGCCCGCTTCAGCTCCTCGAAGACCTCCTCGGCGCAGGTGTAGGTGAACGCCTCGGCGTACCCCATCGCGCAGGCCACCTCGGCGATCAGCCGCCAGTCCGGCAGCGCCTGCCCCGGCGGGTCGACGGCACCCGGGACGAGGGTCAGATTCCGCTCGGAGTTGACCATCACCCCCTCCGACTCCGCCCACAGCGTGGCCGGCAGCACGACATCCGCGTACGCGTTGGTCTCCGTGTCGGCGAACACGTCCTGGGTGATCACCAGTTCGGCGGCCTCCAGACCCGCGACGACGGTCGCGCGGTTGGCGACCGACGCCACCGGATTGGTGCAGATGATCCAGCACGCCCTGATGTCCCCGGCGGCCATCCGCTCGAACATCTCGACCGTGCCCCGCCCCGCCTCGGCGCGCAGCGACCCGGCCGGGACGCCCCACAGCTCCTCCACGAAGGCCCGTTCGTCCGCCGCCAGCACGGACCGCTGACCGGGCAGCCCGGGTCCCATGTAGCCCATCTCGCGTCCGCCCATCGCGTTGGGCTGGCCGGTGAGCGAGAACGGGCCGCTGCCCGGACGGCAGATCGCGCCGGTCGCCAGATGCAGATTGACCAGGGCGTTGGTGTTCCAGGTGCCGTGCGTGGACTGGTTGAGGCCCATGGTCCAGCAGCTCATCCAGTTCCCGGCGGTGCCGATCCACTCGGCGGCCCGCCGCAGATCGGCCTCGGGGACACCGGTGATCTCCGCGACCCGGGCGGGCGGGTAGTCGTCCAGGAAGCCGGGCAGCGCGTCCCATCCCTCGGTGAACTCGGCGATGAAGCCGTCGTCGGTGTGCCCGCCCGCGACCAGCAGATGCAGCAGCCCGTTCAGGAGGGCGAGATCGGTGCCGGGGCGGACCGGGAGATGGAGGTCGGCCTTGTCGGCGGTGGCGCTGCGCCGGGGGTCGACCACGATCAGCCGGGCCCCGGCCGACTTCACCCGGTCCATCATCCGCAGAAAGAGAATGGGGTGGCAGTCGGCCATGTTCGAGCCGATCACCAGGAACACATCCGCGTCATCGAAGTCCTGGTACGAGCCGGGCGGCCCGTCCGCGCCCAGCGACAGCTTGTAGCCGGTCCCGGCCGACGCCATGCACAACCGGGAGTTCGACTCGATGTGCTGGGTCCGCAGAAACCCCTTGGCCAGCTTGTTCGCCAGATACTGCGCCTCCAGCGACATCTGCCCGGACACATACAGGGCCAGCGCGTCCGGCCCGTGCGCGTCCAGGATCGCCCGCAGTTGCCCCGCGACCAGGGCGACGGCCTCGCCGACGTCCGCCGCGACCGGCTCGGCGCCCCGCTCGGGCCGGGTCAGCGCGGTGCCGAGCCGGCCCGGCGCCGCCATCAGGTCGGCACCGGTCGCGCCCTTGGTGCACAGCCGTCCCGCGTTGGCCGGGTGCGCCCGGTCCCCGCTCGCCCGCGCCACCCGGCGCCGCCCGTCGGCGGGGTCCCGGTCCAGCTCCAGCACGACCCCGCAGCCGACCCCGCAGTACGAGCAGACCGTACGGACACTGTCCCTGGCCGAACCGGCTCCCACTGAACCCCCACATGCGCTGCGTACGCCGTCCCCGGCACCGTACGGAGAGCGAATTTCCGTTCCGTCACGCACCGGGAACGACGGGGGTTACGGCGCGCGCACCTGGCGCCGGACGGGGCTGTGAGGCGAGGAGGCGAGGAGGCGAAAGAGACGATCAGGTGGAGAGGTGATCAGGTGGAGAGGCGATCACGGCCGGGGCTCGACCCGCCCCCTGTCCCTGTGCTTATATTGTTCTACTTCAATGCGAACAACTTGCGGCGGGGCACCTCGCTCCGCAGAAACGCGATCCGCAGAGACACGCTCCGCGCGGAAACGCGACCCGCACACCGCCCTCACCAGGACGGGAGTCCCATGACCGCCACCCTCCGCCGCCCCGCGGCCCTGCCCGCCGTCCCCTTCGGCCTGGCCACCGCCGCCTACCTCGGGGTGTTCCTCGCCGGGTACGACCGGCTGCCCGGCGAACTCGCCACCCACTTCTCCGGCCGCGGCGGCGCCGACGGCTTCATGAGCCGCACCGCCGCCCTCTGGTCCGGCGGCGGTCTGCTCATCGCGCTGGGCGTGCTCTTCACCGTGCTCACCGCAGCCGCCGACAGCGGCGCGAAGGCCCGGCTGACCGCGGCCATCGGCGCCGGTACGGCCGTCACCCTCGGCTATCCGCTGGTCGTCACCGTCCTGGTCAACCTGGACGCCCCCGACCCGGCCGCCGCCCGGCTGCCCCTGTGGCACCTGGCCGTGCTCCTCCTCGCGGGCCTCACCACCGCCGCCGTCGCCTGGCGGCTGGTCGACGCCGGACCGGACCGCGCCCCCGCCGCGCCGGTCCCCCCGCTGCCGCTGGCCGACGGGGAGACGGCGGCCTGGAGCCGTACGGTCCTGTCCCGCCCGCTGCTCCTCCCCGCCCTCGCCGTCGCGCTCGGCGGTCCCCTCGCGCTGCTGCTCGGGCCCTGGCCGCTGGGCGCCGCACTGATCGTCCTGGGCCTGGCCTGCGCCGCCTTCGCCGCGATCCGGGTCACCGTCGACCGCAGAGGCGTCACGGTCGCCTCCACCCTGCTGCCCCGGCCCCGCCTCACCGTCCCCCTCACCGGGATCACCGGCGCCGCGTCCGTCCGTGTCGACGCCGTCGGCGACTTCGGCGGCTGGGGCTACCGGATACGGCCGGACCGGCGCGGAGTGGTCCTGCGCTCCGGGGACGCGCTCGCGGTCCGCACCACCGCCGGACGCGAGTACGTCGTCACCGTCGACGACCCGGCCACCGCCGCCGCGCTGCTCAACGCGCTGGTCGAGCGGCGTGCCGGAGGACGTGCCGGGGAGCGTGACTAGGGATGCTGTTCCGGGTACGGCCCGGCTCGCCGGTGCCGCTGGGCGAGCAGATCGCCGCCTGTGTGCGCGGGGCCATCGCCGACGGCACGGCGGTCCCGGGGGAGCGGCTGCCGCCCGCCCGCGAGGTCGCCGAGTCGCTGGGGGTCAATGTCCACACCGTCCTGCGCGGCTACCAGCGGCTGCGCGACGAGTCCCTGATCGAGCTGCGCCGGGGGCGCGGGGCGGTGATCACCGCGGCGCCCGACGCCCCGGGCCGGGCCCGGCTCACCGAGGGCGTGCGCGCCCTGATCGGCCAGGCCCGGGAGCTGGGCCTCAGCGACGAGGAGTTCCTGACGGTCGTACGGGCGGGACTGGGCGGCACGGGGGCCTCCGGCCGGGGCGACGGGGCGGGCGGGGGTGCCGAGGGGGCCGACGGGGCCGGTGGTGCCCGCAGTTCCAGCGGCTCCAGTGCTGCCGACGGCGTCGGCACGGCGGCCCGTGACCGGTGACCGGGGGACCGGTGAGGTGGCAGGGAGCGCCGTGGGGGCGACGGAGACCGGCCCGATGTCGCCGGGGGCTGCCGGAGGCCGACGCGGGGCCGCGGAGACCGGCCCCGGAAACCGCGAGGTGCCGCCGGGTGCCGCCGCGGCACGGGGCGCGCGGTGTCCCAGAAGTCCCAGGCGGGGACCGGTGGGGGACGTGTCCCAGGAGGCCCCAGGTGACCGGTGCGGTGGCCGGTTTCCAGGGGGCCGGTGAGGGAGCTTACGGAATCACCACATAGATTCTCATATCATCACCCGCGCCCGGCCGTCTCTCCGGAGAGGGCCGGGCGCCGCGACGGCGACCCCCGACCACCCGCCGCCGTGACCGCCACAGACGAGGAGAGCCCGTGCTTCGCTCAGCCCCCGCCGGCCAGCCCGCCGACACCGACGGCACCGCCGACGCCTCACGGGCCGCCCGCCGCCGAATAGGCCGGGCCGCGCTCGTCACGGGAGCGGCGGCCGGGGTCGGCTTCGGCGGGCTCTACCTCGTGGGCCTGCTCACCGCCGGTGACGACGTCCCGGACGGGGTCCGGGTGAGCGGCGTCGACATCGGCGGAATGAACCGCGCCGAGGCGCGCGCGGCGCTGGAGAAGGGCCTCGCGGAGCAGTGGGCCGAGCCGATACCCGTGCGGGTCGGCGACGAGTCCGCGACCGTCGACGCCCGCACCGCCGGTCTCACCCTGAACAGCGAGGAGACCGTCACCGAGGCCGCCCGCTCGGGCAACGACCCGTTCACCGTGATCGGCCGCCTCTTCACCAGCGCCGACCGCGATGTCGAACCCGTCGTCGCCGTCGACCGGGACAAGACCCGCGCCGCCCTCACCGACCTGGCGAAGAAGCACGACCGCAAGGCCCGCGAAGGCTCCGTCGGCTTCGAGCAGGGCGAGACCACCCAGGTCGAGCCGGTCACCGGCCGCCGGCTCAATGTGGACGACGCCGTCGGCCCCCTCTCCTCCGTCACCCCCGGCGCCGTCGCCGAACCCGTCCGGCTCCCCGTGGACACCACCGACCCCAAGGTCGGCACGGCCGAGGTCGACCGGCTCCTCAACGAGTTCGCCGAACCCGCGATGTCCGGCCCCGTCACCCTCACCACCGGCGCCGGACGCGTCGAGATCACCCCGGCCGTGCTCGGCGAGCACCTCAGCGTGAAGCCCGACAAGGCGAACAAGCTCGTCCCCACCCTCGACGGCGCCGGACTCCTCGCCGACCCCGCGGTCGCCAGCGGCCTCGCCCAGGCCACCGACAAGCCCGAGAACGCCAAGCTGCGCCTGGAGGGCGGCCGGGTCGTCGTGGCCTCCGGCGGCCAGTCCGGCCAGGAGGTCACCGCCCAGGCCCTCAAGGACGCCGTACAGCCGCTGCTCACCAAGTCCGGCTCCACCGCCCGCACCGGCGCCGTCGCCGTCAAGGAGGTCGAGCCCGAGCTGTCCGCCGACAACCTCGACGAGCTGGGCATCAAGGAGCAGATGTCCACCTTCACCGTCAACTTCGAGCCCGAGGCGTACCGCATCACCAACATCGGCCGCGCCGCCGAGCTGATCGACGGATCGGTCGTCCTGCCCGGCGACACCTGGAGCATGAACGGCACGGTCGGCGAGCGCACCGAGGCCAACGGCTTCGTCGAGGGCATCATCATCAACAACGACCGGTTCGAGCGGGCCGCGGGCGGCGGTGTCTCCGCCGTCGCCACCACCGTCTTCAACGCCGTCTTCTTCGCCGGCGTCGACCCGGTCGAGTACGGGGCCCACTCCTTCTACATCGAGCGCTACCCCGAGGGCCGCGAGGCCACCGTCGCCTGGGGCAGCCTCGACCTGAAGTTCCGCAACGACTCCGGCAACGCGCTGTACATCGACGCCAAGGCCACCAACACCTCCATCACCGTCAGCTTCTACGGCACCAAGAAGTACGACGAGGTCGAGTCGGTCACCGGCCCCCGCACCAACGTGGTCGAGCCCGGCACCCGCGAGGGCGCCGCCGACCAGTGCGTCCCGCAGACCCCGCTCGAAGGGTTCGATGTCGCCGTCGACCGGGTCTTCAAGAACGGCGGCCAGGAGGTCAAGCGGGAGACCTTCAACACCCGCTACACGCCCCGTGACGAGGTCACCTGCGACGCCTGACACCCGCCCGGAACCGGCCCCGCCCCGGGCCGGTTCCGGGCAGAGCGCGTCAAAACCGCACAGGTGCACGCATCACCGCAGCCGCTCCGGGTACGCAACGCCGATGAGGCTGAGTGTGATTGACGCGGGTTCGAACACCGTGCGGCTGGTCGTCGCGGACACCAAGGACGGGGTACCGCTCCCCGTGCACACCGCGAAATGGAAGCTGCGCCTGTCCGAACAGGTCGGGACGGGCGGGGCGCTCGGGGAGGCGGCCACCGAACAGCTCGTGCAGTCCGTGGCCAGGGCCGCCCGGACCGCCGCCCGCTGGGGCGCCCCGCGCCCGCTGGCCTTCGCCACCGCCGTCGTCCGCAACGCCCCCGACCGCGCCGAGGTGCTCGCCGCCGTCCGGGACCGCGCCGAGGTCGGTCTGCGCGTCCTGCCCGGCGAACTGGAGGCCGAGCTGACCTTCCTCGCCGTCCGGCGCTGGATGGGCTGGCGGGCCGGGCCGCTGGCCCTGTTCGACATCGGCGGCGGCACCCTCGAAGTGGCCTTCGGCCGGGGCCGCACGCCGGACTTCGCGATCTCCCTGCCGCTCGGCGCGCGACGGCTCACCGACGACTTCCTCGCCCACACCGACCCGCCCGCCCCGGCCGACATCCTCGCCCTGCGCCGCGAGGTGCGCCACCAACTGCGCGACGCCGGGGCACGGATCCGCTGGGAGCATCCGCACACCGCCGTCGGCACCTCACGGACCTTCCAGCAACTGGCCCGGCTGTGCGGGGCCGCGCCGGGGCGCCACGGTCCGTTCGTCCAGCGGGAGGTGGCCCGCGGTGCGTTGCGCTCCGCCATCGACCGGCTGGGGGCGCTGCCCGCCGGTGAACGTGGGGAACTGCCCGGGATCTCGGCTCCGCGGGCGCGGCAGAGTCTGGCCGGGGCGATCGTGGGGCACACGGCGATGAAGCTCAGCGGGCTGAAGACGCTCGCGGTGTGCCCGTGGGCGCTGCGGGAGGGGATTTTGTTGCGGTACTTGGAGGATGGGCCGGAGTGGTGGGGGGATTCTTTTACCGGGTAGGGGGGCTCCGGGTGGGTGGGTAGGTGCGGGTTGTGGGGGTTTTGCGCAGTTCCCCGCGCCCCTGGGTGGGGGGTGGCTGGGTGGAGTGGGTGGGTGCGGGTTGGGGTCGCTCTTCGCGCAGTTCCCCGCGCCCCTCAGGTGCGCAGGTTGCCGGGCCCTCTCAGGTGTGCAGGTTGCCGGGCCCATGGTTGGGGGGTGGGTTCATGTTGTCGGTAGGAAGGTCACCTGGGGGGAATTGGTTCGGGGGTGGATGGTTACCTCGGTTTGTACGCCGTACACCTTGGCCAGGAGGTGGGGGGTGAGGACCTCGGTGGGTGGGCCGGAGGCCGTGACGCGGCCCTCGTGGAGGACGTAGAGGCGGTCGCAGTAGTACGCGGCCAGGTTGAGGTCGTGCAGGGCGACCAGGACCGTGGCGGGCAGGTCCCGCAGCGCGGCGAGGACGGCGAGCTGGTGGCGGATGTCGAGATGGTTGGTCGGCTCGTCCAGCACCAGCAGCGCCGGCTGCTGGGCGAGCGCGCGGGCGATCAGCACCCGCTGCCGCTCACCGCCGGAGAGCTGGTCGAAGGGCCGGTCGGCGAGCGCGGCGGCGTCCACGGTGTCGAGCGCGTCGGCGATCAGGCGCAGATCGTCCCCGGTGTCGCCGTCCAGGAGGCGTTTGTGCGGGGTGCGGCCCATCGCGACCACCTCACGCACCGTCAGATCGAAGTCGGCGCCCGCCTCCTGCACCACCGCCGCCACCGTCCGGGCCAGCCGCCGCACCGGCAGCGTCCAGGCGTCCGCCCCGTCCACCCGGACCGTGCCCGAGGCCGGGCGCAGCACCCGGTACACGGCCCGCAGCAGACTGGACTTGCCGCTGCCGTTCGGGCCGACCAGGCCGATCACCTCGCCCTGCCCGGCGCGCAGCGACACCTCCTCCACCAGCCGCCGGGCGCCCGCGCTGAGCGTGACCGTGTCCACGACGAGTTCGGCCGGGCTCATGCCCCTCCTCGATCCGTACCGCGCCGGGCGTCCCGGCGCATCAGCCACAGGAAGAACGGTCCGCCGCACAGCGCCGTGAGTACCCCGACCGGGATCTCCAGCGGCGCGGCCACCGTCCGGGCCGCCACATCGGCCCAGACCAGGAACACCGCCCCGCCCAGCGCGGCCGTGGGCAGCACCCGGCGGTGGTCGCCGCCCACCAGCAGCCGCACCGCGTGCGGCAGCATCAGGCCGACGAAGCCGATCGGCCCGGCCGCTGCCACCAGCACCCCGGTGACCAGCGACAGCAGCACGAACATCCGGGCCCGGAACCGGGCCACGTCCAGCCCCATCGTGGTCGCCGCCTCCTCACCCGCCAGCAGCAGATTCAGATTCCTGGCCTGCGCCAGCAGCACCGCGATCCCCAGGCCCAGCGCGGCGGACGGCAGCCACAGCGTGTTCCAGTTGACCCCGCCGAGCCCGCCCAGCGTCCAGGCCAGCACCTCGCGCGCCTGGTTGCCCCGGTCGGCGGTGAGCAGCAGCAGATTCATCGCCGCGGTGAGCACCGCCGCGATGGCCACCCCGGCCAGCACCAGCCGTACGGAGGTGATCCGGCCGCCGGTGCGGGCGGTGGCGTACACCAGCAGCAGTGACCCCAGGGCGCCCGCGAAGGCCGCCCCCGACAGCGACACCGGCCCCAGCACGGTCAGTCCGAACACGATCACCATGACCGCCCCCAGCGACGCCCCCGAGGACACCCCGAGGAGATAGGGCTCGGCCAGCGGATTGCGCAGCAGGGCCTGCATCGCCGTTCCCACCACCGCGAGCCCCGCGCCGACCACCGCGCCCAGCAGCACCCGCGGCGCCCGCACGTCCAGCACGATGGTCTCCCGGGCCCCGGACCAGTCCGGCTCGACCCAGCCCGCGCCCAGCGCGTGGGTGACGATCCCCCACACCTGCCCCGGCGGGACCCGCACCGAGCCGATCGCCAGCCCCGCCGTCAGGGAGACCAGCAGGAGCAGGGTGAGGGCGAGCAGCGTCCCGGCGAGGGTCAGCCGCCGCCCCGTCGCCCCGGCCCGGTCGGCGACGGGCACCGTCACTCGAAGCGCTCCGGGTGCAGCGCGGGCGCCAGGTCCTCGACCGCGTACGCCGACCGGATGCCGACCAGGGCGGCGGTCAGCGGCAGCACCGTGAAGCGCCGGTTCTTGATGGCCGGTACGTCCGCGAGGGCGGGCTGCGCCAGCAGGAACTCCTTCTTCCGCTCGACGCTCCCGGCCCCGGCGTAGTCGTAGATCGCGATGACCTCGGGCCTGCGCTCGACGACCTGCTCCCAGGAGACGTCCCCGAAGACCTCGTCCAGGTCGGCGAAGACGTTCTCGCCGCCCGCCAGCCGGATCAGCTCGCTGCCCAGCCCCTTGCCGCCCGCCGTGAACGCCGACTTGTCGCCGCTGTCGTACACGAACACCGGCACCGGATCCGCGCCCCGCACGGCCGCGGTCGCCTTCGCCACCCGGCCCTCCAGCTCGGCTATCAGGTCGTCCGCCCGCTCCGGCACCCCGAAGATGTCGCCGACGGTGCGGATCTCGTCGTAGGTGTCCTTCATGGTCACCGACTGGTTCTCGGCGCAGTACTCGCGGTTGAGGTAGGTGTCGATGCCCGCGTCGGTGAACGCCTTCCGGGAGCGGCCCTCGTTGTCGGCGAAGGCGCTGCCGTAGCCGCCGTAGACCAGGTCGGGTTCGGCCTCCAGGACCGTCTCGAACGACGGTTCCTTCTCGGCCAGTTCCGGGATCGCCTCGAAGTCGGCCCGCAGTTCGGGCAGCACCGCCGAGTCGGGGAACGCGGTGCCGGCCATCCGGTCCTTCAGGCCCAGCGCGAGCAGCAGTTCCGCCGGGTGCTGGTGGATGGTGACGACCCGCTCGGGCGGCGCGTCGTAGGTCGTCGTCACCCCGCAGTTCTCGACGGTGAGGGGGAAACCGGCGGCCGAAGCGGCCGAGGTGCCGGACGGTTTCGGATCGGTGGCCTGCTCGCCGGAGGCGCCGCAGCCGGTGGCGAGCAGCACCGCCGACAGGGCGAGCGCCGCGACCCGGGCGGGCATACGGGCAGGCATACGGGCAGGGGTGGACAGCGGGGGACGGAACGGGCCGTCGTACACGGTGAAGCCTCCTGGGGAGTCCGCGCTCCTCGGAACGGGCCCGCGACAGGCCAGTGTCCTGACTCCCGGATCGACGTTCTCCCCCCGCCTTCCCGCGCCGCGCGCAGTGGCATGCCGAAGGGTGCACTCCCCGGTCACAGTGGCGGGACCGTGCCGGACTCGCACCGGCTTCCTGATTCCCGTCGCGGTGTTGACCTCGTGATCCTACGTTCCGTCCGGCCCTGGTCAAAGGTCGGGCATGTCACACCCCGCGCCCCACCGGACCCCTTACGCCTCGCGGACCGCCCGCAGCACCAGCCGCTCCGCCTCCTCGTCGTAAGGGCGGCCGTCGAAGCCGCCGAAGATCTCCACCCGGCCGAACCCGGCCTCCTCGGCCAGCCGCCGCAGCTCCACCGCGCTGTACACGAACCACACCAGGGTCGCCCGCGTCACCCGCTCGCCCCGCACCAGCACCCAGTCGCTGCGCAGCCGCGCCCAGTCGTCCAGCACGGTGTCCGTCTGCACCATCAGATCCTCCCCGCGCCGCACCACCTTCGGCGGCGTCACCCGGCGGGCCAGCAGTTCCTTGCCCGCGAGGTCCAGCACCAGCGTGCCGCCCGGCACCAGGCAGTCGTACAGGGTGCGCAGCACCCGCGCGTTGTCCGCCGGGTCCTCGAAGTAGCCGAACGAGGTGAACAGATTGAGGACGACGTCGAAGGCGCCGGGCGCGGAGTACGCGCGGGCGTCGGCACGGACATGGGTGACCTCGGCGCCCGCCTCCGCCGCCCGCGCGCGGGCCCGGTCCAGCAGGGGCGCGCTGCGGTCCACCCCGGTCACGGCGTGACCGGCCAGGGCCAGCGGCACGGTGAACACCCCGGCACCGCAGCACAGGTCCAGGACGCGCGAGCCGGGCGGGAAGGCCAGCAGCGGGGAGTCCGCGACGAGTTCGGCGGCCTGGGTGCGGCGCTGTTCGGAGAAGAGGAAGTCATGGAACTCCGACCAGAAGTCGTCGTCCTGGAAGCCGCCGGTCCGGGTCATGAGGGTTCGGTCTCCTTGGTGGGGGTGGGGGACTCGGTCCCCTGGGCCCGGGTCTCCTGGGCCTGGATCTCCTGGGTCCGGGTCTCCTGGGTCCGGGTCCCCTTGGTGGGGGAGGGGGTCTGGGCCTCCTGGGCCGTGGCGGGGGCCCGGGTCCCCTTGGTGGGGGTGGGGATCGCCCCGGTGGGCCGGGGGCGGCGGCGCAGGGTCAGCAGGAGCGGGGGCAGCAGCAGGCACTGGGCGGCGGCCAGCAGCCAGAACGCGCCAGGGTTCCCGGCCTGTTCGCCGAGTCCGTAGAGCTGGCCGCCGACCACCCCGCTCGCGCCCGCGCCGAGCCCGGCCGCCAGCCGCTGCTGGCCGAAGACCACCGCGTCGGAGCGTGGGCTGCGGGCCAGCGCCTCCAGGTCGTTCTTGAGGAACAGCACGATGTCGCCCAGCGTGATCAGTGCCCCGCCCGCCAGCAGCGCCGGACGGCTGCCGACCGCCAGCACCGCGAGCCCGCCCGCCAGCCCGGCGAACCCGACCGCGAGGGCGAGCGCGTACGGCATCCGGCGGATCAGGTCCGACGCGAGCGGCTGGACGACGATCACCAGGGCGAAGCACAGCAGCAGCACCAGGCTGTAGAACTCGGTCGACGCCCGCTCGACCGCGTACACCGCCAGGAAGTGCTGGAAGTGGAAGTAGAGGTAGAAGGCGAGGACGTTGGCGGCGAAGGGGAGGGCCGCGATCCCGGTCAGGAGCCCGCCCGGCACCCCGCCCGGCCGCCCCTCGCCGACCGCGGGGAGCCGCGTGTGCCCGAGGGTGACCAGCGCGAACAGCGCGGTCACCGCGACGAACAGCCCGCCCGGCGCCGACAGCACGAACGGCCCGGCGACCAGCGGACCGACCGCCATCCCGGCGTTGAGTGCCGCGTTGCCCGCCGACAGGAACGCCGGTCGGCGCTCCTCGGCCACCCCGTGCACCAGATACGCCTTGTTGGCGGGCAGATACAGCGCCGCCCCGCAGCAGGTCAGGATGAGCGCCGGGACCGCCAGCGGCGGCCAGCGCAGCGCCGCCAGCATGCCGAGGAACCCGGCCGTGCGGATCACCAGCGCCCACAGCATCGTGCGGCGCAGCCCGATCCGGTCGGCCAGCGCCCCGCCCGCGATCCCGCCGGAGAACTGCACCAGCGCCGCCGCCGCGAGCACCACCCCGACCGTGCCGAGCCCCATCCCCAGCCGCTCGTGCAGGAACACCGACATGAACGGCAGCACCATGAAACTGCCGAGCGGGATCAGGAACGAGCTGAGCAGGAGGAAACGCAGGGGCCCGGAGAGGGCGGCGAGCCACCGCCCACCCGGAACCACCGCACTCATCCGCCGGCCACCCGGGAACCGGGCCCGGAACTGGGCCCGGAACTGGGAGCGGTGCCTGGACCGGGACTTGGACCCGGACCTTGACCGGAACCGGGACCTTGACCGGGACCCGGACCGGAACCGGGACGGGAACCCGGACCTGGACCTTGACCCGGACCGGAGCCGGGGCCGGGGCCCTGACCCGAACCGGGGCCGGAACCCGGACCGGAGCCGGGGCCGGAACCCAGACCCGGACCCGCACCTGGACCTGGACCTTGACCCGGACCGGAACCGGGGCCTTGACCCGAACCGGGGCCGGAACCCAGACCGGAGCCGGGGCCGGAACCCGGACCTGGACCGGAACCCAGACCCGGACCCGCACCCGCACCCGCACCCGGACCTTGACCTTGACCCGGACCGGATCCGGAACCCGGACCCGGGAACGCCTCCGTCAGCACCCGTACCCCGTTCGCGGCGGCCACCGCCCGGTGGGTGGCCAGTTCCGCCGTCTCCGCCTCCGCGTACACGATCCCGGCGTAGCCCCGGCTGTCCGCGAGGTGCTCGACCGGGTCGCCGACCGCCTTCACCGGGTACCAGGCGGGAGCCCCCGGCAGCGCCGCCAGCCGCTCCAGCCCCGCGACCCCCGTGAACACCCCGGGCGCCGCCGGATAGCCCAGCACGAACGCGACCGCGGGACCGCCGGGCGGGTCGGCGTCCATCAGCCCGGGGCGCCGGCCGAGCGCGGCCTCGACCATCGCCTCGTACACATTGACCCCCAGCGCCCGGCACAGCCCCTCGCCGACCAGGGCGCCGCCGATGCGGGGGTTGATCTCCACCAGCTCCGGCCCGTCGTCGGTCAGCACGAACTCCACATGCGCGAACCGGTCGGTGTAGCCGACGGCGGCCAGCAGCGCGTCGAGCCACCCCTCCAGCGCCGTCCGCCGTGCCTCGGGGAACGCCACCGGGAACGCCGTGATCTCCTCCCGGAAGTACGGCTCCGGCGACATCAGCCGGCTGGACACCCCGAGCAGCCGGGTCCGGCCCGCCCAGGTGAGGGTCTCGGCGCTGTAGACCGGCCCGCCGACGTACGGCTCCGCGAAGATCCGCCCCTTCAGCGCCCGCCGCTCCGCCGCCCCGGCCGACGCGGCGAGCGCGGTGTCCAGTTCGGCCTCGTCCCGCACCAGCCACACGTTCTGGCTGCCGGTGCCCGCCGAGTCCTTGAGCACGGCGGGCAGCCCGATCTCCTTGAGAACCGCTTCCCGCAGGTCCCCCGCGTCCGCCGTGACCGCCCGGCCCCGGGACAGCCCGGCCGTGTGCAGCAGCGTGCGGACGGCCGCCTTGTCGCGGGTCAGCCGCAGGACGTCCGGGTCGAGGCCGGGGAGGGCGAAACGGGCGGCGAGTTCGGCACCGACCAGCATCCAGGTGTCGGTGGAGCTGATCAGCCCGCGCAGCTCCGGCACCGCGCGCAGCCGCCCGGCCACGCCCTCCACATCGAAGGTGTCGGTCTCCACCACGTCCAGCGCGCCGGGCGGCAGTTGCTCCAGCTCCCAGGCGTAGTAGGCGGGGTCCCGGGTGAGCAGGACCAGCCGCTCGCCGAGCGCGTCGGCGGCGCGGACCAGATGACCGAGTCCGAAGGTGAGGGACTCCAGCAGGACGACGCTCATGCCGCCCGCTCCTTCCACGCGGCGGGGCAGGGGGTGCGCTGCCAGGCCATGGTGGACCACGGCATGGCCAGCTCCTCGGGGTGCGTGATCTCGACGGGTTTCAGCGCGGCCGGGGCCAGCGCCTCCCGGTGCCGCGCGAAGACCCGCTCCACATAGCGGTGCCCGGTGTCGGCGCCGATCACCAGATGCAGCCGGTCGGGGTGGCGGCGCGCCTCGTGCCCGGCGGCCAGATACCCGGCGCCGGTGGACAGGCCCGCGAACACGGCGTGGTCGCGCAGCAGGGCGACCGCCCCGGCCATGGCGTGGGTGAAGTCCAGCCAGTGCAGGGCGTCGTAGAGATGGTGGCGGACATTGTCGAAGACGATGGACGAGCCGATCCCGGCGATGATCGCCTCCGGGTCGTGATGGTCCTGGCTGCCGAAGGTGACACTGCCGAACGGCTGGACGCCGACCAGCCGCACCGCCGGGTCGAAGGCCCGCAGCCGTTCCGTGATCCCACCGGTGGACGCCCCCGAGCCGACCCCGCCGACCACGCTCAGCGGCCGGTCCGGGAAGGCGGCGCGGATCCGGTCGGCGACCTCCTGGTAGCCGAGGTAGTGGACGTCGTCGTGGTACTGGCGCATCCAGTGGGTGCCGGGCCGGGCGGCGAGGATCTCCCGCACCCGCCGCACCCTCAGCTCCTGGTCCAGCTTCAGGTTCCGGGACGGCCGCACCTGTTCGACGGTGGCGCCGAGCACCTCCAACTGGGCGCGGGTGGTGGTGTCGACGGTGGTGGAGGCGACGATGTGGCAGTGCAGTCCGTAGCGGTGGCAGGCCAGCGCCAGGGCGTACGCGTAGATCCCGCTGGAGCTGTCGAGGAGGGTCTGGCCGGGGCGGATCGTGCCCCGCTCCAGCAGGCGGCGGACGGCGGCGAGCGCCGAGTAGATCTTCATCGACTCGAACCGGATCAGCACCAGGCCGTCGGTGAGCCGTACCAGGTCGGGAACCTTCAGGGCGTCGGCGATGTGGGGGTGGATCACCCGTAGCCTCCTTGGGCGAATGAGCACTGGTGGCCGAGCGAGTGGAAGAACGCGGACAGGTCCGACTTGAGGTCGGGGCCGGGGCGGTGTGCGAAGAGATAGCCGATCAGACAGCCGGTGTGGGCGACGAAGACCCCGTCGGCGCCGAACCGCTCCCGGTGCGCGAGCACGGCGTCGAAGGACCCCTTGGGCAGCACCTCCTGGGACAGCGCGGCACTGGCGGTCGCCGCCCGCGCCACCGCCCCGGGATCACCGGAGGAGAACCCTTTCAGCAGAGCGTCGAGACAGCGCTCGTACGCGGCGCCCCGGCGCCGGTAGTGGGCGAGCAGCGGCTCGGTGACCGCGGCGGTGTCCACGGTGCCGGGCTCGGTGATGTAGGCGGTGTGGAAGCCGAGTCCGGTCCCGAGGCGGCGCACCACCCGGTGCCGGGCGCTGAGATGGAGCGCGAACTCGTCCAGGAACACGCTGTCGGCGCGCTCGATCCGGGCCAGTACCGCGAGCACCGCCTCCAGGTCGTAGGGCAGGGCGAAGAGCCGGAACAGACAGCGCAGGGTCGCCACGATGTCCGCGGTCGAACTCGCCATCCCCACCCCGACCCGCAGATCGGAGTGGGCGCTCCAGCGGCCACGCGGCAGGACCAGCCCGAACCGGTCCAGGAACAGCCCGGCCGCGGCGGTGGCCTTCGCCCCGAGTGCGACCGGCCCGTCCGGGGCGGCGGGGTCCGGGGTGAAGTGCACCCAGGAGTGCCGGTCGACGGGGAACGACACCAGCGCGATGTCCGGCGCAGGCCCGGCCGCCAGCGGCCCCTGGTACAGCTCGCCCAGCGTGCCGTGACAGACCCCGGAGACGGTACGGGTCACCGGCCGCCGGGCCTCCTGCTCGTCCCCGGCCGGGCCGGGCGCCGACCGGGACGGATCCGCCCCGGCGACGGGCACTCGCGTGGTCACCTGGGGTTCCCCCTCCTGGTCCGAGCCCTGACCGCGACCGGGAGCGAGGTGCGGCGGACGTACGCCGGGCGGCTCTCACGAGCGTAAGCGGGGTGATACGGCTGCGTCAGGAGTGCATCGGAGGGTTGTCCTGATGCGGTCGGTTGTCCTGATGCGGGCGAGGACGGTGAGGTTGTCGGTTTCGGTGATGTGGCTGGTCACCGTGGTACTCATGGGGAGTGTGTGACGTGCGGGGCATGTGGGGCGGTGGGTGTGGATTGTCCGGAACGGGCCCCGGTCATCGGGATTGGACTAGTCCATTCCGGGGCAAGGGGCGGCGACACGTGCCCCCGTACCCGCCGGGTAACGGCCACAGGTGAGATCCACCTCTTACCCGCCGATCGGGAGCACACTGGAGGGCAGGGGGCGACCGAGAAGGAGGCTGAGGCCATGGCCTGGGCATCGTGGACCACCCCCGGCGTCTTCAGCGGCCGGGGCGGTGTGGACACCGACGAGTCGGGAGTCGTCCAGGGCGATCTCACCGTGCACACCACCTGGGACGGCACCGAGGTCGACGTGACCGTCCAGTACACGGGGACCTCCGACTGGTTCACCCTGGTCGGCAGCCCGGTGCGCTGCCCGACCGAGGAGCACAGCCGCGCCCTGCACCAGGCGGTGGTGGCGGCGGTACGGGCCGGCGGCGGAGCCACCCTGACCGGAGTGGCCGTCGGCGAACTGGGCCCCACTGCGCCCCCGGCCCGGACCCTCTGGCCGACCCGGTCGGCACGGATCTGAGACCCCTCGCCCCGGTCGGCGCGGCATCCGCTCCAGGGGTGCCGCGCCCTGCGCCGGGGCGCCGGTGTGCCACGGCACCGCGGCCGTCACCACCGCCCGGGAATCACCTTCCGGCCGCCCCGCGCCCCGAGGCCCTCTGGGACACCGCCCGCCCGGATGCGATGATGATCGCGAACCAGGCGACGGCGGTCCGGGGAAGCCGGTGAGAATCCGGCGCGGTCCCGCCACTGTGACCGCAGCGCGCACCCCGGCCCACCCGCCGCCGGGTGCCCGCTCCGGCAGCCAGACACCCGACGCTGTCGCCTCCTCGACGAACCCCGGGGCGGATCTCCCCGGAGAGAGGGAGGGCGTGGCGTGGCCACGACACCGGCCGAGCGGCCGTCCCGCACCACCGACCCCGCGCGACCGGCGCCCTGCCGGATCGTCGTCTGCCGCGACTGCTGCTGCGGCAGCCCCAAGGTGACCGGCGTCGACCACGCCGCCCAGACCGCCCGGTTGCGCTCCGGCGCCCCGGTCCGGATCTCCGACTGCCTCGATGTGTGCGACCAGGCCAATGTGGTGGTCGTCCAGCCGTCCGCCGAGGGCCGTGCGGCGGGGGGCCGCCCGGTGTGGCTGGGCCTGGTGAACGACCCCGACGCCACGGAGGACATCCTCACCTGGGTCCGCTCCGGCGGGCCCGGAGTCACCCCGCTCCCACCGATCCTGGACCTGTACGTCTTCCACCCACCGCGCCGCGGGGCGACGGCGTCCGCCGGGGAGGCGGGGGAGGAGTGAACGCCGCTGATTCCGGCCCGGCTCCTTGCGCCTGCGCACCTGCTTCCGGCTCGACCCCCTGCGCCTGCGCCTCTGCTTCCGGCTCGCCCCCCTGTGCCCACGCCCCTGCCTACGGCCCGGCCCCGCACACCCCCGCCCCCGTCTTCGACCCGCCCCCCTCCGCCTCCGCCCCCGCCGAAACCGTCGTCCGCGCCCTCGCCCGTGTCTCCGTCCTCGGCAGGTTCTTCCGCCTCCCCACCGGAGGTCCCGCCACCGGCTGGCACCCCGTCCAGGAGTCCTACGACCGGGGCTTCGCCGATCTGGCGCGCGCGGTCGCCGACCGCCACCGGACCGGGGAACCTCGCGTCGGCGTCTCCATCGCCCACCTCGGTCACGCCGCCCGGCTGTGGTCCCCGGCGCTGGCCTGCGCCCTGCTGCACGGCATCGTCCTCGACCTCATCTCCGTGCAGCGGGCCGACGACGGGCCCGGACTGCGCCTGGCGCGGCCCTCCGGCTGGTACGCCGACCAACTGCCCGACCCCGTCGCCGCCCTCGGCGACCAAGTGGCAGCCCCGCTGCGGGCGTTCGCCGCCGGACTGGACATCAAGGTCGCGCCCCGGCTGCTGGACGGCAACTCCGGGTCCGCGCTGGCCGAGGCCGCCCGCGCCCTGCTGGCCGCCCACCCCGAACGGCGGGCCGGGCTCACCGCCCTCGCCGGGGAGCTGCTCGCCCGGGAACCGCTCGCCGGGACGGGCCGCTTCACCGGGCCCGACCTGGCGTTCCGCCGCCGCAGTTGCTGCCTCTACTACCGCGCCCCGGCCGGCGCGAAGTGCGGTGACTGCTGCCTGGGTGGCTGAGCCCCGCCGGACCGGAGGTCATGTCCCCTTCAGCGCCTCCGTCGGATGCAGCCGTGACGCCCGCACCGCCGGGTACAGACCCGCCACGGCCCCGATCAGCAGGGTCGCGGCGAGACCGCCCGCCGGGGCCCAGAGCGGGACCACCGGCCGCCAGCCCTGGGCGAGCGCGAAGCCGTAGGTGGCGGCCGTGCCCAGCAGCGCGCCCGCCGCCCCGCCCAGCGCCGACAGCAGCAGCGACTCCATCAGGAACTGCGCCCGCACCGCGCCCCGGGTGGCCCCCAGCGCCCGGCGCAGCCCGATCTCCGGGCGGCGCTCCAGCACCGAGATCACCATGGTGTTGGCCACCCCGACCCCGCCCACCAGCAGCGCCACCGCGCCCAGGCCCAGCATCAGGGCGGTCAGGCCCCGGTCGGTGGCCGCCTTCGCGGCGAGCGCGTCCGAGGGGCGGGACACCTTGATGTACCCCTCCGCGCCGGGACTCACCGTGCGTGCCAGCACCTCCCGCACGTCGTCGACCGTCGCGTCCGGCGACCGTTCGAACACCATCGAGGGATGCCCGTCGAAGCCGAAGTACTCCTCGGCCGCCGGGAAGCCGACCAGGGCCACCCGGTCCAGCGTCGGCACCAGTTCCACCGGCTCCAGGATGCCGACGACGACCATCCGCTCGTCGTTCATCACGATCGTCTCGCCCGGCGCGGTCACCCCGAGCCGTTCGGCGGCCAGCGCCCCGAGGACGGTCACCGGGAGCCGCTCGCTCGCCCGGTCCAGCCAGACGCCCCGCGCCACCCGGGCGCCCAGCGCCGCCAGCAGATCCGTGCGGGCCGCCTGCGCGGTCACCCCCGCCGTCCGCTCCGGCGGCACCACCGCGCTGCGCCGGATCCGGGCGTCGACCTGACCGGTCGCGGTGGCGTGCTCGACCGGCCCGATCCGCTCCACCATCGCCACCGCCGACTTCGGCAGCCGCACCTCCCGGCCCCCGGTGTCCGGGACCACCTCGGCGGTCAGCAGATTGGTGCCGAGCCGGTCCAGTCGGGCCATCAGATCCGCCCTGCTGGACTCGGACAGCCCCACCACCGCCACCATCGTGGCGATCCCGAGCGCGATGCCCAGCGCGGACAGCACCACCCGGGAGCGCCGGGCCCGCAGCCCCACCGCCCCCAGCCGCAGCACATCGGCCGGGAGGAGACGGGACGGCTCGGGCGGCGGGGGCGGCGGCGTAGGCGGTGCCGGGTGCGCACGGTCCCGAATCCCGGTCACCGGACCTCCCCCGAAGCCTCGACGCCGGTGCCGGAGGCGATCTCGGCGCCGGTGTCGGAGACAATTTCGGCGCCGGTGTCGGAGACGATCTCGCCGTCCCTCATCCGGATCCGGCGCGGCAGCGACTCCGCGATGCCCGGGTCATGGGTGATGACACAGACCGTGGTACCGGCCGCGTTCAGTTCGCGCAGCAGCCCCATCACCGTCCGGCCGGACGCACTGTCCAGGGCGCCCGTCGGCTCGTCGGCCAGCAGCAGGCGCGGCGCCCCGACCAGCGCCCGCGCGATGGCCACCCGCTGCTTCTCGCCGCCCGACAACCGGGACGGGCGGTGCCCGAGCCGGTGGCCGAGGCCGACGCGGTCCAGCGCGGTCCGGGCCCGAGCCCGGCGCGCCCCGCGCGGGACACCCGCGTACAGCAGCCCGTCCGCCACATTGTCGAGCGCGCTCGCGCCCTCGGCGAGATGGAAGTGCTGGAAGACGAACCCGATGTGCCGGGCGCGCAGCGCCGACACCTGGGCGTCGGTGAGCGCGCCCACCTCGTGCCCGGCGACCCGGACCGTGCCCGAGGTGGGCCGGTCCAGGGTGCCGACGACCTGGAGCAGCGTCGACTTGCCGGAGCCCGACGGGCCCACGACGGCGAGAAGTTCACCGGCCCCGACGGCGAGGCTCACCCCGCGCAGGGCGTGCACCCCGCCCGGGTACGCCTTGGTGACCCCGCGCAGTTCCACGACCGGGGCGGGAGCGGGAGCGGCGTTCATGAGCGGGCCACCCCGACCTCCGTGCCCTCCGCGATCCCGGGACCGCTCACCTCGATCAGCCCGTCGGCCGTCATCCCGGTGGTGACCCGCACCATCCGCGCGGTGCCGCCCGCCACGACCTGGAGGCCGTAGCCGCCGTCCGCGCCGCGCAGCGCGACGATCGCCTCCACCGGCACCACGAGCACGTCCTCGCGGCGCTCGCCGACGAACCGCACGCTCGCGCTCACCCCGGTGTCCTCGCCCTCGACGGCGTCGGCCCCGCCGTCGAGGGCGATCTCCACGGTGATGCCGTTCTGCGCCTCCGCGGCCTCCGGATCCTCCGGCCGGGCCGTCCCCGCGACCTCCCCCGGCTCCGCCGACCCGCCGGGCAGGGTCACCTCCACCCGCGTCCCGCGCGCGGCGAGCGGCCCGTCGGCCTGGTCGAGCAGCGCCCGGACGACGGGCCGGGTGGACGCCACGGTCAGGACGGCGGTGTCCGGGCCGACCCGGTCGGCGAGTGCCGCGTCCGCCCGCACCACGGTGACCTCCTCCGGCTGGAACACCACATCGCCCGCGCCCACCCGGCCGGTCGGCGTCCGGTTCAGGTCCCTCTGCCAGCGCTCGACGGCCGCCGCCGTGGCCTCGTCGTAGCGCGGATCGACGTACAGCCCCCGCCCGTACCCGAGGGCGACGAGGTTGCGCTCCAACTGGAGGACGTCACTGCCCCGGTCACCGGCCCTCATCTCGCGGAACGCCGGTACCGGGCCGTAGAGCAGCGTGACCGGTTTGTCGTTCAGTTCGTACAGCGCCTGGCCCCGGCGGACGGTGGTGCCCTCCCGCGCGGCCACCGTCACCGTGCCCTCCACCGGCGCCCTGACCGGGCGGCGCTGCGCGAAGTCGATCCGGCCGTCCACCGTCTTCGCCCGCTCCAGATCGGTCCGGGTGACGGCGACCGTGTCCGGCGGCAGCGCGCCCCCGGCGTCCGGTCCGTCGCCGCCGCGCCCGCCGTACGCGACCGCGCCCAGCGCCGCCACCGTCACCGCGGCGCCCGCGATCCCCACTCCCCTCCGGTGCCGCATCTACTGCATCCCGTCCAGACCTTCGAGCAGCTCGTCCTTGCAGGCCGCGCGCGCCTCCCGGTACGCGGGTGAGTCCGGGTCGATGACCGGGCTGCCGGGGCTGGGGTCGCCGCCGGGGATGACCCCGCCGCCGGACATCGTGGGATTGGTGAACCGGGAGACCCCGTTGTCCCGCATGCACTTCGCGTGCGCCAGCATCGACTCGAAGTCGCGCTGCGGATCGCGCGGCGGCTCCAGCGCCATCGCCTCGGACAGCTCCGGGAAGCACACCGCGTCCTTGCCGCCCTTGTACTCCTCGCCCCGGCCGTCCGGGTCTGCGACCTCGTCGATCTTCGCCCAGTCGAGATAGCCGCTCAGCCGGGGATCGGGGAAGTCCTTGACGCCGCCCTTGGTCCGCATGCACTCGACGTAGGTCATCTGCGCGTCGTAGAACGCCCCCTTGTCGGCGGCGGGCGGGGACGACGGGGCGGAGGTCCGGCCGCCGCCCCCGCCGGCGGGTTCGCCGGGGGCGGAGGCGATCGGCTCGCCCCCCGCCCCGTCGTCCCCGGCGCCGCACGCGGCCGAGAAGGCGAACAGCGGCACCGCCAGCGCCGCGGCCAGCCGCAGCCGGGGGCGCCGGTGGAAGGTGTGGTGAGTGGTCATGCGCCCCACCGTCGGCCCCGCACATGGTGACCCGTCCATCGCCGCATGATGAACGCGTAACAATGCGCCGCCCGACCGCCCCGGCCCCCCACCAGGGCTCTGAGCAGCGCAAACCGTCCCGCATAATCGGCTGCATGCCCCATGTGCTGCTGATCGAGGATGACGTCTCCGTGCGCGACGGCATGGAACTCGTACTGCGCCGGCACGGCTACGAGGTCCGTACCGCCGCCTCCGGCGAGGCCGGGCTCGCCCTGCTCGCCGACCCCGCCACCGCCGAGATCGCCGTGCTCGATCTGATGCTGCCCGGCATCGACGGCTTCGAGGTGTGCCGGCGCCTGCGCGCCACCGGCTCGACCGTCCCGGTCATCATGCTCACCGCCCGCGGCGACGACACCGACATCGTGCGCGGCCTGGAGGCGGGCGCCGACGACTATGTCGTCAAACCGGTCACCGCGCCCGTGCTGGAGGCCCGGATCCGCGCCGCCCTGCGCCGCGCCGAACCCACCCGCGGGGCACCCGGCGAGCACCACGGCGGGCTGGTCATCGACCGCGCCGGACTCACCGTGACCAAGCGCGGCACCCGGATAGCCCTGCCCCCGACCGAACTGCGGGTCCTGCTGGAGCTGTCCGCCTCCGCCGGACGGGTCTTCACCCGCGAGCAACTCCTGCGCTCGGTCTGGGACCACGGCTTCCTCGGCGACTCCCGCCTGGTCGACGCGGCGATCGGCCGCCTCCGCGCCAAGATCGAGGACGTGCCCGCCAGGCCCCGCTACATCCAGACCGTGCGCGGGTTCGGCTACCGGTTCGGGCCGGTGTGAGGACCGTGAAGAGGAGGACCGTGAAGAGGGGGTGGGGGAGGGGGCGCGAGAAGGCGCGCGAGAGGGGCCGGGAGGGCTCGGGGCGCGGCGGTGCCGTGCGGCCCTGCACGCGTCGCCGCCGGAGCCTCGGCGGGCTGCGGGTCCGGCTCGTCGTCGCGTTCGTCCTGGTCGCCGCCGTCAGCGCGGTGACCGCGACCGCGCTCGCCTACCGCGAATACCGGACAGCCGTGCTCCAGCGTAAACAGGACGCCGTCCGCGACGACTTCCGCCAGCGCATCGAGCAGGTGGCCGCCGACTTCGACATCCCGCCCGACGAGGTCTCCCTCACCCGCCTCGCCACCACCCTCGCCGACGGCCTCGGCCGGGGCGCCGTCGTCGTCGCCGAGTACCGCACCCTGACCGCCGCCTCCGACGCCCGCGCCGACCGCACCCGCGTCGGCCCCGCCCTGCGCGAGGCCGTCCGCACCCGCAACCGGCTGAGCTTCCAGCGCGTGGAGTGGCGCGGCGGCCCCTACCTCGTCCTCGGCACCCCCGTCACCCTCGACACCGGCGCCCCCTCCGGCCTCGACGTCTACGCCATCACCTCGCTGCACGCGGAACGCGACGACACCGCCGGTCTGCTCGCCGCCGTCCGCGACGGACTCGCCCCCGTCGTCCTGCTCGCCGTGCTCCTCGCCCTGCTCGCCGCCCGTACCGTGCTGCGCCCCGTCCGGGAACTGGGCCGCGCCACCCGCCGCCACGCCACCGGCGACCTCGGCACCCGCGCCCATGTCCGCGGCAACGACGAACTCGCCCTGCTGGCCGCCGACTTCAACGACACCGCCGACGCCCTGGAACGCTCGGTCGGCGAACTCCGCGACCAGGAGGCCCGCGCCAAACGCTTCGTCGCCGATGTCTCCCACGAACTGCGCACCCCGCTCGCCGCGATGACCATGGTCGTCACCGTGCTGGACGAGGAGGCCGCCGGACTGCCCCCGGACGCGGCCCACGCCGCCCGCACGGTCAGCGCCGAGACCGCCCGGCTCACCCGCCTCGTCGACGACCTGATGGAGATGTCCCGCTTCGACTCCGGCGCCGCCCGCCTCCACCTCGCGGACACCGACCTCGCCGAAGCCGTCCGCGCCACGCTCTCCCTGCGCGGCTGGACCGACCGCGTCCGCACCGCCCTCCCCGACGGCGTGCGCGCCTCGGTCGACCGGGTCCGCGTCGATGTCACCGTCGCCAACCTCGTCGGCAACGCCCTGCGGCACGGCGCCGACCCGGTGACCGTCACCCTCACCGCCGACCGGGACCTGGGCCGCGTCACCCTCACCGTCACCGACGAGGGCCCCGGTCTGCCGCCCGAGGTCCTCGCCCGGGTCTTCGACCGGTTCTACAAGGCCGACAGCGCCCGCGCCCGCTCCGAGGGCAGCGGACTGGGCACCGCCATCGCCCTGGAGAACGCCCGGCTGCACGGCGGCACCGTCGAGGCCGCCGACCGGCCCGGCGGCGGTGCCGTCTTCACCCTCCACCTGCCCTGGCTCCACCCGGCCGAGGAGACCACCCCATGACCCGGACCCGCCGACGCACGCGCCCCGCCTGGACGGCCCTCCTCGCCGCCGCCACGCTCAGCGCCTGCGGAGTCCAGCCCACCGGCGTCCTCGACGGCGGCGATCCCGCCGGGGGACTGACCAAGGGGCTGCGGCTGTACTTCGTCTCCCAGTCCGGCCGCCTGGAAGCCGTCTCCCGCCCCGACATCCCCGTCTCCGCCGACCCCGACGACCTCCTCGGTGTCCTCAAGTACCTCATGAGCGGCCCCACCCCGGCGGAACGGGCCTCCGGCCTCACCACCCTGCTGGAGAGCGGCACCTTCGAGCTGAGCACCGGGGACCGCACGGTCACCCTCGACATCGGGGCGCCCGCCCTCGACCCCGCCTCCCTGCGGGACCGCAACCTCACCGGCCAGCTCGTGTGCAGCCTGGCCCGCGCCCGCGCCATGGCCGACCCCAGCGGCACGACCCGCACCGACGACATCCGGGTGACGATACGCCCCTGGTCCGGCCCGGCACCGACCCACATCTGCTCGGATTTCCTGGGCCGGGGCTGAGTCGGGATCGTGCTCGGAGCCCGCCGGCTCGCGCCCGTAGCGGATGCTGTCCGCATACCTCGATGAGAGCCCGCCGCCGCGCGCCCGGCTCGCGCCCTCCGCACGGCAGGCGCCCCACCCCGCCCCGGCGTACCCTCCCCACCAAAGGCACGGCACGGACGGGAGCGGTCGATGCTGTTCACCCGGGAAGCCCTCGACAGGATCGCCTCCGGTGCGGCCGATCTCGCCTTCCGCAGTTGGCGCAGACCCGCCGTGCGCCCCGGGACCCGGCTGCGCACCGCCGTCGGGCTGATCGAGGTCACGGCCGTCGAACCGGTCGCCCCCGACGCCGTCACCGCCCGCGACGCCCGCCGCGCGGGCTACCCGGACCGGGCCGCCCTCCTCGCCGACCAGCGCGCGGGCGACGACCGGCGCCTGTACCGCGTCACCCTCCGCCCGGCCGGTGCCGATCCGCGCACCGCCCTGCGCGAGGACACCGCCCTCGGCCCGGAGGCACTCGCCGAGATCGTCGCCGTACTCGACGGCATCGACGCCCGCAGCACCCGTGGCCCCTGGACCCGGACCGTCCTCGGCCTCCTCCACGACCACCCCGCCACCCGGGCCGCCGACCTCGCCGCCCGCGCCGACCGCGACACCCTCCCCTTCAAGGCGGACGTCCGCCGCCTCAAGGAACACGGTCTGACCGAGAGCCTCGACACCGGCTACCGGCTCTCACCGCGCGGCGAGAGGGTCTGGCGCCATCTCCGCGAGCGGGACGGGGACGGCGGGCCCCGGGCCTGAACCCCCGTCACCCCCGCTCGTCCACCTCCACCTCCACCTCCACCTCCATCTCCACCTCCACCACACAGTCCCGCAGCTCATAGCTGCCGATGCCGTCGATCCAGCCGATCGACGGCGGGCTCGCCATCCGGACGCCGGGCAGCGCCAGGAGCCGGCTCAGGAAGACATCCGTCTCCAGCAGCGCGACATGCAGCCCCGGGCACTTGTGCGGGCCGTCGCCGAAGGCCAGCCCCGGTGCCCCGGCGCCGTCCCCCATGGCCCGGCCCGGACGCAGACAGCGCGGCCGGGAACCCACGGTCCGCTCGTCGACGTTGGCGTGGTCGAGCAGGATGTCGATCCGGTCACCGGCCGGTACCGTCACCCGCTCGCCGTCGGCGCCGGGCAGGTCCAGCGGCTCGGTGGTGCGGCGGCTGAGCAGGCCCACGACCGGCTCCAGCCGCAGGATCTCCCCGAGCACCGCCAGCCGCCCCGGCTCGTCCGCCGCCCGGTAGTGCGCCAGCAACCCGGGCTCGGAGAAGAGATGCCAGGCCGCCACGCTGATGAACTCCCGGGTGGTCACCATCCCCGCCGCCGCGAAGGTGATGCACTCGCCGAGGATCTCGGTGGTCGAGCAGCCCTCGTCGAGGAGATGCGAGATCAGATCGTCCCGCCGGACCCGGCGCCGGGCGCGTACCGCGGGCCGGACGTCCCCGGCGTACATCCGCATCCAGTTGGTGTTCTGGCGCACTGTCCAGTACACGCCGTGCAGACTGGTCAGGCCCGGGGTGCCGAACCGCTCCGGGAAGAAGCGGTTCAGGCGCTCCTTGATCCCGGGGCGGCTGTCGGTCAGCCCGATGACCGCGCAGGCCACCTGCACCGCCAGCTCGAAGCTCAGATCGGAAAGCCGGGCCCGGCCGTCCGCGCGCAGCCGCCCGATCTGCTCCTCGGCGACCTGGACCATCGTCTCCCGGTAATGCTCGTCGACCCGGCGCGGGGTGAAGAACCGCGCCGTCTGCCGCCGGTGCTCACGGTGCTCGGGCCCGTCCCGGTAGAGCACCGGCCGCCGGACGCGCGACGGCAACCGCGACACCATCTCCACGCCCAGCCCCGCCTGCACGGTCGCCGTGCTGCGCAGGACGGCACGCGCCTCGTCGTAGCCGCGCACCACCCAGACCCCGTCCCCGCCGTGCGCCACCGGGCACGCGGCGGACGGCACCCCGCGCTCGATCCGCCGGAACCCGAACCCCCGCTCCGCCCCGTTCGCGTCCGACCGGTTCGCCTCCGCCCCGGCTGCCTCCGCCCCGTCCGTCTGGGCCTCCGCTCCGGTGGCACCGGTTCCGCCCAACTCGCCGTCGTCGCCGCCCACGAGCGGCACCTCCCTCTCCTTGGTGGGCCGTGCTGGGAGGTTCCTGCCCGTCCCGGCGAGGGGGAAAGCGGAGGTGCCGGGGGCGCGCGGAGAACCGGCCACGCGCCGCCCCCGCCGCCCGCGCCGGGGATCAGGGGATCAGGGGATCAGCAGACCGGCACTCCGGGCACCTGGTTCTCCGGCGCGCTCAGATAGACGTTCGTCATATAGCCCCCGTACTGCGGGAGATACGCCCACCAGTCATTGGTGTACGGGGGAACGCTCACCTGCTGGCCGCGCCGCTGGCAGCCGACCAGCACCTCGGCCCCGGCGGGCAGGGTGGTCAGCGCGCCGGACGCCGTGGTCGTCCCCGAGCGCACCCGTACGCCGCTGCCCCAGGTGCCGACCCAGGTGCCGGACGGGCGGGTGGCGCCGGGGACGTTCAGCGACCGGGTCAGGCGCCCGATGTCGGTGTGGGCGCGGCCGTAGGCGGTGCCGGCCGGGTGCAGGGTGAGGACGGCGACGATGGTCCGGTCGCCCGCGCCGACGACGCCGGTGGTGTGCAGGGCGGGGCGGGTGAGATCGACGTCCGCGGCACCGGACACCTCGGACGCCTGAGTCCCGGTGCCGGTGCGGGCCGTCGCGTTCGCCGTCGTCGTGCAGCCGCCCGAGCTGAAGCCCGACCAGCCCTGTTTGACCGCCCAGGGGCGCTCGAAGGAGCCCGGGATGCCGAAGTGCTGGTCGTAGCCGTCGGTGGCACAGCGGGTGGAGCCGCGCAGGGCGGTCATCAGATGGTCGCGGACGGCCGCCGGGGCGGTGTCCAGGATGTACCGGTAGACCGTGACCGTGTCGCGGGCCGACAGCGCGGTGTAGCCCCAGTAACCGGGGTGGGTGGCCGGTGGGCGCGCGGTGTCGGTCAGACCGAGCCGCGCCACCATCCGGTCGACGATCGCGCCACCGCCGTTGGCCGCCCAGAAGGTGCTGGCCGCGCTGTCGTCGCTGCCGCGCAGCATGCTGTCCATCCGGGCCCGGTCGGCGGCCGGGAGGGTGTCGGGGGAGCGGCCCCAGAGCAGATCCAGGGCGATCAGCAGCTTCACCACCGACGCCGACCGGAACCGACCGCCCGGGTTGAGCTGTTCGGTGAAGGTGCCGGTCCGCCGGTCGAAGACGGCGACGCCCGCCGTCACCCCGGCCGGGACCTCGGCCCGCGCCGCGCGCGCGGGCGCCGGTGACCCGGCGGAGGCAGGGGCGGCAGGGGAGGCAGGGACGGCAGGGGAGACGGTGGCGCCGACGAGGGCCGCGAGGACGGTGGCGCACACGGCCGCCCGCAGCACACCCCGTGCGCCGCTCAGCACCCTCGTCCCGCCCGGCATCCTCAGCACCCTCGGCATGTTCGGCATCCTCAGCGCCCTCGGCAGGCTCGGCCCGCCCGGCATTCTCATGGTCATGGTCGTCGTCCCTGGGTCGGTGGGGGAGGTGCGGGCGGGAGGTGTGGTGCCCGCACCGTCCCCGGGACGGGGGCACCGGGCCCGCCGTATGAGGCCGGTGCCCCCCGTCCCGGAAGAGACCGATTCCCGGGATGAAGCCTCCGCCCACGGCCCCCTCATACGACCGCCCCACCCCGCCCGTCCCCGGGGTGCGGACCGCACGCCGTCGCCGCCCGTGCCCGGACGGCCCGGCGGGGTCCGTCCCCGTACCGTCCGCAGCCCGGTCCCGGGCCCGCCCCAGAGGGAGCACCCACCCATGGCACGTACCGCGTTCCGCCGCGCCACCACCGCCCTCGCCGTCGGCGCCGCCGCTCTCACGGCCCTCGCCGCCACCGCCCACGCGGGCGTCGCCGGGTTCTATGTCTCGCTCCAGACCCACAGCAACCTGCGTACCGCGCCGAACACCCAGAACACACCCGTCCTCAACACCGGCCCCACCACCGACCGGTACTACCTGGACGGGGTCTGCTACGTCCGGGGGCAGCGCGTCACCGCCGGGGGCTACACCACCGACGTCTGGTACCGCGGCACCGTCCACGACTCGGTCATCGGCTCCGGCGGCCCGTACCGCGATGTCTATGTCTGGGGCGGCAACGTCAACATCGGCCAGGACCCCTCCGACTCGGTAGGCGTCTGCGCGAACTGAACCGGCGCCCCACCCCGCAGCACCCGGGGCCGGACGGGTCGTCGCCGTCCGGCCCCGGGTGGGCTCGTCACCCTTCCGTCAGCTCAGCTCAGCTCAACTCTGCTCAGCACTCCCGCACCCCGGGCAGCCAGGCCGACGGGTGGTCGATGTAGATGTTGCTGATGTAGCCGCCGAGCGCCGGGATGTACGCCCAGGCGTCATTGCTGTAGCCCTCGGCGTTGACCACATCGCCGCGCTTCTGGCACTCCACGAAGACCGGCGTGGGCCCGGTCAGCGTGCGCACCACGGCCGCGTTCAGCCTGACGTCGGCGCGGACCCGCACCCCGGTGCCCCAGGTGGTGAAGTTGGTGCCGGGCGTCCCGCTGCCCGGGGTGCACGGCAGCCCCACCCCGCGCTCCGCGAGATACGGCTTGGGGTCCATGCCCCGGGTGCTGGAGGTGGAGCTGTGCGCCTCGAAGTGCAGATGGTTGCCGGAGGAGTCGCCCTCCGACCCCATCCGCGCGATGAGCTGACCACTGCTCACCCGCTGGTTCACCGAGACCAGCCGCTCGTACATGTGCCCGTACTCGGTGACCGTGCCGTCGTCGTGGCGGATCCGGATCCACTGGCCGTAGCCGCTGGCGGGACCGGAGACGATGACCGTACCGGGGCCGGTCGAGTGGATCGGCGTACCGCGGTTGTTGGCGATGTCGACGCCGTCGTGGCCGGAGTGCCACCACTGGGTGACCGTTCCGGCCGTCGGGCAGGACCCGGCGTAGCCGGACGGGGCCGCGGGGGCGGCCTGGGCGGTACCGGCGGTGAGCGGGACGAGAGCCGTCGCGGCCACAGCGGCGGCGAGCAGCCCGAGGGACAGGAAACGCTGGTGTACACGCATGACGAAAGCTCCTCCGAACAGGGTGGGATGCGGTGCGGTGCGGTGCGCGGTGCGGTCAGCAGGTGGGGACGCCGGGCAGCCAGGCCGCCGGGTCGTCGATGTAGATGTTGGAGATCCAGGCCCGGTACGCCGGCAGATACGACCAGGCGTCGTTGCTGTAACCCTCGGCGTTGACCAGTTCGCCGCGGGCCTGGCACTGCACGTCCACCGCGGTGGGTCCGGGCAGCCGCCCCACCACCGGTTTCCGGGTGTTCGCCTCGGGCCGCAGACCGACCCCGGTGCCCCAGGTCATGAACCTCTTGGTACCGGCGGGCGGCTCCTCGCCCCCGGTGATCCGCAGGGCCCCCGCGAACTGCGCGTTGAGCCGTACGTCGCTCACCATCACCGGGGTGCCCGACTCGCGGGCCTCGACCATCCTGCCGCCGCCGAGGTAGAGGGCGATGTGATGGACGCTGCCGAGGTCGGCCGGGTTCTTCGCCCAGAGCAGCAGATCGCCCGGCTCCAGGGGGCCGAGGCCCTGGTCCCGGGTGAAGCGGGCGGTGGCCCCGCTCCAGCGGGCCTGGTTCCAGGACCCCTCCGGGAGCGCGATCCCGGCGCCCTGCCAGGCCGCGTACTGCATCAGGTGCGAGCAGTCGAAGCCCTTGACCTGGCTGTCGTGGGCGCCCGGCCCGCCCCCGGGATAGTCCTGACCGTACGTCGGCCCGTGGATCGAACCGCCGCCCCAGGAGTAGGGCACCCCGATCTGGGAGCAGGCGGCGTCGATGATGGCTTGTGCCTGCGCGGAGGCGTCCGCCAGCGGGCGGCAGTCAGCGGCAGCGGCAGCGGCGGCGGAAGTGACCTCGGTGGCGGTGGCCGTGGCGGTACCGGTCAGAGCGGTGGCGAGCAGCAGCCCTGAGGCCATGGCCGTCGCCATACGACGGGTGGTGCGGCGCATTCGGGTTCCCCCTGAAGTGGTTCGAGTGCCGAAGGGTTGACGCGGCGGGGCACGGCGGAGTGCGCCGGCCGAAAGGGCGCGCCGGCCGGAAGAGCGCGCCGGTTCACCGGGAACGGGTGGTCGGTCGGTCCGGTCCGGTTCACCGGGAACGGGTGGTCGGTCCGGTCCGGGTGTCCGGCGCGGGCCGCCCGGCCTGTCCAGCCCGCCCGGCCCGTCCGGTCCGCGCCGTCGGGCCGGGCTCCGCGCCCTGCGCAGGGGAGACGGCCGGGGCGGCCGGTTCGTATGCGTGGAGGGTGGCCCGGATCTTGGCGAGTCCGCGCATCCGGTTGCGCTGCACCGTGCCCCGGTGGGCGCCGAGCCGCAGCGCCGCCGCGTCGTGCGTGAGGCCCTCGATGTCGACCAGGATCACGGCCGCCGCCTCCTTCGCCGACAGCCCCCGCAGCAGCGCGGTCGCCACGGCCTCGGCCTCCCGCCGGGCGAACCCGCCGTCCCAGCCGCGCTCGGGCAGCCGGTCCGTGCAGCGCTCCTGGCGCGAGGGGTGCCGCCACAGATCACGCAGCAGATTCAGCGCCGCCGCACAGGTGTACGCGTACGGCTGCTGCTGCCGTACCAGGGTGCGGGAGCGGGCCCGGCGCGACAGCCGCAGATAGGTCTCCTGCACCAGGTCGTCGGCGTCGTGCGGATTCCCTGTCAGCGCCAGCAGCCGGCGCCGCAGCCGGGGCATCACCGCGGTGAACGCCTCGTCGAACTCGGCTGCGGTCATCGGGTCGGTCAGTTCGGCGGCGGCGCCCGCCCCGGCGGTGCGGGGTGCCGGTCCGCCGGGTGGGCGCGCGGCGGCCGGTCCGGTCAGATCGGCCGGGTCGGTGGTCGGTGACGGCATGGTCATGGCCGTCGCGACGCAGGTGTTCTCCATGGTGTTTCCCCCGGTTGTCGTGCCTGTACTTGTCTGGTCCGGCCGTGGTGCCGTGCCAGTGGCCGACCGCTAGTGGTCGGTGGGTCCGTAACGGGCGGCGGGTGCCGCGGTGAGCAGCGCCCAGTAGCGGTCCCCGTACGACCAGTGCCACCACTCGGTCGGATAGTTGACGAACCCGGCGGCCGTCATCGCCCGGCCGAGCACCGCCCGGTTGGCGCGGGCCCCGGCGTCCAGGCCCGGCGCCCCGGTGCGGCAGCGTCCCCCGCTCTCCTCGGGCGTGGCGTTCACCTCGGTGCCGAGCGGGAGTTCGGTGCCGTCGGCGGCGCACAGCGTCAGATCCACCGCGCCGCCGCTGACGTGCGGGGCGACCTCCGGCGGCGATATGTAGGCGCTGGCCAGCTCGCGGATCCGGGCGGGCCCGGCCTGCGGGTGCGCGGCGCGCAGGGTCGCGGAGTACTCCTCGAAGTAGCGGCGTTGCAGCGCGGGCGGCCGGAAGCCCTCCACCAGCAGCAGATGGACGCCGGAGGGCAGCGCGCCCTGGGCGAGCAGCAGCCGGCGCAGCACATCGGCCCGGACCCGGGCGTAGGAGCCGTCGCCGTCCGCCTTCCGCGCGTCGACCCGCAGCGCCGCGGTCGCCCGTACGTCGACCAGGGGTTCACCGGTGTCGGCGACCGCGGTCGCGGCCACCCGGGGATCCGAGAGCAGGATGATGTCCGTCACGCTCACAGCGTGCCGGGGCGCTCTGCAAGAACGATGCAGAAGCTCTGTAGGGCCCTTCCAAGACTCCGCGCTTCCGTGCAGAGGCGATTCCGCGGGGGCGATTCCGCGTGGGGGCGATTCCGCGCGGAGGGGAATCCGTGCGGAGGGGAATCCTCGCGGGGGCGCCTCCTCGCGGGGACGCTTTCTGGCCGCGCACGGACTTTCCGGCCGATTGCGCGACTCGCTCATACGGAGTGCCGTTCCCGATCGTCCCGTCAACGTCCGGACCGTGGAAATCGGACAGTCTCCTTTTCGAATGAGGAGGAATTAGCACCGGACACCCAGCGCTTTTCGGCCACTTCGTGTCCCGGCCGCGCCGCCACCCGAAAACCGGCGGCGCGGTGTTCGGCATGCCCGTGCACACCGGCCGGTATGTTGTCCCCGACGTGCGGGAACGTGAAGTCGGGGGACACGGTGGACGTTCGCCTGCTGGGGCCGGTCGAGGTGTGGAGCGGCGGCCGGAGAATTCCGCTGGGCGGTGCGAAACCGACCGCCATATTCGCCGCACTCGTCGTCCATCTGGGAGAACTGCTCTCCGCCGGACGGCTGGTGGATCTCGTCTGGGAGGAAGAGCCGCCCGCCACCGCCCGCGCCCTCGTCGCCTCCCACATCTCCGGACTGCGCCGCGCCCTGGCCGGCTGGGAGGGTGCCGACGCCGTCCGCACCCGCTCCCCGGGCTATGTCGCCGAGTTCCCGCCCGCCGCCGTGGACGCCCGCCGCTTCGCCGCCGCCTGCGCCGCCGGACGGGACGCGGCCCGCGCCGGACGCTCCGAGGAAGCCGTCGACACCCTGCACACCGCCCTGCGTCTGTGGCACGGCCGGGACGCCCTGGAGGGGCTGGGCCAGGGCTTCGCCCGGGTGGAGGCGCTGCGGCTGACCGAACTCCGCCTGGAAGCGGAGGAGTTCCGCTTCGCCGCCGAACTCGACCTGGACCGCCGCTCCGACCTGGTCGCCGAACTCGTCGCCCATGTCGCCGCGCACCCGCTGCGCGAACGCCCGCGCGGCCAGTTGATGACCGCCCTGTTCCGCACCGGCCGCGCCGCCGACGCCCTGCGCTGCTACGAGGAGGGCCGCCGCCTGCTCCGCAGCGAACTCGGCGTCGACCCCGGCCCCGAACTGCGCGCCCTGCACCACGCCGTGCTCCGCGCCGACACCGCCGTGCTCGGTACGGCCGCCGCACCCCGCCCCACCCGTACCGCCGACCGCGTCCCCGCCCAGGCCGGTCCGTCCGAGGACCCCGCCCGGCCCTCCGGCGGCCCCGCCGCCCGCCCCGCCGTCCCCTCCCAGCTCCCGCCCGACGTGGCCGACTTCATAGGGCGCGGCGAACAGATCGCCTGGGCCACCACCCTCCTCGAACAGGTCCGCGACCCGCGCCGCACCGCCCCGCCGGTCGGCGTGATCTCCGGCCGCTCCGGCACCGGCAAGACCGCCCTCGCCGTCCACGTCGGCCACCGCGCCGCCGACCTCTTCCCCGACGGACAGCTCTTCGTCGACCTGCGCGCCGCCGACTCCGAACCGGTACGGACGGCCGACGCCCTGGCCCGGCTGCTGCGCGCCCTCGGCATCGACCCCGACACCCCGGCCCGCGACGAGGAGGACCTCCTCGGCCTCTACCGCACGCACATCGCCCGCCGCCGCGTCCTGCTCATCCTCGACAACGCCGTCAGCGAGGCCCGGCTGCGCCCGCTGCTGCCACCCGGCGGCGGCTCGGCCGTCCTGGTCACCGGCCGCCGCCGGCTGATGGCCCTGGAGGGCGCCGCCCATCTCGACCTGGGGGTCCCCTCCGAGGCCGAGGCGCTGGATCTGCTCGCCCGGGTCGCGGGCCCCACCCGTCCCACCCTGGAACGGGACCGGGCCGCCGAGATCGTCACCCTCTGCGGCCGGCTGCCGCTCGCGGTCCGTATCGCCGGTGCCCGGCTCGCCGCCCGCCCGCACTGGACCCCGGCCCGGCTCGCCGCCCGGCTCGGCGACGAGCGCCGCCGCCTCGACGAACTCCGGGCGGGCGACCTGGAGGTCCGCGCGAGCCTCGGCCTCGGCTACGCCGACCTCGACGCCCAGGAACAGCGCGCCCTGCGCCGGCTGGCCCTGATGGACCTGCCCGACTTCGCGGCCTGGATCGCCGGACCGCTCCTCGGCATCGGCGAACACGCGGCGGAGGACGCCGTGGAACGGCTGGTGGACTGCCACTTCGTGGAGGTCGTCCGCACCGACGGGACCGGCCGCACCCGCTACCGCATCCACGACCTGGCCCGCGAACACGCCCGCGAGCGCTGCCTCGCCGACGAGGACCCCCAGGAACGCGAGGCGGCCGTACGCCGCCTGGTCGACCGCTGGCTCACCATGGCCCGCGACGCGGCGGCCAGGGGCCCCGGAGGCGCGTCCCACCTGCTGCCGACGGGCACGGAAGGGACGGAGGGGACGGAGGGGGCGGCGAACCGGGCGGAGGGGACGGCGGGCGCGACGGACGCGGAGGCGACTGCCCGCACACCTGGCACACCGGGCCCGCCCGCCCGGGAGCCCCTCGGAGCAGCACCCCCCGCCGACACCTCCGCGGAAACCGACACCCCCACCGACCCCGATACCCTCACCCCCACCGACCCCGCCGCCTGGTTCGCCGCCGAACACCACTGCCTCCTCGCCGCCGTCCTGCACTGCGCCGAGCACGGCATGTCCGGTGCCGCCCGGGAGCTGGCCGCCGCCCTGATGGCCGCCTCCGCCGCCCTCTACAACACCTTCGAAGCCTGGTCCCGCTCCCACCACGCCGCCCTGGACGCGGCCCGGCGCGGCGGGGACGTCGAGGGTGAGGCATGGCTCCTGCACGGACTCGGGCAACTCCGCCTGGAGCAGGACCGGTTCGACGAGGCGCACACCTTCTTCGCCACCGCCCTGACCCGCTTCGAGGAGCGTGCCGTGCGCCGCGGCCGGGCCCAGGCGCTGGCCGGGATGGGCACCGCCCGCCGCGAACAGGCCCGCTTCACCGAGGCCCTGACCCTGCTCACCGCCGCCCTGGCCCACTACGACGAGCCGGGGGACCGGGCGGCGCAGGCCCACGCCCTCTACGGCATCGGCTGCGTCCACCGCGACCAGGGCCGCTTCACCGAGGCATGGGACGCGCTCGCCGACGCCCACCGCCGCTTCGCCGCCGCCCGCGACCGGCACGGTGAGGCCCTGGCGCTGCGCGGACTGGGCCTGGTGCACCGGGCCCGCGGCGACCTCCCCCGGGCGGAGGCCCTGCTGAGCGACTCCCTCGCCCTGTTCGACGCCCTCGGCGACGCCTTCGGGGTGATGTACGCCAGCCAGTCCCTCGCCAAGGCGGAGTTCCGGCAGGGCCGCACGGACCGGGCCCGCGAGCGCCTGGACCGCTGCCTGGAGATCACTCGGGAACGCCAGGACGTGTTCGGCGAGGCCCTGGTGCTGCGCACGCTCGGCGAATGGCGGCTCGCCACCGCCGACCCGCGCGGCGCGACCGGCACCCTGCGCGAGGCGCTCGCCCTCTGGGACCAACTGGCCCTGCCCCTGTGGCGGGCCCGCACCCTGCGCGACCTCGCCCGCGCCGCCCTGGCCCTGGGCGACCCCGCGCGGTCCGCCGCACTGGAGGCCGAGGCCCACCGCGTCTTCACCGACCTCGACAGCCGCGAGGCCCGCGAACCCCTGTAGCCCCCGTAACCCCTGCAACTCCAGGAACCCGGCGCCCCGTCACCGCCGACCCGCGACCACCGGTCATACGAACCGCCCCCACCCCCCGTCGCCCGGATGACCGGCGCGGCACCCGCCGCCCGGAACCACCGCCCACCGCCGGGAGAGGACCCCCCCCACCATGACCCCCACGACCACGACCCGCCCCATGACCGCCACGGCAACCACCCCCACCATGACCGCCCCGACACCCACCCCCACCACACCCCGCCCGCGCCGCACCACCCGCGCCACCCGCGCCGCTCGCCCCGCGCGGCTCCTGGCCGGACTGCTCACCGCCACCGCGTCGCTCCTCCTCGGCCTCGCCCAGCCCGCCGCCGCGCACCCGCCGAGCGGCTCCGTCCACATCTGGGCCAACGATGTCCGCGTCCGCTCCTGCCAGAGCACCTCCTGCGACCTCGCCACCACCGAACGCCTCACCCGGGTCACGGTCAAGGCGTACTGCCAGATCAACGCCGGAGAGTCCGGCCGGGTGACCGACGGCCCCTACACCAACACCTACTGGGTCCAGATCATCACCCCCGGCCGGTCCCTGGGCTGGATCTCGGCGGTGTACGTCAGCGGCGGCTCCAACAACGGCCCCGTGCCCGGCGCCCCGCAGGACGGCCCGTCCGACCCGACGATCGACTGCGAGTACATCTGACCCGGCCGGTGGGCGCGTTCCCCGGTCACGGCCCGGAGCCGGCATCCTGGAGTGCGAGGGCGCGCCACGGTCAGTCGAGCGCCCGGCACGCCAGTTGGAGCGCGAGCCGCCGGCTCGGGTCGTCCAGGTCCACCCCGAGCAGTTCGCGCACCTGCCGGAGCCGGGCGCCGACCGTGTTGCGGTGGACGCCGAGGGTCTGCGCGGCGGAGGTCACCGAACCGCCGCTCTCCAGGAACACCCTCAGGGTGGCCAGCAGAGCGGTGTGCTCGGGGCCCCGCAGCGGGGCCAGCGCCGATTCGGCGAAGGCGCGGGTGACCTCGGACTCCTGCCAGGTGGCCAGCAGCCGGGCGACGCCGAGTTCGTCGGCGTGCTCGACGGCCGGACGGAACCCGTGGCTGCGGGCCAGCCCCGCCGCGTCCCGGGCCTCGGCGAGGGTCCGCGCGAGCCCGCCCGGCCCCGGGTGCGGACGGCCGATCCCGGCGACCGCCCCCCAGTCGCGGGGCAGCGCCGCCACCGCCGTACGCACCGCCCTCAGCAGGTCGCGGGCGGCGGTGCCCGGGGGTTCGCGGTCGTCGCTGGTCCAGGCGGCCCAGCCGTCGCCGCGGTCCACCACGGCGACCGTCCGCACCCCCTGGGCGTCGAGGGCGGCGCCCAGCCGGGACACGACGTCGTCGCGGCCCCCGGCACCGCGCGGATGGGCGGCCAGGAGATGGACGCCGACATGCCAGTCCGCGAGCCGCCAGCCCAGCGACAGCGCCGACTCGACCACCGACCGGCTCACCGAGTCCCGCCCGGCCAGCACCTCCGCCAGCACCCGCGCCCGGAACGCGGCGTCCCGGTCGGCCCGCGCCCGCCGCCCGGCCAGCCACGCCCGCACGAACGGCTCCGTCATCGCGAGCCCCACCGCCACCGTCTCCCGGCGCTCCTCCCCGGCCGGACCCGGCAGCGCCCCGGCCAGCCAGGCCGCGGCCCGGGTGCCGTCCAGGTCCTGCACCGGATGCACCAGCAGCCGCGCCGAGCCCTGCGCCACCGGCAGGTCCAGCCGCAGCTCCGGCGGCAGCGCCACCGGCTCCCCGCTGATCGGGGTGCCGTCCGGGCCCAGCAGGGACAGCGGCACCGCCAGCACCCGCCCGGCGGCGCCGAGGACCTCCAGCCCGGACCGGCGCGCCCCGAGCTGCCGCAGCAACTCCAGTACGGTCCGCGCCCGGACCGACTCGTACGCCCGCACCCGGACCGTCAGGGCGGGCAGCAGCCGGGGCGGATCGGCGTTCTCGACGCGCACGACGGGGATGCCGAGCCGGTCCGCGAGCCGCAGGCTCGACAGCAGCGGCCGGGTCCGGTCCGCCGTGATCAGCAGCGCCGCCGCCCCGGCCTGCTGCGCCCGCCGCACCAGCGCGTCCAGCCGGTACGGCGGCGACACCCGGTCCTCCTCGCACACCACCAGATGCCCGGCCACCCCCTCCAGTTGCCCCGCGTACCAGGTCACATCGGTCACCGGCCGCGACAGCCCCGCCCGCCCCGCCAGCACCACCGCGCCCGCGAGCACCGGCTCCGCCAGCAGCTCCGCCACGCTCGCCCGGCCGCTCACCCCGCCTCCTCCTCCCGGTCCGTGACCAGCCCGTACGCCGCCGGTCCCACCAGGCCGTCCGCCGCCCGCGGCCACCGGACCAGCGGCGGCAGCCGCAGCAGGGCCACCTGCCGACCCGGCCTCAACTGGTCGCAGCGGACCGGGCTCCGTCCGGCCGGGTCGAGCGCGACGACGACCTCCGGGGTCGCCGCCACCGTACGGCCGTCCACGGCCACCGTCAGATACTCGTCCAGCAGATCCACCCGCAGCACGGCCCCCGACACCTGATCCAGCAGGGTCGCGCTGCCCGGGACGGTCCCGTCGCGGGGCACCATCTCGTCCACGCGCCCCTGCCCCAGCAGCCGGGCGCCCAGTCGCGCGCACAGGGCGTCCACGGGCGCGTCCCGCGCCGCCAGGAACCCGGCCCCGAGCGCGGCGCAGCGGCCGACCGAGCCCGGGATGCCGTACGCCATGAGGTCGGCGGCGGTGACGGCGTACAGGGCGATGGCGGCGGCTCCGCCGAGGGCCCCCGCGTTCGCCCGGACGAGGCGCTCGGCCCGGCGGGCGGTGCAGCGGCGGACGACGACGGTGTCCCCGCCGGGGCCCACCACCGCGATCGGCTCCGCCGGGCGGCCGTGCAGCGCCGGCCTGGTCTGGAACAGTCGCGGGAAGGCACGGCCCATCAGATCGCCGTCGACGACCGGCAGTCCGAGGTGCGCGGCGGTCAGCGGCGGGGTCAGCGCGTTCAGCCCGCCGATCTCGATCACCCCGACCGCCCCGGCCGTCCTCCCGACCGTCTCCTCCACCGCCCGCAGGGCCCGGCCGAAGTCCTCGGCGGCGAAGAGCCGTTCCTCCAGGACGTCCGGCGCGCCGAACAGCCCGACGTGCACGACCAGGGTGTCCGGGGGCAGCCCGTCCGCGCGGACGACGGGAACACCGCCGCCCTTCGCCGCCAGTGCCTGGCGCAGCAGCCGCGCCCCGGCGGACACGTCCCCGCCCCCGCCGGAGCCCAGCAGGGCCGCCCCGGCGGCCAGTGCGGGCACCGCGTCGGCCGTCAGCCGCCACGGCCCGCCCGGGTCCTCCGTCGTTCGGGCCGGGTCACGGCCGCCGTCCGTCCTGGTCACGCTCCGATCATGCAGGAGAGAGGCCATGACGGCACACAGGGGGACGGTCATACCGGGACCCGGGCCGGACCCCACACCGGACACGGGCGGTGGGGCTGGGTGTCACACCGGACACGGGAACTCGGGTCCGGTCCCACACCGGACACGGGAACTCGGGTCCGGTCCCACACGGGACACGGCACCCGGGCCCGGTCTCACACCGGCACATACGGGTGGTCGTAGCCGAAGTACGCCGGTCCGGCCAGGGCGAGGCCCTCCGGGGTGCGCCACCGTTCGTCGCAGGGGGCCGCGAGGACGCTCACCCGCATCCCGTACCGCAGGCCCTCGGTGGTGACCGGGGTGCCGCTGTCGGTGTCGAGGACACAGATCAGGTCCGGGACGCTGACCACGACCTCGCCGTCCCGCCGCGCGACCAGGTTCTCGTTCTGGAACGACACCCCCAGCCCGTGCCCCAGATCGGCGCCGAGCCCGTCGAGCAGCGCCTCACCCCGCGCGAACCCGCCCTCGGTGCGCCGCTGGACGTCGGTGACCTTGCCGGTGAACACCAGCCGCCCGCCCAGCACGCCCGCCGCCGCCTCCACCGGATCGGTGTGCGCGTCGGCTGCCTCGCGGATCGCCTGCCCGAGCCGCTCGCACAGGGTCATGGTGCCCCGCACCAGATGCTCCTTGACCTGACGGCCGGTCAGCACATACAGGCTGACGCCCGCGCTGCACCCCATCTCCACCGTCGCCGTCCGCGCCAGCCGCTCCGCCCAGCCGTTGTCGACGGCCCGCACGCCGAGGGTGTTGCCGCGCTCGTCGGCGAGGGCCATGGGGGAGGCGAGGATCCCGCCGAGGGTGGGCAGCAGCATCTGGAGTTCGGGGAAGGCCCGGCCCATGCCGTCGGCGTCGATCAGGGGCAGTCCCAGTTCGGCGGCGGCGGTGATCGGGATCATCGAGTTGAGGCCGCCCGCCTCGATGGAGACGGTGTGGGTGGCGGGCCGGCCGATGAGTTCCTCCACCGCGCGCAGGGCGGCCGTCATCTCCGCCCCGGACGGCAGCTTCTCCACCAGCACGGTCGGCGCGCCCATGAACGCCGTCGGCACCACCACCGCGTCGTCCGGGACCTCGTCCACGTCGACCAGGGTCACCGGCCCGTGCCGACGCACCGCCTCCTGCGCCAGCAGCCGCCCCACGTACGGGTCGCCCCCGCCGCCGGTACCGAGGACGGCGGCGCCCCGGGCCATGTCCGGCAGTTGCCGGTCCGTGATCTCACGCATCACCGTCTCCGTTCGCGTTGCCGTTGCCGTTCCGTCCCTCGGTACCGTCCAGGCCCAGGTCGCCGACCGCCTTGACCCGGATGCGGGTCGCGTTGCCTGGGAGATAGGCGAGGGGGACCTCCTCGACGTCCACGATCTCCACCGAGCCGGGCCGCGCCCCGGCCGCGACCGCCCGGTCCACGGCCTCCTGCCGGGCCTCGTCCAGCGCCGCCTGCCGCTGCCGTCCCGCCACCGAGAACACCCGGTCCACCTCACCGCCGACCTGGGCGATGGCCGCGCCGATGGCATTGGCCACGGCGAAGTGCTCGGGCCGTACGACGCCGGAGGCGCCCGGCAGATCGTCCGGCACCAGGATGCTGCCGCCGCCCACCGCGACCACCGGCACCGGCTCGGCCGACACCCGCATCCGGTCCACGATCTCCGCCATCCGCCCGCCGATCCGCGCGAGGGAGTCCGCGACCATCGCCGGGTCCAAGCCCTTGACCAGGGACGCGTCCCCGATGTCGGCGAGGCCCGCGGCGACCGCGAGATCGGTGGCGGTGAGCCGGTCGCCGCCGAAGACCAGCGCCCGCTCGGTGAGCCGGTGGCCGACGCTCGCCGGGCCGACCGTACGGCCGTCGGCGGAGACCTCGCTGCCCCCGCCGATCGCGACGGACAGCACGTCCGGCATCCGGAAGTTGGTCTGCACGCCCGCGACACTCACATCGGCGGACGCCTCGCGCGGAAAGCCCTGCTGGAGGACGCCCACATCGGTGGTGGTGCCGCCGACGTCGACCACCGCGCAGGACAGCGACCCGGAGAGGAACGCCGCGCCGCGCATCGAGTTGGTGGGACCGGACGCGAAGGTGACCACCGGATAGCGGCGGGCGTACTCGATGTCCATCAGGGTGCCGTCGTTCTGGCTCAGGAACACCGGCGCGGTGATCCCGGCCGCCGCGACGGTCCGGGTGAGCCCGCCGGTCACGGTGTCGGCGAGATCGCACAGCGCCGCGTTGATCACGGTCGCGTTCTCCCGGCCCAGCAGCCCCATCCGGCCGATCTCGTGGGACAGGCTCACCGGGGCGCCGGGCAGTTGCTCGGCGATGATCCCGGCGGCCCGCAGCTCGAACTCGGCGTTCACCGGGGAGAACACCGACGACAGCGCGAACGAACGCGCCCCGGCGTCCACGGCCCGCTCCAGCACCGCCCGGAACTCGGCCTCGTCGAACGGCTCGATCTCGCTGCCGTCGTACTCGTGCCCGCCGTGGCACAGATGGCTGTGCCCGCCGATCGCGGTGCGCAGCCGCTCCGGCCAGTCCACCAGTGGCGGCAGCGCGCGGGTCGCGGGCAGCCCGAAGCGGATCGCGGCGGTGGGGGCGAGGCGGTCGCCCTCCACCAGCGCGTTGATGAAATGGGTCGTCCCGATCATCACGGCGGCGACCTCGGCGGGGTCGAACCCGCTGTCGCGCCGCAGTCCGGCGAGGGCCTCGACGATGCCCCCGGTCACCTCGGCCGTGGTGGCGGTCTTGACGGCACCGGCCACCCGGCCGTCGCGGATCACCACGGCGTCGGTATGGGTGCCACCGACGTCGATCCCGATTCTGAGCATGGGCACGTCCTTTCGCCTGCTGCTGTCGCCCGCTGGTGTCGCCCGTCGCCCGTCGCTGACGCGTGCGCCGACCGGTCTCCCGGAGGGCGTGGCGGGTGGAGACCGACGGTAGGCGCGGCTGCGACCCGGGTCACTGGTCATCCCGACCTGTGGGGGCGCCTCCACTGGGCAGCATGCACAGCCGGGACGCCGCTCCGGCGCCCCGACACACCCGCACGGCTCAGGAGCCGCCCGGTCCGGCGACCGGCGCCAGCTCCTCCCCGGTGCTCAGCCGGGCCCGCACCCGCACCCCGGGGCCCTCCTCCCCGCGCTCGGCCAGGGTCGGGCCCTCGCGGGTGGCGGCGACGCCCCCGGTCACCTCGATACCGGTGACCTCCCGGCTGCCCGCCGCCAGCAGATAGGACGTACCGGACCCGGGGGCCCGCCAGGTGGTGGCGGCCACCAGATGCTGCCCGAACCGCCCGCAGGCCGCCGTGGACCGCGCCCGGCCCACCACCCGCGCCGGATCGGTGCTCCCCGCCCCCGCCGGGGCCTTGAACTCCACCGCCACCTCACCCGGACCGCGCCAGGTCGAGGCCCGCCGGCACGACCACACCGCGCGCCCCGCGTCCTCGGGCAGCTCCTGCTCGGCGAAGTCCCACACATTCACCGCGCGCACCCCCCGGCCGCGCAGCTCCGGCAGCCAGCACGCGCTGCGCGCCCAGCTCGCCAGCGCCCCCGCGCTCAGCGCCTCCCGGGGCTGCCGGGCCGGATCCCCGGACGACGGCGGCGGGGTGTACCCGAGATGGACCGGGCTCGGATCGCCGAGGTCGGCGACCAGGAACGCGTGCTTCTCGACGATCAGTTCGGAGGAACGTAACCACAGCACGGGCACGCTCCCGCAGTCACCCGCGCCGGACGCCACCGGCACGGGCGCGGTCAGCCCGCCCTCCGCCGCCAGCGGCCGGGTCGCCGCGCCGGGCCGCAGCAGATCACGCATCCCGGACTCCGCGATCCACGGCGCCAGCAGATAGCGCGCCCCCTCCGGCCGCCGGGTCACCGCGACGGCCGCCGAGGTCGTCACATCGGCGTCGTCCGCGCGCGCGAAGTCGAGCGTCGTCGCCGCGCCCCGCTCGGCGTAGCGGACCAGACGCTGGCTGTCGTGGAACAGCACCACCGTCTCCCCGTCGACCTCGCCCGCGTACAGCAACTGCGGCACCGGACCGGGGGCGGTGGTGGGGGTGCCGGGCGCGGTGGTGACCCGGACCTCGCGCGCGGGGTCCGTCCAGACCGCCAGGGCCCGTGCCAGCAGCTCCTGGTCGGCGGCGCGTTCACCCCGGACGGGCCAGGCCGTGAAGTCGACCCGCGCGGTGTCCGACCAGACGCCGGAGGCCACCCGCACCAGCTCGTCGGCCGTCACGGCACCGGTCGGCGGCACCGGCGTGACCCGCCCGGGACCGCCTCCGCCCTCGACCGCCACCAGCGTCCCCGCCGCGGCCACCACCAGGGCCGCGCCCAGCCCCGCGAGCCGCAGCCGACGCCGCCGGCGCAGCAGATCGGTCGGCCGCAACTGCACCGTGCACGCGTCGAACTCCCGCGACCGCAGCAGCGCCCGCGCCCCCTCACCGGCCGCCGCCTCCACCGCGTAGGAGGCCCGCACCGCGTCCCGCGGGGCATCGGCGCCCGCCTGCCGCAGCAGCGCCGCCGCGTCCGGATCGGCCAGCCCCTCCAGTTGCCGCAGCACGAACGCCGCCCGCTCGGGCGCCGACGCCCGCGCCATGGCCTGCGCGAGGGCCACCTCCTCCGCCGAACCGGCCCGGGGGAACAGCCTGAGCCCCCACACCACCGGCAGTTGGGTCCGCAGCGCGGCGGGCGGCGGCACGGGCCGGGGCCAGAGCCGGGGCCGCCTGCCGTACGCCAGCGCCGTCCGCAGCACCCGCACCCGCAGCCAGGTCGCGGGCCGGTCACCGGGCGCGGACCCGCGCGGGGCGGGCACCGGCACCGGACCGCCCCCGGTACGGCCGGGCAGCGCGCGCTGCACCAGCCCGTGCGCCACCAGGACCCGGCGATGCCGGGTGAGGGACGGGGGAAGGGTCAGATAGGCGAGGACGACGAGCCGGGTGTACTGCTCGACCAGCGCCGCCTCGGCCTCGTCGAGCCCGATACGGGCGCGCTCACCGCCGCCGGGGTCGTCGGAGGGGTGCTCGGTGCTGCTGCGGGAGGTGGACATCTCGGTACTGCCCCCAAGGGCTGAAGGTGAGGGTCACGTCCCTACGGCAAACGAGTGAATCATGGGATGGTCACTGCACCGCCCGGACCGTCCGCGACACCGCCAGCTCGACCAGGTACCGCTTGGTGACCCGCCCTCCGTACCGCCCGTCGATCAGCCGTGCCACGCACTCCAGCAGCCCGCGCCGGGCGTCCTCGGGCAGCGCCCGGTGCCCCGAGTAGGTGCGCAGCAGCTCCACATACCGCTCGGTGGTGTAGGTGATCTCCGGCTCGTACCGGCGGACGGCGACCGGCCCGAACCGCCCGCCGCGGGCCACCTCCGCCGCGTGCTCCGCCATGTCGTACGCCTCGGCCCCGGCGGGCCGCAGCCCCGGCGGCGTGGCCGGATCGAAACGCTCGTAACAGCGCTGCACCTCGACGAAGAACTCCTCGGTCCCACCCCGCACATGCTGCGTCCGTACGACGGCCAGCGCGCCGCCCGCCCGCAGCGCGTCGGCCGCCCTGGTGACCCGGACCGCCGGGTCGAGCCAGTGGAAGGAGGTGGCCGCGAGCACGACGTCGAACGGCTCGTCCGGCAGCGCCCAGGTCTCGAAGTCCGCCGTCACCACCTCGGCGCCCGCCACCCCGGCCAGCTTCCGCCGCGCCACGGCCGCCATCCGCGCGCCCGGCTCGACGGCCACGACCCGGCAGCCCCGCCGGACCAGCGGCACGGTCGCCTGCCCGGTGCCGCAGCCCACCTCCAGCACCCTGCTGCCGGGCCCGGCGCCCGCCATCCCGGCGAGATCGTCGAACAGCGCGTCGGGATACCCGGGCCGCGCCCGGTCGTACAACTCGGCGTCCTCATCGAAGATCCGCCCGAGCCGCGCCCTCCGGGACTCGTCGGGGCGGTCGTCACGGGGGGCGGGGGAGGGGTGGTCGGCGGTCATGGCGGCAGGGTACGGCGGCCGACCCGGACCGGCGCTTGACCTTCACGCGGCGTCAGGGCCTGTAGTGGGCGTGCGGATCCCCGCATCCCGCATCCCGCATCCGCCATCCGGATCCCCGCATCCGGCAACCCGCGTCCCGCGTCCCGCACCCCCGACTTCCCATCCCCGATCCACGATCCCCGATCTCCTATCCCCCGTCCCCGATCCCCGGGATGTGGGAAGCCGCCCCGCTGTCTCCCCGGACACCCGCCGAAGCGAGGACCCCACGATGACGACCGCTCCGCACCCCCCGGCAGGAAGCCCCCACCCCGTCCGCACGGCGCCCGGGGCCGCCGACCGCGAGCGGACGGCCCTACTGGACCGGCTGACGGCCGAGGACTTCGTCATCAGCGTCGCGGGCATGCCGTTCCGGACGTACGGGCGGGCGGCATGGCTGCGGAACGTGGCCGTGATCCGTGCGGCCTTCCCCGACTGCGCGACGACCACCGACACGGGCGCCGAGCCGGTCGACGGGGTCGCGGACGGGCCCGGGAAGGAGCAGGAGGGGCAGCAGCCGCCCGCGGCGGACCTCTGACGCCCCGCCGGTCGGCCGGCCCGAGGACGGCGAGAACCGCCTGGCGGCCTCCGTACGGTCGCCCGCCGCGTCCGCCGCGCGCGCCGCGCCCGGACACCGGGCGGGCACGCGGCAGCGGTCCGCACAGCGGGCGGACCGGCCGCCCGACGTCACGCGCCGCCCGGGCAGCCGGTGGCCATACCCCACTTCCGGCCCGGCAAGGGCCCCTGCGGTGGTGAAACGGCGGGGGGAGCGCGGGCGGCTGCTCCCGCGCGCCGGTACCCGCCGGGAGGCACCGCCCGGACACTTGAGGACAACTGTGCCCGTCCGTGGCCCGAGGAGCCTCATGCCGTCCCAAGACCCGCCGGTGCTCACCTGCCCCTTCGACTTCAGCGAGGCGCTGGACTACGACCCCGCCCTCGCCGACCTGGCGAACAGCGGCCCGGTCAGCCGTATCCGGCTGCCGTACGGAGAGGCCGGGGCCTGGCTGGTGACCAGCTTCGCCGGGGTGCGCCAGGTGACCTGCGACCCGAGGTTCAGCCGGGCGGCGATCGTGGGGCGGGACTATCCGCGGATGACGCCGGAGCCGATCGTCTCCCCGGAGTCGGTCAATGTCGCCGACCCGCCGCACGCGACCCGGCTGCGGCAGACGGCGGCCGTCGCCTTCACCCGGGACAGGGTGGCCGCCATGCGCCCCGCGGTGGAACGGGTGGTGGGCGATCTGCTCACCGCGATGGAGGCCGCCGGACCGCCCGTGGACCTGGTGGCCCGGCTGGCGGTGCCCCTGCCGCATCTGACGATCTGCGAACTGCTGGACGTGCCCGCGGCCGACCGCGACCCACTGCGCGACCTGACCCTGAGGCTCCTGTCCACCGGCCCCGACTCCCGCGCACACGCCGCGGGCGCCAAGGCGGAGCTGCGGTCCTACTTCGCCGCGCTGGTCCCGGAGCGGCGCCGCGCCCCCGGCGCGGATCTGCTGAGCGTGATGGCCACCGCCGCCCCACCGGAGGGCCAGGAGCCCCTGAGCGACGACGAGTTGGCGGTGCTGGCCGTCACCCTGATCCTCAGCGGCAACGACACGGCCACCTGCCAGATCGCCGACATCGCCTACCTCCTGCTCACCCGCCCCGCCGAGCACGCCGCCCTCACCCGCGACCCGGCCCGCATCCCGGCGGCGCTGGAGGAACTCCTGCGCTATATCCCGTTCCGCAAGGGTGTCGGCATCCCCCGGATCGCCCTGGAGGACACCGATGTCGAAGGCACCCTGATCCGCGCCGGGGACTACGTCCATGTCTCCTATCTGGCCGCCAACCGCGACCCGGCCGTCTTCCCCGACCCCCACGACCTCGACCTGGACCGGCCGGGCCGCCCCCACATGACATTCGGCTGGGGCGGCCACCACTGCGTGGCCGCCCCCCTGGCCCGTGCCGAACTCGACATCGCCCTCACGGGCCTGCTCACCCGTTTCCCCACCCTCCGCCTCGCCACCACCCCCGCCGACATCGCCTGGGACACCACCACCATCCGCCGCTGGCCACTGAGCCTGCCGGTGGCTTGGTGAGGGCGGGTGCAGGGCGGGTGCAGGGCTGGCGTAGGGCTGATGGGGGCTGGCTTACGGCTGGTGAGGGGCTGGGGTAGGGCTGGTGAGGGCGTCCCGCTTCCTACGCGGCGACCGCCACCCCCACCGGCACCCGCTCCCCCACCGCGCCGATCACCGCCGCCACCGCCTCCGCGTCCCACTCGCCGTACACCTCGATGAGCTGCACCGAGTCCGCGAACTCCGCGGCGACCGCGGCACCGGCCGCCGGGTCCGGTACCGCGACATAGGTCGAGGTGCTGGTGCCCAGGACCCGGACGAAGCGGTCCTCGGCCGGATCGGCGCCCGGCTGGACGTACAGGAACAGGCCCGCCAGCGGCTCGCCCGCGAAGGCGGCGCGCTTGAAGCGGGCCACGTCGAGGAGGGACTCGAAGCCGTACATCACCGTCCGCACCCGCGCCCGGCCCCGCACCGCCGCCTCCACCGCGGCCGTCCACACATACCCCGTCGCCCCGCACAGCTCGACCGAGGTCGCCCCCCGGTCCACGTACTCGGCCGCGAGCGCCGCGGCGGCTGCGGGGTCGGGGGCGGTGAGGATGTGGGTGGCGGATCCCTCGGGTCCCGTACGGACCGGGGCCGGGCCGGAAGCACCCGGCCCCCCGGATCCGCTGGACTCCCCGGACCCGCCCGGCTCCCCGGATCCCTCGGACTCCCCGGATCCCTCGCCCCGGAAGATGATGGCTCTGTCCCCGCTCATGGCCGTGCCTCCTGAAACCGGTCTCGCTGTCGGTCGAGCCCCATCATGCGTGACCCCGGCCCGCCCGGACCACCCGCCGGACTATCGTCTCCGTCATGGATCCACTCGTACTGAACTACGAAAACCTGCATCTCCGGGTCGACCGGGGGATCTTCGAACTCTTCGACCTGTCCACGCCCTCGACCACCTTCCGGGTACCGCTGCCCTGGCTCGGGGTGCTGATCGACTACAAGAAGCCCGACAGACCGGGCAAGCCGTACTTCGGTGCCGTGAGCGACTCCGGGGCCGCGCTGTACGGCACGGACAAGTTCGCCTTCCGGTACAGCACCTCACCCGTGGAGCGCGTGCCGCCCGGCCACGAGCCCCTGTTCCGCACGTACTTCACCCAGGTCGCGGCACTCGTCGACCGCCGCGTGCGCTGACCGGGGAGAGGCGGCGGCGGTCATCACGGGCCTTGTGCCGGGGCGCGGACCGGGTACGCGGTGAGGGCCAGGTCCCGGAACGCACTCGCGGACAGGGTGAGTCCGAAGCGCCGCTCCAGAAAGTCCACGCTCTGCCGCCACGCCGTGCCGTACCGGCCGTCCGGGGGCGGGATCCGGGTGCCGCCGTCCGGCGTCAGCAGACCCGCCGCGACGAGGTCGGGCACCGGCAGATCCCGCAGCGCGCGCCGGGTTCCGTAGCGGCGATGCTCCGCCGTCAGCCCGTACCCGTACAGGACGGTGCCGTCGCGCGCGTGGCTGAAGTCGGCGGGCTCGGTCGCGGGGTCCGCCCCGGGCGGCTCGTACCGTACGGCCTCACCGCCGTCCCGGGACGCCTCCGCCAGCCGGGCCCGGCCCCGGATGCCGCCGTACTCCACGGCGAACGCCCAGCCGTCGCGCTCGCCGACCCGGATCAGCCCGTCCCGGGACCCGCCCGGCCGGTACCACTCACCCAGCAGCAGCTCCACCTCCTCCTCCACGACCCCCTCCCGTGCCGTGGAGAGGTCCGCGCCGAGGCGGGCGGCCAGGTCGGTGGGGGAGAGGGCGCGGGCGAACAGGACGGGGGACCGCCAGTCGTCGGGGTCCTCCGGGGCGGTGCCGTCTGTGCCGTTCATGAGGGGTGGGGCGGGGTGGCGGTGGCGCGGCCGGTGCGGCGAAACAGCGGCTCGCCCCGGTGCAGTCGCGCGGCGACCCGCGCGTACTCCGGGCGGCCCGGGAGCGGTTCCGCGCACTCCTCCTCGTCCTCCTCGTCCCCGTACACCTCGGGGACGAGGAGATCGCGGGCGGCGTGGAGCTGCTCCCGGGTCGGCTCGTGGGCGTCGATCTCCACGCCCAGCGCGCCCCGGCGGTAGTCGGCGAACTTGTCGTCCAGGACCAGCGCCCGCGCATGGACGGCACCGGCGACCTCGAAGGTGAAGTCGTTGTAGTAGCCGAAGACCAGACCCTCCGCGCGCAGATCACCGCCCACGTACAGCGCCCCCCACGACAGCAGGTCCCGCACCACGAGGTCGCCGAGGACGACGAGCATGCCGAGCCCGGAGACATGGTCGTCCAGGAAGCCGTCAACCGTCAGATCGCCCTCCACGACCAGCGCGATGTCCAGATCGGTGTCACCGGGCAGCCGCAGATCACCGGGGTGGTGGCGCCAGCTGTGGTCGTGCCGGAGGAAACCGGCGATCTGGCCGCCGGTACGGTCCGCCACGCGCGCGGGGTCGGACAGCGGGCCGAACCCGGCCTGCCGGGTGGACAGGGCCAGCATCAGGCACCGCCGGTCGCGGGGCCGTCCGACGCCTCCGGGTGGAGCCGGGCGTGGAGCCGGCTGAACTCGAAGGGGTACTCCACACACGACTCCCCGGCGAAGACCTGCGCCGCGTGCCGGCGCATGCGGGGTCCGTGGACGGGGTGGTCGAGGAGGCTGCTGTAGGTCCTGCGCTTGCCGAGGTCGGCGAGACCGGCGGTGTCGGCCACATAGATGTCGAAGCCCGGGTACATCAGCCCCAGATAGGGCATGTCGTCCAGGTCGAGGGCCAGGATCGGGTACTCGCCCTCGTCGTCGGGTTCGGTGACCGCGAGGATCCGGCGGGAGTCGGACCCGCCCGGCAGCAGAAAGCACTCGGGCAGATGCCCGGCCAGCCAGGCGAACAGCTCCCCCGACCAGTCGTCCATCTCGTCGCCGATCAACTGGTCGACCGGCCGCGGCGCGAGAGCGCCGTCCTCGGTGAACCAGCCGTGCCGCGCCAGCAGACTCGTGTCGTACGCCAGCCAGGCCCGCAGGCTCGGGGACAGCGGGCGGCCGGAGGGGAACACGGTCCGCGCCAGTTGCTCGGCGGGCATCGGCCGCGGGGTGCCGCCCTCCACCCAGGGCACCTTCAGATACGACAGGACGCTCGCCCCGGGATCGTGGCGTACCTTCTCCGCGACATGCTCTATGACCCGCTCGGTCAGCGGCACTCCGTGCATGGACGCACCTTTCCTTGACTCACTGACTTGATTGACTGAATGGCTCGTTGACGCATCGGCCATCGGCTCATGGGCCATCGGCTCATCGGCCATCGGCTCATGGGGGTTTCGCGGTGGGGGAGGAGTGAAGGGGTGGTTCAGGGGAGGAAGGGGCCCACCCAGGCCGAGAAGCGGCGCCCGAACTCGGCCTGGGCCGACGCGACAACGGCGTCCGGGTCCCGCGCGGGCGGCAGTCCGAAGTTCCGGTCGAGCCAGGCCAGGTAGGTGTCGTGGCCGTCGCTGTGCGGGTCGTCCTCGTCGCGGTAGAAGAAGCTGCTGTCCCAGTCGACGCGTATCTCGGCGTCGAAACCGATGAGCTGGAACAGCTCCCGCAGATGTCTGGCCACCACATGCTGCCCGCCCTCGTCGCCGAAGACCACGACGGGCAGTGTGGCCGGGTCGGGGCGGTCGTCCAGCCGCCACAGCGCGTAGAACGACCCTCCGGCGGTGGCCTGCGCGAAGGGCACCAACCGGCCCGTGAACTCCGGGTCGTCCGACCAGCCCGCCACCAGCCCGGAGACGTCCCCGTACTCGGTGAGCCCGAAGCCGTCGCCGAAACTGCCGTGGCCCAGGGAGTCCTGGAGATCCTTGAGCAGATTGAGTTCCGCGACGGGCGAGTACGTCATGGGGGGCTCCGGAGATGGGGAGTGGCGGGCGGTGCCGGGGCGCGCGATGCGCCACGGGTCGTGTTGAGGCGAATGCTAGAGGCAGCCACTGACAAGGGGCGGGTGTGGTGCGCTGCCGTGGTGCCCGCCGGGGTGCGCGCCCCCTTCTACCACAGCACACCGCCCGTTTCTCCGGATGGAGTCAATCCCCCGGAACCGCCCTACCCCATGTCATCAGAGGTCTACTGTCGGTGAACGCGACCTGCGACACCCGCGCGAGCTGCGACCCGCGAGACCCGAGACACCCGAAACTTCCGCGACTTCCGCGACAGAAAGGGATGGATTCCCGTGCCCTCATCACCCTGCGACCCCGCGTACGCACCGGCCGGCGACGTGGGCGCGGCGCTCATGATGATCGACTCCCAGCTCAAGGCCGTCTACGACGGCAAGAGCGGCAGCGACCCCGAACAGCAGGCGCTGGTGGCCCAGGTCACGGCGTCGATGGGGGTCAGGGGAGCCGATGACGTCCTGGACGGTGTGTGCTCGATCATCTATGTCTTCATGAAGTGGCTGCGGATGGCGCACGAGGCCCAGGGCAAGGATGTCATCGAGTATGTGGTGCCCTCGATCGTCACCTCCATGACGATGATGCGCCGCAGTGTCAGCCCCGAGGCGATCCCCACCATGGCCGGACTGCTGATCGCGGCGGGCACCGGCCTGAGCCCGAGCCTGTGGCGCAGGCAGTACGGCGACTGGATGAAGACGGAGATGACTCCCCTGGAGGCCACGGCCGTTCTGCTGGCCGAGCACATCAACCACCTCACCGACGACCGCGACTTCGCCACCCGCCTGATCACCCAGGCCCTGACGGACGCGGACGGGAGCGGGGACGAGGACGAGGAGTAGGGGCGGGGGAGGAGTGGGGTAGGGGTAGGGGTACGAGGGGGAACGGGGCCGGGCGGGACGGAGATCCGGATCCGGGCCCCTCCCCGGCCCCGTCGATCTACAGTGACAGGACCAGTACTGTCGGTGCATGTCCTGTCAGTTGACCAGTGAGGTACTCGCGAACCATGGCGACCGAAACGTTTGAGTTCCAGGTGGAGGCACGTCAGCTCCTCCATCTGATGATCCACTCCATCTACTCGAACAAGGATGTCTTCCTGCGGGAGCTGGTCTCCAACGCCTCAGACGCCCTCGACAAGTTGCGGCTCGCCGTGCTGCGCGACGACAGCCTCGGCGCCGACATCTCCGACCTCCACATCGAACTCGACATCGACCGCGACGCCCGCACCCTCACCGTGCGGGACAACGGCATCGGGATGTCGTACGAGGAGGTCACCCGGCTCATCGGGACCATCGCCCACTCCGGCACCGCCGCGTTCCTCAAGGAGCTGCGGGAGGCGCAGGACGGGGCGGGCGCCGACGGGCTGATCGGGCAGTTCGGCGTGGGCTTCTACTCCTCGTTCATGGTGGCCGACGAGGTCACCCTGCTCACCCGCAGGGCCGGTGAGACCAAGGGCACCCGCTGGACCTCCCGGGGGGAGGGCACGTACACCCTGGAGGCCGTGGACGAGGCGCCGCAGGGCACCTCGGTGACCCTGCATGTCAAACCGGCCGATCCCGAGGACCAGTTGGGCGACTTCACCGAGCCCTGGAAGGTCCGGGAGACCATCAAGCGCTACTCGGACTTCATCACCTGGCCGATCCGGCTCGTCCCGCCCGCAGCCGAGAATTCCGGGGAGTCCGAGGAGTCCGGGGGGCCCGAGCGCCCCGAGCCGGAGACGCTCAACTCCATGAAGGCGCTGTGGGCCCGCCCGCGCGACGAGGTGTCGGACGACGAGTACCACGAGCTGTACAAGCACATCAGCCACGACTGGCGCGAGCCCCTGGAGACCGTCCGCCTCCAGGCCGAGGGCACCTTCGAGTACCAGGCGCTGCTCTACATCCCCTCCCACGCCCCGCACGACCTGTTCACCCAGGGCCACCAGCGCGGCGTCCAGCTCTATGTGAAGCGCGTCTTCATCATGGACGACTGCGAGGAACTGCTCCCGCCCTACCTCCGTTTCGTCAAGGGCGTGGTCGACGCCCAGGACCTCTCGCTGAACGTGTCCCGCGAGATCCTCCAGCAGGACCGCCACATCCTGATGATGCAGCGGCGCCTGACGAAGAAGATCCTCTCCACGGTGAAGGACCTGCGGACCTCCGCGCCCGACCGGTACGCCACCTTCTGGCGGGAGTTCGGCGCGGTCCTCAAGGAGGGCCTGATCACCGACTCCGGCAACCGCGAGGCCCTCCTCGCCGCGTCCTCCTTCGACACCACCCACGACCCCGAGGAGCCGACCTCGCTCGCGGCCTACGCGGAGCGCATGAAGGAGGGCCAGACCGACATCTACTACCTCACCGGCGACTCCCGCACCGCCCTGGAGAACAGCCCCCACATGGAGGCGTTCCGCGCCAAGGGCATCGAGGTGCTCCTGCTCACCGACCCGGTCGACGAGGTGTGGGTCGACGCGGTGGGCGAGTACGACGGCAAGGGGCTCCGCTCGGTCGCCAAGGGCGAGATCGACCTCGGCACGGACGAGGACGGCGAGGCGGCCGACGAGGGCAGGGAGCAGCGCGACGAGGAGTACGCGGCGCTGCTCGCCTGGATGACCGGGCGGCTCGCCGAGGAGGTTAAGGAGGTCCGCCTCTCCACCCGCCTCACCGTCTCCCCGGCCTGCGTGGTCTCCGAGTCGGACGGGATGACGCCCGCTCTGGAGAACCTGTACCGCTCCATGGGCCAGGACATCCCCACCGCCAAGCGCATCCTGGAGCTGAACCCCGGTCACCCGCTGGTGAAGTCCCTCAACGATGCCCACACCCAGCGCCCCGAGGACCCCGCCCTCCCGGAGACCGCGGAGCTGCTCCACACCCTCGCCGTCCTCGCGGAGGGCGGTCGCCCGGCCGAGCCCGCCCGCTTCGTGAAGCTGATCGCGGACCGCCTGGAACGCACCCTGTAGTACCCGGCCGTTCCGCAGCCGGCTTTCCCTCGGTCTTCGCCGCGGCGGGTGCCCCTGACCGGGGCTGCCCCTCCGGTTCCTCTCCCGGCTACTCCTCCGGTTCCTCCGCCGGCGGCACGATGTAGTCGTTCCAGGCCGGGGGCGGGAGGGTGAAGGTCGCCGCGCAGGTGTACACCTCACGGAAGAACGCGGGGTCGGTGAGCGCGTCGTAGTGCCCCCGTTCCTCGAAGCGCTGTTCCGGGAGGTGTCCCCGCGCGCGGCGGCCGATGCGGGCGGCCTCCTTGTCGCCGGGGGCGCCGAGTTCGCCGGACAGCCGGAAGTCGAAGGGCCGGGAGGTGCCGTTGAGCCGCAGATACAGGTCGAACTGGCAGTCGCCGTCGGTCTCCGTGTTCCGCAGGAACGCGGTGAAGTGCCAGCCGCCGTCGCCGCGGACGGTGAGCCTGGCCTCGGAGCAGTACAGCGGGAGGCGGGTGCCGACCGTGCTGTAGACCCAGATCTCCCGGCCCAGGGTGAAGACCCGTTCGTCGCCGGGCGGGATCTCGCCGTCCGGCAGCGGCACGGCGGCCGGGGGCAGCAGGAACCAGTCGTGCCAGTCGCCGTCCACGTACCAGGCCGCGGTCCGCCGCCCGGCCCGGTCGACGCCGAAGACCTCCATGTGCTGGTCGTCGCGGGACAGCGTCGACAGATGGGCCGGTCCCGCGAACGGCCGATCGGCGCGGACCCGGAACCAGTCGTGCCAGTTCTCCGAGTCCCAGTAGTTTCCCCAGGTCTGGCCGTCCCGGTCGACGACAAAGACCTCCAGATGGTCCTCGTGCCGGGAGAGCGCGGCGATCGGCGACCCGGCCTCGTGGACGCGGCCCCCGAGGGTGTACCACTCGTGCCAGTCGTGGCCGTCCCACCAGGTGCCCCGCACCGGACCGTCCGTGCCGATGCCCCAGATCTCCAGGTGGTCCTCGTGCCGGGAGTGCGCGGCCAGCGGTGACCCGGGCGGGAACGCGTACGTCCCGATGTGCTGCCACTCCCCCCACGTGCCGCCCCACGCGGCGGCCCGCAACCGGCGGTCGCCGTCGACGGTGCAGACCTCCATGTGGCCGTCGTTGCGGGACAGCGAGACGAGATGCCCGCCGGGCGGGAAGACCTGGCCGGGGATCTCGTACCAGCCCTTCCACTCGCCGTGCCACCAGTTGCCCCGGACCCGGCCGTCGCGGTCGATCCCCCACACCTCCATGTGGTCGTCGTCGCGCGCCACGGCCGTCAGCGGCGCCCCGGCCGGGAAGACGGGGCCCGGCAGCGCGAACCAGCCCTTCCACTCCCCGTTCCACCAGGTGGACCACACCTGGCCGTCGCCGTCGACGGCGAAGACGTCCATGATGTCGTCGTTGCGCGAGAGCGTGGCCACATGGGCGCCGGGCGGGAAGAGGTGCCCCGCCAGCAGGAAGCTGCCGTCCCACGCCCCCTGCCACCACCAGGACGTCCACATCCGCCCCTCGGTGTCGACGGCGAACAGCTCCATGTGCCCGCTCGTGCGGCACAGGGTCGCCGTCGGCGCGCCGGGCGGGAACGCGGCCTCCACGGTGAAGGGCGGCGGGATCGGGTACTCGAACGGCTGCCGGGTGGCCAGGACGGTACCGATCCGGTCCAGGTTCTCGCGGGCCCAGAGGAATCCCGAGCGGTTGCCCAGCGACTGATACAGCGTCACCGACTCCCGGGCGGGCACGATGGCCTCCTCCGGCGCCCCCGCCGCCAGCAACTGCGATGCCAGCACCACCAGGGCCCCGGCCAGCGCGGGACGGTCCTGCGCGGCCCGGTGGATACCGGCCTCTTCCGCCGTCTCCCGCGCGGCCTCCCGGTACCGGCCCGCCGTCTGGTACCGGCGCGCGAGGTTCTGAAGGGCCCAGGCGATCCCGCCCGCCCCGCCGAGCTGCCGGTACACCGCCGTGCCCTCCAGCGCGGCGCCGATCGCCTCCTCCAGCCGCCCGGCGGACTCCAGGTGCGACCCGAGCGTGACGAGCGCGTGCGCGAGCCCGGCGGGATTCCCCGCCGCCCGCTGGAGGGCGACGCGCTCGCCGGTCGCCTCGACGGCCTCGTCGAACCGCCCCGCCGCGACGCAGCGGCTGCCCAGGTTCTCCAGGGTCCAGGACAGCCCCTCGCGATTGCCGAGGGTCCGGTACAGTCCGGCCCCCTCCCGCGCCGCCCCGACCCCCTCGTCGGGCCGGCCGGCCTTCTGTAATTCGGCCGACAGTACGATCAACGCATGGGCCAGCTCCGGCTCGTCCCCCCTCTCCCGACAGACCCGAACCCGCTCCTGGGCTTCTTCCAGCGCACCACCGATACCTGCCACGCCCTCGACCCTTCCCCTCCGGGGGTGCGGCGGAACCGGATGGGGGTGGGGGTGCTGCTTGGGGGTGACGTGGGGGCGACGCCGGGTGCGGGGTCGGGCGGGCGCCGTCAGAGTTCCGGACCGGCCGGAGGCAGATGGTGCCAGGGGTGGCCGCAGGCGCCCTTGCAGTGTGTCTCCCTGCGGCGGGTGTCCGCGACGGCGAACACGGAGACGAGGACACGGAACGCCGTCACATGCTCGTCGGCGGGGAGCCGGGCGAACCCGTAGCGGGGCGGGTCCATGCAGATCATCACCGAGGGGTTCGCCGTGGGCTTCACCCCGGAGAGCGCGACCCCCGCCCGGCCGTCCGCGGCCGTGATGTGCGCCTGCATGGCGTATCCGGCGACTTCTATTCCATGGCACCGCGCCCACCGGCCCCGGGCTGCGCGAGCGCGGTCGTGAATCACAGGTCTTCGGCACCTCCGGGGTGGCCACACCGCACGACCCCGGCACCCGACCGGGGTGAGGTGCGGCGGCCACCGGCACGCGGGGGAGCCTGCGGCGGCGGACGCGTACCGACTCCGTGCCCTCGCGGACCGGGGCAGTCGGCGGGCGCCCCCGCTCTCCCCCCGCCCGCCGCCGCGCCGTCGCGTCCTACGGATCCGGCGGCAGGGGGTGCGGGCCGGGTGGGGCGCCGGGGCCGCCGTATCCCCGGTGGCCGCGCCGACGCACCCCGGCCCGGTCAAGCAGCCGCCCCGCTCACCTCACCTCCGTCAGCAACCCCGTCTCCACATCGAAGACGAACCCCCGCACATGCTGCTTGTGCGGGACGAACGGGTCCGCCTCGATGCGGCGGACCGACTGGCGGACGTCGTCCTCCAGATCGGCGAACGCCTCCGGGGCCCACGGCGGGCGGATGCCGGTCTCCTTCTCGATGTCCCGCTTCAGATCGTCGTCCCGGAAGGTCTGCATTCCGCAGTCGGTGTGGTGGATGAGCATGATCCTGCGGGTGCCCAGCAGCCGCTGGCTGATCACCAGCGACCGGAGCGCGTCCTCCGTCACCGCGCCGCCCGCGTTGCGGATGACATGGGCGTCGCCCTCCTTCAGTCCCAGCATCGAGAAGATGTCGAGCCGTGCGTCCATGCACGCGACGACCGCCAGCTTCCGTGCCGGGGGCAGTGCCAGGGCACCGCCGAAATCGGCGGCGTACGCCGCGTTGCTGACCAGTGATTCGTCCACGACCGACATCGTGTGACCTCCCGTTCCGGGCGTGCGCACCCTGCGCCGTCCGGGGGTGAAGCTATCGGTACCGACTACCGAGAGTGACCGTGAACACGCGGGCTGCGCGGCCGATGACGAGGGATATCCCCTGCGTGGCCGTGGGGCCGGGGCCGCCCAATGGGCTCACGAGGTCCACTCGTTCGGTGTCGGTTCCTCCGGTCGCGGCGGTGCGAGCGAGGGGCGGACCGTCGACGGGACCATGTCGATGGCCGCGTCGCAGGGGGTGCCCTCCATGGTGCCGTCGGTGCCCGCCAGCACGATCTGCGTCCAGCCACGCCGGTCATGGGCGAGGGCGGCCGTGCACACCACCTGCCGCAGGGCGGTGGAGTCGAGCGAGGCGAGGGCGAGCGGCAGCCGGACGGTCAGCGCGAACTCGCCGTCCACCGACACCCGTACCGGGCGGCCGGGCGGGAGCCGCAGGGGTGTGCTGGTGAGGCCCGTCGCGCGTTCCTCCGGTGTCGGGCCGTCGAACAGGGCCTCGACCGCCTCCGCCACCAGCACCGGTGGCTTCGGCGGCAGTTCGCTCCAGGTCCGGGCCCGGAACACCGGGACCAGCCGGCCGCTGGGGGAGCGGAGGAACAGCATCATCCAGTTCTCGGGGGAGAGGGTCAGATCGATCACCGCCGGATCGCCCGCCTCCACCGGGTCGGTCGCGCTGATCCCGCACCCGGCGAGCAGCGCCCCCGCCAGGACCGCCGCTCCGGCCCGCCGCACCCCCGCCGTCACCGACACCGGAATGTTCACGCCCTCCGCTCCTTCCGACGGGTCGGCTCGGGAGGCCCCGGCCGCTCCTCGGGCGCCTCCGCTGCGTCGGTCAGGGGGAGCGTCACCGTGAACACCGCGCCCGGTCCGTCGGGGCGGTTCGCGGCGTCGATGGTCCCGCCGTGCAGCCGTACGTTCTCCGCCGTGATCGCCAGTCCCAGACCGCTGCCGGTGGAACGGATCCTGGCCGGGTCCGCCTTGAAGAAGCGGTCGAAGACATACGGCAGCACCTCCGGGCGGATCCCCGGACCGCTGTCCACGACCTGCGCGCACAGCCGTGCCGCCCCGTCGGCCCCGGCCGGCTCGCGGCGCAGCCGTACCGTCACCGGGGTGGCGCCGTGCCGCAGCGCGTTGCCGACCAGATTGGCGATCACCACATCGAACCGGCGCGGGTCCAGACGGGCCCGGATGCCGTCCGGGAGGTCGGTGCGGACCCGGTCGCCCCAGTGCCGCCCGGCCAGCGTCCGGCGGATGGTCTCGGCGACATCGACCTCGTCCGTGTTCAGCTCGGCGGCCCGCGCGTCGAACCGGGAGATCTCCATCAGATCCTCGACCAGCACCGCGAGCCGCCCCGTCTCCGTACTGATCAGCCGCACCGCCCGCGCGGTGTCCGGGTCGAGCCCGGCCGCGTCCTCGTCCAGCAGTTCGGTGACCGCGAGCATGCCCGCCAGCGGGGTACGCAGCTCGTGCGAGACGTCGGAGGCGAACCGGCGGGCCCGGGTCTCCGCCTCCCGCAACTCCGTCACCGACCGCTCCAGCGCCGCCGCCGACTCGTTGAACGTCCCCGCCAGGTCGGCGAGTTCGTCCCGGCCCTTGACCGGGATCCGGGTGTCGAGGCGCCCGCTGCCCATGCTGAGCGCCGCCCCGCGCAGCTCCCGCACCGGGCGCAGCACACTGCGGGCCGCCAGCAGCGCAGGCACCAGCGCCATCGCCAGCCCCGGCAGCGCCCCGTTGCGGGCGGCCGTGACCAGCGCGTCGATCTGCATCCGCTCCTCGTCCAGCGGCAGGACGGCGTACATCACCAGACCGGTGTCGATCTCGCTGTGCTCCATCAGCCCGATCACCACGGGCATCCCCACCACCAGATACGGCCGCCCGTCCTTGACGACCCGCTGGAAGCTGCCGTGCGGACGGCTCGCCGCCCGGCTCCGCAGCTCGTCGGTGACGACCGTCGACACCGGGCTCGTCCCCGACGAGACCCGCACACTCGTGCCGTACTCGGCGAAGACGTACAGCGTGCGCGGCTTGCCCAGCTTGGCGAGGGAGCGGACGGCGCTCTGGAGCCCGGCCGGTTCGATCGGCACCTGCACGGTGTACTGGCGGATCTGGTCGCGGAACGACGACACCGCCGTGTCCTGCGTCGCCTGGAGCACCGAGTTGCGGGCCTCGCGGTAGGTGAGCGCGGCCGTGGACACCGCGGTGACCAGCGCGACCAGCAGGAACGCGAAGACGAGCCGGGTCCGCAGGCCGATCCGCGTCCGCCGGGGGCGCCGAGTCCGCGGCCCGATCCGGGTCCGCGGCCCGGTACGGGTCGGTGGGGTCCGCGGCCCGATCCGCGTCCGCCGGGCCCGCCGGGTCCGCAGCCCGGTAGCGGTCCGTCCCCGGCTCTCCGCAGTTGCCTTGCGCGTCACAGCGGCCCGAACCGGTAGCCGAATCCGCGCAGGGTCTGGATGTAGCGCGGCACGCCCGGCTGGTCCTCGATCTTGTTCCGCAGCCGCCGCACACACGCGTCCACCAGCCGGGCGTCCCCGTGGTAGCTGTGCTCCCACACATGCTCCAGCAACTGCTGACGGCTGAACACCTGCTCCGGCGCCGCGCTCAGATGCAGCAGCAGCTTCAGCTCGGACGGCGCCAGCGCCAGCGTCCGCCCCGCCTTGGTCACGGTCAGCCCCCCGCGGTCCAGGACCAGTTCCCCGTGCCGCTCCACCACCGGCCGCTCCGCGCCCGGCGCGTCGATCCGCCGCAGCACGGCCCGGATCCGCGCCTCGATCACCTCCGTCCGGGCCGGTTTGACGATGTAGTCGTCGGCGCCCGCCTCCAGACCGATGACCACGTCGAAGTCGTCGCCGCGCGCGGTGAGCATGATGATCGGGAGCTGCCCGGCGTCCCGGACCCGGCGGCACACCTCGACCCCGTTGACCCCCGGCAGCATCAGATCCAGCAGCACCAGATCGGGCCGGAACAACGGCAGCGCGGCGAGCCCCTCCTCACCGCTCGCCACGGCCGCCACCTCGTGACCGCGTCGGCGCAGCCCCAGCTCCACCCCCTCGCGCACGGACGGATCGTCCTCGATGAGCAGCACGCGTGGCACGGCGGCCTCCCCCTTCACCCTTCGCACTTCACACTTGATCGACATGTCGTTCCCGCGTCCGTCCGCCCGTCCCGCCGCGCTTCGGCGGTGCTCAGCCGGGTGCGGGCCGCCTCCTGATCCTCCGTACGGCCCCGGAGACCGCGGTGTCCAGTTCGGCCAGGCGCAGCGGCCGGGCCAGGGCGACGAAGACCGCGCCGACCACGAGGGCGCCGACCGCCGCCGCGCCCACGGCGCCCACCGCGCCGGTCGCCCGGGTGGCCGCCAGACCGAGGCCCGCCGCCGGTACCGCCGCCAGCAGCAGCCGCGCGATCGTCCCCGCCGACGCCGAGCGCCACAGCGGCTCACGGCGGTGGCGGGGCCCGGCCCGCCGCGAGTGCCGGGCACGGCGGCCCGCGACGGCCCCGGACGGTGGCGGCAGCAGCCGCCGGCGCAGCGCCGCCGCCGTCACCACCCAGCCCGCCAGCAGCGCCACCGAGTACGCCCCCGCCATCCCCGTCACCGCCCACCGCACCGGCAGCAGCGCGTACGCGGCCACCGCCAGCCCGGCGTTGAGTACGACGATCACCAGGTTCAGCAGAAACGGCGTCCGGGTGTCGCCGAGCGCGTAGAACGCCCGGGAGAGCACGTACTGACCCGAGAATGCCACCAGCCCCGGCGCGAACGCCACCAGGATGCCCGCCATCAGGGCCACCTCGTCCGCGCCGGTCCGGCCGTACCCGTACACCAGCGTCATCAGCGGCTGCGCCACCGCCAGCAGGACACAGGCCGCGGGCACGATCATCGAGGAACTGGTCCGCAGCGCCGACGACACATCCCGGCGGACCGCCATCGGATCGTCGTCGGCCGCGGCCCGGCTCATCCGGGGCAGCAGCGCGGTCATCAGCGAGACCGTGACGATGCCGTGCGGCACCGCCCAGAGGGTGTACGCGTGGGTGTACGCGCTGAAGCCCGCCCCGCCGTCGATGCCCAGTTGCGCCGCCCGCTGCCCGGCCATGGTCGCCAACCGGGTCACGACCCAGTACGCGGCCTGGTTGGACAGCACCAGCAGCACCAGCCAGCCCGCCGCCCGCAGCGGCCGGGTCAGCCCGCTGCCGCGCCAGTCGAACCGGGGCCACCAGGAGAAGCCCGCCCGCCGCAGCGACGGCACCAGCGCCAGCGCCTGCACCGCGATCCCGGCGGTGGTGCCCCACCCCAGCAGCGCCCGCTCCCCGGCGGTCAGCGTGCCCCCGTCACCGGCCGCCAGATACAGCCCGAACACCGCGATGACGACGACATTGTTGAGGACGGGCGTCCACATCATCGCCCCGAACCGGCCCCGCGCGTTCAGCACCTGCCCCAGCACGGTGAACAGGCCCAGGAAGAAGATCTGCGGCAGACAGCACCGGGCGAACGCGACCGTCAGCTCCGCCTGCGCCCCGCTGTACCCGGTGTACAGGGCCATGATCTGCGGGGCCGCCGCCACCGCCGTCCCGGTCAGCGCCAGCAGCGCCACCGCGCACACCGTCAGCAGCCGCTGCGTGTACGCCTGCCCACCGTCCGCGTGCTCCTTCGCGGCCCGCACCAGCTCCGGCACGAACACCGCGTTGAGCGCGCCGCCGATCAGCAGCATGTAGACCACGGTCGGCAGGGCGTTGGCGACCGCGTAGCCGTCGGCGGTCAGCCCGATGCCGAGCGCCGCCGCCACGATCGCCGACCGGGCGAAGCCGGTGGCCCGGGAGACGAGGGACCCGGCGGCCATGAGCATGCCGCTCCGGGCGAGGGAGGGGGAGGGGGAGGGGGACTTGGGCGGCTGGGGTGATGTGGAGGGGGGTTCCTCCGGTGGGCGGGGTGGTGCGGGGCGTCGTCTCCGGCCGGCCGGGGCCATCGCGGGTACCTGGCTCACCGGCGCGCCAGATAGGCCCGGAAGGCGCGGTGGAGCGCCTGGTTGGTGGTCCCGCCCAACGCCCTCTCCCATTCCCCCAGCGTCTCCACGACGCTCCCCCCGGTGCCGAGCTTCCAGCGCAGAAGCCCGTACGAGCGGTCCGCGGGGTCGAGTGTGGAGGGTACCCCGCGCATGTCGTACTCCTGTGCGCCGGACGCCTGGGCGTCCAGCAGCATCCGCCACTGCACCGCGTTCGACGGTCTGACCTCGCGGCGGTGATCGGCGGAGGCGCCCGTCTGGTACCAGACGCGCCGGCCCACCGTCACCAGGGTGTGCGCGGCGAGGATCTCGCCCCGGTGCCGGGCCAGATACAGCCTCATGCGGCCGGGCTCCTCCGTGTTGAGGGCCTCGTACTGACGCCGGTAGTACGCCAGGGAGCGGCCCAGCCTGAACCCGTCCCGGCGCTCGGTGATCTCCAGCAGCCGGTAGAACTCGGGCAGTTCGGCCGCGCTGCCGACGACCACCTCGACGCCCTCCTTGCGGGCCCGCCGCACATTGCGCCGCCACTCCTGGTTCAGCCCGCCCCACAGCTCCTCGCCGCCCCGCCCGGCCAGCGGCACCCGGAACACATGACGCGGCTGGGCGTCACCCCCGCCCTCCGCCTCCCCGCCGCTGCCGCAGCGCCGCCAGCCGCGCGCGTGCAGCCGGTCGGCGACGGCGGCGCCCAGCGGGTCGACCGCGCAGTCCAGCACATCGGCCAGCCGGCGGCCCGGCCCCGCCGCCGACTTCAGCGCCCGCGCGGACCAGCTCCGGTACGGGGGCGTGGGACCGATCCGGACGGCGAAGGCGCCCGCCTCGCGCAGTTGCGCCAGCAGGGGGTCGAGCCAGGTGTCGATGCCGGGGTCGGACCAGTCGGCCACGGGTCCCTCCGGGAGATAGGCGAAGTACCGCCGGGTGCCGGGGAGCTGACGCAGCAGGGCCAGTGCCACACCGGTCAGGCCCGGCGCCCCCGCCGCCGGGTCCGGCCCCCAGCCCAGCAGCAGCGGCCGCCAGCCCTGCTTGACCTCGGCCCAGGAGGGGCACTGGAGGAAACCGGCGCCCAGCGCGGCGCCGCGCGGGGACGCCAGGAACGCGCGGTACGTGGCCGCGCCGATGGCCTGGAGCCGGATCCCGGGCGTTCCGGCGTCCCGCTCCCGTCCGCCCGGGTCCGTCACTAGCAGCGCTGACACAGTGTGAGCCGCCTTCCGGCCGTGATCCCGCGGCCAGCCGGGCGGCATGGCCGGGCAGGATGCTCACAGCGACCCGTGACGGTCCCGCGCGGGGAATGTGACCGGACCATGACCGTTCCCGGTCGGCGGCCGTCACGCACCGGTCCCGGGACGGCCAGGGGTGGGCGGCGCCCGGAACGTTCCCGTCCGTTCCCCGGGCTCCGTCGTGACGCGCGTTACCTTCGGCACCTCGCGGGGTCACCGGCGTCGATACTCAGTACGATCAAGGCTCGACCGCACATGGGGGAAACACCAGATGGCATGGCGCCGCGAGAACCACAACGACCGCAGGGACGACCGCCGCAGGCAGAAGCCCAGCCGCATGGACAAGGCCGAGGGCTGCGCCGACGGATGCAGCTTCGGACGGGTCTGCTGCCCCGACCTGATGCTCGTCTCCCTGCTCACCCTGGTCATGCCCGGCACGCGGACCCGTGGCGGCGGCCCGGTCCCCGGCGCCGCCGATCACGCCGCGCCCCGCCCCGGCGGCCGGGTCGCCGGAGCCCTGTACGACGGCGTCCGCCAGTACCGCACCAAGGTCAGCCCCACCCGCCCCGCCTGCTGCCCGTACACCCCGACCTGCTCCACCTACGCCGTCCAGGCCCTGCACCGGCACGGCGCGCTGCGCGGCGCCCGGCTCACCCTGGGCCGTCTGCTGCGCTGCCGCCCGGGAGCGGCCCGCCGCCGTGGATTCCAGGACCCCGTGCCCGAGTGACGGCCCTTTAGGATCCCGGCATGGCCCTACGACCCGTGCAGGTGAACATCAAGGCCCTCGACGCCCCGGCGGTCGGCCGGTTCTGGGCGGCGGCGCTCGGCTGGAGCGCCCACAGCCCCGGCGGCACCACCGTCTATGTCGGCCCCGCCGGTGACCTGGTCTGGCCGGACCCGGTCACCCTGGGCATCGATGTCGTCCCCGTCCCGGAACCCAAGCCGGCCGTGAAGAACCGGGTCCACCTCGACCTCGCCACCACCTCCGCGGCGCATCAGGCGGACCTGGTGGCCCGCCTCCGGGACCTCGGGGCGACGCCCGTCGACGTGGGCCAGGGCGAGGTGCCGTGGACGGTGCTCGCCGACCCCAACACCTTCAACTACCGGTTCTGAGGATACGCGCACGTCAGCGCCAACAACAGAGCCCCGCCCGGCACTTGGCCGAACGGGGCGTTTTGCTGTCTGGGGGTGGCGCTACGTGGTGCCTAGGTCATCCTCCGGGGTTGCCCATGCCCACAGTTCCACCGCATGTGCGGGGCACGCGTACAGGGTCACTCCGGGGCCACTCTGACGCTCGATGTACCGGACGGGGACGGGGGCGTACGTCCATCGCTTGCAGCGGCAGCAACGGGCCCCGGATGACTCCGGGGGTTCGTTGCGCAGCAGTGCGGCGATGAACTTGGGGGCGGTCATGCCGCTGCCTGTCGGGTGATGACGCTGCCGAGTGGCATGGTCGGGTGGTCGTAGTCGACACCGAGTGCGGCGAATCCTGCGGCGTAGTACCGCTCACGCTGTAGGTCGGAGAGTTCGCGGGCCCGTTCGTCCTTGAACACTGCCCGTACTTCGTGTGCTGACGGTCCGGTCCAGGGGGCGGACCATGCGGACACCGGGGCGGGGTCAGTCGGGGGCTCAATGCGGGCCGTAGGACGGCTCACCGGTTTCACGACGGCCCTGTGCCGCCCTGTTCCGGGGAGGCATAGGGAAAGCAGGGTGCGAAGGCACGCCACAATGGCGCGCACGATAGAGTTGCGCACGGCGACAGCTCCTAGCAGTGGTGTCGTCAGGCGGCCCCGGGTAGTCGGAGTGTTACCAGCACTCTGCCGGGGCCGTTTTTTGTTGTCTGAGAAAACTAGCATCAACCGGAATGCGGCCGGAAGCCTGTCAGGGCGTCTGCCTTGAGGCAGGCATGACCGATTCCGAGTAGGGGACACTCCACACGGATGGGTGGGCAATTCCATGACCGTGATGACCGTCTTCTCCGAAGGCTTCACCATGGTCCGCGCAAAGTAATACTAGCCAGGGCCCTAAGTCCGGCATGACGGCGAACAATCGGCCTAGCTCGGTGTCAACGTATGCGAGAGCCGCGCATTGGCTTTCCCAGGAATCCGCGCTTTCCCCCGGTAGATACATGTGGTGCGGGGTGTGAGTGGCTGAAATGTTGAGGAACAGGAAAAGGAGCTTTCCTGGTTTCTGCTCGGCCAGAACGTTTAGAGCGATATCTACTTGATGTCGTGTGGAGTCCGGGCAGTCTGTCCCCGTGTCCGGACTCCAGTAACTCTCCTGGAACAGCCCTGGCAAGACGCGGCCCAACTTGGTCTGGTTCGAGAAGAATCCGACTCCGCCAATGCACGCGGTTCGGTATCCGATACCGGAAAGTCCGCTCACGATGTTGGGGGCGTCGAATACGAATGTGCGCTTTTTGATGGTGGTTCCGCGTACCGCGTAGCAGGCAAATAACCTTCCGGGTCGCGCGGGGCCGGACGGGACCGGAAGGAATCCGGAGAAGAACGCCATATGCGCGGGCAGCGTGAAGGACCCTTGTGTACGGCGTTCTTCCCATAGCCCGCGAGCGAGCACATTTTCCAGATTTGGAGTTCGGCCACCGTGTGTCGTTGCCCGCGCTACGTCGTAGCGTAGTGAGTCGAACGTGACGAACAGAACGTTGTGACTTCCGATTACCTCGTTCGCGTCAATCACGGACTCTTCCTTTCGACTCCGTGGGCTAGCGATGGCCCACGGTTCAGATGGTGGGGTCTGTTGTCAGGAACTCCGGAGCGAGCACGCCCCCCGCTTTCCGAACTTCCTTGGATGCTTCGATCACGTCTTTCACTGTGTCGATTCCGCGCCAGTAGCCGGACAGTCGATAGCCGATAAGGCGGTTTTCCGTGGCGAGTCGGGGAAATGTGCTGTCTTCGTGGTCACCTTTGTCGGGGAGCATGGCGACCACTTCGGGGTTGAAGACGTAGATTCCGGCGTTGATCCAGTACGGGAGTTCGGGCGACTGGACAAATCCCCGAATCCGGTTCTCGTCGCCGAGATCGGCTACGCCCCAGTTGGAGCGGTACGGGGAGAGTGCGACCGTGACGGCGCCGCTGTGCTTCTCGTGATAGGCCGAGAAGTCCACCAGTGAGAATGTGCTGATTACGTCGCCGTTGAGCACGAAGAACGGCGACTTGGGATTCGGGAGCCGATGCGCGGCGAATTTTAGACCCCCGCCACGACCCAAGGGTTCATCCTCGATGGCGTAGCGAGTCTCGATGCCGAAGCGTGAGCCGTCGCCTGCGTAATCCGAAATCATCTCGTGCTTGTATCCGCCGCTGATCACTACAGATTTCACCCCGTGTTCTGCGAGCCATGCCAGTTGGTAGCCGACGATGGGGGCACCGGCTACGGGGACCATGGCTTTAGGTGCGTCGTCGGTGTACGGCCGCATACGGGTTGCTTGACCACCCGCCAGAATCAAAGCCTGTGTCACCAGCGTTGCCGACATGTCGTGTGCTCCTTTTGCGATCCAACGGGTTTCCCTTTGAAACCTGTTGGGACATTCTCGCAGCAATCAGTCTGGAACGTGCGGAACTTGGGGCCGTCCGACTGCCGCTGTCCCTCGTTGGCAGTCGGACGGGGTTCGGATGTGCCCGGCCCCGTTCCGTCACGACGGGGCCGGGCATCCGCTCTCGCTCGAACACCGGCCGTGATGGTTACCGGCACTCCCGGGAAGTCCCCGACGAAAGCGGAGTGGTGCCCCGTTCCTGCCGGGATTCCGATAGGCGGGGGAGCCTGTTCGATGCGTCCGGCAGGAACGGGAATCTAGGTGCGGCACACCATGCAGAGCGCGAAGCCGCACGACCCGCTCAGTACGGCGATCAGAAGTGGCCCGGTGACCGCTGCGGCGAACTCCCGGAACCGCTTCACGACCACCGCCCCCGTTGGCGTGCGCGCTGGAGTTTGGCCAGGGCGACCAGTTGGCGGGCCTCGCGTTCCGTGCCCCGCCTCAACCGGGCGAAGTCCACGCGCCAGATGAATCCCGTGGGCCGCTGCAACTCGACCCAGCGGCCGTCAAGGTTCCTTACTGTGCCGGGCATTTCGTAGTCTCGATCGAACACGACCGTGCCGATGACGATTTCATGCGGGGTACGGAAGAACGGGTGCGGCCGGCTCGCCCGGGTGGGGGCCGGACCGGGGTTGCGGCTTGTCACAGCGGCCGGCCACCCTCACGGCGCTTCCGGTTGTCCTCACGGACCAGCTCACGCAACCGGGCGAGGGTCTGACTGTCCCCCTCGGCGGTGGCGGTCTGGTCCGTGACGCGTCGGTGCGGGTGCTGCCGGATCGTCTCGTCCGCTGCCCGTTCACTGACGGCGCTTCCCAGTTTTCGGGCGGAGTCCCGGGCGGTTGCCGCCGCACCGCACACGGTGCACCCCTCGACCGGGACAGGCTGTAGCAGGGGCACGTTCAGTGCCATGGGGTTGGGCGGGTCAGTCATCGATCAGCCTCCGTAGGCCGGCCTCAACATCTCTGAGCACCAGCGAGGTCGGGACCGCGTAGCCGGTCCGTGGCACCCACTCCGGGGCGAGACTCCAGAACCCACCCGCCCGTACCAGGGCAGCCAACTTGTCTACGTCATCGCTCTCGGGTGCCGTCTCGTGATCCATGTCCGGGGTCCCTCGCCGTGGCGCTCCTTGCTCGCACTAGGCAACCGTGTGGTCACGCACGGCGGTACCGTGGGGAAGACGGCAGGAGATAAGAGCGATAAGCGGTCTGAACACGGGAGTTGGGGCCAGTGACGACACGGCAGCCGAACACAGCGCTTGAACGGTTGCTCCGCGAGAGCAGGTGGACCATGCGACAGCTCGCCCAGGCGGTCAACCGCATCGGGACCGAGTACGGGACCCCCCTCAAGTACCGACAGCCCTCCGTGCACCAGTGGCTGAGCGGCCATCTGCCGAAGGAAGCGGTCCGGCCTCTGATCTTGGAAGCGTTCGCCCGGAGGCTGGGCCGACCCATTGCGCACTCTGAGGCAGGATTTCCAGCGCCCCCGGAAGAGTCGAACACCCATCCGGCTACCGTGGACGGGCTAATCGACCTGGGGAGCCAAGACATGGACCCCTCACGTCGAATTGTCCTCGGCGCAGGGGTCTTCTCTGTGGCTCTAGCTATTCCTGGTTGGCAAGATGTAGTCGATCGAATGGAAGCCATCAGAATTGACCCACAAAGGCGGATTGGGCAGCGTGAAATCCAAGGCGTGACGAAAATGACGGACCGCCTAATGGATCTCTACAGTGAATTCGGTGGACGCTACGCACGGCCGATGGCTGCGGCATTTTTGGTCAATACAGTTGCCCCGAACCTGAAAGCGAATGCCTCAGACGAGAACCGCAAGGCGATGCTTTCCGCCGCCGCCTTTCTCAGCTATCTGACCGGATGGATGGCAGTAGATGAAGGGGCGCATGGTCGAGCACAGCAGTACTACGTAAAGAGCTTGGAGCTTGCGGGGGTCGGCAGTGATCGCATGACCTATTGCCATGTCCTACGCGGGATGTCGGTACAGGCCGCAAATCTGGGGCACGGTACGCCAGCCGTAAGGCTTGCGAATGCTGCCGCCGAGTCATCGCCCGACTCGACTCCCCGGATGCGGGCATTTCTCACCGGCCAACAAGCACACGCGTATGCCCTTGCAGGCGAAAAGGTAAACGCATTCAATAGTTTGCGCGAGGCGGAGCGCGCTGTAAATCAGGCCGAAAGCAGACCGGAAACGTTTGGTGGCTTCAATTCGGCAACGCTGGCCTACATCACTGCGCAAGTGCGAAACGCATTGGGCGACACAAAGGGGAGCATTGAGTCGCTAAACGAACATTTCCCCCTACGGGATTCCACAGACAAGCAGCTAACCAAACTGCTATTTAGCTCTTTCCTTGCAGAAAGGCAATTAAAAATCGGCCATTTGGAGGCGGCGTGCACTACTTGGAATTCGATCTTGGATGAGTACCCGGCGATCCACTCGGGCAGGATTGATGCACAATTGGCGAAGGTTCCTTCGTTGCTTTCTCCTTATCGGCTGAACTCGACCGCACAAATCACTGTCGAGCGCTCCCGTGAGCTACTCCTCCCAAAATGAGGAATTCCGGCCGTGACAGCACCTTAGGCAGGAAAAGGAAACCGAACCCTCTGAAGCCTGCTGGAAAAATTAGAAAACCCCCGCACCCGGTAACCCGAAGGGCTATGCGCACGGGGGTTGGTCATGTGTTCAGCCGTTCAAAACACCTCTGAGTCGAGCGGCAGCCTTTCCGCCGAATACGGCAATCCCGCAGTAGAACTCGATGCGGGTGCGATAAACCGGCTTGTCGTGCGCCTCGCCGAGGTCCGTAACCTGAACCCCGCCGTTCGTGATGCCGGTAACCGCCGAATTGGCCTCAGTGGCTCCGAAGCGCACCGCGTAAATGTCGCCGGTCTCCTTGCCGTCGGCACCTACGGTGAGGGGAAGGACATCCGTGCCGTCCAGTCGCTGACCGGCATCGAGCAGTGGAATTCCATTCCATGTCGTGGTGCTCTTCCCCATGATGTCGCTGAGCAGTAGTTCACTGCCTCCCAATCGGCGGAACCCCGACCGGATCTGCGCGATGAGCTGACCGTTCATGTAAAGCGCGCCATTAGATCCGTTGATTCCGCGCACGGAAGCTGCCAGCCGGTCAAGTGCATCAAAGAACTCATGCCCGTTAGCGACCGGCCCGACGCCGTTGGTGTCGATCACCTGACGCCCGATCAGCCGCTTACGCAAACCGTCGAAACCCTTGGGATCTACTACCGTGTCCCCGTTGAAGAACTGGTCTGAGAAGTGAATTGATGCAGCCTTGACCTTCATCTCGGTCTGCACGGCGCGCTGGTCAATTACGTTCCCTCGTGTCCGCGCAATGAAGCGGTCTACGTCTGCGTCTCCGCCGAGGATCGCCAGTGTTTCGATCTTCCGGTTCACCGATCCGGTGCTTTCCGGGTATGCCTCATTCACCGAACGGAACGACACGCCGGGAAGGGTAGATTCCTCGTTGTACGCGTAAGCCGAGCCCTCAAAGCTGAGCAGCGGAAGGCGGTCAAGAATGGGCGACTCTTGAACGAACATCTCAATTACCGCCCTGCGAAGTTCTTCGGTAGTCAGCTTCGCGGATTCGGCAAGGGTCAGTGCCACGATGTGTTCTCCTTGTTTGTTGATGGATTACTGACAGTCTGGTCAGTCGAAAATTCCGTCGTCGTCTTCATCGAATTCCGGGGGCGTGATCGCGCTGCGCGAACTCGGGGACAGATCCAACTCCCTGATGTACCGGGCAAGCTGCGTCCGGTACTGGCCCGCAATCGTTGCGGCCCCGTTCTTCACGGTGCCCCGCTCCGTGGTCACCATGAGCCCACGCAGGGACAGTTCCCGCTCCGCCTGCCAGAGGCGAGCGACCGTGACGCAATACTCGATGGCGGTTTCCCGTTGCGAGTCGGTCAGTCCCGCAGCGACCACCAGGGCGGGAATCGTTCTCGCCCACACATCGGCTGCCTTGTCCCGCACATCCTTCGACGCGTCACCGGGCAGCAACTCGGACCAGTCGGGTTCCAGCGGTTCGGACGGACCGAACCACACGCCCTCGGGATTCCGGTCGGGCCTAAAGGTCCCTTCCCGAACCGCCTGAATGTGTGGCTTGGGCTTGCGCCCGACCGGGGTCACGCGTCGCCCCACTTGACGCAATAGCCGTACGCGCCGAGGACAGCAGCAACCCCGATGGTCCGGGAGTAGCGATTGAGGACCACTCGGACCCCGGGTTCCGCCACCTTGTAGCGGTAGATGCGTGGCCAGTGGTACATGGAGCCCTCCACAGAAATCGTCAGTTTGACCATAAGGGTTTTTTGCCTCCCTGCCGCTCAACTGGGGCTCGGGGAGGGGGCACCCGCCTGGTTCGTCAGAACGGCGGACGCTCGGACTCACGGCGCGAACGGTGCTCGGCAGCGAACCCGCCTGGTTGATGCCGTGCCGTCTCGCGGTTGTGGCACGTCGTGCACAGCGGACGGAGCCGTGACCATGCGTCCGGGTTCGGCTCGCCTGGCAGATTGCCTGAGGCACCCAGGGACGGGGCAGCGGCTACGGAGCTTACGTGGCGCGGGCGTCACCTCCGTTCTCTCTCCAGTAGTGGAGGGCGAAGGTTTCCCGTGATCCCGGCAGTGGAGTGTTCCCGGGTTCTCCAGTAGTGGAGGGCGAAGGTTTCCCGCGAGGCAGCAGGGGTGACGAGGTGACGAGATAGACCCCGTTCCTGTTTTCTCTATATTTTCTCTACGTGTTCAAAAAATGGGGGTGTTTTCACCACCCCGTCACCCCTCTTGCCCGCTGAGAGGCTGCACCGGGGGGCGGCGGCCCCCAGGAACCACCCGCGAAAGCCCTGTACGCCCGTGTGCGGGCATGCACTGCCCCGGTGGATGAGAGGGACCACCGGGGCTCTACGGGCTCACACAAGGACTGTTTCGGGCTCGGGAGTGTGCTCGGGCTCCGTCGCCGTGGGGGCATCGGTCTCTGCTACGCGGAGCGTGTGACCCGGGATGGTCGGAGCCTCCTTTGCCGGGTCCGTCTCCGCTGCGGTTACGTCGGCGAGGGCGGCAAGTTCATCCACCACTGCGTTCAGCTCACCGCGCATGGTGAAGTCGACGCGCCGGGTGTCCAGCTTCCGCCACCCGCCCGGAGTGCCGCGCCGTACCTCCAGCCGCACCCCCGCTTCAACGAGCATCGATCGCCGTCCCGCAGTGTCTTTCCCCGCCCACTCGTCGGCGAACGTGCGGCCGGTCGGGGTGGCTTCCCGGCGGGGCTCGATCTTTTCCCGGGTCTCCAGCTCGGCTATGCGGTTGTCGAGTGCGTCCGCGCGTCGCTGCCATTCGGCCGCGGCATGCTTGGACTTCTGGCGGCCCTTCTGTTCCTGGTGCTCCGTGAACTCATTGAGGGTCGCGAGTAGCTCGGGCTCGGGGTCGTATCCGGGGATCTCGATCACGGTTCTCGTCTCGATCGGCCCGACCAGCCGCAGGAATTCTGCTGTCACGTAGTCGTCCGTCCAGTCTCCCCGGATGCTCGCCGGCTTGTCGCACCTGTCGCCTCGGGCGTGCGCGTTGCACTTGTACGTGGGGTGCTGGTTTTTCTTGCTCTCTTGCTTGTTGAGGTACATACGGCCCCCACAGCTTGCGCAGTGGATGACCCGCAGCAGCAGTGCGTCCGTGTCTTTGCGGTCCGTGTTGTCGATGCTGCGCGAGTCGAGCAGTGCGCCGATGCTGTCGAATTCCTCACGGGTGAAGATCGGGAACTCTGTAGCCATGACCGGGTTGCCCTGGTCGTCGCGTACCGGCTTGCCCTTGTGCATCTTCCAGCCGAGCAGTGCAGGATTCTTGAGCATCCGGGTAATGACTGCGGGGTTCCAGTTGAACGCGTCTTTGCTGAGTCCAGTCTTTCCGCCCGGCTTGCCGCCCGTGGTACGGCCTTTCTTGATTGCCCAGTGGTCGCGAGGGCTCGGAATCCGGTCCTCGTTCAGACCTACGGCTACTGCTGCGGCTGTCTTACCGTCGAACAGTTCTTTGACGATTCGCAGGATGACTTTTACGGCGTCCGGGTCCTGGACGAGGGTCCAGCCGACTCCGCCGTGGTCCTCGGGCATCGGGGCGGGCATGTAGCCGTACGACGGTCGGGAACCGCGCCACCGGAGAGCCATTTTCCGGATTGCAGCCATGGCGCCGGTAACCCGGTCGCTGATGCTCTGCGCTTCCACCTGTGCGGCGAACGCGAACAGCATCATCATGAGGTCGGACATGATGTCCGTGGGGTTGCGGAAGTCGAAAACCATGGGCGGACCCCCGCCGATACCTTCGGCGAACACCAGCACTTTCCGGTGCTTCTTGGCCCATTCGGCGAGCGTGTACATGTGGCCCATGGACCGAATGGCGCGGTCGAACCTCCACCAGACCAATGCATCAAAGCTGTCCGGATGGGCGAGCCACTTCCCAAGCTCGGGGCGGTCAAAGGGGCTGGTCTTGCTGGCCGACACGTCAAGGTCGACCGCTTCCCGGAGCTGGTCACCTTCCCCAAAGTCGATGCCGAGGGCCCGTGCTGCGTTGTCGTCTGCCTCGCGCTGCCGTTCGGGGCTGGTCGTCTCGTCCGTGAGGACGGACAGGCGGACGCAGCGCACGCCCCGGAGGGTCGTTTCGAAGACTGTCCCCACCAGGGGGTTGCGGGTCGTTTCCATGGACCCTGTGGAGGGCGAGGGGTTCCCCGTGCCGTTGACCAGGACCGATGCGACCATGACCACACTCCAGAACCGCTAGAACGGAGTGTTGGGAGACCCCGAGGGCAATGAGTTCTGCGTGCTGGAACCCCGGGAGGTGTACCGGGACACGGGGCCGGTCGCCGCGGTGGTCGTCGACTGCCGGGATCCGCACGCCATGGCCCGCTTCTGGGGCGAGGCGATCGACTGGACGCTGCACCGGGTGACCGACGACAGCGCGGTGTGGCGCTCCGCCGCCGGTACCGGGCCCTACCTCGAATTCCTGCGCGGTTCCGGTCCCCGGGCCGTGCCGGACCGCGTCCACCTGGATCTGCTGCCCCGCCCCGGCGACGACCGGGCGGCGGAGGTGGCCCGGCTGCGGGCTCTCGGGGCCACCGACCTCGACGTCGGCCAGGGCGACGTCCCCTGGACCTGCCTGACCGACCCGGACGGCCACGAGTTCTGCGTGCTCGCGCTGCCTTGAGGCGGCAACGGCCGCTGCCCCGCCCCGACCCGGCGGCACCGGCCACGGCGTTCGCGCGCCACCTACCCCCCGGCCCCGCCCCGACCCGGCAGCACCGCTCACGGTGTCGCGCGCCGCCGAACGCTGCCCCGCCCGCCCCGACCTGGGGGAACCGCTCACGGTGTCCGCGCGCCGCCCAGGAACGACGCCAGCCCCGTCGCGAAGTCCATGGCGGAGGGCACGAACAGCAGCGTCTCGTCAGGGGCGACATACACCTTGCCGCCGCCGCGCACCGCCTGGACGACACACACCCCCGCCCTGTCGGCCAATTCGACGACCCCCGCCCCCGCCCCCGCCCCCGGCGGCGCGACCCGATCCAGGAACGCCCGGCCGACCTCTGCCAGCCTCTCCACACCGGAACCGGCACCAGCACCAGCACGCTCACCGGCACGCTCACCCGAACCGGGCCCGGCGACCCCGGCCGGGACGGGCGGTGGCGCCATCCCGGGCCCGGACGGCACGAGTTCCCCGGGCGCCGCGCACCCGCACGCCTCCACCGGCCGCGCACGAGGACTCGCCACCCCCCGCTCCGGGAAGCACGCGACCTCACCGCTGCCGACATGGAACTGCCCCAGACACGGCGGCCCGCCCGCCGCGGGCACCCCGCACCCGATGTCCCGCCCGCAGTGCACGCACCTCAGCGACCCACCCCGCATGCCGTACCCCTCATCTCCCGCTTCACCCACCCCGATTGCTCCTCCCGAACCGACCCCTGTGCCTCGCCCCATACCTCCCCTCCCCTCCCCTTACCTCCCCGCGATCCCCCGAGCGGCCAGCGTTTCCCATTTGCCCGGGGCGACCAGCGTCCCGTCGTCCACGGCCACGACCCGGCGCAGTCCGGGCAGCAGGGCGAGGTCGGCCAGCGACCGGACGTCGAAGAGGTCGTCCTCGCCGTCCCAGGCCGGGGCGCAGTGCCCGTAGATGTCCAGACCGGCGTCGAAGCAGAGGCTCTCGACGCCCGCCAGCAGATCGTCACCTATCTCCAGTTGCCCGAAGTAGGCGCGTGACACCTCCAGCACCTCCTCGTCCAGCCCGTTGAGCAGCACATAGGACGCCGGGTGGTCGGTGACGCCCTGGGCCAGCAGCAGGGCACCGAGATCGAAGGCGGGCGCGAGGATCCGCTCCCGGTACATGAGCTGGTCGATGACGACCAACTTGAAGTTGAAGTCCTGGAATTCGGCCATGGGGAGTGGATATCACGGCGGACCGACACCGGCGGGGCCGCCCGCGACGGCCTCGGGTGCCGACGGCCCGCAACGGGACGCGGAATCAGTGGTGGAGCCGAGGCAACGCCCCGGTGAACAGCACTGTCTGTACCCATATGAAGATTTCTTTCCTCATCCACAACGCCTATGGGATCGGAGGGACCATCACCACCACGAACAACCTGGCCGGGGCGCTGGCAGCACGGCATGAGGTGGAAATCGTCTCGGCGCTGCGCCACCGGGAGAACCCGAACGTCCCCACGCACCCCGGCGTCCGGCTGCGCCCCCTGGTGGACCTGCGCACCGAGCAGGACCACCCCCGGCACCTGACACCGGCCACGGTCTTCCCCGCCCACGAGTACCGCTACCAGCAGTACAGCGCCCTGACCGATGAGCGGATCGGGGAGTTCCTGGCCGGGACGGACGCCGATGTCGTGATCGGCACCCGGCCGGGCCTCAACGTCCATCTCGCGCTCCAGGCCCGCACCGGCACCCTGAAGGTCGGGCAGGAACACCTCACCCTGGACAACCACCCGCCCCGGCTGCGCCGCGTCCTGCGCCGGGTCTACCCCCGCCTCGACGCCCTGACCACCGTCACCGACGCCGACGCCGCCGCCTACCGCCGCAAGATGCGCCTGCCGGGCGTCCGGGTGGAGGCGCTGCCCAACAGCGTCCCCGACCCCTCCCTCCCACCCTCGGACGGCACGGCCCGGGTGGTGGTGGCCGCGGGCCGGCTGGTCCCGGTGAAGCGGTACGACCTGCTCATCGAGGCATTCGCGGCGGTCGCCGCCGAACACCCCGACTGGCATCTGCGGATCTACGGCAAGGGCGAGGAACACGACCGGCTCAGACGGCTGATCGACGACCTCGGCCTCTACAACAACGTCTTCCTCATGGGCGCCGCGATCCCCATGGAGGCCGAGTGGCCCAAGGCGTCCATCGCCGCCGCCACCTCGAACTTCGAGCCGTTCGGCATGACCATCGTGGAGGCGATGCGCTGCGGCCTGCCCGTCGTCAGCACCGACTGCCCGCACGGCCCGGCCGAGATCATCGCGGACGGCGAGGACGGCCGTCTCGTCCCGGTGGACGACCGCGCGGCGCTCTCCACCGCCCTCCTGGACCTCGTCCGGGACGACGAGACCCGCCGCCGGATGGGACGCGCCGCCCTCGCCAACTCCGCCCGCTACGCCCCCGGCCCGGTCGTCGCTCAGGCCGAGGAACTCTTCACCGCGCTCGCCTCGGCCCGGGCGGCGGGCCGCCCCGCCGCCGCGCGGACCTCCGGCCTCGACGCCGCCCTCGTCTCCGGCGGCTACGCGGCCCGGGACGCCGCCTACTCGGCGGCCAGCACCCTCCTCAGGACCGTACGGAAGGCGAAGCGATGAGCAGCCCCGGACCCGGCGCGGGCGAACGGCCCCGCGCCCACTGCACGGTGGACGCCGACGGCCGCATGACCCTGCGGATCACCGGCCCCACCGCCCCGGCCACCGCGTCCCGGCCCCGGCTGCTGCTGCGGCTGCGCCCGCCGAAGGGCCGGCCGGAACGCCTCACCCGGACCGTCGACCTCGCACCCGGGACCGGCCCCGGCGAGTGGCGGACGGCCATCGGCCCGGACCCCGCCCTGGACGAGGGCCGCTGGGACCTCTACCTCCTGCCCACGCCCGACGACGACATCCGCACCCGGCTCCTGCCCGGCGTCCGGGACCTCCGCGCCCTGGTCCCCGGCCGCACCCCGGGCACCGCCCCGACACCGCTCGCCGTCCGCGTCCCGTACGTCACCCTGGACGGCTACCTCGCCGTCCGCACCTGGCTGCGCGCCGGGCACGCGGAGGTGGACCGGGTGCGGGTGGCCGATGCCGCGATGACCGTCCACGGCCGGGTCTTCGGCGCCGCACTGGGCGCCGGGGCGGCGGCCGTGCTGCGGCGGCGGGGGCAGGGGGGCGTGGTGCGGGAGACGCCGGTGACGGGGCGGGACACCCACGCGTTCGCCTTCACCGCCGCCTACCGCGACCTGCCCGAGGCGTCCGGCACGGCGGGCCCGGGCCCCGGGGTGTGGGACGTCTTCGTCCGGCCGTCCGCCGACGCACCCCTGGTGCGGGCCGCGCGCCTGCTGGACGATGTCGCCGACCGGAAGAAGGTGTTCGTGTACCCGGCGTCCCCGGTGCCGAACCCCCTGGGGTCCTCCGGGGGTCTGGCGGCGCGGCCCTACTACACCGTCGACAACGACCTCGCCGTGGAGATCACCGGCGACTGACGGACGGGCACGGCGACGGGCACGGCGACGGGCCGCTCACCGGACGTCCTCGGCCGCCACCGGCAGATGGTCGCTGCCGGTGGCGGCAGCAGCCACGCGCGGGGGGCTTCACACCGCGCACCACCGAACCCGGAGGGGCGGCATGCACCGCGAGTGGCCCGTGGTCCGTGGTCCGTGGTCGGTGGTCCGTGGTCCGTGGTCCGTGGTCCGTGGTCACCGTGGCGCGCAGGGCCCGGTCGTGGGGGAGGGTGAGAGGGCTGACTGAGGGTGAGTCAGGTCAGTCCGCGGCGGGTCGGGGGGCGCCGGGGCGGGCCGCTGTGCCGCGCCGCCCTTCCCGGACCCACTCCCGCGCCTCACGAAGGCTCCGGGGCCGGTGGCCGGGCCCTCAGGCCAGAAGTCGCGAGGCGCGCGCCACCACCGGATTACCCGGCGCGCACCGCCGACAGCCACTCCCGCGCGGCCCGGGGACCCCGCAGCCGGACCGTGTCCAGGGGCGCGAAGCGGGGGTCGGTCGTGCGGCGCTGGATCTCGCGGCGGCGGGGGATGTGCTGGGACCAGGACCACCATGCCGGGTGCTCGCGGCTCAGCCAGTCCGACCAGGTCTCCCGGTTGCCGCCGAAGAGGGGCTCGCGGGTCGCGGAGCGCCGCAGGGAGCGGCGCAGGACGCGCGGCATGACGACCCGGCGGGGATAGTCCAGCCAGATCACCGTGTCGGCCCGCGCCCACAGCAGATCGCGCACCTCCGGATGGCCGAGGGAGTCGATGATCCAGCCCGGCTCGGCGGCGAGGCCGCGCACCCGTTCGGCGAAGTCCGGGTCGACGGACCAGCCGGGGCCGTCGAAGTACAGCGCGTCCATCTCGTGGTACGGCACTCCCGTACGGGCGCTCAGGGCGCGGGCGAGGGTCGACTTGCCCGCGCCCGTGACACCCACCACCAGGATCCGCCGCATCGGGGCACCTTATCCGCCGCGCCGTCGGCGCACCGCGCGGCCCGCGCTCACCCGGGGCCGATCCGGGCCACGACCGGCAGATGATCGCTGGGCGTGGGCGGCAGGGTGCCGATGTGGGTGACGGTCGCCGCGCGGGCCAGTACCTGGTCGATGCGGGCCACCGGGAAGGCGGCCGGGAAGCTCAGGGCGAAGCCCCGTTCCGGCGGGTCGAGGACGGCGGTGAGCGGGGACAGCCCGCGGTCGTCGACCGTGCCGTTGAGATCGCCGAGGAGCAGGACCCTCTTCTGCGGTTCGGCGGTGATCGCCGCGCCCAGCCGCCGGGCGCTGTCGTCCCGCCGGGACGAGGCCAGCCCGCTCGGGCCCAGCCGGATCGACGGGAGGTGGGCGACATACGCCGCGAGGTCGCCCCGCGGGGTGTGGACCAGCGCGCGCAGCCCTCGGTTCCATGGCTCCGTGATGCCTTCGGGCCTGATGTCCAGGGACCGCACCTCGGCCAGCGGGTGCCTCGACCACAGCCCGACCGTGCCGCGCACCGCGTGATACGGGTAGTCGGCGGCCAGGGTTCGCCGGTACACCTCCAGCGCCGGGGGCACCAACTCCTCCAGCGCGATCAGATCGGGTGCCGCGTCCGCCAGCGCGCGGGCCGTGCCCGCCGGGTCGGTGTTCTCGTCGCTGACATTGTGCTGGACGACCACCAACTCGCCCGGAACGGCGCCCGGTTCCGGCAGCAGCAGCCCCCCGAACCGGTCCGTCCACGCCGCCACCGGCAGCAGCACCGCCACCAGCGCCGCCGCCGACCGGCGCAGGAGCGCCACCCCGAGCAGCACGAGGACCGGCAGGCCGAGCCAGGGCAGGAACGACTCCAGCAGACTGCCCGGCCGCCCGGCCGTGTCGGGCACCGCCCGGTGGAAGAACAGCAGCCCCGCCGTCAGCACCGCGGCCACGGCGACCACGGCGGTCACCCGGCCCCGAGCCCGAGCCCGTGCCCGCGCCCGTGTCCACCGGGGCCCACCCGGCCACCAGGGCCCACCCGGCCACCACGGAGCCGCCCCCGCTGTCTTCTCCCGTGCCATCGTGCCCCGTCCGACGATCAGTCCCGTCGGGGAGGACGGGTGATCGACGGTGATCAGTTCCCTGACCGGGCGGACCTTCCCCGGTCCCCTGGTCCCCTGGTCCGGTGGTCCGGTGGGCCTTCGCTGGTCCGGTGGGCCTTCCCCAGCCCGGCGGACCTTCCCCGGCCCGGCGACTTCCCCAGCCGGGCACACCTCAGGCCCCGGCCGCGCCGCCGCCCCGCTGCGACGGCGGCAGCAGCAGGACCGTCAGCGCGTGCGCGCAGGTCGTCGCCTGGGTCAGGAACCAGTCGAACCGGTCGGCCGTGATCAGCTCCGGCGTGCCCCGCAGCGCCACCGCGAACCGGGCCGAGCCCAGATGGTCCAGCACCGGCACCGCGAGGGTACGGACCCCCTGCGCCGACTCCCCGTCATTGACCGCGTACCGCTGCTCCCGCACCCGCTCCAGCTCGGCCGCCAGCCGCTCCCGGTCGACGATGGTCCGCTCGGTGAACGCCACCAGCGGCGGCAGCGACTCCGCGCCGCTCTCCCCGGACCGCGGCCAGGCCAGCAGCACCTTCCCCAGCGCCGTGGAGTGCAGCGGCCGGCGCAGACCCACCTTCGGGGTGACCGAGCCGCCCGCCACGATCACCGCGTGCGGGCCGCTGCGCAGCGCCAGATCCGCCGTCGCCCCGGTCCGCCGCGCCAGATCCGCCAGCTCGGGCGACGCCAGATGCAGACCCCGCTGGTGGTACGAGAGCCGGCCCAGCTCGGTGACCGCGGGACCGAGCCGGAAGCGGGCCGTCCGGGGGTCCTGCTCCAGAAACCCGGCGCCCTGCAACGTACGGGCCAGCCGGTGCGCCGTCGACGCCGAGAGACCGAGCCTGCGGGAGATCTCCGACGCGCTCAGATCGGGCGCGTTGTCATGGAAGCAGTGCAGGACGTCCAGCGCCCGCTGCACCGCCTGCGCCCCGGCGACCGGAGTTCCTGCCACGCGCTTCCGCCTCCGCTCCCGTCGCCGCGGCTCCCCGCCGCGCCGAACCAACCGTGCTCTGTGCTCAGTTCCGTGCCCTGGTCCGCACTCAGTTTGCGCTGTGTTCCGTGCTCTGCTCGCGTTCTGTGCGCGTTCTGCTCGCGCGTCAGTAGATTCCCATATGGCGGCATGCCCGGATGGGCCCACCCACCTGCTGAAACAGCCTGTTCACGTTCGTTCCCACATCGTGGGAAGCCGCTTGCCGTGCCCTCGGTGGCCGTGCCACGCTGCGGTCACGCCGCCGGAACGGGTCCGGCGCGAGCCATCGGAAGGAGCGCCGCGATGTCCCTGACCGCCGTCCTCCTGCTGACCGCTCGCCGCCATGTCGACCTCGGCCGCGTCTCCAGCGCCACCTGTCGCTGAGCGACCGGGCCGCACCACCCCGCACACCACCCCCTGGGCCCCGGCGCCCGGGACTCTCGCGCCCGGTCCATGGCCGGTCTCCCGGGTCCGCGCGGCCCTCGCGCCCCTCACCACCGGCCGGCCCCGCCACCCCTCCTCGCGGTCCGCCCGCGTCCTCCACCCCACCCCGTCCAGCAGGACGGCAGCCAAGGGAACAGCCCATGCCGCACCACCCCGCGCCGGGGACCCTCGCGCCCCGCCACGCCCTTCCCGACACCCTGTGGTTCACCCGCTGTCCGGTGCCCACCGCGACCGGTATCGCCGCCGACCGGCACTGGCTCGCGCAGGAGTTCGCCGCCGACGGGATCGCCGTCCGCTCCCTCCAGGACCGCGCCTCCGACCTGACCCCCGATCTGCGCGGCACCCACTACACCCACGCCCTGCCCGGCCTCTTCCGCGAGGGCGGCAACGTTCCGGCGCTGTGGGCGCGGTCCCGGGGCGAGGCGACCCGGCTGATCGGGCTGACCTGGATCGAGGAGCGGCAGACCATCCTGGTCGCCCCCGGCTCCGGCATCCGGGGCGCCGCCGCCCTGCGCGGCCGGCGACTGGCCCTGCCCCGGCACCCCCTGCCCATCGACTTCTGGCGGGCCATGGCCCTGCGCGGCTTCGAGGGCGCCCTGGCCTCCGCGGGGTATGGACTGGACGAGGCCGAACTGGTCGACGTCCCCGCCGGTGACGGCACCGGGCCGTCGGCCCCGCAGTGGTCGGCCGAACTCGCCGCCCTCGTGAGGGGAGATGTCGACGCCATCTACGTCAAGGGCGCCCTCGCCGTCGAGGCCGCCCGGCGGGCCGGTGCCGAGGCCGCCGTCGAACTCGACGACCTGCCCGACCGCACCCACCGCGTCAACAACGGCACCCCCCGCCCCATCACCGTCCACCAGCGTCTGCTGGACGAACACCCCGACCTGGTCACCCGCTTCCTCACCGTGCTGCTGCGCGCCGCCGACTGGGCCGCCGCCCAGCCCGAGGACGTCGCCCGCATCCTCGGCGCCGAGACCGGGGCCGGAGCCGAAGGGGTCCACGGCGCCTACCGCCCCGGCACCCACCGCACCCTCCACCCCGACCTGTCCGGGGAACGGCTCGACCTGCTGGCCCGCCAGGCGGCGGCCCTGCACACGCACGGCTTCCTGCCCGAACCGGTCGACGTGCACGCCTGGGCCGACCCCGAACCCCTGCGCCTCGCCCTCATCAACCTCGCCACCTCAGCCCCCTAGGACGACGACCATGCGCATCCCCGCCCGGCTCCCCGCCGCCCTGACCCTGCTCACCGCCCTCGCCACCCTCACCGCCTGCGGCACGGCGGACGGCGACGGCAGCACCGACGCGGCTGCCGCAGGCTCCGGTTCCGGTTCCGGCTCCGGACCCACCGTCACCGTGCGGATCCCCGACCCCGGCAACAGCGGAGTGCTCGCCGTCGGCAAGAAGGACGGCTCGCTCGACAAGGCCCTCGCCAAGGTGAACGCCAAGGTGGCCTGGACCGGCAGCGCCGGACCCTTCGCCCCCGCCGCCCAGGCCCTCAACGCCGATCAGCTCGACATCGCCACCGGCTCCATCACCTCCGGCATCACCTCGCTCTCCCAGAGCCCCGGCTTCAAGTTCTTCACCGCGACCACGCCCGACCCGGTCGGCGAGGGCATCCTCGTCAAGAAGGACTCCGGGATCGACTCCGTCGCGGATCTCGTCGGGCGGAAGGTCGCCGTCAACAAGGGCGGCACCGGCGAGTATCTGCTGCTCAAGGCCCTCGCCAAGGAGGGCATCCCGGCCGATGAGGTGGAGCGGGTGTATCTGCCCGCCAACCAGACCGCGGCCGTCTTCAACGCGGGCCAGGTCGACGCCTGGGCGGTCTGGGCCGCCTACTCCGTCGCCGAACTCGGCCTCGGCGAGTCCCGGTTCCTGGTCGACGGCCGGACCATCGGCTCCGACAACTACAGCCTCACCGCCGTCCGCACCGGCTTCGCCGACGAGCACCCCGAGATCGTCACCGCCCTCTACGACTACCTCCACGAGGGCAGCGTCAAGGAGAAGCAGGACCCCGCCGCCTACCTCAATGTGACCACCGACGCCGGACCCCAGGCCCTCAGCGGCGAGGCCCGGCGCATCCAGATCGAGTTCACCGCCCAGGGCGGCACCGTCGAGCCGATCACCGACGCGGACATCACCCGCTTCGAGGCCGTGGCCGGTTTCTACGCCGAGCAGAAGGTGACCCCCGAGCGGATCGACATCGCCGACCACCTGCTCGATGTCACCGGGCTGTCATGACCGCCCTCGACCGGACGGCGACCGTCACCCTCGGCAAGCAGCCCACCCGCACCCCCGGCGGGCTGGTCACCCCCCGGCCCGTCGTCACCCGCCCCCGGCCCCGCCGCTTCGCCGCCCTCGTCCGGGCGCTCGGGCCCCTCACCCTGATCGCCCTGTGGTGGGCGGCCTCCGCGACCGGCCTGCTCACCCCCGATGTCCTCGCCCCGCCCTCCGACGTGCTCCGCGCGGTCGGTGAACTCTGGGGCGACGGCCAGCTCTCCGACGCCCTGGTCACCTCCCTGACCCGGTCCGGCGCCGGACTGCTCATCGGGCTCACCGTCGGACTCACCCTCGGGGTGATCACCGGCTTCACCCGGCTCGGCGACGAACTCCTCGACTCCTCCCTCCAGACCCTGCGCACCATCCCCTTCCTCTCCCTGGTCCCGCTGTTCATGGTCTGGTTCGGCATCAACGAGATCGCCAAGATCCTGCTGATCGCCGTCGCCACCACCTTCCCGATGTACGTCTCCACCACCAGCGGGGTCCGCAGCACCGACGCCCGGCTCGTGGAGGCCATGCGCAGCTTCGGGATGAGCCGGATCGCCATCGTGCGCGAGGTGGTGGTGCCCGGCGCCCTGCCCTCGCTGCTCGCGGGGCTGCGGCTGTCGATGACCCTCAGTGTGATCGCGCTGATCGCCGCCGAGGAGATCAACGCCACCGCCGGGATCGGCTATCTGATGTCCCAGGCCCAGAGCTTCGCCCGCACCGACATCCTCATGGTCTGCATCCTCGTCTACGGCCTCCTCGGCCTTCTCGCCGACGCCTTCGTCCGGCTCCTGGAACGGGTCCTCATGCCCTGGCGGAGGGCGGGCCGATGAGCAGCAGTACCGTCAGTACGGCCGGTACGGCCGCGTACGCGGACTCCAGCGCCGTCGAGGTGCGCGGGCTGCGCAAGACCTTCGGGGAGCGGCCCGTCCTCGCCGGGCTCGATCTCACCATCCGGCGCGGCGAGTTCGTCGCCCTGCTCGGCGCCAGCGGCAGCGGCAAGACCACCCTGCTGCGCATCCTGGGCGCCCTGGACGACGCCGACTCCGGTCAGGTGTGGGTGCCGAGGGCGCGGACCATCGTCTTCCAGGAACCGCGGCTCGTGCCGTCCAAGCGGGTGCTGGCCAATGTGACCGTCGCCCTGCCCCGGTCGGAGGCGGAGCGGGGCCGCCGGGCGCTCGCCGAGGTCGGGCTCGAAGGCCATGCCCGCGCCTGGCCCGGCACCCTCTCCGGCGGCGAGGCCCAGCGCGTGGCGCTCGCCCGCGCCCTGGTCCGGGAACCCGAACTGCTGCTCCTGGACGAGCCGTTCGCCGCGCTCGACGCCCTGACCCGGCTGCGGATGCAGGACCTCGTCGGGGAGCTGTGCCGCATCCACCGGCCGGCCGTCCTCCTGGTCACCCATGACGTGGAGGAGGCCGTCCGCCTCGCCGACCGGGTGTGCGTCCTGCGCGACGGACGGCTCATCACCGACGAGACCGTCGACCTGCCCGCCCCCCGCGACCCCGGCGACCCCGGTTTCGCCGCCCTGCGCCGCCGCCTCCTCGCCGACCTCGGCGTCCCCGCCGCCACCGGCACACCCACCACCCCGCCCAAGGAGTAGCCCCATGACCATCACCATCGGCGTCCACAGCAGCAACCCCACCCTCTACTACCTCTCCCGCCTCGACCACGCCGCCGAGGAACTCGCCGCGGTGGGGGAGACGGCCGCCTTCCACACCTACACCGACGGTGTCCGCACCGGACAGCTCCTCACCGACGGCGTCATCGACTTCGGCGGTACCGGCTCCACCCCGCCGGTCACCGCCCAGGCCGCCGGACACGACCTCGTCTACACCGCCGTCTCCGCCCCCCGCCCCGACCACGGCGCGCTCCTCGTCACCGAGGACAGCCCGGCCACCACCGTCGCCGACCTCAAGGGCGGCACCGTCCATCTGGCGGTCGGCTCCTGGCAGACCCATCTCGTCGCCAAGGCCCTCGACGACGCCGGACTGTCCTACGCCACCGACATCACCCCCGTGCGCGGCGGCGCCGACAGCGAGCGGCTGCTGCGGGACGGCACCATCGCCGCCTGGGTCGCCCAGGGCCCGCAGCTCGCCGCCGCCCTGCGCACCGGCGGACTGCGCGTCCTGGTCCGCACCGGCGAGGTCATCACCGACCGGTCGGTGTTCTTCACCCGGCGCGAACTCGCCGAGCGGCGGCCCGAGGTGGTCGAGGCCCTGGTGCGCGCCCTGCGCCGGGCCGACGCCTGGGCGAAGGCCCACCCCCGCGAGGCCGCCGCCATCGCCGCCGACCACCAGGGCGGCACCGCCGACGACTGGGAGGAGGCCCTGCGCGCCCTGCCCTGGCGGATCGAGGAGGTCGGCGACGCCTTCCTCGCCGAACAGCAGCAGGCCGCCGACATCTTCGCCCGCACCGGCTTCATCGAGCGGCCGGTCACGGTCGCCGACGCCGTCGCCCGGCAGCACTGAGCGCGGGAGAACGCACCCATGCCCTCCGAAGTCCTCTGGTACATCATCCCGCGCGAAGGCGCCTACCCCTGGGAGCCCGAGGGCCGCCGCCCGGTCGACCTCGGCTACCTCCAGCAACTCGCCGGGACCGTCGAACGCCTGGGGTTCAGCGGCGCGCTCCTCGCCACCGACCTGCACGACGTCTGGCCGCTCGGCAGCGCCCTGGCCGCCGCCACCGGCCCCGGCTTCCAGCCGCTGCTGGCCGTCCACCCCGGGCTGATCGCCCCCACCCTGCTGGCGAAGATGGCCCTCACCTTCGACACCCTCTTCGGCGGCCGGCTCCGCTTCAACGTCGTCAACGGCTCCACCCGCACCCTGCGCGAGTACGGCCTCACCGTCGAGCACGACGAACGCTACGAGCTGAGCGCCGAGTACTGGTCCCTCGTCAAACGCCTCACCGCTGGCGAGGTCTTCGACCACAAGGGCCGCTTCTACGACCTCAAGGACGCGGGCGCCTCCTTCGGCGACCTCAAGCCCGTGCAGACCCCGCACGTCCCCCTCTGGTTCGGCGGCTCCTCACCGGCCGGGATCGAGATGGCCGCCCAGCACGTGGACGTCTATCTCACCTGGGGCGAACCGCCCCACCTGCTCGAGGAGAAACTCGACCGGGTCCGCGAACGGGCCGCCGCACACGGCCGTGAGCTGCGCATCGGGCTGCGGCTGCATCTCATCGTCCGGGACACCGAGGAACAGGCGTGGGCGGCGGCCGACCGCCTCCTCGATGTCACCAGCGACGCCACCTACGCCCGCCAGCTCGGCGGCCGGGCCGGTGAGGACGGGGTGGGCTGGCAGCGCCAGTTCCGCCAGCACGGCGGCCGGGTCCCCGCCCGCGCCCGCGAACTGGAGACCCACCCCAACCTCTGGCCCGGCATGAGCCTGTTCCGCCCCGGCCCCGGTACCGCCGTGGTCGGCTCCACCGCCCAGGTCGTCGAACGCCTCAAGGAGTACGAGGCGCTCGGCGTCGACACCTTCATCCTCTCCGCCAACCCCCTGCTGGAGGAGGCGTACCGCGTCGCCGAGACGGTCCTGCCCGCCCTGCGCGGATAACCCGAGGTCAACCGCCGTACACCTCCTGAACGTCACGGCCCCCGGACGCGTCCGTCATGTGCGAACGGCACGGCTGGGACGTGACAACGGGGACTGTGCGGTCCCGCGCCGTGCTGCCAGCCTCGTTCAGGTCGCTGTCACCCCCTGACACGACCTGGAGGAGGGCCAGTTGAATCCGGAGTACGCCGCGTACTGCCAGACCGACGGTGACTTCTATGACACACCGTCCCGCACCGCCGACGCCGCCGCCCCGGACAGCGACCGCTACGAGCCCGCCCGCGCCCCCGTCCCGGACGGCTGGCTCACCACCCGCTCCGGCGACTGGCTGTCCTGGGTGCCGGCCGGGGTCACCCTCCCCGCACAGGGCTGGAAGATCCATGTCTCCGCCGCCACCGACAACGCCGCCGCCGTCCTCGCCCGGGTGCACGCCCACTGCCTGGCCCACCGCGTCCCGCACAAGTTCGTCCCCGGACCCCGGCTGCTGAAGCTGCGCAACGCCAAGTACGCGGACCGCGCCGGGAGCGGCAAGTTCATCACCGTCTACCCGGCCGACGAGGAGTCCTTCGCGAAGCTGTGCCAGGACCTGGCCACCCTGCTCGACGGCGAGCACGGCCCGTACATCCTCAGCGACCTGCGGATCGGCGCCGGACCGGTCCATGTCCGGTATGGGGCCTTCGCCGCCCGCTACTGCCTGGGCGCCGACGGACGGCCCGTCCCCGCCGTCCAGGAACCCGGCGGCACCCTGGTCCCCGACCCGCGCGGCCCGAGCTTCACCCTCCCCGACTGGGTCACCCCGCCCGCGTTCCTCCGCCCCCACCTCGACGCCCGCGCCGCCGTCGCCACCCATGACCTGCCCTACGACCTCCGGGGCGCCCTGCACTTCTCCAACGGCGGCGGCGTCTACCTCGCCCGCGACACCCGCACCGGCGACACCGTCGTCCTCAAGGAGGCCCGCCCGCACGCCGGACTCGGCACCGACGGGGCGGACGCCGTCACCCGCCTGGACCGGGAACGGGCCGCGCTGGAACAGCTCGCGGGACTGGACTGCGTCCCCCGCGTCCTGGACAGCTTCGACGTCGGCGACCACCGCTTCCTCGCCCTGGAACACATCCCCGGCCGCACCCTCAACACCGCGATGGTGCGCCGCTACCCGCTCTCCGGGCCCCCACCGGTCACCCAGGAGGCCCTCGCCGACTACACAGCCTGGGCCGAGGACGTGCACGCGCGGGTCGAGGCCGCCGTCGCCCGGGTGCACGCCCGCGGCCTGGTCTTCAGCGACCTCCACATGAGCAACATCATGCTCGACGAGGACACCGGCAGGGTCGTCCTGCTCGACTTCGAGGCCGCCTTCCCGATCGAGGACGATCAGCGCACCCAGGTCGTCGCCAACCCGGCGTTCGTCGCCCCCGCCGACCACACCGGCCGGGCCATCGACGCCTACGCCCTCGCCTGTCTGCGGCTCGCCCTGTTCCTGCCGCTGACCACGCTCTTCATGGTCGACCGCGACCGCGCGCCCCGCCTCGCCCAGTACGCGGCCGAGACCTTCCCGGTGCCCCCGGCCGCCCTGGCACCCGCCGTACGGGAGATCCTGCGCGGCACCGGCACCGGCACCGGCACCGGCCACCGGGGTGCGGAGCCCGGGGCCATTCCCCGGCCGCCGGGGTCCGCAGCCGAGCCGCTGCACGAACCCGGGTCCGAGCCCCTGCCCGCGCCCGAGCCGCTGCCCGAGCCCGGGGACTGGCCGCGCAGCCGGGACTCCATGGCCCGCGCCCTCGCCGCCTCCGCCACCCCGGACCGCCCCGACCGCTGCTTCCCCGGCGACATCGCCCAGTTCGCGAACCCGGCCGGCGGACAGTGTTTCGCCCACGGCGCCGCCGGAGTCCTCTACGCCCTGCACGAGACCGGCGCGCCCACCGTCCCCGAGGCCGTCGAATGGCTCCTGGAGCGGGTGAAGTCACCCGCACCCGGCACCCCGCCCGGCTTCCACGACGGACTCGCCGGGATCGCCTGGACCCTCCACCGCCTCGGCCACCCCGCCCAGGCCGCCGAACTGGCCCACCTGCTGATCCGCCAGCCCCTGGACCGGCTCGGCCCCGATCTGCACAGCGGGCTGGCCGGAATCGCCCTCGCCCTGCACGACCTGGGCGCCGCCACCGGCGACCCCGAACTCACCGCCGCCGCCGACCGCTGCGCCGACCGCGCCGCCCACGCCGTCACCGACGACCCGCCCTCCGCCCGCACCGGCCTCCTGCACGGCGCCACCGGCATCGCCCTGATGTGCGTACGCCGCCACGAGGCCACCGGCGACCCCGCGCTCCTCGATCTCGCGGCGACCGCCCTCCGCCGTGACCTCGACCGCTGCAAACCGGCACCCGGCGGGGGACTGCACGTGGTGGAGGGACGGCGGCTGATGCCCTACCTGGGCGCGGGCAGCGCGGGCGTGGCCCTGGTCCTGGACGACTATCTCGCCCACCGCCCCGGCGACGCCCCGCTCGCCGCCGCCCGCCGCGCCATCGACCCCGCCCTCAGATCGGCGTTCTACATCCAGCCCGCCCTGTACCGGGGCATCGGCGGACTCGTCCTGCACCTCGCCCGCACCCGCGCGGGCGACCCCGGCGAACGCCGCCGCGTCCTGGACCGCCACATCCGCCTGATGGGCCTCGAAGCGACCCCGTACGCCGGTGAACTCGCTTTTCCCGGCGAGCAGTTGATGCGCCGCTCGATGGACCTGGCCTCCGGCACCGCGGGCTGCCTCCTCGCCCTCGGCGCCGCCCTCGCCGCCACCCCCGCCGCCCTGCCCTTCCTCCCGCCGCTGCCGCCACCCTCCGCGCCGCCCGGCGCCCCCTGAACGCCCCCGCTCAGCCGGGGGTCGAGCACCACCGCACCACGGCACGACCGCACCACAGGCGCCACGGCGCCACGGCGCGACCGCACCAACGGCGCCACAGCGCCACCGCATCACCGAGGGCACCACCCAGGTGCCCCCACCGCACCACCTCCGTCCGCGAAACGTCCCCATGAAAAGGAGCACATCATGGCCCTTCTCGACCTGCAGAGCCTGGAGATCGCCGAGTCCGCCGAGGAGCAGGCGGTGGGCGACCTGGAGAGCGTCAGCAGCGCGAGCCTGCTGCTCTGCCAGGGCAGCTCCGTCAGCCTCATCCAGTGCTTCTGAGCGCGACCGCCCGCTCTCGGCACGCCGAGTGACTCGACCGCTGACCCACCAGGCGGTACGGACCGGCCCCGGACTCGCTCCGGGGCCGGTCCCGTCACCTCCGCCCCGCCCGCCCTCGCGCCTGCCCGTGCTCCTCGTCCTGTGCGCCACCGGGGGAGCCCTCGCCGCGCTCGCCCTGCCCGCCGCCCTCGGCGCCACGCTGGACCGGATCGTGGCCGACGGCCGCCTCCCCTGGTCCGCGCTGGCCCTCTGCGCCGCCCTGACCGCCGCCGAGGCCGGATTCGACGCCCTGGCCGCCCTGCTCGGCGCCACCGGGACCGCCGAACGCGCCGCCCACCTGCGGGGGGTGCTGCTGGACCGGCTGCTGCGGACCGAGGCCCGCCGCGCGAGCGCCCACGCGCCGGGCGACCTCACCACCCGGCTCACGGCCAACGCCGCCGAGGCCGCCACGGTGCCCGTCGCCGTCGCGCAGACGGTCGCCGGAGTGCTGGTACCGGCCGGCGCGACCGTCGCGCTGTTCGCCGTCGACCCCTGGACCGGCCTCGCCCTGCTCGCCGGATTCCCGGCCCTGCTGGTGCTGCTGCGCCTCCTGGTCCGCCGCACCTCCGTCACCGCCGCCGACTACCAGCGCGAACAGGCCCTCATCGCCACCCGCCTCACCGAGGTCCTGGACGGCGCGGCGACCGTACGGGCCGCCGGGACCGCCGCCCGCGAACACGCCCGGATCACCGAACCCCTCGGCCGCCTCGCCGCGCACGGGCGCCGCACCTGGGACATCCACGGCCGCGCCGCCGCCGGGGCGGCCGTCCTGCTGCCGCTGCTCGGCCTGCTGGTCCTCGCCGTCGCCGGACTCCGCACCGCCGCGGGCGCGTTGAGCGTCGGCGACCTGCTCGCCGCCGCCCGCTACGCCGTCCTCGCGGTCGGGGTCGGTGTCCTCACCGGCGCCCTCAGCGGCATCGCCCGGGGCCGCAGCGCCGCCCGCCGCCTGGAGCCGCTGCTCGCCCTGCCCGCCGTGCCCCATCACGGGCGCGTACTGCCGCCGGGCGGGGCCGGGACGCTGGAGCTGCGGGACGTCGAGGTGCGGGGGGCGGGACGACGGCTGCTGACCGGGGTGTCGTTCACCGTGCCGGGCGGGACCTGCGCCGCCCTCGTGGGCCGCTCCGGCGCCGGGAAGTCCCTGGTGGCCGCCGTCGCCGGGCGGCTGGCCGACCCGGACGCCGGGACCGTGCTCCTGGACGGCGTCCCCCTCACCGCCGTCGCCCCCGAACCCCTGCGCCGGGCCGTCGCCTACGCCTTCGCCCGCCCCGCGCCGCTCGGCACGACCGTGGCGGACACGGTCACGGCGGGCCCCACTCGCCCCGGCCCGGACCGGCTGACGGCGGCGCTCCGGGACGCCTGCGTCACCGACCACGTCGACCGGCTCCCCCTCGGCCCCGCCACCCCCCTTGCCGACGCCCCGCTCTCCGGCGGCGAGCACCAGCGCCTGGGGCTGGCGCGGGCGTTCGCACGGGACGCGCGGCTGCTCGTCCTGGACGACGCCACCTCCAGCCTCGACACGGTCACCGAACACCGCGTCCACCGCGCCCTCGCCCGCCGCGCCGGAACCTGCACCCGTCTGATCGTCACCCACCGCGCCGCCACGGCCGCCGCCGCGGACCAGGTGATCTGGCTGGCGGACGGCGCGGTCCGGGCGGCCGGGCGGCACCGCGAGCTGTGGCGGGACCCGGAGTACCGGGCCCTGTTCGGGGCGGCCGTCGATGAGTGAGGTGCGTGAGGTGAGGGAGGGGGGTGAGGGGGGTGAGACGGGGGCGCTGCGCCGGGTGGTCCGGGAGGGGCGCCCGTATCTCCGGGCCCGCAGGGGGGCGCTGGTGCGGCTCGGCGGCTGGTCACTGCTGGAGGCCGGACAGACCTTCACCGGCGGGTACGCCGTCGCCCGCGCCCTCGACGACGGCTTCCTCACCGCCGACCCCGCCACCGGCCTGCTCTGGCTGGCGCTCGCCGCCCTCGCCCTGATCCCGGCGTTCCTCGCCACCCGGGGTGTCTTCGCCCGCCTCGCCGACCTGGTGGAGCCGTTGCGGGACGGGCTGGTGCGCAGGGCGGTGCGACGGGCGCTCGGCGAGGGCGGCACGGGCGGTCCGGCGACGGCGGCCCGCGCGCTCGCGCAGGTCACCCAGCAGAGCGAGACCGCCCGGGACGGCTGGGCGGGGCTGGTGCTGGCCGCCCGGGGCTTCGTGTTCACCGCCGCCGGGGCGCTGGCCGGGCTGGCGGCCCTCGCGCCGGGCCTCCTGCTGGCCGTCCTGCCCCCGCTGCTGCTGGGCGCGGCCCTGTTCCTGGCGACCCTGGCCCCGATGGGCGCCCGCCAGCGCGCCTGCCTCGACCTGGACGAGGAGTACGCCGCCCACCTCGGGCAGACCGCCGGGGGCCTGCGGGACATCGCGGCGGCGGGCGCGGCCGGACCGACGGCCCGACGGGCGGCCGACCTCACCGCCCGGCAGACCCGCGCGGCCCGCGCCCTCGCCCGCTGGTCGGCGGCCCGGGTCGTCGCCCTCGCCGTCGCCGAACGCCTCCCGCCCCTGACCCTGCTCGCCGCCGCCCCCTGGCTCACCCGCAGCGGAGTCACCACCGGCGAACTCCTGGGCGCCTTCACCTATCTGACGGCATCCCTGGCCCCCGCCCTGAACGCCCTCCTGACGGCGGTGGGCGCGGCGGGCGGACGCCTGATCGTCGTCCTGGACCGCTTCACACCCCCCGCCCCCGAGCTGCCCCCGCCCCCTGCTCCCGAACCGCCCCCGCCCCCCGCCCCCGAACTCCTCCCGCCCCCCATCCCGCGACGCAGTCCCAGTCCCGCCCCCCTCCACGCCGAACTCCGCGGCGTCACCTTCGCGTACGGTCCGCGCGCCCGCCCCGTCCTGGACCGGCTGGACCTGCTGCTGCGGCCGGGCGACCACCTGGCGGTCGTCGGACCGAGCGGCAGCGGCAAGTCCACGCTCGCGGCGGTCCTCGCGGGCGTCCTCGCACCCACGGCGGGCGAGGTCCGCTGGCAGGACCGCCCCGCGCCCGCCCTCGCCCACCGCGCCCCCGCCCTGCGCACCCTGCTCCCGCAGCAGCCGTACGTCCTCACCGGCACCCTCCGCGACAATCTGCGCTACCTCCGCCCCGCCGCCCCGCCCGCCGACATCGCGGCGGCGGTGACGGCGATCGGCCTGGAGGCGCTGGTGGACCGGCTCGGCGGCCTCGACACCCCCTTCGACCCGCGTCGGCTGTCCCGGGGCGAGGGGCAGCTCGTCGCCCTGGCACGGGCCCATGTCGCGACCGCGCCGCTGCTGATCCTCGACGAGGCCACCAGCCATCTGGACCCGCCCGCCGAGGCCCGCGCGGAGCAGGCGCTCGCCGCCCGCGCGGACACCCTCGTCGTCATCGCCCACCGCCTGACCTCGGCCCGCCGCGCGCCCCGCGTCCTGGTCCTGGACGGCGAGCACACCGACCTCGGCACCCCCGGCGACCTCCTGACCCGCTCACCTCTGTTCCGGGAACTGGCGGGCCACTGGGACGGGGCCTGACGAGAACGGGCGGGCCATCGGGTGGGGCCTGAAGGGAGTTGCCGGGGTGCACCCCGTGGCAGAGGGCCCCCGGCCCACTACAGCCAGCCGAAGTCCCGGGACAACCGGATCGCGTCCATCCGATTGCGGGCGCCGGTCTTGCGGATCGCCGCCGCGAGATAGTTCCGTACCGTGCCGCTCGCCAGGTGCAGCGCGTTCGCTATCGAGCTGACCGACTCACCCTCGGCGGCCAGGGCGAGGACCCGTAACTCGCGCGGCGAGAGCGGCACTTCGGTGGCGCGCAGCAGACCGAAGGCGAGCGACTCGTCGATGTGCCGCCCGCCGCCCGCCACCTTGTGGACGATGGCGGGCAGATGCTCCACGGCGCCGAGTTTGTCGACATACCCGACGGCCCCGGCGTCACCGGCCCGCCGCAGATCACCGGCGCGGTCGCCCCGCGCCAGCACCACCAGCGCGGGGGAGTGGTCGGAGGCGGGGCTCAGCGACTCCATGAAGGTCAGCACCTCCATGGAGTCCGGACACTCCAGGTCGGCCAGGATCACCTCCGCCGGACACTCCGTCATGCAGCCGCGCAGTCCGCCCTTGTCCGTGGTCCGTACCCTGATCCGGGGGTCCGTACTGAGCAGACAGGCCAGCGAGGCCCGCCACAGGGGCACCGCGTGGACCAAAAGAACGGTCGTCATGGAGAACTCCTCCGCTCGGTACGTCGATGACGGCACCGCCGGTCGTGCGTGCCGTCCCGGGGCGTGCTCGGCCCCGGCCGTGCTGCTCGATCCTGTTCCTTCGCTCGCTTTCCGCGCATGCGCGTACCCTGTGTGCGCAACTGCTCACCAGTTGAGCACGATAGATGCGCAATCCACTGACAAAATGCCTAATACGCCAGGTGGACGGGCGTAGCTGGCCAGAAAGTGCGGCCGGGGCGGTGCTCAGGGGCGGTGTTGAATAGCGGTGATCAGGAGCAGCGCTCAGGAGCAGTGATCAGGAGGGGGAGCGGCGTGGGGAGTGACAGCGGTCCGGGGGCGCCCGCGGTGGATGCCCCGCCCGGTGTCGGCCGGACGGTCGACGCGGCCCGGCGGCTCCTGGCCAGCGGGGAGTGGCGTCCCGCCGAGTCCGACGCCGACGCGGCGGCGGGCGTCCGCACCCGGCTGACGGCCCGGCTCCCGGACCGCGCGGGGACGTCCGTGCTCGCCGCCACCGACCGCGACCGCCGGCTCCAGCGGATCCTGCGCACGACACTGCACCATCTGGACGGCGGCGCGCTCAGCCCGCCCGCGACGGCCCTGCTGGCAGCGGTGGCACGGGCGTTCCGGCCCTGGCACCCCTTCCCCAACCCGCCCCGCGCGGCAGCGGCCCCCCGGTACCCGGGGAGTACGTCCACCCCGCCGACCGCGGCGGGCGAGGCCCTGCTCGGCCCGCTGGCCGACCTGTTCGGGACACTGGCGGCACCCTTGCCGCCCGGGACCGTCCCGCTCACCCCGCGCGCGGAGCCCTGGGCGGTCGTCCACGAGGGCCGCTTCCGTCACTACGGCAGACCGTCCCCCTCCGTCTGGACCGCCGACACGTTCGCCTGCCCGGCGTGCGGGGGCAGGTCGGGCCCGTGGACGGTGCGCTGCGACTGGCGTGCGTTCACGTTGGGCTGCGCGTGCGGGACGGTCACCGGGGACCACGGGCTGGCGTTCTCGGAGGTGTGGCTGGTCCTGGACGGGGCCGACTGAGGGCCCGGAGGGCGTGACTGGCTACGGGCGGTACGCGGCCCGGTTGTGGTACGTCACCTTCTCCGCGGGCAGCTTGGCCGGTGCGAAGAGCTGGTCGACGGTGACGAAGTGGAACCCCTTGGCCTTGAGGGTTTTGATGATGTCCGGCACCGCGTTGACGGTCGTCCGGTGGATGTCGTGCAGCAGGACGATGTCCCCCGGCCTGGTCTGGTCCCTGACCGTGCGCACGATGCGGGCCGGGTCCCGGTACTTCCAGTCCAGGGTGTCGACGCTCCAGTGCACCAGCGGCCGGTCGGACGCCTGGCGGACGGCGGTGTTGTGGGCGCCGTACGGGGCGCGCATCGTGGTGGGCCTGATCCCGGTGGCCTGCTTGATCGCGGTGTCGGTGCGGGAGAGCTGGGAGCGTATCTGCGCGCTGGTGAGGCGGGTCAGGTCGGCGTGGTCCCAACTGTGGTTGCCTATCTGGTGTCCGGCGCGGGACGCGTTGCGCGCGGTGGCCGGGTAGCGCTGCACGTTCTTGCCGACCAGGTAGAAGGTCGCCTTGACGCCGTGGTCCTTGAGGAGGGTCAGCAGGCGGGTGGTGTCGGCGACGGGGCCGTCGTCGAAGGTGAGCGCCACGCACTTCACCTTGCGGCAGTCGACGGCGGCGGCCGAGGCGGGGGCGGTGGTGCCGATCAGGGTTCCGCCGCACAGGGCGGTGACGACGGCGGAGATGACGAGGCGTCGGTGCATCGGTTCCTCCAGGGCGAGCGGGCTTGCCCTGTGAGACCCGCGCGGGGAGGGGTTGGATGCCCTCGGGCACGGGGGAGTTCCGGCCACAGTCCGGTCGGCTACGGCCGCGTCCGGGTGGCTCCGGTCCGGTGGGCGGGCGGGCGATTGTCAGTGGCGGCTGCGACGCTGGGGGGATGAACAGCGACGAGGAGCGACTGCTGCGCGGCCGGGTCTACGGCACGGACCCCGACCGCCCGGGTGTCCGGCCGGGGCAGGTCTACGTCCATCTGATCGGCGGCCCGCTGGACGGCCTGCTGCTGGACATCACCGGGTGGACCCCCGGCGAGATCGCGGCCGGCGCCACCCTGCGCACCGACCTGGGGCGCCACGGCGTCGGCGGCCGGGCCATATACGACCCGCGCCCCGGCGACCCCCGCCGCTTCGACTGGACCGGCGACAGCCCGTGACCGCCCCGGAGCCACCGCCGCCGCCCGCCCGCTCGCCCCGGCGTGGAACGCCCGGCCCGGAACGGGCAGACGGCTCCTCACCGACGGTTCAGCCGGGCGTCGTCGCTCATCACACCGTGGAGGCTGCCTCCGTGCCGTCCTCGCGGATCCCCCACGGGGAGCCGTACGCGGTGAGCAGATCGAGGAAGGGACGCGGAGGGAGCGCCTCCGGGCCGAGTACGCCCGTCCCGGACCAGGCCCCGGTGGCGAGGAGTTCGAGGGCGACAACCGGGTTGATCGCGGTCTGCCACACCACGGCCTGGGAACCGTACTCCCGCATCGACCACTGGTTGTCGACCACGTGGTACAGGTACACCTCGCGCGGGCGGCCGTCCCTGGTGCCCTTGACCCAGGTGCCCGCGCAGGTCTTGCCGGTCATCCGGGAGCCGAGCGCCGCCGGGTCGGGGAGGCACGCGGCGACCACGTCCCGCGGGGAGACCCGTACCGGGGTGCCGTCCTCGCCCCGGACCGTCACCGGCTCGGTCGCGTCCAGGCCGAGCGCGTGCAGGGTCTTCAGCTTGCCGATGAAGTCGTCGCCCAGCCCGTACTTGAAGGTGACCCGCCGGGCGTCCACCCAGCGCGGTACGAGCAGCACCTCCTCGTGCTCGACGTTGACGCACTCGACGGGGCCGATGCCCTCGGGGAAGTCGAAGACCTCCGGCTCGCTGAACGGCTCGGTGGTGAACCAGCCCCGCTCCCGCTCGTACACCACCGGCGGATTGAGGCACTCCTCGATCGTCGTCCAGATGCTGAACGACGGGGCGAAGTCGTACCCCTCGACCGTCAGATTCGCGCCGTCGCGGATGCCGATCTCCTCGATCTCGTCGAAGAGCTCCTCCGCCGCGTACCGGGCGAAGACATCCGACAGACCGGGCTCCACCCCCATCCCGGCCAGCGCCAGCCGACCCGACGCCGCCCAGGCGTCCGCCCGCGCGAACTGCTCGTCGCCCAGCTTGACCCCGCACCGCTCGTAGGGCCGCTCGGGGTGCGGCCGGGAGAGCGACATCGCCATGTCGAGATAGTGGCTGCCCGCCGCCAGCGCCGCCTCGAACAGCGGCATCACAAAGCGCGGGTCCGTCGCGTTCAGCAGCACATCGCACCGCTCCTCGGTGAGCAGCGCGGTGACCGCGTCCTGGTCGGAGGCGTCGATCCGGCGCGCGGAGAAGCGCCCCCCGGCCCCGTCGACCGACCCCGCCGACCCGGCCGATCCCACCGCAGTCGCCGGCCCCGCTGACCCTGCCGAAGCCACCGATCCCACCGCCGCCACCGCCGCCTCCGCGCGGGCGAGGTCGTAGTCGGCGACGACGAAGTGGTCGAAGAAGTCGCGGCGGGCCGCGATCCGGGTGATCGCGGTACCGACACCACCGGCACCCACCAGCAGTACACGCATGACGAAGCCCTCTCTTCCCGGGTCCGCGCAGGTCCGCGCCCCTGGGAGGGATGAAAGCCGGGCCCGGGAGGTAAGGTCAATGGTGTTGGCATAAGAGGACCGGCAGGGGACCGGGCGCGCGGCCCCGCCGAATCCGCGCGGCCCCGTTCGACCGGTTCAACCGGTTCGACCCGTTCTTCGGAGGTGTGCATGGCCAAGCCCGTCGTCCCCGAAGCGGCCCGCAGGCGGCGCCGCCCCACCCGGCAGGGCACCGTCCTGTCCGAGCGGCTGATCGTCGACACCGCCCTGCGCATGCTCCGCGAACACGGCAGCGCGGGCCTCACCGTCCGCCGCCTCGGCACCGCCCTGGGCGCCGACCCCAGCACCCTCTACCGGTACTTCGACGGCATGGACGGCCTCACCCTCGCCATCGGCGAGGAACTCATCGGCCGCGCCCTCGACGGCTGGACCCCCACCGGCGACTGGCGCACCGACCTGCGGGAGATCGGCCTGCGCATCCACGGCGCCTATCTGGCCCACCCCCAAGCCGCCGTCCTCACCGCGAGCCGGGTGACCGGCAGACCCCGGGAGATCGCCGCCGACGAGACCGTCCTCGGCATCCTGCGCACCGCAGGGTTCCCCGACCCCGACGCGGTCCTGATCTTCCACGCCTTCATCGACCAGTCCCTCGCCTTCGCCGCGCTGGACGCCGGGGCCCTCGCCCTGACCGAGACCTCCCGCACCTCCGACGAGAGCCAGTGGGAGTCCACCTACGCCCGGCTGCCCCCCGACACCTATCCGCACATCGCCGCGACCGCCCCGCTGCTCGCCGCCCGCATGAACCACAGCGCCTACCCGGTCGCCCTGGACATGCTGCTGGCCAGCGCCGACGGCAGACTCAAGTCCCGGGGCGGCCGGTGATTAATCGGTTGCCGGACGGCGACGGCCGTGGATGCAATGGCGGCCATGCCGAGCCATGAGAACCCAGCACCCACGGAAACACGGCCCGGGGGAGTCCCCGTCCGGATCGGCGCTCTCGCCCCGCTGACCCCGCCCGGCTGGACCGAGGCCGGGCGGCAGCTCCTCGCCGGACTGGAACTCGCGATCCGGGATGTCAACACCGGCGGCGGCATCGACGGCAGGCCCCTGGAACTCCTCGTCCGGGACACCGCGGCCGACCCCCGGCGGGCCGCCGCGGCGATGGACGAACTGGCCGGGCTGGGCGTGCCCGCGGTCGTCGGCGAGTACCACAGCGTCGTCGCCCGGACCGCCGCGGCCCGCGCGGACGCCCTCGGACTGCCGTTTCTCTGCTCGTCGGCGGTCCTCGACCCCCTCACCGAGCGGCCGACGGACCGGGTGGCCCGCATCGCTCCGGCCCAGTCCCACGGCTGGCGGATCTACGCCGACCACCTCCTCGACGCGGGCCACCGCCGCATCGCCGTCACCGCGGACCCCGGCGTCTACTGGGAGTCCGGAACCCAGGTCCTGCGCGAGCACCTCGCCCCGCGCGGCGCCACCCTCACCGCCCTCGACGCCCGCACCCACACCCCCGAGGCCCTGTGCGACGCCCTCGCCGACCAGGGCGCGACCGCGCTGCTCCTTCTCGTCGGACACCCGGAACCCGCCGTGCCGATCGTCCGGGCCGTCCGCCGCGACAGACGGCTGACCGGCCTCACCCTCGGCGCCCCGGCCGGCCAGCCGGAACTGCCCGCCTGGCAGACCCTGCTCGGCGCCGACGGCACCGGCATCCCCTTCCTGCGCTATCTGCCCCCGCGCCTCACCCCCCTCGGCACCCGCGTCGCGGCCACCCTGCGCTCACAGCTCCCCGGCACCCCGTCCTTCGTCGCCTTCGAGGGCTACGACTCGATCCTGGTCCTCGCGGACGCCCTCCGCGCCCACGGCACCGACCGGGCCCGGCTCGCCGCGTCCTGGGGCCGGACCACCGTCGACGGCACCCGGGGCCGCATCGGGTTCTCGCGCCCGCCGGGCAGCGGGGTGTGGCAGTGGACCCGGCCCCCGGTCCAGGTCGCCGACCGGGACCCGGCTGACCCCGGCCGGTTCCGGGTGCTGCGCCAGGCGTGAGGGACAGTGACGGCGCGGCGGGCCCGGGACGGACGCCGGTACGGAGGTGACCCCGTACCGCGCGCGCCGCCCCGGGCCCTCGGGACAGGGGTCAGTAACTGGTGCTGACGGTGACGCCGCTGAAGCCGCTCACCGCGTGGAGGCTGATGTACTGGGCGCCCGCGGGCGGGTTGGTCACGGTCAGGGTGTGACTGTTGCCGCTGCCGGTGGCGCGATGGGTGCTGCTGGTGGTGCTGGGCCAGCCGCTGCCGCTGTAGTAGAGGTCGGCGTCACCCGTGCCGCCGGAGGTGGTGATCCTGAGCTGGGTGGTGCCGGCCGGGACATAGAGATAGAGGTAGGCGTAGTTCCCGGTGGTGGCGGACTGGTTGCTGCGCCGGCAGTTCCGGCCCAGCTCCCGGATGTCACTGCCGGTGCACTCGGTGACGGTGCCGCCGCCGCTGCTGACGGTGACGGTTCTGGTGGCGGTGGCCGTGGCGCCCTTGTTGTCGGTGACGGTCAGGGTCACCGGGTAGCTGCCCGCGGCGGCGTAGGTCTTGACGGGGTGGGTGGCGGTGGAGGTGGTGCCGTCACCGAAGTTCCAGGACCGGGCGGCGATGGTGCCGTCGGAGTCGGCCGACTGGTCGGTGAAGGTGACCGACAGATCCTGGACGGCGGTGGTGAACGCCGCGGTGGGCGCCTGGTTGCCGGGCGGGTTGGTGCCGCCGCCGCAGTCACCGGCCGCGCAGCCCGCCAGCCAGGTGTACCAGTCGCTGTCGTAGCGGGTGCCGATGGTGCTGGTCAGATAGGTGCGGGCGGCGCTCCAGTTACCGGCCCGGTAATGGCCCAGCACGGTGTCCATATCGGCGCGGTGCTTCTCCAGCATGTACCGGGTGGCGAGATAGCCCCACCGGTAGATCCGGGTGGTGTCATGGCTGTAGGTGGTGGAGAAGAGGGTGCTCAGGGCGTAGGTCTTGCGGCCCGCCTCGGTCATCGCCGCGGTGTAGGGCACCCCGCGGTAGGAGTAGGAGACGTACTCGGCGAAGCCCTCGATCCACCAGATGGTCGGGGTGGTGATGTTGGCGCCGAAGTCGCCGTACATGTCGAAGCGGCCGTCGAGGTAGTGGGTGTACTCGTGGTTGAGGTTCCAGATCTGGAACTCCGGACGCAGCCACTCGGCCTCGTAGGCGATGAAGCGGGCCTGGTTGCCCGCGGCGGCCGGGTCGCCCTCCAGGTACATGCCCCCGTTGTTGGTGTCGATGCCGTACAGGGCACCGGCATAGGTCTGGTAGTCGGTGCTGGAGTCGAAGACGACGACCTCGATGGTGGTGTTGTTGTCACCGGCGACCGGGCCGCTGTCCCGGGCGATGCCGTGGAAGTAGGCGTCCTGGCTGCGCAGGCTGTCGCAGCTCGCGGACAGCTCGGCGGACGCCATCTGCTGCGCCTTGATGGTGATGCTGGAGCTACAGGTGTACGTCACCGGCAGGACCGCCCGCGCCAACTGGCCCTGGAGGTCGCAGGTGCCGTAGTACGAGCAGTTGGCCTTGTCGTAGTAGTCGGTCATCTCGGCCACGCCGACCCAGAGCGGGGCGGTGGTGCCCTTGAGGGAGCTGGAGTTCAGCAGACCGGCGGCCAGCGGACGGACCTTGGTCCGCAGCGCCGAGTGCTGGAGGAACCGGCCCAGCTCCCGCCCCGCGTTGGAGGTCAGGTACGACTGGTCCGTGCCCAGCAGCGAGAGATGACCGGACGCGAAGGAGTACAGGGCGTCGATCAGACTGGGGTCGGACTGGACGGCCGTCACGAACGCGGGCACCTGATGGCCCCGGAAGGTCACCGTGTACACATTGTTGACCGCGTTGAGCATCCACCAGGAGGAGTTCCAGGTGGAGTCGTAGTCGGCCAGCAGCCGCTTGACGACATACAGATAGCGGGCGTTCTCCTCTGCGCTGTCGATCAGGGTGACGGCCTCGGCGAGGGTCTCCCCGTTGGCGTCGCTGACATCGCGCGAGCGCGGGCTGGCGAAGAAGGCGTCCAGGCCGGAGCGGATCGCGGTCTGGAGCCCGGTGCCGTAGGAGCCCACGGCGGCGGAGTTGTAGTACTGGACGTAGTACCCGGCCCGCAGGAACAGCACGAGCTGGGGCATGCCGGTGGTGGCGTCACCCGGGTAGGAGGCGGAGCCGTCGCGCAGGGCGTAGGCGACGGTCGTCATCTGCGCCTCGCGGAAGGCCCCGTAGGCGTCGCTGCCGGTGAGGCTGAACAGGGTGTTCACACAGTCGGTGGTGGACGCCTTGATCTGCTGGACCAGGGCGCTGCCGGTACGGCCGGTGAAGTCGGAGACGGCACAGGCGGCGGCCTCGGCCCCGGCCCCTGCCTTCGCTCCCGATGCGGACCGCGTCGACTGCGCGGGCGCCGATTCCGCCGACTTCGCCGGGGCCGATTCCGCAGACTTCGCGGGTGCGGACTCCGCCGACTTCGAAGGCCGTAGCGGCAGCTCGTCGTGGCTGCCGTACGACTCCCTGAGCGCGTCCTTGCTCGCCGCGAGCGGCGGGAGTTCGGACACCTTGAGCCTGCCGTCCCCGACATGCTCGGAGTCGGCGGGGGCGGACTCGGCGACGGGCGGGGGACCGTCCTGCCGGTCGCTTCCGGCGGCGCTGGGTATGGAGGCCACCGGTGCTCCCGGCCGGGCGCTGGCCGGCTGGGTCAGCAGACCGGCACCCATGACGACGGCCAGGGCCAGCGGCAGCGCCGCGCCCAGACCGCGCCGGACATATGACGTTCTCACTACGCCTCCCATGAGGGGTGGGACCACGGGATGTGTGGTCTATGGGGGTGGAGAGGGCCGTGGACCGGGAGAGGGCCGTGCCGTCGATCCAGGGGGAGCACGACCGGTGCCAACCGCTGAGTGAAGCCCGAGCAGAGTTGACATGACCACGACCTGATGTGACATGTACCATTGCACAGGTGACATGTCAGAGGGAAGTCATACGGCTGAATCCGGAGTGGCCAATCGGCTTACGGGACAGGTGAGTTGACGCCTGAGCGGGGCTACTTGGCCAAGTCACCCGGGACGGGGTGACCCAGGGTTCGAGGGCAGCCGGAAGCGGCGGCTACCGGCCGTCCGCCCACAGGGTGCGGACATGGGAGAGATGGCGCCGCATGCACTCCTCCGCCTGCTCCACCCGGCCCGCCACCATCAGATCGAGCAGCTCCACATGCTCCTGCGCGGAGGCGACCAGCCGCCCCGTCTCGTTGAGACTGCCCAGGCCGAACAGCCGGGACCGCTTGCGCAGATCGGCCACCACATCCACCAGATGACGGTTCCCGGCCAGCGCCAGCAGCTCCAGATGGAACCGGTGATCGGCTTCGAGGTACTTGAGGACGTCGTGCTCCTCGGCCGCCGTGACGATCCGCCGGGCCAGCGGGCGCAGCGCCTCCAACTGCTCCGCGCTCGCCGTCGCGGTGACCCGCCCGACCATGGGCACCTCGATCAGCGTCCGGATCTCGGTGAACTCGTCCAGGTCCTGCTCGGTCATCTCGGTGACCCGGAAACCCTTGTTGCGCACCGCCTCGACCAGCCCCTCCCGGACCAGGTCCAGCATGGCCTCGCGCACCGGGGTGGCGGAGACACTGAGCTTCGCGGCCAGGGTGGGTGCCGAGTAGATGAGCCCCGGGCGGAGTTCACCCGCGGTGAGGGCGGCGCGGAGGGCATGGGCGACCTGGTCCCGCAGATGGGTCTGCACGGAGATCACCTGCGGTTCGAGATGAGGCATCCGTGATCCTCCGAGGTCCCTCAATCCGATCAGCCCATTAACCTCCCACTATACAATGTGACGTTGCTGTGACGGACGGTCCGCGAGCCCGGTGCGGCGCCGGGAGTGACACCTGAACACCACCCCCCCAGCGATCACGGCAGGGCGTCGGCCATCCAGCTCTCGATCGCGTCGGCGCTCCGGGGCAGTCCGGCCGACAGACACTCCGCCCCGTCGGCCGTGATGACGAAATCGTCCTCGATCCGCACCCCGATACCGCGCAGTTCCTCGGGCACGGTGAGATCGTCGGGCTGGAAGTACAGCCCGGGTTCGACGGTCAGTACCTGACCCGCCTCCAGCGCCCCGTCGAGATAAGCGGTGCTGCGGGCGGCGGCACAGTCATGGCAGTCCAGGCCGAGCATGTGACCCGAGCCGCACACGGTGTAGCGCCGGTACAGCTCCGCCCGGGGCGTCGTGGCGGTGCTGCCGTACGGCCGCAGCCCCCAGGCGTCCAGGCCCTCCGCGAGGACCAGCATCGCGGCCTCGTGGAAGGCGCCGTACGGGGCACCGGGGCGCAGCGCGGCGATGCCCGCCGACTGGGCGGCGAACACCAGGTCGTACGCCCGGCGCTGGACCTCGCCGAAGCGCCCGCCGACCGGCAGGGTGCGGGTGATGTCGGCGGTGTAGAAGGAGTCGGCCTCCACGCCCGCGTCCAGCAGGAGCAGATCGCCGTCCCGCACCGGGCCGTCGTTGCGCATCCAGTGCAGGACACAGGCGTGCGCCCCGGCCGCCGCGATGGTGTCGAACCCCAGCCCGTACCCGCCGAGCCGGGCCCGCCGGCCGAAGGTGCCCTCGATCCAGCGCTCCCCGCGCGCGAGCCGGGTCGCGTACGGAAGTTCACCCACCACATCCTCGAAACCGGCGACCGTGCAGTCCACGGCCGCCCGCAACTGACCGATCTCCCACTCGTCCTTCACCATCCTCAACTCCGCCAGGAAGGTGAGGAGTTCGGCGTCGGCGCGGGGATCGGTCGACAGTTGCGCGTCGAGGTGGGCGTCCGTGCCGCGCAGCAGCCGGGTCGGCACGTCGTGGCGCAGCGCCCGGTCCAGGTCGTCGCGGGCGGCGGCCTCGACGCCGAGGGCGTCCGCGGTCTCCGCGAGGGTCCGGCGCCGGCCGACCCAGAACTCGCCGTGCCGCCGGTCGCTGTGGAACTCCGTCCCGCGCGGTCCGCCGTCGCGCGGGGAACGGGGCCGGGTGAACAGGGTGACGGTGTGGCCGCCGCCGGTGGGTTCGAGGACGAGGACGCTGTCGGGAACGGCCTCCGGTCCCTGCTCGGCGGTGAGATGGACGAACGCGGAGTGCGGCCGGAACGCGTAGTCGAAGTCATTGCTCCTGACCTTCGGCCCACCCGCCGGAATCACGATCCGCTCGCCGGGAAACCGCTCCGACACCGCCGAGCGCCGCTTCGCCGCGTAGGCCGCGCCCGGCAGCGGCGGCAGCGTCCGGCCGGTGTCCGCCCAGCCGCCCCCGAAGGGGCCACCGGGGTGCCCCGCACCGCCGTGCGGGCCGTTGTGCTCTCTCATGGCTGGGTTCCCTGTGTCGTGGCGGATGTGGCGGGCATGGCTCTCGGGGAGGGAGCGAGGTCGGCCGGGGCGGGGGTCAGGCGCGCAGCCGTGCCATCCACCGCTCCACCTCGTCCGCCTCCCTCGGCAAACCGGCCGAGAGATTCTCGTTGCCGTCGGCGGTCACCAGGATGTCGTCCTCGATCCGGACGCCGATGCCCCGGTACACCTCGGGCACGGTCAGGTCGTCGGACTGGAAGTAGAGGCCCGGCTCGACGGTGAGGACCATGCCCGGCTCCAGCGTGCCGTCGACATACAGCTCGGTGCGGGCCCTGGAGCAGTCGTGGACGTCCAGGCCGAGCATGTGTCCGGTGCCCGCCAGGGTCCAGCGCCGCTGGAGTCCGAGCGCGAACGCCTCCTCCGCCGACCGGTCCCCGAACAGGCCCCAGGCGGCCAGGTGCTCGGTCAGCACCCGTTGCGCGGTGTCGTGGAAGTCGCGGTACGCGGCACCCGGCTTCACGGCGGCGATGCCCGCCTCCTGGGCCGCGTACACCGCCTCGTAGACCTTGCGCTGGACGGGGGTGAAGCGGCCGTCTACGGGGAGGGTGCGGGTGATGTCGGCGGTGTAGAGGTGGCGGGTCTCGACCCCGGCGTCGAGCAGCAGCAGATCGCCCGGCCGGGCCTCGCCGTCGTTGCGGACCCAGTGCAGGGTGGTGGCGTGCGGTCCCGCCGCGCAGATCGACGCGTAGCCGACGTCATTGCCCTCGATCCGCGCCCGGGTGAAGAACGTGCCCTCGATCCGCCGCTCCGAGGTGGGCCCTGACCCGGCCAGGACCCGGACCACGTCCTCGAAGCCCAGGGCGGTCGCCTCGCAGGCGAAGCGGAGATCGGCGATCTCGAACTCGTCCTTCACCAGCCGCATCCCGGAGAGCGCGCTGCGGAACTCGTCGTCGTCCCCGGCCGCCGACCTCCCGGTGAGGGCGGTGTCGATGCCGCTGTCGAGGCCCCGGAGCAGCCGGACCGGGCCGGTGACCGTGGCGAGCCGGTCGGCGAGGGTGCGGACATCGGCGCAGTCCAGGCCGAGCAGCCGCTCGTTCTCGGTGAGGCTGTTGCGGCGGCCGTCCCAGAGTTCGCCGTGGTAGTCGAGCCAGAACTCGCCGTTGTCCCGGTCGGAGCGCGGCAGCAGATGGGCGACCGCCCAGTGCCCGCCGCCGTCGCCGGGCGCCACCGGTTCCAGGACCAGCACGGCGTCCTGCGACTGGTCGCCGGTCAGATAGACGTAGTCGGAGGACGGCCGGAAGGGGTAGGCCGTGTCATTGGCGCGGACCTTCGCCCGCCCCGCCGGGATCACGAGCAGCTCACCCGGGAAGCGGGCGGACAGCCGGGCCCTGCGGCGCGCGGTGTACGCCGCCTGCGGGATCGGGGTGAGGCCGTGGCGCTCGGTGTCCGCCCAGCCCTGCCTCATGTTCTCGGCCAGCTCGGTGCTGACCTCCCGATAGAGACCGTTCTTGCGCTGCGTGCCCTCGTCCGTCTCGGCGGCCACCGGCACCTCCTGAATCCTGCGTCGTACGCGTCATGGACCGATCGCCCCGCGACACCTTGGCGCCCCCGGCGCGCCCGCGTGCGCAAGAGCGTTCTCGATGGTGGGGGTGTGGGGGTGGTTCGGCAACGGGGTGAGGCATAGGAGAACGTGGGGGGTGGTCATAACGCGGGGGCGGGGTGAGTGGGGCGGGGGCGGGGCGGGGGCTGTGTCTGTGGCTGGGGCGGACATGCAGGTGCCCTGTGCTCCGGTCCGAGGCGGGGGCGCTCCGTGCTCCGGCCCCGGAGGCGGGGGCGCTCCGTGTTCCGGCCCCGGAGGCCGGGGCACCCTGAGCCGCGGCCCGGGGTGCGGAGGTGCCGACGCCTCCCGCCCCGGCCGTCCCGCGCATAATGGACGCCGTTTCCCCCTTCGGCCGGGTCGAGGTGTACCGATGGAACTGGAGCTGCGCCATCTGCGGGTGCTGTGCGCCATCGCGGATTCCGGGAGCGTCGGCCGGGCTGCGGTCGCCCTCGGCTTCACCCAGCCCGCGCTCAGCACCCAGCTCCGCCGGATCGAGCGGCTCCTCGGCGAGGGCCTCTTCGTGCGCAGCAGCGCGGGCATGGAACTGACCGCCTACGGCGCGGACGTGGTGAGCCGGGCCCGCGACATCCTCACCCGCGCCGACGCCCTCGTACGACGGCCGCCGGGCGGCCCCGCGACGGGGGTGGCCGGGCCGCTGCGGCTCGGTGTCACCAACACCCCGGTCGTGCCGATGCTGCTGGACACCCTCCGGGACACCTGCCCGGACCTCACCGTCTCCGTGTCCAGCGTCTACGCCACCGGGGAACTCCTCAGGCTCCTGGAATCCGGCGAACTGGACGCCGCGCTGGGTGTCGACTACCCCGGGCTGCCGGTCCGGCACTCCGCCGCCCTGGCCCACCGCGCCATCGGCACCGTCCCGGTCTTCGTCGCGATCCCCGCCGGTCATCCTCTCGCGCACCGGGTCGAAGTACCGCTGGAGGAACTGTCCGAGGACACCTGGTTCGTCTCCGCCGACGACGGGGTCGGCTGGCCCGGCGCCTTCTACGACGCCTGCGAGGCCGCCGGGTTCCAGCCCCGGGGCACGCACGAGTTCCATGTGCTGGACCAGTTGCAGTCGATGATCGCCAAGGGGCTGGGGGTGACCGCCGTCCAGCCCACCCTGCGTCCCATCGCCGGAGTGCTGGTCAAGCCGCTGGCCGGAGACCCGCTGTGGCAGCGCCATCTGCTGCTCTGGCGCCGCGAGGCCGTCGAGGCGCCCGTCGCCGAGGCCCTGCACCACCACGCCGTCCGCACCTACCGCAACCTGCTGGCGCAGGCGCCGCACCTCCAGCGATGGCTGAGCCGCGCCTACACGACCACCCGCCCCCCGGACGGCCTCCGCACCCCCGGTCCCACCGAACCCTAGGGATCCTGTCCGCCCCGGCCCAGGAGAGACCCACCACGGAGACCCACCACGGAGACCCAGCAATGAGACCCACCACTGAGACATGTCACTGAGACATGGGGCTGGGACGCATCACCGAGCCCCACCGCGGAGAAGCTCCACTGAGCCGTACCACCGAGACCCGCCCCCCACAGTCAAGGAGACGGACATGCTCAGCAAGCGCGAAGCCGCCGAAGCGGTTCGTGAGGCCAAGGTGAAGACCGGGGTCACCTGGGCCCAGCTCGCCGAGGCGGTGGGCAAACCGCTCGCCTGGACCACCGCCGCCCTCCTGGGCCAGCACCCCATGGGCAAGGACGAGGCGGCCACCGCCGCCGCCCTCCTCGAACTCGGCGACGACGCCGCCCTCGCCTTCCGGCTCCAGCCGACCCGGGGAGCCCTGGACGCCGCGGTCCCCGTCGACCCCACCGTCTACCGGCTCTACGAGATCGTCCAGGTCTACGGGCCGACGATCAAGGAGCTGATCCATGAGCAGTGCGGCGACGGCATCATGAGCGCGATCAACTTCCGGCTCGACGTACGGCGGGTGCCGGACCCGGCCGGTGACCGGGTGGTCGTCACCCTGGACGGGAAGTACCTCCCCTATCAGTGGGAGTGACCGGGTCCGGATCAGTGGGAGTGACCGGGTCCGGGCTCCACTGACGCCGGGAGCTGTGCCGTCCGCACCGAGGTGGCCCTGATCCGGAGCCGGGCGGGCACGGTCACGGTCACCGGGCGCGGGCGGTGCCGGGGGCGCTCGATCAGATCGACCAGGGCGCCGACCGCCGCCCGCGCGCTGCGCCCCGGATCGAGGGTCACCGTGGACACCGGGGGCGTGCCCCGCGCGTAGGCCGGGTCCTCGCTGGCGCAGACGACCAGCAGATCACCGGGGACGGACAGTCCGCACCGCTCGGCCGACGCCAGGATCCGCCAGCCGCACGGATCGTAGATCCCGTACACCGCCTCCGGCCGGTCGGGTCCGGACAGGACGGCGTCGTAGGTGCGGCCCCGGTCCTCCACCAGGGGCGGGGGCATCGGCAGCGGGCGGGGCCGGACGCCGTGCCGGGCGCACCATTCGAGGTAGGCGGCGCGGCAGGTGCGGGTGTAGTGATCGGCGCCCCGGCCGTCCATCAGGGCGATCCGGGTGGCGCCCTGATCGGCGAGATGGTCGAGGACCTGATGGGTCATCGCCCGGTGGTCGTTGTCGACACACACCTCACCGGGGCGCAGCGCGGCGGGGCGGCCGTCGAAGGCCAGCGGCAGCCCGCGCGCCCGCAGGATCCGGGCGACCGGGTCGTCGGCCGGGCTGTCGATGAGCAGGACCCCCGCCACCGGGAGCGTCGCCCACAACTCCTCGGCGGGCGCGGAGGGCAGCGCGGTCAGCGCGTAGCCGTGTTCATGGGCGGCGGCCGTCGCGGCGGCGATGGCCTGGGCGAAGAAAGCGACCGAGGCGAAGTCCCAGGGGTCGGGGCCGTAGGTCGTCACCGCGAGGGCGAGGGTGCGGGAGGTGACGGGACGCGGCCGGTCGCGGTCGCCGTAGCCGAGCGCCGAGGCGAGGGCGCGGACCCGGACCCGGGTGGCCGGGGCGAGCCGTCCGGTGCCGTTGAGGGCGTGGGAGACGGTCGCGGTGGACACCTCCGCCGCGCGGGCGACATCGGCGATGGTCGTTCGGCGCACGCGCCCCAGAGTACGGAATCCGTGGCCGAAGGGGGAGAGCGCTACGGATATCGATGATTTCGGGCGCTGGTGGTTATGGGCTTAACCACGAAGGATGCTCGGCAGCGCGCCGGCCGCCAACCGGAGCGCAGCCACCTCCCCATCCGCCAACCGGAGCGCGGCTTCCTCCGCATCCGCCAACCGGCGCGCGGCTTCCTTCACATCCGCCACCCGGCGCGCAGTTACCTCCACATCCGTCACCCGGAGTGCCGGGGGCGCGCCGTTCGTCTCGCGGAGCACCGCCGATCGTAGGGACCACCCATGACCTCTCAGCTCTCCCGCCGTCAGCTCGTCGCCGCCGCGAGCCTGGGCGCGGCGGCGGCCCTCGTCCCGGCCGGGCCCGCCACCGCCAGCACGGCCGCCACCGCCGGGACGAGGACCCGCCGGTCCGCCGCGCTGGTCGTCCACAACGCCCGTGTCCTGACCGGCGCCCGCACCTCCGGGCGCCCGGCCGACGCGGTCGCCGTGGGCCGGGACGGCCGTGTCCTCGCCACCGGCACCTCGTCCGCCGTACGCCGCTTCGCGGGGCGGGACACCGACTACGTCGACGCGCGCGGCGCCACCGTCATGAGCGGCATCGTCGACGGCCACGCCCACCCCCTCGGCGCCGCCGAACGCACCCTCAACCCCTCCCTCCAGCACGCCTCCTTCACCGTGCCCCAACTCCAGGAGATCCTGGGCGGGTTCCTCGCCGAGAGCGCCGCCGAGGAACCCGACGGCTGGCTGCTCGCCGAGGACTGGAACCCCATCGGCCTGCTCCCCACCGGAACCGTCCCCCACCACTCCCTCCTCGACGCCCTCCCCACCCGCCGCCCCGTCGCCCTCATCGGCAACGACGGCCACAACATGTGGGTCAACCGGCGCGCCCTGGATATCGCCGGGATCACCGCCGCCACCCCCGACCCGCCCGGCGGCGAGATCGTCCGCGCCGCCGACGGCACCCCGACCGGCCTCCTCAAGGACGACGCCCAGGGCCTGGTCCGCCGTCACATCCCCGGACCCGACGAGGCCCGGCTCCTCGCCGCCTGCGCCCGCACCCTCCAGCAGGCCGCCGCGATGGGCATCACCTCCTTCCTGGACGCCCTGGTCACCCCCTCCTCCCTCGACACCTACGCCGCCCTGTCCCGCTCCGGCCGCCTCCTCCAGCGCATCGCCCCCGCCCTGCGCCTGGAGACCGAGCAGGTGAAGAACCCGACGGAGGCCCTGGCGTACGTACGCGAACTGCGCGCCCGTCACCGCGAGGTGGCCGGGCTCCACTTCGGGGTGGCCAAGGTCTTCCTGGACGGGGTGATCGAGTACCCGGCGCAGACCGCGGCCCTGCTCCGCCCCTACCTCGACGAGCAGGGCAGACCCACCGACAACCGGGGCGACCTGTACGCCACCTCCGCCGAGTTCGGCCGACTGGCCACGGTGTTCGACCGCGCGGGCTGGCAACTGCACGCCCACGCCATCGGCGACCGTGCCGTACGCACCGCCCTGGACGGCTACGAGACCGCCCTGCGCGCCAACGGCCGGCGCGGCAACCGGCACACCGTCGCCCACCTCCAGCTCGTCCACCCCGACGACCATGCCCGCTTCCGGCGCCTGGACGTCGTCGCGTGCATGCAGCTCCAGTGGGCGACCCGCAACACCTGGACCATGGAGGCCCTCGCCCCCTACCTCGGCCCCGACCGCCACCGCCTGCTCTACCCGGCCCGCAGCCTCGAACGCCGGGGCGCGGCCCTCGCGGGCGGCTCGGACTGGCCGGTGGACCCCCTCAACTCCTGGAACCAGATCCGCACCGCCGTGGACCGCGAGGGAGCCGACTCCGAACAGGGCGCCCTCTACCCCGAACGCGAGGCCCTCAGCCGCGCCTCCGCCCTGCGGATGCACACCGCCGGCTCCGCCCACCAGCTCCGCCTCGACCGGCTGACCGGCAGCCTCACCCCCGGTCTCGCCGCCGACCTGGTCGTCCTGGACCGGGATGTGACCCGCGTCCCGGTGCGCGAGATCAGCGACACCCGGGTACGGCTCACCCTGATCGGCGGACAGCGCGCGTACGACGCGGACGCGACGGACACGACCGGCGCGACGGCCACCCGCACCGCCGCCGTCCCGGCGGCCGAGAACCGGACCGCGTCCCTCACCACCGTCCACGGCAGCCGCCACCGGCACTGCGGCTGCGGCCGGGCCTGAACGGGGGCCGGGGTCACCGGCCGGGTTCATCGGCCGGGGTCATCGGGGCGCCGGGGCCCGGCCGGTGGGCCCGCCCTCATGCCCGGCCCCGGAGTGGGCGAACAGCGCGCGGCGGTGCTCCTCGCTCTCCACTGGGCCCAGGCGTGGCTGACGACCCGTTCGCAGCCCCGGGAGGTGGACGCTCACAAGGGCCGGGCCGCCAGGGCGCGGGCCGGGTGGCCGGGGCCGAGGAAGACGACGACGCCCTTGCCGTCGGGGGACGGATGGGTGGCCTGGGTCCAGCCCCGGCGGCGGTAGAACGACATCGCGCGCGGGGCCTGCGCGGAGGTCAGCAGCCAGCAACGGCCGCCGGGGGCGGTCGCGGTGAGGGCCCGCAGCAGGGCCTCGGCCGTCCCGGTGCCCCGGGCGGTGGGGCGGACGGCGAGTTCGTCGATCTCCAGGGCGCCGACCAGCCAGTCGGCGGTGCGCTCGGGGCCGAGCCCGGCGGCGACCTGGGGGTAGCAGCGGTCGCCGGGGAAGGGGGCGGGGGTGATCCACCCGGTCGCGAAACCGAGCAGTTCCCCGGCGCGGAACGCCAGCGCCGCGCCGAATCCGGGGCGGCGCGCGTCGGCGGTGAGGCGGTCGGTGAACTCCGTCGCCCTCTCCTCGTCCTCGCCCCAGGGCGGCACGCAGAACGCCGCCGCGTAGACCGAGCGCAGCGCCGGGGTGTGCGCGAGGAGGGCGTCGCCCCCGGCGAAGACCTGTACCTGGATCACCTCGGTGTCCGTCACGCGGCCACCGCCCGCGCGGTCGGATTCTGCGTCGCGTACGGGACAGCGCGCGGATGCCCCGCCCGGACCGTCCGGGCGCAGGACGGTCCCACACCGAGCACGATCGGAGAAGTCATCGCCACCCCTTCTGCCAGATGAATGCTGTTGCGAATAGTGTGCAACAAGGGGCGGCGAGATGGGTACCCTCGCGAGGATCCGCAGGCCACCGGCCCGTAGAGTGCGGGTGCGCGCGCGACGCCACGGCGTCTGTCCGCCCCCGCCGTTCGTCCGAGCCCGAGGTGCCCGCTGTGTCCGCTCTGCCCGAACCACGTGCCGAGGGCACCGAATCCGCAGAATCCGCCGAATCCATCGCATCCGCCGCATCCATCGCATCCGTTGAATCTGGCGATTCTGCCCAATCTGACGATTCTGTCGAATCCGTCGCTGCGGACGCCGTCGTGACCGTCGTCGGGATCGGGGCCGACGGATGGGACGGCCTGCCGGAGCGGTCGCGCGCCGCGCTGCTCGCCGCGGAGGTCCTGATCGGCGGCAAGCGCCAACTGGACCTGCTGCCGCCCGGCTGCGCCGGGGAACGGGTCCCCTGGCCCTCGCCGCTGCGGCCCGCCGTACCCGGACTGCTCGCCGCGCACACCGGGCGCCGGATCGCCGTCCTGGCCAGCGGCGACCCCCTCTTCCACGGCATCGGGCGCGCCCTCACCGAGGTCCTCGGCGTCCGGGGCGTGCGGGTCCTGCCCCACCCCTCGTCCGTGTCCCTCGCCTGCGCCCGGCTCGGGTGGCCGCTGGAGGACACCGAGGTCGTCACCCTGGTGGGGCGCCCGGCGGCCCGGCTCGCCGCCACCCTGCACGACGGGCGGCGCGTCCTCGTCCTGAGCGCCGACGCCACCACCCCCGCCACGGTCGCCGCCCTGCTGCGGGAGCGCGGCTTCGGACCGAGCCCCATGCGGGTCCTGGAACAACTCGGCGGCCCGCACGAACGGCTCGGCGCCGAGACCCCCGCCCACCAGTGGGCGCACCCGCCGGGCGACCCCCTCAACATCGTCGCCGTCCACTGCCGACGGGACCCCGGCGCGCTCCGGCTCGGCGCCGTGCCGGGACTGCCCGACGACGCCTACGAGCACGACGGCCAGCTCACCAAACGCCATGTCCGCGCCGCCACGCTGGCCGTGCTCGCCCCCGCCCCCGGCGAGATCCTGTGGGACATCGGCGGCGGCTCCGGCTCCATCGCCGTCGAGTGGATGCGCGCCCACCCGTCCTGCCGGGCGGTGAGCGTCGAACGCGATCCCGTACGGGCCGCGCGGATCGGCCGCAACGCCGGGCGGCTGGGCGTACCGGGCCTGACGGTGGTGACCGGGGACGCGCCCGGCGCGCTGGCCGGACTGCCGTCGCCGGACGCGGTGTTCATCGGCGGCGGGCTCACCACCCCCGGTCTGCTGGACGCCTGCTGGGCGGCGCTGCCGGAGGGCGGACGGCTCGTCGCCAACACCGTGACACTGGAGTCGGAGGCGCTGCTCGCCGACGCCCGCCGCCGCCTCGGCGGCGACCTCGTACGGCTCGCCACGGCGTACGCCGTCCCCGTCGGCGGCTTCACCGGGTGGCGGCAGGCGATGCCGGTCACCCAGTGGACGGCCCGGAAGACGGCCGACGCCCCGGCCCGCACCACCGATCCCATCTCACCAGGAGCAGACGGATGACCGTGTACTTCATCGGCGCCGGCCCCGGCGCCGCCGATCTGATCACGGTGCGCGGCGCCCGGACCCTCGCCGCCTGCCGGGTCTGCCTCTACGCGGGCAGCCTGGTACCGCGCGAACTCCTCGCCGAGTGCCCGCCCGGCGCCCGGCTGGTGGACACCGCGCAGCTCACCCTGGACGAGATCACCGCCGAACTCCTCCGCGCCCACGAGGAGGGACACGACGTGGCCCGGCTGCACTCCGGCGATCCGTCCGTGTTCAGCGCCATGGCCGAGCAGATGCGCCGCCTGGACACGGCCGGGGTGCCGTACGAGGTCGTCCCCGGTGTCCCGGCGTTCGCCGCCGCGGCGGCGGCCCTGAAGCGGGAGCTGACCGTCCCGACCGTCGGCCAGAGCGTCATCCTCACCCGCGTCGCCCAGCGCGCCACCCCCATGCCGGAGGGCGAGGACCTGGCGACCCTGGGCCGCTCCGGCGCGCTGATCGTGCTGCATCTGGCGGCCCGTTACGCGGACCGCGTGGTGGAGGAGCTGCTGCCGCACTACGGCGCCGAGTGCCCGGCCGCGGTCGTCGCCTACGCCTCCCGCCCCGACGAGGTCGTCATCCGGGGCACGCTCGGCGAGATCGCCGGGCGGCTGACGGAGGCCGGGATCCTGCGCACCGCCGTGATCATGGTCGGCCGGACCCTGGGCGCGGAGCAGTTCGGCGACAGCCACCTGTACTCGCCGGAGCGGGAGCGGCATGTGTGCTGAGCGGGGTGAGGTGATCCGACCGGGGTGAGTGGAGTCGAGTGGAGTGAGCGGAGCGGGGTGACCTGGGCGGGGTCACTTGAGCAGAGGGTGAACCCGAGCCGGGGCCGTCGCCGCGGACCCCGGCTCCCATACTCACTCCGCCGGGAGGCCCGTACTCAGCCGCCCGCCACCCCGCTCCGCCCCACCACCACCCCCGCCCGGTCGACGCACAGGACGTCCACCGCGATCGGTGCCCCGCGCAGGACCGCCAGGGCCTCGTCACGGGCCGTCACCGCGACCAGGTCGCCGAGCGGTATCCCGGCCGCCCGGCAGAGCTGGAGCGCGGCCAGCCCGGTGTTGGCGTCCGCCACACGCGCGGCCAGGTCCGGGTCCGCGCCCCCGCGCCGGGCCAGCGCGGCGAGGAACCCCTTGTCGACCTGGGAGCGGGCGGAGTGCAGATCGAGATGTCCGGCGGCGAGCTTGGAGAGCTTGGCGAAACCGCCGCAGACGGTCAGCCGGTCCACCGGATGGCGCCGCAGATACTTGAGCACGGCACCCGCGAAGTCCCCCATGTCCAGCAGGGCGTCCTCCGGCAGCCCGTACTCCTCGACGACCGTCCGCTCGGACGTCGACCCCGTGCACCCGGCGACATGCGTACGGCCCGCCGCGCGGGCCACGTCCACCCCGCGGCGGATCGAGTCGATCCACGCCGAGCAGGAGTAGGGCACGACGATGCCGGTGGTGCCGAGGACCGACAGCCCGCCGAGGATCCCCAGCCGGGGATTCCAGGTGGACCGGGCGATCTCCTCGCCGTGGTCGATGGAGAGGGTGATCTCCACATCACCCCCGCCCCCGCCCCCGTACCGCCCGGCGACGGCGGCCACGTGCTCCCGCATCATCCGCCGGGGCACCGGATTGACGGCCGGTTCGCCGACCGGCAGCGGCAACCCGGGCCGGGTGACCGTGCCCACCCCGGGCCCCGCCCGGAACACCACCCCCGCCCCGGCCGGCAGCCGCCGCACCGTGGCCCGCACCAGCGCCCCGTGGGTCACGTCCGGGTCGTCGCCCGCGTCCTTCACCACACCCGCCATCGCCCGCCCGTCCGCCAGCTCCTCGACCGCGAGCGCGAACGCCGGGGTCTGCCCACGCGGCAGCGTGATCGTCACCGGGTCGGGGAAACGGCCGGTGAGCAGCGCGGTGTACGCGGCGGTGGTGGCGGCGGTCGCGCAGGCGCCGGTGGTCCAGCCGGGCCGCAGACCGGTGTGCTTCAGTTGGGCGTGGCGACCGCCCCCGGCTCCGCCGCTCATGACCCACCCCGCTCCGGAACCCGACGAAGGGAACACATCAGCCGTGCACGTCCTCATCCTCGGTGGCACCACGGAGGCCCGGCAGCTCGCCGAGTCCCTGGCGGCCGAGCCGCTTCCGGCCCTGCGGGTGACGAACTCCCTGGCCGGACGGGCAGCAGCGCCGCGCACCCCGCCCGGCGGCCTGCGGGTCGGAGGATTCGGCGGCGCCGACGGATTGGCCGCCTGGCTGCGGGAACACCGGGTCGGGGCGCTCGTCGACGCCACCCACCCCTTCGCCGCGACGATCAGCCGCAACGCCGCCCGCGCCGCCGCCCTCACCCGGGTACCCCTGCTCGTCCTGCGCCGCCCCGGCTGGCGGCCGGTCGCCGGTGACGACTGGCACCGGGCCGCGTCCCTCACGGAGGCGGCCGGTCTGCTGCCCGCCCTGGGGCGCCGGGTGTTCCTCACCACCGGCCGGACCGGGCTCGCCGCGTTCGCGGCGGCACCGGACCCGCTCTGGTTCCTGGTGCGGTCCGTCGACCCGCCCGAGCCGCCCCGTCCGGCCCGGATGGAGGTCCTCCTGGACCGCGGGCCGTTCACCCTCGACGGAGAGCGGGAACTGCTGCGCCGCCACCGCATCGAGGTCGTCGTCACCAAGGACAGCGGCGGGGCGGCCACCGCGCCCAAACTGACGGCCGCCCGGGAGGCCGGGCTGCCGGTGGTCATGGTCCGCAGACCGCCGGTGCCCGACGGGGCGCGGGTCGTCACCGGCGCGGCGGAGGCGGTGGCCTGGGTCAGGGAGACCCAGGCCGGGCTGCTGCGCTGAGTGCGCCTCGCCCGCCTCGCTCCTCACGGCTCCGGGTAGCGGCGCGGGGTCCACACCACCTCGTTGCCGTCCCCCCGCCGTACGACCCGGGTCTGTGACGATCCGACCAGCAGGATCGTCCGCATGTCGACCTCGGCCGGGTCCAGGTCCGCCAGCCGGACGATCCGCACCCGCTCATCGGCGCCGCCGACATCGCGGGCGACGACCACCGGGGTGCCGGGGTCCCGGTGCTCCAGGAGCAGGTCCCGGGCCTCGCCGACCTGCCACACACGGCTGCGCGAGCCGGGGTTGTAGAGCGCGAGCACCAGATCCGCCGAGGCCGCCGCCCGCAGCCGTCCGGCGATGACGTCCCACGGTTTGAGGCGGTCGGAGAGGGAGATCGTGGCGTAGTCGTGGCCGAGGGGGGCGCCCGCGCGGGCGGCGGCGGCGTTGGCCGCGGTCACTCCGGGCAGCACCCGCACCGGGACCCGCGCGTACTCATCCCGCGAGGCCGCCTCCAGGACCGCCGTGGCCATCGCGAAGACGCCGGGGTCGCCCCCGGAGACGACGGCCACGCGCCGCCCCCGCAGGGCCAGTTCGAGCGCGAACTCCGCGCGCTCCGCCTCGACCCGGTTGTCCGAGCCGTGCCGCCGCTGACCCGGCCGGACCGGCACCCGGTCCAGGTAGGTGGTGTACCCGACCAGATCGTCCGCGCCGGACAGCGCGCCCCGGCTCTCCGGGGTCAGCCACAACGGCCCGGCGGGCCCGGTCCCGACGACCACGACCTGCCCGACGCCGGGGCCGGATGCGGCGGGTTCGTGGCCGGGTGCCCCGGCGTCGGCCCGACCGGGGTTGCCGGCTTCCTCGCCCGGCGCTTCCGCACCCGCCCCGTCGGCCTCCCGGCCCGGCGACTCCTCACCTCCGGGGCCCGTGCCGGGCGCAGCAGCCTGTTCCGGCCCACCGCCCTCCCGGCCCGGCGCCCCCGCAGCCGACGCACCCGACGCCACCCCGACCCCGACCCCGACCCGGCTCGGCAGTACCGCCACCGAGAAGTACGGGACGGACTCCGGGTCCACCTCCGCGAGAGCGGCCACCCGCTCCCCGGGCATCGTGGCGCGCTCCACGTACCGGCTCTCCGCCAGCCGTCCCGAAGCCTCCAGCGCCCGCCGCACCTTGGGGAAGGTACGGCCCAGTTTCATCACCACGGCCGTGTCCGTCGCCGCCAGCCTGGCGGTCAGCTCCTCCTCCGGGAGCGTGCCCGGCAGCACGGTCAGCACCTCCTCGCCCTCCGCGAGAGGCGTCCCCAGTCGGGCCGCCGCGGCGGACACCGAGGTGACCCCGGGGACCACCTCCGTCGGGTACCGGTCGGCCAGCCGCTTGTGCATGTGCATGTACGACCCGTAGAACAGCGGATCCCCCTCCGCCAGCACCGCGACCGTCCGCCCGGCGTCCAGATGCGCGGCGAGCCGCGCCGACGCCTCGGCGTAGAAGTCCTCCATCGCGCCCCGGTAGCCGCCGGGATGGTCGGTGGTCTCCGTGGTGACCGGGTAGACCAGCCGCTCCTCGATGTGGTCGGGGCGCAGATGCCGTTCCGCTATGGAGCGGGCGATGGAGCGGCCGTGCCGGGCGCTGTGGTACGCGACCACATCCGCCCCGGCGATCACCTCGACGGCCCGCAGGGTCATCAGCGACGGGTCACCGGGCCCCAGCCCGACGCCGTACAGCCTGCCCGTGCCGCCGTTCGTCGTCCCGTCGCTCATTCTTCCTCGCTCGCCATCGCGTTGAGCGCGGCGGCGGCGAGCGCGCTGCCCCCGCGACGGCCGCGCACGACCAGGTGGTCCAGCCCCGACGGATGGGCCGCCAGGGCGTCCTTGGACTCGGCGGCCCCGATGAAACCGACCGGCACACCGATCACGGCGGCCGGACGGGGCGCGCCCTCGTCGATCATCTCCAGCAGCCGGAAGAGGGCGGTCGGGGCGTTGCCGACGGCGACGACCGCGCCGTCCAGACGGTCCCGCCACAGCTCCAGCGCGGCGGCGCTGCGGGTGGTGCCGAGCCGTGCGGCCAGTTCGGGGACGGCCGGGTCGGAGAGCGTGCACAGCACGTCGTTGTCCGCGGGCAGCCGCTTGCGCGTCACCCCGCTCGCCACCATCCGCACATCGCACAGGATCGGCGCACCGGCCAGCAGCGCCGCGCGCCCCCGGGCCACCACGTCCCGCGAGTACGCCAGATCCGTCACCAGATCGACCATTCCGCAGGCGTGGATCATCCGGACGGCGACCCGGGCGACATCGGCGGGCAGTCCCGTCAGATCGGCCTCCGCGCGGATGGTGGCGAAGGACTGGCGATAGATGGCCGCACCGTCCTTCTCGTACGTGTACGCGTACGCGTGGGCGGACGGCGGGTCGTGGTCGTGGTCGTGCGTGCTCACGATGGTGTTCTCGCTGCTCTCGATGGTCGTACGGCGCTCAGGGAGCGAGGGCCGTGAGGGCGGTGATGAGGTCGGTGGGGCCGGTGGCCCGGACGGGCGGCGCCCGGTGGCCGCCGGTGACCACGGACAGGTCGTACCCCTGGCCGTGGTCGTCCGGGGCGGTCGCCACCACGTCGATGTGGTCGCCCGCCGGGTGTCCGCAGCGGCGTTCGCAGCCCGACCAGTACACGGGCAGCCGGGCGCGGGCCACCCCGGGAAGGGCCCGTTCCGCGTCGGCCCGGACATCGGCACGGGACCTGGCGCAGCCGGGCCGCCCGACACAGGCACCGACCCGGGACCAGGGCGAACCGGGCGCGGTGACGAGCCCGGTGGCGGTGAGCCCGGCCGCGACCTCCGCCAAGTCGGCCGCCATCCCTGTGAAGTCGGCCACGGCGCCGTCAGAGTCGGCTTCCGGGCCGCCGCCTACCCCCGTCAAGTCGGCTTCCGCCCCCGCCGAGTCGGCCGCCGTGCCCGCCGAGCCGACCGCCCGTTCCGGCCCCGCGCCGCCCGTCGGGACGACCACCCCGCGCCACGGGGTCAGCCGCAGTTCCCCGGCCGCCGCGCGGATCAGCGCCCGCCACTGCGGAGGAGTGATCCGGCCCAGCGGGACATGGACGGACAGGGCGGACCCGGCGATTCCGGGCGGCGGCCCGGCGCTGTCCGGCGTGGCGACCGGCTCCCCGTTGGCGGCCCGGAAGGCGATCCCGGCGACCGCGAGCCGGGCCCGCAGCGCACGGTTGAACGCACCGCGCGCGTCCCCCAGTTCGGCCACCCGCCACACCGTGGCGCCGCCACCGCCCCGGCCACTCCCGCCGCGATCCCTGCCACTTCCGCCACCATTCCCGCCGAGCCCGCCGCGATCCCTGCCACCCCCGCCGCCTTCCCCGCCGAGCCCGCCACCATCCCTGCTGATCCCGTCACCGATCCCCGCACCGAACCCGACAAACGTCTCCGCCGCCAGCAGTGCCGCCCGTGGCGCGTCCCGGTGGGCGACCCACAGCCGTTCGGCGATCCAGCGGTCCGAGTCCAGCGGGCCCGCCCACAGCACCGCGCCCCCGTCCGCCGCCGCCCGCAGGGTCACGTCCGCGCCCAGCCCGGCCACATCCCCGCGCCCGTCGTCCAGCGCGAACAGGAACCGTCCCGACAGCTCCCGGGCGGGCCCGCTCGCGCACACCTGCGCGTCCAGGGCGGTGAGCCAGGGCCGCACCCCGGTGAACCCGCGCCCGTCTAGGCCGGACAGCGGGGAGGCGACGACATTGCGCACCCGCTCGTGCGCGGACGACGGCAGCAGCCCGGCCGCGTCCAGCAGCGCGGCGAGTTCGGCCCCGCAGCCGTCGGCCAGTCCGCGCAGTTGCACATTGCCGCGCGAGGTCAGATGCAGATCCCCGTCGCCCAGGCGCCCGGCCGCGTCGGCGAGGGCCTCGGCCTGGGGAAGGGTGAGGACACCGCCGGGAATCCGGACCCGGGCGAGCGCCCCGTCGTCCGCCGGGTGCAGCCGCAGGGCCCCCGGACAGGCGTCGCCGCGCTCCCGCGCCGCTGTGGCCTGGGGAGATGGGCGGGAGGAAGCCGTGGACATGGCGGCGAGCATACCTATCGTCATTCCGGCGGTACCGTCCGCCCGCGCCACCCGCCCCCTTACTATGCTGATCGGTGGATCATCAGATCCATCACCATCGCCACGACGGCGACCAGGGGAGGAAGCCCGGTGCGACTCCGGCGCGGTCCCGCCACTGTGAGCCCGGCCACCCACGGCCGGGCGAGTCAGGAACTCCCGCCGTCCGACACCGCCCGGGGCGCGGACACCCCGAGGAAGGCCGACGCCGCATGATCCTTCTGCTGTCGACGTCCGACACCGACCTGCTCAGCGCCCGCGCGGCGACCGGCCCGGTCCCGTACCGCTTCGCCAACCCCTCCCGGCTCCCGCTGGACGACCTGCCCGCGCTCCTCGACGGCGCCGAACTGGTCGTCGTCCGGCTGCTCGGCGGGCTGCGGGCCTGGGAGGACGGGCTCGCGGCACTCCTCGCGGACGGCCGCCCGGTCGTCGTCCTCTCCGGGGAACAGGCCCCGGACGCCCAGTTGATGGCCGCCTCCACGGTCCCCGTCGGAATCGCCGCCGAGGCGCACGCCTATCTGGCGCACGGCGGCCCCGCCAACCTGGAGCACCTCGCCCGCTTCCTGTCCGACACGGTCCTGCTCACCGGCCACGGCTTCGAGGCCCCGGCACCCGCCCCCTCCTGGGGCCCGCTGGAACGCGCCGCGCGGGAGCCCGAGCCCGGCGCCCCCACCGTCGCCGTCCTCTACTACCGCGCCCACCACATGAGCGGCAACACCGCCTTCGTGGACGCCCTCTGCACGGCCGTCGAGGACGCCGGGGCCCGCCCCCTGCCCCTCTTCGTGGCCTCGCTGCGCGCCCCCGAACCCGAGCTGATCGACGCCCTGCGGGCGGCCGACGCCATCGTGACGACGGTCCTCGCGGCGGGCGGCACCCGCCCCGCCGAGGCGTCCGCGGGCGGCGACGACGAGTCCTGGGACGCCGGCGCGCTCACCTCGCTCGACGTGCCGATCCTCCAGGCCCTGTGCCTGACCGGCTCCCGGGACGCCTGGGCCGACAACGACGAGGGCGTCTCCCCGCTCGACGCCGCCAGCCAGATCGCCGTCCCCGAGTTCGACGGACGGCTGATCACCGTCCCGTTCTCCTTCAAGGAGATCGACGCCGACGGCCTGCCCGCCTACGCCGCCGACCCCGAGCGGGCCGCGCGCGTCGCCGGGATCGCCGTCCGCCACGCCAAGCTGCGCCACATTCCGGCCGCTGCCAAGCGGCTCGCGCTGGTGCTGTCCGCGTACCCGACCAAGCACTCCCGGATCGGCAACGCGGTCGGTCTCGACACCCCCGCCAGCGCGGTCGCCCTGCTGCGCAGGCTGCGCGCCGAGGGCTACGACTTCGGGGACGCGCCCGTGCCCGGCCTCGCCTCCGGCGACGGCGACGAACTGATCCGCGCGCTGATCGACGCGGGCGGCCACGACCAGGACTGGCTGACCGAGGAGCAGTTGGCCCGCAACCCGGTCCGGGTCCCCGCCGCCGACTACCGCCGCTGGTACGCCACCCTCCCGCAGGAGCTGCGGGACGCGGTGGAGGAGCACTGGGGGCCGCCGCCCGGCGAGCTGTTCGTGGACCGCAGCGGGGGAGGGGACGGCGACATCGTCCTGGCCGCCCTGCGGCACGGCAATCTGCTGATCCTCATCCAGCCGCCGCGCGGCTTCGGCGAGAACCCCATCGCCATCTACCACGACCCCGATCTGCCGCCCTCCCACCACTACCTCGCCGCCTACCGCTGGATCGCCGCGCCCGTCGCCGACGGCGGCTTCGGCGCCGACGCGATGATCCACCTCGGCAAGCACGGCAACCTGGAGTGGCTGCCCGGCAAGAACGCGGGCCTGTCCGCCGCCTGCGGCCCCGACGCCGCCCTCGGCGACCTCCCCCTCGTCTACCCGTTCCTCGTCAACGACCCCGGCGAGGGCACCCAGGCCAAGCGGCGCGTCCACGCCACCCTGGTCGACCATCTCGTCCCGCCCATGGCCCGCGCCGACTCCTACGGCGACATCGCCCGCCTGGAACAGCTCCTGGACGAGTACGCCCAGATCTCCAGCATGGACCCGGCGAAACTCCCCGCGATCCGCGCCCAGATCTGGACCCTCATCCAGGCCGCCCGCCTCGACCACGACCTCGGCCTCGAAGCCCGCCCCGACGACGACGGCTTCGACAACTTCCTCCTCCATGTCGACGGCTGGCTCTGCGAGGTCAAGGACGCCCAGATCCGCGACGGCCTGCACATCCTCGGCGCCCCGCCCACCGGCTCCGCCCGCGTGGACCTCGTCCTCGCGATCCTGCGCGCCCGCCAGATCTGGGGCGGCACCGCCGCCCTGCCCGGACTGCGCGAGGCCCTCGGCCTGGACGAGTCCGCCGCCACCCGCACCACCGCCGACGCGGCGGAAGCCCGCGCCCGCGCGCTCGTCCAGGCCATGGACGACGCAGGATGGGACCCGGCGGCCGTCCCCACCGACCACGGCGATCAGGTCGCCGCCGTCCTCGACTTCGCCGCCCGCGAGGTCGTCCCGCGCCTCGCCGCCACCACCGCCGAACTCGACCACACCGTCCACGCCCTCAACGGCGGCTTCGTCCCCGCGGGCCCCTCCGGCTCCCCCCTGCGCGGCCTGGTCAACGTCCTGCCGACCGGCCGGAACTTCTACTCCGTCGACCCCAAGGCCATCCCCTCCCGGCTCGCCTGGGAGACCGGGCAGGCCCTCGCCGACTCCCTCCTCACCCGCTACCGCACCGACAACGGCGACTGGCCCACCTCCGTCGGCCTCTCCCTGTGGGGCACCAGCGCGATGCGCACCGCGGGCGACGACGTCGCCGAGGCCCTCGCCCTGCTCGGCGTCCGCCCCGTCTGGGACGAGGCGTCCCGCCGCGTCACCGGCCTCGAACCCGTCCCCGCCGACGAACTCGGCCGCCCCCGCATCGATGTCACCCTGCGCATCTCGGGCTTCTTCCGCGACGCCTTCCCCCACACCGTCGCCCTCCTGGACGACGCCGTACGGCTCGCCGCGTCCCTGGACGAACCCGCCGAGACCAACCACGTCCGCGCCCACGTCCAGGCCGACCTCGCCGCCCACGGCGACGAACGCCGGGCCACCACCCGGATCTTCGGCTCCCGGCCCGGCACCTACGGCGCGGGCCTGCTCCAGCTCATCGACTCCCGCGACTGGCGCTCCGACGCCGACCTCGCCGAGGTCTACACCCTCTGGGGCGGCTACGCCTACGGCCGCGACCTCGACGGCCGCCCCGCCCGCGACGAGATGGAGACCGCCTACCGCCGGATCGCGGTCGCCGCCAAGAACACCGACACCCGCGAGCACGACATCGCCGACTCGGACGACTACTTCCAGTACCACGGCGGCATGGTCGCCACCGTCCGCGCCCTGCGCGGCACCGCCCCCGAGGCGTACATCGGCGACTCCACCCGCCCCGAGACCGTCCGCACCCGCACCCTGGTGGAGGAGACCTCCCGGGTCTTCCGCGCCCGGGTCGTCAACCCCAAGTGGATCGAGGCGATGCGCCGCCACGGCTACAAGGGCGCCTTCGAACTCGCCGCGACCGTCGACTACCTCTTCGGCTACGACGCCACCACCGGCGTCCTCGCCGACTGGATGTACGACAAGCTCACCGAGACCTACGTCCTGGACCCCGCCAACCGCGAGTTCCTCCAGGAGGCCAACCCCTGGGCCCTGCACGGCATCGCCGAACGCCTGCTGGAGGCCGAGTCCCGCGGCATGTGGGAGAAGCCGGACCCGGCGGTGCTGGAGGCGCTGCGGCAGGTGTACCTGGAGACGGAAGGGGACCTGGAGGGCGGGGCGGACGCCTGACGCCTGACGCCGGTGGGGGTGCCTGCGGGATCCCCCCTCACCTGCCCAAACCCCCCGAGGTAGGGTAATCAGCCCGGAACGGACGGAGGGGGTCGAGTGAGCGTCGAAGCGGAACGTGCCGCCGCAGGCGGTGACGCGGGCGGGGCCGGACGGCAGGCCCCGGCACTGCTGCTCGTGGAGGACGACGAGGTGATCCGGACCTCGGTCGCCATGGCGCTGGAGCGCTACGGCTACCGGGTCCGGTCGGCCGCCGACGGACTCACCGGCCTGGAGCGCTTCCGGGAGCGGACGCCCGATCTGCTGATCCTCGATGTGATGCTGCCCGAACTGGACGGCATCGGACTGTGCCGCAAGGTGCGGGAGACCAGCCAGGCGCCGGTGCTGATGATGTCGGCGCGCGGTGACGCGCTGGACGTGGTGTCGGGCCTGGAGGCAGGTGCCGACGACTACGTCGTCAAACCCGTCGACACACCGGTGCTGGTGGCCCGTATCCGGGCCCTGCTGCGCCGCGCCACCTTCACCCCCGGGGGCGAGCGGGAAACGCCCGGCACCGAGGGCACGGAGGGCAAGGCGGGTTCGTCGGACCGGCTGGTCTTCGGGGATCTCACCGTCGACACCCGTGGCCTCGACGTGTTCCGGGACGGGGAGCGGATCGCCCTCGCCCCCACGGAACTCCGGCTGCTGCTGGAGTTCGCGGCCCACCCCGGGATCGTCCTGGACCGGCAGACCCTGCTGCGCAAGGTCTGGGACTACGGCTGGGACGGCGACAGCCGGGTCGTCGACCTGTGTGTGCAGCGGCTGCGCAGGAAGATCGGCGCGGACCGCGTCGAGACCGTCCGTGGCTTCGGCTACAAACTGCGGCGCTGAACGCCGTGGACGCGCGGAGCACGGCCGCCACGGTGTGGCGGAACCTGTGGAACTGGAGATCACTGCGCTGGCAGATCGCCGCGCTGGTGGTCACCGCGTCCTGCGCGGTCGCGCTGGCCGTGGGACTCCTCGTCCACAACGCCACCGTCGACCGGCACCAGCGCGAGGGCGCGGCCCGTGCCGTCGAGGAACTCGCCTCCTCGGTGGCCGCCCACCGGGCGAGCGGCGGCACACCCCCGGAGGGCACCGTCACCGACCCGGCGGAAATGCCGCCCGAACTCCTGGACCGCATGCGGGGCTCGGACGACCCGGTGGTCTGGTACGACACCGCCGACCGGAACGGGCCGTGGATGTGGGCCGCCCGGCCGGTCGACGGGGAGGCGCTCGCCGTCGCGGTGCACATGGGCAGCGAGCGGATGAACCTGGCCGCCCTCGACCGGACCATGGCCAAGGTGTCGGCGGCGACCCTCCTGGTGGTCGTCCCCCTCTCCCTCGTCGTCACCGCACTCCTCAACCGCCGCCTGCGCCGGGTCGCGCGCACCGCCCGCCGGATCGCCCACGGTGACCTGGACGCCCGCACCGGCACTGGTACCGGGCGCGGCGACGAGATCACGGAGATCGCGGGCGCCGTCGACTCGATGGCGCACTCCCTCCAGAGCCGCCTGCGCACCGAGCAGCGCTTCACCGCCGACGTGGCCCATGAACTGCGCACTCCCCTGATGGGCCTGGTCACGTCCGCCGAACTGCTTCCCGAGGGCCGGGCCACCGATCTCGTCCGGGACCGGGTGGGGGTGCTGCGGGCGCTGGTCGAGGACCTGCTGGAGATCTCCCGGCTGGACGCGGGCGCGGAGGCCGCCGACGCGCGGCCCGTCCCGGTGGGCGGTGTCGTGGCGGACGCGGTGGCCCGGACCGGGCAGCCGGCCCGCACGGTCGTCGTCGACGACCGGGTGCTCATGACCGACCCGCGCCGACTGGACCGCATCATCGCCAACCTGGTCCACAACGCCCACCGCCACGGCCGGGCGCCGGTCGAGGTGCGGGTCGACGGCAGGACCGTCGTCGTCCGCGACCGGGGGCCCGGCTTTCCCGAGGAACTGCTCGCGGAGGGGCCCCAGCGGTTCCGCACCGGGGCGCCGGAGCGGGGGCACGGGCACGGGCTGGGGCTGACCATCGCCCTGGGCCATGCCGGGGTCATCGGGGCGGCCCTCGACCTGGCCAACGCGGACGCCGCCGAGGGCGGCGGGGCCGTCGCCACCGTGACCCTGCCGGGGGAGGGGCCCGGCGGGGACGGGGTGCCCGAGTGACGGGGCGGCGGGCGTTGATACACGGCGGACACATTCCCGAGCGGTAACCGACGTGCCGTCTCCGCGGGCCGGAGACCACGGCTTCGCAGGGTGGGGGACACGCGCAGTTCCGCGCGTTCGTCCCCGGAGGCAGCCCATGCGTGACCAGCTCACCCGCAGTCCCCGTCCCGGCCCGTCCGGCGGCCGTCGGCCGTCCGTGCGGACGCTCCTGCTGTGGGGCGCGCTGACGGCCCTGATCCTGACCACCCTCGGCGGCTGGGTCGTGGCCACCCGCCCCGCCCCGGACCGGGTGGGCACGACGGCCGACGCCGCCGCCGGACCCGGCGCGCTGTCACTGCCCTGGCCGGACGAGGGGCAGGCCAGCGTGATCGACACGGTGAGCGGCCGGTCCGGGACGAGCGGGGCGCAGCGCCCCGTACCGATCGCCAGCCTCGCCAAGGTGATGACCGCCCATGTGATCCTCACCGGGCACCGGCTGGGGGAGCGGGAGTCCGGCCCGGCGGTGACGGTCGACCGGCGGGCGGCGGACGAGTCGTTCTCCTCCGCGGAGTCGACGGTGATCGTCCGGGAAGGGCAGCGGTTCAGCCAGCGGCAGTTGCTGGAGATGCTGCTGCTGCCCTCGGGGAACAACATCGCCCGGCTGCTGGCGCGCTGGGACGCGGGCAGCGAGGCCGCCTTCACCGCCAAGATGAACCGCGCGGCGGCCGAACTCGGCATGACCCGGACCACCTACACCGGCGCGAGCGGCATCGAACCCACGACCACCAGCACCTCCGACGACCAGGTGCGGCTGGCCCGCACGGTCATGCGGGACCCGGCCTTCCGGGCGATCGTCGCGACCCGAGAGACCACCATCGGGCAGGGCGTCGGGACGCTCGCCAACACCAACAGGCTGCTGGGCACCGCAGGCATCGTCGGCATCAAGACCGGTTCGAGCACCCCGGCGGGCGGGGCCCTGATGTGGGCGGCCACGGCTCCCGGGAACCCAGCTCCCCGGGCCACGGCTCCCCGGGACGCCGCCGCCGACGCCGCCGCCCCAGGGGACCCGGCGGGCCTCATCCTCGGCGTCGTCCTGCACCAGGCCCCCGGCACCACCCCCGCCCAGGGCCTGCGGACCGCGTTCGAGGTGACGGAACGCCTCGCCACGGCGGCACGACGGGGAGCGGGCCGATGACCCCGACGGAACGGAGACGGACCGGGACCGGGACGGGGACCGGTGCCGGTGCCGGTGCCGGTGCCGGTGCCCCAGGGTCGGCGGCCCCGCCGGAACAGGCGCGGGACGGGACGGAGAGCCCTGGGTCACCCGACACCCCCCGGCGCCGGACCGCCCCCTACCGAGGCCGCTGGATCGCCCCCCACCGAGGCCGCTGGACCAGCCCCCACCGAAGTCGCCGGACCGCCCCCCACCAAGGCCGCTCCACCACCCCCCGCCGAAGCCGCTGGACCGACCCGCGCCGGGGCCGCCGGACCGCCGCCCTGGGCGCGGCCTGCGCCCTCGCCCTCCTCACCCACCCCCTCCTCCCCGACACCCCCGGAAACCTCGCCAGCCTCGCCGGGACCTTCCTCCCCTGGTCGGCCCTGGCCGTCCCCCCGCTGCTCCTGTACGCGCTGCTCCGCCGCTCCGCACCCGCCGTGATCGGCGCCCTGCTTCCGGCGCTGGCCTGGCTGACCCTCTTCGGGGACACCCTCACCGACCGGAGCGCCCCGGGCGGCGAGCTGACGGTGGTCAGCCACAACGTCGGTGAGGACAACCCCGACCCGGCCCGTACCGCCCGCGCGCTGGCGGCGACCGGCGCCCAGGTGATCGCCGTACAGGAACTGGCCCCGGCGGCGCGGGACGCCTTCCGGGCGGCCCTTCCCGCCCGCTACCGGCATCACACCGTCCAGGGCGGGGTCGGCCTGTGGAGCACCTACGCGATGAGCGGGGCCGAGGCCGTGGACATCATGCCGTGGCCCCGGGCCCTGCGTGCCACCCTCACCACCCCGAAGGGCCCGGTCACGGTGTACGTGGCGCATCTCGCGTCAGTGCGGGTGACGGTCGGCGCCGGGTTCGCCACCGCCCGCCGGGACGAGGCGGCCGGGCTGCTGGCCGACGCCGTGCGCCGGGACCCGTCGGCGCGCACGCTCCTCGTGGGCGACTTCAACGGCACCACCGACGACCGCGCGCTCGCGCCCCTCGTGCGGCTGCACGGGATGACCTCCGCGCAGGAGGCGGCGGGAGCGGGCTTCGGGTTCAGTTGGCCCGCGGCCTTCCCCCTCACCCGCATCGACCACCTCCTCGCCCGTGGACTGCGCCCGGTCTCCGCGTGGACCCTGCCCGCCACCGCCAGCGACCATCTGCCGGTGGGCGCGTCCTTCGCCTTCTGACCGGACGCCGACCGGGTGCGCTGTTCGGGTCGGGTTCGCGCGGGTCCGGCGGGTTGCGGCGGGCCGGGCGGGGGAGGGCGGCGCAGGATGCGGGGATGTTGCCCGGATTCCTGGCGCGGGCGGTCGAGGTGCTGCTGGGCCGCGGGCGCTCCCTGCACCTGCGGGCGGCGGGCGTCGCGACCGCGGTCCTCGCCGCCGTGACGCTGGTGGGCGCCTACGGGGTCGTGGCGGCCGAACGGGGAGCGGCGGGCGCGCAACTGACGACCTACCCGAGGGCACTGTGGTGGGCGGCGGAGACCGCGACGACCGTGGGGTACGGGGACTTCTACCCGGTGACCCTGTGGGGCCGGCTGGTCGCCGTGGCCGTCATGCTCGTCGGGATCACCGCGTACGGGGTGGTCACGGCGGCGCTGGCGACCTGGTTCGTCGGGCGGGACCAGGAGCGCCGGCACCGGGCGGTGCGGCGGGCGGAGGCGGCCGTGGCACGCGACTACGCGGAGACGGCCCGCGCGCTGCACGAACGGTTCGACCGGCTGGAGGAGTTGCTCGGCAGCGGCAGCGGCAGCGGCAGCGGCAGCGGTGGTGGCAGCGGTGGTGGTGGCGGGGGAGGGGGCCGCGGGCGCTGATCGCCGCGGGGACCGAGGAGCCGGGATTGAGGAGCGGGGATTGAAGACTCCGGACCGGCGACCGGTGACCGGTGACTGGTGACCGAGGACGGGTGACGGGGTGACCGGGTGACGGGGCGACCGCCCGCCGGTCCGTCTGCAACTAACCGGAGATGCAGCTTCCGGAGCGGGCGCGGAACCGCTCCCTTCGGCGCGGGCGCCGAACCGGACACCGGGCCCCGCGCCGCAACGAGGGCAATCCCCCCATACGGCCCCGGTCGCCCACCGCCCCCCGCATGCATTTCCCGCCGTCACGTGCGCCGGGCCCCCGGGCCGCCCGCCGCTCGCTCCGCCGGGTACGAAAGGTGGCCCCACCACGGGTCCGGCCTCCCCCGAGACGTCACCCCGCGTACCGGAATCCTCCTCTCGATCTTCGCGAATCGGCCACGCCGGACGGCGGGACGGGCCGCCGGGGCCTCTCCCCGGCCCCGGTGTGACGCTGAACAGCCATGCCTTTACCTCGCCTTGGGACAAGCGGGGACCGCCCGTGGTCCGGCGGGTGGCGCGTTTGCCCCGGATGTCCCCCGCCCGGCCGGGCGGCGGAATCCGCCGGGCGCTGACACGTAGAACCAGCGGCGTGGGCGGCCCGCCGGGCGCCCCCGCATGTGCCCCCGGATCGGGCAAGAGCGGCTTCCTGCCAACGATGTCGTGCGGATGAAATCCCTTGTGGGCGCGGCCGAAAGCCGAACTTGTTGTCAGGGACGAGTCACATCGACCATCCAACTGTCGCCGTGGCGGCCCCGGGACGCCCGTCCGGTCCCGGAGCCGGCGCGGACAACGCCGAGGGGCCGGACTGCGAACCGGCCCCGTACCCCCACATCGGAGGACATGTGAAGGTCAAGACGTTCCTGCCGTCGGACTCCGTCACCCGCAGAGCCCGTGTCGCCACCGTCGTCGCCGGTCTGGCGGCCGTCTCCGCGCTCCTCGTGCCCACCGCCGTCGCGGCCCAGGCGCCCGTCGCCGCCAAGCCGACCGCCGGCCAGCTCGCCGCGGCGAGCGACGCCGTCCTCGGCGCCGACATCGGCGGTACCGCCTGGTACACCGACAAGGCGTCCGGCAAGATCGTGGTCACCGCCGACAGCACGGTCACCGCGGCGGAGATCAACGCGATCAAGCAGGCGGCCGGTGCCCAGTCCGGGGCGCTCCAGATCAAGCGCACACCGGGCAAGTTCAGCCGACTGATCGCCGGCGGCGAGGCCATCACCTCGTCCGGCGTCCGCTGCTCCCTCGGCTTCAACGTCATCAACTCCGCCCGCCAGTACTTCGCGCTCACCGCGGGCCACTGCACCTCCGGCCGGCCGAGCTGGAACATCGGCACCGCGGTGTCCGGCCAGACCGTCTTCCCGAACTTCGACCACGGCGTCATCGCCCATTCCAACCCGGCCGCCGCCGACGGCCGCGTGTACCTCCACAACGGCACCTACCGCGACATCATCAACTCCGGCACACCCACCGTCGGGACGCGCATCGAGCGCTCCGGCAGCACCACCGGCTACCGCACCGGCACGGTCACCGCGCTGAACGCCACCGTCAACTACGGCAACGGCCAGGTGGTCTACGGCACGATCCAGACCAACGCCTGCGCCCAGCCCGGCGACAGCGGCGGCCCGCTCTTCGCCGGCAACACCGCGTACGGCCTGCTCTCCGGCGGCAGCGGCAACTGCACCGTCGGCGGCACCACGTTCTACGAGCCGGTCACCCGGCCGCTCGGCCTCTACGGCCTGAGCGTCTTCTAGGGCCTGTTGTAAAAGTGCCAGCGGGTCCGCGGGCCCGCCGCACCACCGCGTCAGGCAGTACCCGGCGGTCGCCGCTCCCCAGGGCGACCGCCGGTCGGCTTCCCGGACACCACCGCCGAGAGCGGACCCGGCGGTCGGGCCGGGGCGGGGCCGCTCCGCGGCGACGAGGGCGTTCATCCACGCCAGGGGCAGCCGGGGGCCCCGGGCCCCTCGGGGGACGCCGGGAGCCTCGCCGGTCCGCTCGACCACGGGGCGAAACCAGGCCGTTTCTCGGGCCGTTCCTCGCGGATCGTCTCCCGGAGCACCGGCGAACCAGGAGCGGCCCTGGGCCCAGTGGGTCACCCATCCGGTGAAACCCGGGATGCCCGGCATCGGAGAGGTGCTCGGCGAGGTACCGAAGGGCATCGCGCCGAATTCGTTGATCACCCAGGTAAGGCTCCGGCAGCACGATGCCGCGCTCCACCTCGAAGGACCGCACCGCCGCCCAGCCGGCCGGCGGCGCCGCCTCGGGACGGGGCGCGAAGATCTTGCGGAGGGTGGCCAACTCGGTCGGGTCGCAGGCTTCCGTGTTCATACCGGTCATCGTGCAACGCCGGGCCGAGGTGGCGGGCGTCGGTAGTTCCACGGCGGGGAGTGACCGCTGAATCGGCTGGTCAGCGCTTGCGGCCGACGCCGCCGAACATGGCCACCTCGGCGGGCAGTTCGGCCCCGGCGTCGTCCGGGCGCCAGCGATTGGCGGACACCACACCCGGGTCGAGCAGCTCCAGCCCGTCGAAGAAACGGGTCACGGCGGCCGGGGTGCGCTGCGTCAGCTTCGGCGTGCCGTGCTCGTTCCAGAAGGCGACGGCGGCATCGACGTCCGGCATGTCGGACCGGGTGATGGTGTGGGTGAGGACGAGATGACTGCCGGCCGGGAGCGCGTCCATCAGGCGCCGCACGATGCCGTACGCGGCCTCGTCCTCCTCGATGAAGATGACGACCCCGAGCAGCATGAGCGCCACCGGACGGTCGAGGTCGAGGGTCCGCGCCGCCTGCTCCAGCACCGCGTCGACATTGCGCAGATCCTCGTCGAGGTAGGCGGTGCGTCCCTGCGGGGTGCTGGTCAGCAGGGCCTTGGCGTGTGCCAGCACGATGGGGTCGTTGTCGACATAGACGACCCTGGACTCCGGCGCGACGCTCTGGGCGACCTCATGGGTGTTGTCGGCGGTGGGCAGACCCGTGCCGATGTCGAGGAACTGGCGTATCCCGCACTCCCCGGCGAGATACCGCACGGCCCGCCCGAGCAGCAGCCGGTCGGCGCGGGCGTAGTCGCCGATACCGGGGTGCAGTTGGCGGATCTGGTCCCCGGCCGCCTGGTCGACCGCGTAGTTGTCCTTGCCGCCCAGCCAGTAGTTCCAGATCCGGGCGGTGTGCGGCTGATCGGTCTTGATGCGCCGGCGGGCGTCGATCGAGGCGGCGGGCGTCTCCGTCATGCGTTGTCCTCCGGACCGGTCGAATGAGGGGTCAAGGAGCAACCTAGCGAAAGGGGTTGGCGGGCGGCGACCGGGTTGGGGGCCTTGCCCGTCCGGTGCTCACCCGGCCCTCGACCGGAGCGGCGAACCGCCCGGCCGAGGGCCGGGGCCGGACGAGGGGAGCGCCGTGCCCGGGATCGCCAAGTCAGCGAGTCAGGCCCCGTGCCGGGGTATGGCGGGCCAGTGGGGCAGCTCCCGTGCCGGGATACGGCGGGTCAGTGGGTGAGACTCCGTGCCGGGATACGGCGGGTCGGCGGGTGAGGCCCCGTGCCGGGGTATGGCGGGTCAGTGGGTCAGACCCCGTGCCCGGATACGGCGGTCCAGCGGGTCAGCGCCCGTGCCCGGGAACGGTGGGTCAGTGGGTCAGACGCCCGTGCCGGTGACGAGATGATCGCCGGCGATGCCCGCCTTGTCCGGGGCGTAGTAGTCCTTGATCCCCTCCAGCCAGGTCGCCCCGAGGATGCGGTCCTCCGCCGTGGGGCCGAAGGCGTCGAAGAGGGTCTCGATGTTGGCGGGCCGGAAGCCGATCGCGATCATCAGGGCGGTGAAGTCGGCGCGCTCGACGAATCCGTCCCGGTCCGTGTCGCCGATCGCCACGAGGGCCTCCGCGAACGCGGTGACCGCCGGTTCGAACCGCTCGGGCGACAGGACGCACGCCGTGAACTCCTCCAGGCTGATCACCCCGTCCCCGTTGGCGTCGAGCTGGGTGAGCAGGGCCGTCCAGTACCCCTCGAAGGCCGCCCGCATCGCGTCCTTGGTGCCCTGATCGGCCAGCGGCGCCGCGTCGGCCACGCGGTCGTACATGAGCGTGAAGTCCTCGGCGTCCAGAACCCCGTTGCCGTTCACATCGAACAGCGAGAACACGAGCGTGACCCGCTGAATGGCCTCGGTACGCATGACACTGTCACCTTTCTCCACCATGACCCGGGACCGACCGCCCCGGCCCCGGAGTGGCTGCCCGGTCCGGGGGCGGGTAGTCGTGAGCGGGGGGTGGTTGGCTCGAACGGGGGAGGGGACGGTGTCGTCGGGCGAAGGTGTGTCCGGTCACTCCAGCACCCCCACTCACCCCAGCACCTCCACCTCCGGGTACCGCACCCCCGGGCGTTCGAAGAAGCCGGTCGGGCGGTGTCTCAGATGGAGGTCGAAGAACGCGCTCACGGCGGTGCGCTGGGCCGCCAGGGAACGGGCCGGGGAGATCGTGCCGATCAGCTCCGGCGCCGCCGGGATCTCCAGGTGGGGGGTGAGCTGCGGCAGGATGACCTGGAGGTCGGTGTACGAGCCGTGCGCCGAGCCGCGCAGCCGCAGCGCGCGCTTCCAGCCCGTCGAGGCCGCCCAGAAGGTGTCCCAGCCGGGGACGGTGTCGAGGGCGTGCGGGCCGGACGCCAGCAGCAGGAACGGTGTGCCGACACCGGTACCGGCCACCGCGCCGATGAACTCGCCGTCGAGGTTGACCGCCGCGCCGATCCGCGGGTCGTCGTGGGCGAGCTGCGCGGCCACGGAGCCGCCCAGCGACTGGCCCAGCACCCCGGTGCGGGAGAGGTCCAGCGCCGCCGGCAGTCCCGCCGGGAGGGGGCGCGCCCCGGCGTCGGGGTTGCCTCCCCGGGCCAGGATCTCGATCTGACGGAGGACGAACCCGGCGTCCGCGAGGCGCGCGCGGGAGTGCAGTGCCAGGAGCGCCGCGATGACCTCCGGGGTCAGTTCGTCGGGCAGCGGGACGGCCCGTTCGACCCGGCCGCCGGGGAACTCGACCTGCTCCGCCTCGTAGGTGGAGTCGACGGTGACCACGGCGTAGCCCCGGGCGGCCAGCTCCTCGACCAGGGTGGTGCCCAGCGCGCGGTTGCCGCCGTCGCCGGGGAAGAACAGCACGACCGGCAGCCGTCCCGCCGACCGGGCGACCGGGGCGCCGGTCCGCGCGTGGGTGCGGATGCCCCGCCAGTCCACCGCGCCGGTCGGGATGGTCAGACCGGGTGCGGAGTGCCGGTCCCAGTCGGCCGCCGCGGCCGGGCCGAGCCATGGGGCGCTGGGGTGCGCACCTCCCCGCTCCGCCGGGTACCGGATGCCGATCATCAGCTCCCGGAAGGGTTTCGACGGGAGGAGGGGGTCGGGGCGTGAGCGGTCCACGAGATGCAGTTCGACGGTGCCGATGGGGTGGGGTGAGGTGGGTGGGGGGAGGGTTACCGGGTGGGGGTGAGTGGGGGTGCTGGGGGAGGGGGTGGCGGGGGTGGCGGGGGTGGCCTGTGCCGGGCCGGTGGTGTAGGCGGTGCTCGTCGCGGCCAGGGCGGCCGTCCCCAGTTTCAGGAGGGTTCTGCGGGTGGGGCGTGGTGGCATGGGGTGGCTCCTCGGGAGGGGTGGGCAGGTGCTGGGAGGAGCCTTTCAAGAGGGTGGTCGGGCGGGCGCCGTGCGGCGGGATGAGCCGGCCGGGAGACGGTGGTCTCCCCCGGGGGTGGAGCCTCCTCCCCGGGGAGGATCGGGCGGGTGGGTGACGTGGGGGAGTATCTACAGCAGTGGCAGCAGTGGCAGGAACTGCGAGGGGGACCGTCGCAGTGCGCGCATCGGTTGGACGGGACGTATCAGCATGACTCGAATGCCCACCACCCCTCCCGGAGAGTCCCTCGTCCTGCTCCCGGTCAGGCGGCTGCTGGTGCGGGTGGTGGAGGTGCCGTCCGTCGTGCAGGACGCGGTGCTCGCGGTGGTGCTCTTCGTGGTGACCTTCGGGCAGGGGCAGATGGAGGGTGCCCGGGGAGTGGTGTTGCAGGCGGCGCTGGTGCTGCCGTTGGTGTGGCGGCGGCGGGCGCCGCTCACCGTGTTCGGGGTGATCGCCGCCGTCGCGGGCGTGCAGTGGCTGCTGGGTGTGCAGTTGCCCGCCGATGCCGCGCTGCTGATCGCGCTCGGGACCGTCACCGCCCGTTCCGAGGCGCGGCGCGCCCTGCTGGCCGTGGGCGTGCTGGAGACCGGCGCGCTGATGTCGGCGGCGCGCTGGGCGCCCGAGGGTCGCTTCCTCGCCTCGGCCGCCGCGACCACCGCCCTGGTCGTCGCCGCCGCCCTCCTCGGGGCGAACGCACGGATCAGGCGCCGTGCCCAGGAGGAGCGCGTCGCCCATCTCGAACGCGAGCGGGACCAGCGGGCGCGACTCGCCGTGGCGGAGGAGCGGGCCCGCATCACCCGGGACGTGCACGACAGCGTCACCCACAACCTGTCCGTCATTACCGCCCTCGCCGACGCGACCGCGCACACCCGGCCCGGCGACCCGTTCCCGGTGATCGACCAGATCGCCAGGACCGGTCGGCAGGCGCTCACCGACATGCGCCGTTCGCTCGGCATTCTGCGGGGGACGGAGGCGGGCGACGACGACGGGCTTCATCCGGCGCCCGGGGTACCGGAGTTGGAGGAACTGTGCGGGCAACTGCGGGCCGCCGGGCTGCCGGTGCTGCTGCGGCTGGACGGTGACCCGGCGGACGTGCCCGCCGCGGCTCAGCTCACCGCCTACCGCATCGTGCAGGAGTCCCTGACCAACACGCTCCGGCACGCGCCTCCGGGCACCCGCGCCGAGGTCAGGGTGGCCTGCTCGGCGCGGGCCGTCACCGTGGAGGTGACCGACGACGGTCCCGCCGTCCCCGCCGGGCCGCCCGGCCGCGGCATCGCCGGGATGCGGGAACGCGCCGCCGCCTTCGGCGGGACCCACTGGGCGGGCCCGGAACCCGGCAGGGGCTGGCGGGTCTTCACCCGCCTCGACCTGGACGGCACCGCATGACGACCCGCGTGCTCCTGGTCGACGACGAGGAGTTGCTGCGCGTGGCGTTCACCATGATCCTGCGCGCCGAACCCGACCTGGAGCCGGTTGGTGAGGCCGCCGACGGCGAGACCGCCCTGCGTCTGACGCGCGAACTGCGCCCCGATGTCGTCCTGATGGACATCCGCATGCCCGGGACCGACGGCATCGAGGCGACCCGGCGGCTGCTGCGGGAGTCGCCGCACACCCGCGTACTCGTCCTCACCACCTTCGACCTGGACGAATACGCCTTCGACGCGCTGCGCGCCGGGGCGTCCGGCTTCCTGCTGAAGAACACCCGGCCCGAGCATCTGCTCACCGCGATCCGGGATGTCGCCGCCGGGGAGGCCGCCGTCTCCCCGCGTATCACCCGGCGCCTGCTGGAGACCTTCGCCCATCAACTGCCCCCCGCCTCCGGCCGGGATGTCGAGGGGCGCCTCGGGCTGCTCACCGACCGCGAGCGCGAGATCCTCGTCAGCGTCGCCCGCGGCCTCACCAACGCCGAGATCGCCGCCGCCACCCGGCTCGCCGAGCCCACGGTCAAGAAGCACCTCGGCCGGATCCTCGCCAAGCTGGGACTGCGCGACCGCGTCCAGGCCGTGATCCTCGCCTACGAGACCGGCCTCGTCCGCCCGCTCTGACCCGCCTACGAGACCGGTCCCGTCCGCCCGCTCTGACCCGCCTACGAGACTGGCCTCGTCCGCCCGCTCTGACCCGTCCCGAAACCCGCAACTCGCGCCCCGCTGGACAAAAAGGGCCGCAGCTCCCCTCCCGCACCCCAGGGGTTCGGAGATATATCTGCCATGTATGCGCCGGGTTGGCCGCACTTACGATGCCGAGCACTCGGACGACCGGTCGTCTGGCCTCTACAAGGGAGTAGAACCATGCGCGAGCGCGGTGACACGTCATGATCGGCCTGAAATCACGCCCTGCGGGCCCCGGCCGTCCGGCCGCCGCCGAGACCGTCCCGGCCCGGGTCGCCCGCTGGGGCGTGCTGCTGCTGGCCGGCCTCGCCCTCTGGCAGTGGCTGGCCGTGGCCGTCGACAGCCCGGTCCTCCCGACGGTGCCGGCCTTCCGCACCGCGGCGGCCCAGGTGGTGGTCACGGACACCTTCTGGAACGCCCTCGGGCAGACCCTGCTCGGCTGGTCGCTGGGGCTCGCGCTGGCGTTTCTGATCGGCGTGCCCGTCGGCCTGCTCATCGGGACCTTCACCATCCTGGACCACGCCACCCGGGTGACCGTCGACATCCTGCGGTCCCTGCCGCTGATCGTGGTCACCCCGATCCTGGTGCTCACCTACGGGACCTCGCTGCTGACCAAGGTGATCCTGGTCTTCCTGGCCACGGTCGCCCAGATGATCCTGCACGCCGCCTACGGGGTGCGCGAGGTCGACCGGGTCGCCAGGGAGACGGCCGTCTCGTACCACCTGACCCTGCCGGACCGGATCCGCTTCCTCTACGTCCCGAGCGCCGCCGGGTTCATCGGCACCGGACTGCGGATCGCCGCCACCATCGCCCTCGGGGTGTGCATCGGCGTCGAACTGATCACCAGCGTGCCCGGACTGGGCCTGGAGATCCTGCGCAGCAGCGCCAACGCGCGACCGGGTATCGCGTTCGTCTACTTCGTCGCCGCCTCGGTCCTCGGCCTGGTCATCGCGTATGTCTTCCAGCGCGTGGAGCGGACCGCCCTGTTCTGGAACCCCAAGTTCCGATGACCGCCCGGAAGGTACGACCGATGCCGCACCTCACGCGCAGGCGGGCGCTGACGACCGCCGTCGAGTTCTCCGTCCCCGCCGTCCTGGTCTTCGCCTGGTGGCTGAGCGGCGAACTGGGCATGACCTCCTTCTACTTCCCGGCGCTCAGCGCGATCTGGGACAGATTCATGGAGACCTGGTTCTCGGAGCGGTTCTTCGCCGATGTGATGCCGACCCTCTCGGCGATCCTGCTGGGCTACGCGTTCTCGGTGGTCCTCGGGGTCGCGGCCGGGGTGGTCCTGGCCCGGCTGCCCCGACTGGAGCGGCTCATCGCGCCGCTGCTGGAGTTCTTCCGGGCCATGCCCGGCGCGGCCATCGTCCCGATCCTCATCGTGATCATCGGGGTCGGTATGGAGATGAAGGTGTTCCTCGTCGTCTTCTCCGCGATCTGGACCGTCCTGCTCAACACCCTCGACGGGGTCAAGGCGATCGAGCCGACGGTCCGCGACACCGGGCGCAGCTACCGCCTCTCCGGCCCGACCGCGCTGCTCTTCGTGACCCTTCCGGCGGCCAGTCCGCAGATCGTCGCCGGAATGAGGGTCGCGCTGTCCCAGTGCATCATCCTCATCATCATCTCCGAGATGGTCGTCTCCTCCTCCGGCATCGGCAACTTCATCAGCCAGGCCGAGGGCGCGTTCGACATGACCGCGCTGTGGAGCGGGATTCTCGTCATGGCCTTTATCGGGTTTTTCCTCAACAAGCTGTTTCATCTCTTCGAGTACCGGGTTCTCGCCTGGCACCGCGGCCTCCACGGGAGGACGCATGCCTGAGCGTGAGCCGACCCACCCCGACGGGAGCGAACCGATGACGACGACGTCCGACGTCGAGCCCGCGGCGCCCGGCGCCGCCCCCGCCACCACCATCCAGTGCCGCATCGAGGCGAAGGGACTCGGCAAGACCTTCCCGACCCGCAACGGCCCCCGGGCCGTCCTCGACGGCATCGACTTCCGCGTCGACGCCAACGAGTTCGTGTCGATCGTCGGCCCCTCCGGCACCGGCAAGACCACCCTGCTGCGCTGTATCGCCGGACTCGAACGCCCCACGGCCGGCGGCATGTACGTGGACGGCGACGAGGTCCACGAGCCGCCCCGGCAGGTCGCCCTCGTCTTCCAGGACTACGGCCGCTCGCTCTACCCCTGGCTGCGGGTGGAGGGCAATGTCGCGCTGCCGCTGCGCGCGAAGGGGCTGGACAAGAGGGCCCGGCACGCCGCCGCGCTCGAAGCGCTGGACGCGGTCGGGCTCGCCGACGCCGCCCACCAGTACCCCTGGCAGCTCTCCGGCGGGATGCAGCAGCGCGTCGCCATCGCCCGCGCCCTCGCCTACGAGCCGGAGGCGCTGCTGATGGACGAGCCGTTCGCGTCCGTCGACGCCCAGACCCGTTCCGACCTGGAGGACCTCGTCCTGAGCATCCGCTCACGGTTCCATATGACCGTCGTCCTGGTCACCCATGACGTGGACGAGTCGGTCTACATGGCCGACCGGGTCCTCGTCCTCGGGCGGGCGCCCGCGCGGATCATCGAGGAGGTGGTGGTCGAGCTGCCCGCCGAGCGGGACCAGATCAGCACGAAATCCGACCCGGCCTTCGTCTCCGCCCGTACCCGGGTGCTGACCGCCGTCCAGAACGCGAAGGGCTGACGGTGCCCCGAGTCGCGTTCGCGCCGGTGCCCGGCGATGTCGCTGAGCAGGTACGGGCCCGGCGCGGGGGAGTCATCACCGCGCTCGACGCCACCCTCGCCCACAATCCCGCCCTGCTCGACGCCTGGAACGGGTTCCTCGGCACGGTACGGAGCGGGCTCTCGATCGGCGCCGACGCCGTGGAGACGGTCGCCCTGCGCGTGGCCGCCCTCAATGGCGCCGCCTACGAATGGGCGGCCCATCTGCCGCCGGCACGGGCGGCGGGGCTGGACGAGGGGTTCATCGCCGGGTTGGGCGAGGGCGGGGCTCTTCGGCTGGGCGGGGGCGGCTCCGCCTTGCGGGGCGGGGAAGGCTCCGCCTTGTGGGACGGGGGTGGCTCTGTCGTGCCGGGTGGGGAGGGTCTCGTTGCTTCCGGTGGGGGTGGTTCTGGTTTGCGGGGTGGGGAGGGTCCCGTTGTTCCTGGTGGGGGTGGCTCTGGTTTGCTGGGTGGGGAGGGTGTCGTTGTCTCTGGTGGGGGTGGCTCTGGTTTGCTGGGTGGGGAGGGTGTCGTTGTCTCTGGTGGGGGTGGCTCTGGTTTGCCGGGTGGGGAGGGTCTCGTTGTTCCCGGTGAGGGCAGCTCCGGCTTGCCGGGCGAGGCCGGACCTGTCCTCCCCGGCGACGGCAGCCCCGCGAGCCCCGGTGAGGAGCACCCCCTGCCCGGCACCGCCCGGCTGCGGATCGTCGTCGCGGTGACCGACGAGCTGACCCGGACCGCCGGGCTGACCGACGCCACCGCAGCGCTGGCGGCGCGCGAGTTCCCGGACGCGCAGCTCGTGGAGCTGTTCGCGGTCGTCTCCTGCTACAACATGGTCTCCCGCTTCCTCAACGCCGCCGGTCTCACGCCCGAGGACCGCGTGGTGGGGGCGGGCCGCCCATGACCGAGCCGCTCCCCGAGTCCCCCGGCTCCCGTCCCCTCGCCCCGTCCCTCCCCGAGTCCACTCGCCCTCGCCCCATCACCCCAGGCCCACCCCCCATCACCCCCGGCCTCCGCCCCACCACTCCCGGCCCGCTCTCCACCACCCCCGGCCTCCGCCCCACCACCCCAGGCCCGCTCTCCACCACTCCCGGCCCCCGCCCCCTCACCCACCGCCCCCGGCTCGTCCCGCCGCCCGGTTCCTGTGACGCTCATGTGCATGTCTTCGGGCCGCATGCCGTCTTCCCGTACGCCGCCGACCGGCCCTACACCCCCGAGGACGTGCCCCTTGAGCGGCTGCGGGAACTGCACCGGGCGCTCGGCTTCGACCGCGCGGTCCTCGTGCAGCCCACCTGCCACGGCCGCGACCACTCCGCCCTGCTCGACGCCCTGCGCCGCGGCGCGGGCCGCTACCGGGGCGTCGCCCTCCTGGACACCGCCACCGACCTCCCGACCCTGCGCCGCTGGCACGACGCCGGGATGCGCGGCGCCCGGGTGCAGTTCACCCCGGCCTCGGAACCGGGCCGCGCCGAGTTCGCCCGGACCCTCGCCCTCGTCGCGGAGCTGGGCTGGCATCTGGACGTCCATGTCATCGGCACCGGCATCCTGCGGTTCGCCGACCGGCTGCGCGCCGAGGGGTACCGGGGCCGGGTGGTCATCGACCACATGGGCCGGATCGACCCCCGGGACGGCCCCCAGCGGAACACCCTCCTGACCCTGCTGGACCGTGGCGACACCTGGGTCAAGCTCAGCGCCGCCGACCGCCTCGCCCGCCGCCCGCCCGCCCTGGACGACGCCCTGCGCTTCGCGCGGGAACTCTTCGAGCACCGCCCCGACCGCTGTGTGTGGGGCTCGGACTTCCCCCACCCCAATACCCATGGATTTATTCCGGACGATGCCGATCTGGTCGACGGGATCTCGATTGTCTGTCACGATGAATCGACCCTCAACCGGCTTCTCGTGGAGAATCCGGCCGAGTGTTTCGATTTTCCTCCCGTCCCGAACGGGTGATGATCTTCCATGACATTCCTGTGGCATCCCCAATCGGCAACGGACATCAGCCCGGCACCCTCATTGGGCGACCGCGTCAGCGAACACATGCGGGAAGCATTGCTGAATGCGACCTGGAAACCGGGCGATCTGCTGCTGGAGGCCGAACTCGCCGAACAGTACGGAGTCTCGAAAACTCCCGTGCGTGAAGCCCTGCGGCTGCTCAGCCAGGAGGGCTGGATCGATATCGCGCCCCGCCGCGGCTACCTCGTGCGCCGGCTGCGGCTGCACGACGTGCGGGAGATCTTCGAGCTGCGGGTGATGATCGAACCCGCCCTGATCGCCCGCACCGCACGGTTCGCCACCCTGCGTGACATCAGTGAGCTGCGGCGCAGGACCGAGGAGCCGATCGACCCCCTCGACGGACTGGACGGCCAGTCGCCGCCCGGCCGCGAGTTCCACCTCACCTGCGCCCGGCTGTCCCGCAACGACAGAGCCGCGGCCACCGTCACCAATCTCCTCAACCAGGTGCGCCGACTGCACCATCTGATGGCCGACATCGACACCCACCGCCCCATGTCGGTGATCATCGACGACCATCTCGCGATGGTCGACGCCCTGGAGTGCCGGAATCCGGAGACCGCGCACCGGCTCATGCGTGAACACATTCGCGCGGACGGGGCGAAAATGCTGGACCAGGCGAAGCGCAATCTCACCGCCGGGCACTGAAGATATATCTTCCATATCGCTGTCGGAACGCCGCTCCTATGCTCTGCGCAGGACGCGCCGCCACGTCGGAGCGCTCCCATCGGACTTCAGGAGCAAAGCAATGCGTTCAATGACGAGAGCATGTGCGGCGGGCCTGGCGATCTCGATCGTCGCGCTCGCGGGATGCAGCGATTCCGGCACCGATGCGGAATCCGCCGACGGACTCACCCCGGTCAGGGTGTCCGTCGGCGCCATCGCCGGATCCTCCACACCGATGTACATGGCCGTGGACAACGGCACCTTCGAGGACCTCGGCCTCGATGTCACCATCGAGACCGCCACCAGCGGATCCCTCGCCGTACCGACGATCCTGGCCGAGCAGTTCCAGTTCGCCATGACCGGGTTCGACTCCTACATCAGCGCCCGGAGCGAGGGACTCCCGGTCACCATGGTCTCCGCCGTCAACCGGCTCCGCCCGGCCGACAGCGGCTACGACGGCCTGATCGTCCCCGCCTCCAGCACCGCCACCGACCTCGGTGACGTCAGCATCCTCGCGACCCCCGACTCCGCCCGCACCGCGCTGATGGACCTCCGGGTCAGCGGCATGGGCGGCGACTACGAGGCGATGCAGTTGCTCCAGGTGCCGCTGGGCTCGATCGGCGACACCGTGGCCAGCGGTGCCGCCGACGCCGGCTACCTCTTCCAGCCCTTCCTGGGCCAGGCCCTCGACGGCGGCGACGTCAAGCTGCTGGAGGGCGGATCCGCCGAGGACCTCACCGTGGCCGGCGCGCCCAGCGCCGTCCTCATCGCCTCCGAGGAGTACCTGGGGGACCACGAGGACACCGCGGAACGGTTCGCCCAGGGTGTCCTGGAGGCGTACACCTACGCGGCGGCCCACCCCGACGAGGTCTCCGAGGCCAGCGTCGGCACCGGCCTCGTCGACGAACCCGTCCCCGCGGACAACCTGCCCGACTACGCCGCCGAACCGATGCCCGTCGCCGTGATCCAGCGGCTCCTGGACGTCTACTCCGCACTCGGTTACCTGCCCGAGGAGACCACGGCGAACGACATCGTCTGGCTCCCGGGCGGCAACTTCACCGCATGACCCCCACCACTCGACTCAATTCAACTGACCCCAGTCACAAGTAACCCCACACGCAAGTAACCCCGCATGCACGTGACTTCACCCGGCATTGAGAGGAACCCCATGGGCAACCTGCTGTCCGAGATCCAGCGGATCCCGACCTCCGCGGCCCGCGCCGTCGAGTACTTCGAGGTGGACGGCGCCGGCCACCTGATCGTCCCGCAGCTCGCCTACGACGCGGAGGGCTCCCCGGGCGGGATGAACGGCGGCAACTCCAACACCGACGTCCTGGTACTGCGCCGCGAGGGGGACACCTTCACCCCCGCCGGGAAGCTGCCCGGCACCGGCGGCGAGGACGCCGAGTTCTTCGAGATCGACGGACGCCGCTTCCTCGCCGTCGCCTCCATCCGGATCGGCAGCGGCCCCTACAACTTCCTCACCGGCTCCCCGATCTACGAATGGACCGACGGCGGCTTCGTCCCGTTCCAGACGGTGTCGAGCTACGCCGCCAAGCAGTGGCGGCACTTCGAGATCGAGGGCACCCACTTCCTCGCCCTCGCCCAGAACCGCCCCGGCGACCTCGATGTCAGCTCCGCCGTGTTCCGGTGGAGCGGCGAACGGTTCGAGCGCTTCCAGGACATCCCCTCCCGGGGCGGCTACAACTTCGCGTACTTCTCCCTCGACGGCCAGCACTACCTGGCGCACGCCGACCATGTCCTGCCCAGCCGCCTCTACCGCTGGGACGGCACCGCCTTCGTCGACCACCAGGACCTGGTGCCCACCGGCGGACGCGCCTTCGCCCCGATCACCACCGCCGGCACCACCTATCTCGCCGTCGCCTCGATGTTCTCCGAGTCGCAGCTCCTGCGCTGGAACGGTGGCGAGTTCGTCGCCCACGCCACCCTGGAGGGCGGCCCCGGCGGCCGTGAGTTCGCCGTCGTCGACGCCCCCGGCGGGCCCTACCTGGTCCGGGTCACCTTCGTCACCGGCGGCCAGGCCAACCCCACCCCGCAGCAGACGTCCTACGTGTACCGCATCCAGGACGGGAAGCCGGAAGTGGTCGACACCTTCGCCACCACCGGTGGCACCGACGCCGTGGTCATCCCGGCCGAGGACGGCGGCATCCTGCTCGCCGTCTCCAACGCGCTCGCACCGGATGTCACCTTCGCCACCGACACCGTCCTCTACCGGTTCGATGCCTCCTGACCAACGAACGGGCCGCCGGCTCCTCGTCCTGGAGTCGGCGGCCCTCGGCCGTCCGCACCTGCGCCACCTCGTCCCCCTGACCGACGACGGCCCCGCACTGGACCTCCACTACCTCCCCACCGCGCCCACCGCGGCACCGGAGGCGTACACCCAGATCCACAGCTCCACACTCGCCCCGGTACCGGACACCGCGGTCGTCTGCCAGCTCCATGTCGCGCTCACCTCCACCGACCCCGGCGGGCTGCTGGACTGGTACCGCGGCGAACACATCCCGCTGCTGCTGCGCAACCCCGGCTGGCTGGCCGTACGCCAGTACCGCCGACTGCGCGGCCCCGGCGAGGAACTGCTCACCGTCCACGACCTCACCCACCCCGGCGCCACCGACCATCCCGCCTGGCGGGCGGCGACCACCACCGCCTGGCGGGAACGGGCGCTGCGGGACGTCGTCCGGCGGACCCGGCGCCTCTACCTCTGCTGAGCACGGACGACCGTGGCACCGACGACGGCGATCCCGGCGGGGCTCGCGTCGGCGACCGGCCAGGTGGCGACCGGCTCCGGATACGCGCACGACCCGCCCTCGCCCGCCACCTCCGGCCAGCCGTAGTTGCCGCCCGGCGCGATCCGGTTCAGCTCGTCCCAGGAGTCCTCGCCGGACTCGCCGGCGTACAGCATGCCGTCCGGGCCGAAGGCGATCCGTCCCCCGTTGTGCCGCCCGCCCGCCGGGATCCCGCCCGTGAGGGTGCCCTTCATGGAACGGGTCGCGGGGGTGGGTCAGGAGAAGAAGAGCCGGGTCGGGCCGTCGGTGAGGATCGTGCGGCGGTCCCCTTCGTCGGGCGCCCAGTCGCGCAGCAGATTGAGCACCTCACCGGTGTCGCGCTGCCCGTCCGGCAGATGCGGCCAGTCCGAGCCCCAGACCAGCCGGTCCGCCCGCGCGGCCACCAGCGCACGGCCCAGCGGCGCCACCGACGACAGCGGCGCGGACCCGGCGACCCGGTAGGGCCCGGACAGCTTGATCCAGCAGTTGCCGGTGTCCAGCAGCCCCGTGAGCGCCTCGAAATCGGCTTCGCCGAAACCGTCCGCGCGCTTCATGTACCCCATGTGATCGATGACGTAGGGCACATCGAGCGGCGCCAGATACGGGATCAGCGCGCGCACGACGGCGCCGGGCGCGTAGAACTGGAGATGCCAGCCGCGCTCACGCACCCGCTCCGCCTGCGCCATGACATAGCTGCGCAGATCCTCCAGCGGCCAGTCGGCGCGGGCGAACAGGTCCAGCCGGATCGCCCGGACACCGCGCTCGTGCCAGTCGTCGAGGTGCCGGTCGGTGACGCCCTCGCCGACCCGGACGACGCCCCGCGCGCGGGGGCCGAGGCGGTCCAGGGCGTCGAGGAGCAGGGTGTTGTCGTCGCCGTAGAAGGTGGGCTGGACGAGGACCATCCGGTGGAAGCCGAGATGCGCGGCCAGCTCCGCGTACTGTTCGACCCGGCCGTCGGGGAAGGTATAGAGCGGGGCGTCGACGTGCGGGAACCCGTCCTCGAAGACATGGAAGTGGGTGTCGCAGGCGCCCGGCGGCATGGTGAAGGCGGGCGGGGTGTTGGTGGTGGCGGCGCGCATCGGCAGGGTCTGGAGGGGCTGGGTTGTCACGGTCGGCTTCCTTGTCCTGTCGTGTCGGAGAAGGTCTCGGCGGCGGTATCGGCTGAGATCCCGGCGGAGGTCTCGGCCGAGGTATCTGCTGAGGTCCCGGTAGAGGGCGCGGCCGAGGCATCTGCTGGGATCCCGGAGCGCGGCCAGGAGTGTGGCCCCGCGGGCGACCCGGCGGGCGGCCCGGCAAGGGTCTCCTCGTACCACCGCCGGTATCCGTCGGCCCGGCCGCGCGCGCTCGCGTAGAGCAGCTCGGTGTCCATGCCGGTGAGGATCAGCGGGCAGGCGCCCCGCCGCAGATGCCGGGCGAGGATCTCCCGGTCGCCGACCCCGCCCAGCATGAAGAGCTTGCCGTGCCGCCGGCAGGCGTCCGCGACGGCGGCCAGGGCCCGTTCCATCTCCGGGGTCGTGTAGTCACCGGGGCTGCCCAGCTCCGCGGAGAGGTCGTTCGCCCCGACGGCGACGATGTCCACCCCCGGGACGGCGGCGATCTCGTCGCACCGTTCCACCCCGAGTGGGCTCTCGATCAGCACCTTGACCACGGTCTCCGCGTTGACCGGCCCGTTCGTCGCGCGGGCCGGCATCGGGGTCAGGCCGTACTGGAGCAGTTGCGCGGTCTGCGACCGGTGCCCCTCGGGCGGGAACCGGCACGCGCCCGCGATGTCCGCGGCGGCCCCGGCCGACTCGACCCGGGGCGCGACGATACCGGTGGCGCCGCCGTCGAGGAGGGGCCCGATCATGCCGTACTCGCGTTCCGGGACCCGGACGAGTGCGGCCAGCCCGAGAGCGGTCGCCTCGCGGCACATGGCGGTGGCGGCGTCCAGCGGCATCGGCGCGTGCTCCAGATCGACGAGCACACCGTGATGCCCGGTGCTGGCCGCGATCCGCACCGCGTCCCCGGTCCGCGCGCTGCGCAGGCCCATGAGGAAGGTGGGTTCCCCGGCGCGCAGTTGTGCGACAAGGGGGACCGGCTGGCCGGGAGGGGTGGCAGTCATCCCGTCACGCTAGGCGCGGGGCGGGCGGGGCGGCGAGGTCACATATATCAGCGGTCCCGGGCATCAGCGGTCCCAGGCATCAGCGGCCCCCTGTATCGGGAGCCATATGGCAGTGACCCCCTATAGCAGCGGTACGGCCCCATGTACCGAGGGCGGCTCGGATATTTCAGAGCTGGAGCGGCCCGGCGGGGCTTCCTATCCTCACCCCACTCGATCTCTTGGAGGTGGAACCCATGCGCACAAAGACGTCGCTCGCCGTTCTCCTCGTTCTCTCCGCGCTCGTGTCCTGTTCGGGCGGCGGCGGGACGGAATCCGAATCCTCGTCCGGCACCACCACGGTCCGGGTCGCGGTCAGCCCGGCCGCCGGCACCTCCGCACCGCTCTTCCACGCGGTGGAGTCCGGCACCTACAGCGACCTGGGCCTCGACGTACAGCTCGACACCGCCACCGAGACCAACGTGGTCGTCCCGCAGCTCATGAACGGCCAACTGGACTTCGCGATGGCCAGCTTCGAATCGTTCATCAACGCGGCCGCCGAGGGACTGCCCATCCAGATGATCGCCCCCGCCAACATCCTGCGCGGCGGCGACAGCCGCTTCGCGGCGGTCATCGTGGACGCCGGCAGCAACGCCACCGACCTCAGCGACACCGATGTCTTCGCCGTCCAGGACGCCGCGCGCGGCCCGCAGATGGAACTGGAGGTGACCGCTCTGAACGGCGACTACGACGAGATGGAGATGCTCCAGGTGCCGCTCGGCTCGCTCGCCGAGGCCGTCGCCAGCGGGGCGGCGGACGCCGGACACCTCTTCGAGCCGTTCCTCGGCCAGGCCCTGGACTCCGGCGATGTGGAGGTGCTCAGCTACATCACCGACGAGATGACCCGGCCCGGCGCCCCCGGCGCGATCCTCATCGCCAACGCGGACGCCCTGGAGGACCGCCCCGAGGTCGCGCGGAGCTTCGTCGAGGGCACCATGGAGGCGTTCCGCTACGCCGACGAGAACCGGGACGAGATCTCCGCCTACACGGTCGAGACCGGACTCACCGACAACCCCGTCGCCCCCGAGAACCTGCCCCTCTACCCGGTCGAGCCGATGCCGGGCTCCGTGGTGCAGGACTTCATCGACTTCTACACCGAGTACGGCTACATCCCCGAGTCGCCGCCGCTCGCCGAGGCCGTCTGGCTGGACAGCGGTGCGTTCTCCTAGCCCGCCGCCACCACCGCCGTCCGTCCTGCTCCTCGTCGAGAGCGACCCGGGCGCCGTCGACACCGACGCCTTCCACCGCTGGTACGACGGGGAGCATGTGCCCGCGCGGATGGCGCTGCCCGGATTCCGGTCCGGCACGCGCTACCGCGCCACCGACGGCGCCCACCCGGGCTGGCTGGCGCTCTACGACGTCGACCCGCGCACCCTCGACAGCGCGGCCTACCGGCGGCTGCGCTCCCACCGCTCGGAGGCCGAGCGCGTCGTGATGCGGCGGCTGGCCGTGCTCCGGCGACGGGTCCTGACCGTCGAGCGGCACCAGGGCGCGGCCCCGGCCGCCACGCCGTACCTGATGAGCGTCGCCCCCGGCGCGGCGCCGGACCGGCTGCGCGCCCTGCCGGGCTGGGTCTCGACCACGCGTTACGCTCCCACCGGCGCGGACGCCGAGCCGCTGACCCTCGTCCGGCTCCTCCGGGAACCCCCCGCCGACCCGGCCGGACGCCGCTTCGCACTGTGGCGGCACTGGCCGGGGCCGGGCGGCGGGACCTCCGCGATCCATGGATGAAAAGGCTTCGACGATGGAACGAAACGAGCTGCTCCGCACCGACATCCGCGAGTTCCCGGGCGCCTTTCCCGAGAACGCCGAACTGGTCGAGCTGTTCCGCGCCTACACCAACCCGAGGGTGCCCGGCCGCGACTCGACCGGCGACCATCTCACCCAGGCCGCCTACGACCGCATCCTCGACTCACCCCTGATCGTCGCGACCGCCTCCGACCTCGCCCTCTACCCGGGCAGCGGCCGACGCCCCAGCACCCAGCACTTCCGGCTGAACGTCCCCGGCTTCAAGGAACTCGCCGGGGTCTCCCATCTCGCGCCCGCCCTCGCGAGCGTGGTGCGCCTGGGCGAACTGGGCCTGGAGCGCGAGTGGCGCGCCGACGCCGAACGGCTCCTGGCGCGGTGCGTGGCCGCCCGGGACTCCCACTCACTGGAGTTCTGGCGCGACGAACTGAAGGCCGAGTCGTTCGCGGGCCGCGAGGAGGAGATCGCCGCCATGATGGACTACGGCCTCGCCGTCTCCATCCGCTATCTGCGCCGCGCCCTGGACGAACCCGGCTATCTCTCCGCCCGCACCCTGCGCGACGACTATCTGATCGGCGTCGGGCAGCCCGAGCTGCCGGTCCCGTTCACCAAGGTCGTCATCGCCACCTTCAGCCTCGTCGGCCTGGATTCGGTCAGCACCATCATCCGCTGGGTCACCTCGTTCGACCTGGACTGGAGCCGCACCTATGTGATGATCGCGGGCCGCCAGGGACGTCCGACCAGCGGCATCACCAAGGGCACCAACTCGATGGCCCGGATCATCCACTTCGCCGCCCGGGGCGCGCTCCCCTCCGCGCATCTGCTGATCGCCCCGCACGCCCCGACCTTCCTCACCCCGCGCACCTCCGACGACCTGGACGAGGTGATCCGTCTGGAGGACCCGCTGCGCTGGATGCTGGCGCGGGTCGTCGCCGGGATCGAACTGGCCCCCCTGATGTACGAGGGCTGGCCGTCCTACGAGGAGGCGCCCATGTTCGGCCCCGACCTGGAGCCGGGCACCCGCACCCTCTCCGACCTGCCGCGCATCCCCGCCCCCGACGCCTGGGACGCCATGTACGCGCGGCTGCGGCTGTCCCTGGAGGATCCGCGCCAACTGCTCGCCAGCGGTGTCTCCGACTATGTCGCCGAGCAGCTCGCGACCCGCCCCGACGGCGACTTCGTCGTACCGGGACTCGACAACGAGACCTATCCGCCCCTGGGTTCCACACCGGACACCCCCTGACGGCGCCACCCGACCGGCGTGCCGTGCCGGGGGTACCGGATTTCACTTCCGCAACCGAGTTGCGGAAGTGAAATCCGGTACCCCCTCCGGCCGCCCGCAAGTGCCCAAGAGCCCCCAAGTGCCCAAGAGCCCGCGAGTGCCCAAGAGACGCAGGCAGCAGGATGCGTCACCTCGCCCACCTCCCCGCGCCGACCTTGAGCAGGATGCTCAAGCCGCCCGCCGCATATTGCGCAGATCGTCCTACCGGGCTGTCATCGGGCCACGGACCATCGGCCCCGGGAGGTAACGAGGATGGGCAGCACACCGGGTGAGAGCATCACCCTCGCCGAACTGGAGAGGGACCCGTTCCCGCTGTACGCGCGCCTGCGCGCCGAGCAGCCCGTGGCCTGGGTTCCCGTCGCGCACGCGCACTTCATCACCCGATGGGACGACGTCGTCCGGGTGGCGCGGGACACGGACACCTTCAGCGCCGCCGTGCACGACTCGCCGCTCACCGAGGCCATCGGCCCCAACCTGCTGCACAGCGACGGCCCCTATCACGCCCACCGCAGGGCCCCGCTCACCGCGGCCCTGCGGCCCTCGGCGCTGCCGCTGAACGCCGGGCCCACCGTGCGGGCGCTGGTCGCCGGACTCGTCGACGGGCTGCGTTCCGACCCCGGCCGCCGCACCCGGGCCGACCTGATCGCCGACTTCGCCGTGCCCCTGTGCGTCCGGACCTTGTGCGCCGTCACCGGGCTCCCGGCGGAGCTGCCGCAGGAGCGGGTGTGGGGGTGGATCGGCGCCATCACCACCGGGGCCGCCAACTACGAACGCGACCCGGCGAAGAAGGCCGCCGCGCTGGCCGCGGGCGCGGAGATCACCGCCGTGGTGCGCGAGGTGCTGACGGCGGGACCCCCTCCGGGATCGCTGCTGGAGGGACTCGCGGCGGCGCAGACGGAATCCGGTCCGATGACGCTGGCCGAGATCGTCTCCACCGTGCAACTGCTGGTCATCGGGGGCATGCAGGAACCCCGCGACCTGTTCGGCATCGCCCTGGGGGCGATTCTGGCCGACCCCGCGCTGGAGGCGGAGGCCCGTGCCGGTGGCGGCGCCGTCCCGCGCATCGTGGAGGAGGCCCTGCGCTGGGGCTCACCGGTGGGCACCCTGACCCGGCGGGTCGTCCGGCCCGTCGAGGTGGCGGGCACGCGGCTGCCCGAGGGCACCGTCGTCGCGGCGGTCCTCGCGTCCGCCAATCGCGACGAACGGCACTGGGACGCCCCCGATGTCTTCGACCCGCACCGGCGGCAGAGTCACCATCTCGCCTTCGGCGGCGGTGTGCACGCCTGCGTGGGGGCACCGCTCGCCCGGACCGTCGTCACGACGGCCGTCACCGCGGTACTGGACGCGTTCCCGGCGCTCCGCCTCACCGCCCCGCCCCCCTTCCACGGCTGGGAGTTCCGCGGACCCACCAGCCTCACCGTCGACTGGTCCGGCGCCGGGCGCCCGGCGCGGGACCCCGCCCCGGTGCGGTCGGCGTCGGCCGCGCTGCTGGACGTGCGGGTGAGCGAGGTGCGGGAGGAGGCGCCGGGTGTGCGCTCGCTGCGGTTCCAGCGGCTCGACGGGGGCGATCTGCCCGACTGGAGTCCGGGCGCCCATGTCGACGTCCACCTGCCGGGGGACGGGGGCCCGCAGGCGCGGTCGTACTCACTGTGCGGGTCCCCGCAGGATCGGGGGGAGTGGCGGATCGGCGTCAAACTGGACGCCGGGGGTCGGGGCGGTTCGCGCCGGGCGCACGGGCTGAGCGCCGGGGATGTGCTGAGGGTGAGCCGTCCCTGCCACCACTTCTCCCTGCCGGACCGGCCGCGTTATGTGTTCGTCGCCGGAGGCATCGGGATCACACCGCTGCTGCCCATGGTCGAGGAGGTGGAGCGGGCCGGGCGGCCCTGGCGGCTGCTCCATGTGGTGCGCACGGCCGCCGGGGCGCCCTTCCGGGCCGAACTCGCCCGCTACGGGAGCCGGGTGGAGTGGTGGGAGACGGCGGAGCGGGGGCGGCCCGAGCTGGGGGACCTGGCGCTCACGGGGGAGGAGGCGGTGGTGTGCTGCGGTCCGGAGGGGCTGATGGCCGCCGCCGAACGGCTCGTGGCCCAGGGGCCGGAGGGCTGGCGCGGCTGCGCGCTGTCGGTGGAACGGTTCCGGCCCCGGCCGCAGGCCGTCACGGGACCCCGGTTCCCCTTCGATCTGCGGCTGGCGCGCGGGGGAGAGGTGGTGCGGGTGCCGGAGGGGGTGTCGGCGCTGGACGCGCTGGAGCGGGCCGGGATCCTCGTGCCCTCGACCTGCCGGGAGGGGACGTGCGGCTCCTGCGAGGTCCGGGTGGTGTCCGGGGCCGTCGACCACCGGGACAGTCTGCTGACCCCGCAGGAGCGGGCCCGGGGCGATGTGATGCTGCTGTGCGTGTCGCGCGCCGGGGGCGGCGAGGGCGGCGAGGTGGTCGTGGACCTGTGAGTTCCGCCCGCCGCCGCAACTCACCCCTCCCGCTGCGGGACTTCGATCAGCCGGGGCCCCGTGGCCCGCATACCCACCTTGACCTGCTGGGTCAGCTCGTCGAGCGATTCCACCCGCTGGGCCGCCACACCGTACCCCTCGGCAATTTTGACGATGTCCACATCGGGGACGTCGAGACAGGGGGCCTCCGGGATGCCGAGGAGGCGGGAGAACCCGCCCAGCGCGCCGTAGCGCCGGTTGTTGGCGATGACGAAGGTCACCGGTACCCGGTAGCGGGCCGCGGTCCACAGCGCCGAGGTGGTGTAGTGCAGGGCGCCGTCGCCGATCAGGGCGAGCACCGGCCGGTCGGGCCGGGCCAGCCGGAGGCCGATCGCGGCGGGCATCCCCCAGCCCAGGGCCCCGGCCGCGGGGAAGAACCGGGACTGGGGCCGGTTCGTGCTCAGCCGGTCGACGCAGCCCGCCCCGGAGGTCCACTCGAAGCTGATCACGGCGTCGTGGGTCTTGCCCCGGTCGACGGCGTCGGTGATCGCCTCGGCGGTGAACGCGGGACCGGAGGTGTCGGCGACGGGCAGCGGACGCGCCTCGGGACGCGGCCGGGTGCTGACCGGGACGGTCGCGACGAGGTGCTCCAGAGCGGCGGCCGGATCGCCGATCACCACCTGCCCGAAGGGGGCGCGGGCCGCCTCGTCGGGATCGTCGGTCACCCCGTGGACCACCACCCCGGCGGGCAGGAAGTCGTCCGTGCTGGGCGCGTGATAGCGGAAGAGGGGCGCGCCGAAGACGAGGATCAGGTCATGGCCGTCCAGGGCAGCGGCCAGATCGCCCGCGCCGGAGGGGAGTTGGCCCCGGTAGTAGGGGTGCGTGGTCGGGAAGGGCGCCCGGGGCGCGCTGGGGGCGTTCCACACCGGGAGCCGCGAGCGCTGCGCGAAGGCGACGGCGGCGGGGTAACCGAGGGGTGTGTCGACGCCGGGACCCAGCACGAGGACGGGGCTGGACGCCTCGGCGAGCGCCCTGACCAGCGGTTGCAGTGCGGCGTCGGAGGCGACGGGGTGCCCGTGCACCGACCGGGCCAGGAGCTGCCGCTGGACGGCGGCGTCCGCCGGGTGGTCCCAGTCGTCCAGCGGCACGGACAGATACACCGGGCCGGCCGGCGCGCTCCGGGCGAGCAGGAGCGCCTTGGACGCCAGCAGCGGGGCGTCCTCGGGGCGCAGCGGCTCCCCGGACCATTTCACCAGCGGGTCGCACAGCTTGGTGGCGTCGACGTTGGTCAGCAGCGCGTTCACCGGATGGTAGCGGCGGGACTGCTGGCCGGCGGTGATCAGCAACGGGGTGTGACCGCTCGCGGTGTTGGTGAGACAGCCCATGGCGTTGCCCGTGCCCGAGGCGGCGTGGAGATTGACGAAACCGACGGTGCCGGAGCCCTGGGCGTAGCCGTCGGCCATGGCGATGGCCGCGCCCTCCTGGAGCGCCAGGTAGTAGGGCAGCCCGTCGGGGAGGTGGCGCAGAAAGGGCAGTTCGTTGGAGCCCGGGTTGCCGAAGACCGCGCCCACCCGCTGACCGAGCAGGACTTCGCAGAACGCCTCGCCGACCGTCGCCATGGTTCCTCGTCTCCCACCGGAGGCCCGGTGCAGTGCACATTAATGACTTGGACACTAGGTCACCTATAGAGTGAGGGTCAACCGTCAGTCAGTCAGTCAGCCGTCAACCGCCGGGTCGATCGCCGGGTCAGCCGTCGGGTCAACCGTTGCGTTGGCCGTCGCGCTGGTCGGCGGGTCGACCGTCGGTCATATACCTTGACACTAGGTCTCTAGGGGTTTAGGTTGACGCCATGAGTGTGGATGCCGGGGCGCGGAAGTTCGCCCGTGAACGGGTCTCGGACCTGATCTATGAAGACCTGCGGGGCCGCATTCTGAGCGGCGCTCTCCCCCACGGCAGCAGACTCCCCGCCGAGCGGGATCTCGCCGTCGAGTACGGCGTGAGCGGACAGACCGTACGCGAATCGATCCGGGCGCTCACCGCCATGGGCCTGGTCGCCTCGAAACAGGGCCGGGGCGCCTTTGTGACGGCCCGCAGCGACAGTCTGACCGCCCTCTCCCTGGCCTCCGTGATCCAGCTCGACAAGATGGGCGTGGGCGATGTCCTCGGGGTCCTCGGCGCTCTGCTGACCCATGCGACGGCCCTCGCCGTCACCCGCGCCTCGGACGAGGATCTCGCCCAGCTCCGGGAGAGCGCGGAGAACATGCTCGTCCCCAGCCCGGAGAAGTCCGCCGAGAACCTGAGTGTCTTCCTGCGCCACCTGGCCGCCGCCGGGCACAACCCGCTGCTGGCCCTGCTCTGCGGGTTCCTGATCGATGTACAGGTGCGTCTCGCGCTGGAGCTGGGCACCAAGCGGCCCGCCGAGTGGAAGAAGGCGGCCGGTCCGCTCCAGGACGACCGGATGGCCCTCGTCGCCGCCCTGGAGGCGCGGGACACGGAAGGCGCGGTCACCTGCCTGGAGAAGTACTCCGACCGGATGCGTGAACTGATCGACGCGGCCTCCCAGTCGAAGCGGTTCCGCCTCACCGACACCGACTTCGCCCAACTCGTCTCCCAACTGTCCGCCGACCGGAAGAAGCTGCTCGACTGAGCCACGGCCACGACCGCATGTCTTTGCACGTCTCCGGGCGGTCCGGCCCGCACGCACCCGAGGGGAGTGGCCCGTGCGGACACCCCACAGCGAATCGGTGCTCTCCCGGACCGTCCGCATCATCGAGGCGTTCGGCCCCGACGAACCGGCCCTCACCGTCTCCGAGATCGCCCGGCGCGCGGACCTGCATGTGGCGACGGCGTCCCGGCTCGTGGGCGAACTGGTGGCGCACGGACTGCTGAGCCGCGACACCGACCGCAAGGTACGCCTCGGTGTGCGGCTGTGGGAACTGGTCACCCGCGCGTCCCCCACCCTCTCGCTGCGCAACACCGCCCTCCCCTTCATGGAGGGCGTCCACGACGTGGTCGGCCACCATGTCCAGCTCGGCGTGCTGGACGGCGAGGAGGTGCTGTTCCTGGAGCGCCTCACCGCCCCCGGCGCCGTCGTCAACTACACCCGCATCGCCGGACGGCTCCCCCTGCACGCCTCCTCCAGCGGACTGGTCCTCCTCGCGCACGGCGCCCCCGCCCTCAAGGAACACGTCCTCGCCCGCCCGCTCACCCTGTACACCCCCGCCACCCCGGCCACCCCCGCCCGCCTGAGATCCCTGCTCGCCGACATACGCCTCAGGGGGTACGCGTACTGCCCCGGCTACGTCCACGAGGAGGCCCTCGGCATCGCGGCACCCGTGCGCGCGGCCAAGGGCGATGTCGTGGCCGCGCTGTCCGTGATCGTCCCCAATGACGAGGCCGGACGCGCGGTCGTCCCCGTCGTACGGACCGCGGCCCGCGGCCTGTCCCGCGCCCTGGGCGGCTGACCTCGCCCGCGAACCGGCGGGAAATCCCTCTCGCTGAGTGAGAAGCGCCTCGCACCCCACCCCCGCCCCCACGCATCCTTCCTGCATTCCTTCGGACGGGATCGGGCGGGATCGGACGGGAGGCGACATCGTGGTCGCAGACAACCGGCAGGCCGGTGGGCACAGCGGGGGGCGGATCGTCGGACAGGCCGGTGGGCAGACCGGTGGGCAGGACACCGGGACGGCCCCTTCGGCAGGCCCCTTGACGAACCCTTCGACGACCGCACCCCCGGAGCGCGCCCCCGCACCGGACACGGCGGCACTGGTGGTCCGGGCGAAGGAGCCCGTCGCCGAGGGAGTGGTGTCCCTGACCCTCGCCCGGCCGGACGGCGGGCGCCTGCCGGACTGGACGCCGGGCTCCCACATCGACCTCGTCCTGCCGGGCGGCTCGACCCGGCAGTACTCGCTCTGCGGCGACCGCTGGGACCCGTACACCTACCGGATCGCCGTCCTGCGCGAGCCGCACGGGCGGGGCGGATCGGCCGAGGTCCACGACCGGCTCGCGGTCGGCGACCCGGTCGGCGTGGGCGGCCCGCGCAACAACTTCCCGCAGGCCCCCGCACCCGGCTTCCTCTTCATCGCGGGCGGCATCGGCATCACCCCCCTCCTCCCGATGATCCGGCAGGCCGAACTCCTCGGCACCGAATGGACCTTGCTCTACGGGGGACGCACCCGCGCCTCCATGGCGTTCGCCGCCGACCTCGCCGAGGCCCACGGCGACCGCGTCCACCTCGCCCCCGAGGACGAGTACGGGCTGCTCGACCTCGACTCCTGGCTGAGCCGCCCGCTGCCGGACCACAAGGTGTACTGCTGCGGCCCGGCGCCCCTGCTCACCGCCGTGGCACGGGCCTGCGCCCACTGGCCGCCGCACAGCCTGCGCACCGAGCGGTTCACCGCCACCGCCACTGCCACCGCCCTCGCCGCGCCCGCGCATCTCGCGCCCTTCGAGGTCGAACTGCGCCGCACCGGCCGGACGGTGACCGTCACCCCCGGCGCCTCCGTCCTCCAGGCCCTGCGCGGCGCGGGCGTCGATCTGCTGTCCTCCTGCGAGCAGGGCACCTGCGGCACCTGCCTCACCACCGTCCTCGACGGCATCCCCGACCACCGCGACTCCGTGCTCGCCGACCACCAGCGCGCCGCCAACGACTGCATGCTCCCCTGCGTGTCCCGCTCCCGCGGCGACCGCCTCGTCCTGGACCTGTGAGCCGCACCCGCCCCACCCACCCCCCTTCGTCTCCTCCTCAGCGCCGGACCGCGCTGACCCCCGACCGCTGGAGCCGTCATGACCGACACCCTCACCCCGTCCGCGGCGCCGCCCACGAGCGACGCGGACCCGTTCGCCGCGCGGCACCTGCGCGACCCCGAGCCACTGCACCGCGCCCTGCGCGAGGCGGGACCGGTGGTGCGTCTCACGCGCTACGACATCCACGCCCTGGCCCGCTACCAGGAGGTGCACGCGGCACTGCTGGACTGGCAGTCCTTCGAATCCGGCGCCGGAGCCGGACTGGCCAACTTCCGCCACGAGGAGCCCTGGCGCCCGCCCAGCCTCCTCCTGGAGGCCGACCCGCCCGCACACGACGCCCCGCGCCGCGTTCTGCGCGAGATCCTCGCCCCGCCCGCCCTGCGCCGGCTGAGCACCCTCTGGCGCGCCGCCGCCGAGGACCTGGTGGACGCCGTCCTGTCGCGGGGCACCCGCTTCGACGCCTGTGCGGAACTGGCCGAGGCGTTCCCGCTGCGGGTCTTCCCCGACGCGGTCGGCCTGCCGCCCGGCAACCGCGACAACCTGCTGCCCTACGGCAACATGGCCTTCAACGCCTTCGGCCCCCGCAACGCACTCGTGGCGGCCGACGCCCACCGCGTCGCCGAACTCTCCGCGTGGGTGAACGCCCAGTGCGCCCGCGAGGCCCTCGGCGACGACGGCTTCGGCGCCCGCATCTGGGAGGCCGCCGACCGCGGGGACCTCACCCCGGCACAGTCCCCGCTGGTCGTCCGCTCCCTGCTCACCGCCGGGGTCGACACGACCGTGCACGGCCTGTCCGCCGCGCTGTTCGCGTTCGCCACCCACCCCGAGCAGTGGCAGCGGCTGCGCGAGCGCCCGGAACTGGCCCGGGTCGCCTTCGACGAGGCGGTCCGCTGGCAGTCGCCGGTACAGACCTTCTTCCGCACGGCCACCACCGATGTCACCGTCGCGGGGACCGTGATCGAGGAGGGCACCAAGGTTCTGCTGCTCCTCGGGTCGGCCAACCGTGATCCGGCCCGCTGGCAGGACCCGGACCGCTTCGACCTCGGCCGGGACCCCTCGGGCCATGTCGGCTTCGGCATGGGCATCCACCAGTGCGTGGGCCAGCATGTGGCCCGGCTGGAGGCCGAGGCCCTGCTGACGGCCCTGGCCCGCCGGGTGGAGCACATCGAGCCGGCGGGCCCGCCCGAGCGCCACCTCAACAACACCCTGCGCGGCTGGGGCGCCCTCCCGGTCCGGGTCCACCCGGACCCGGCGACCTGAGCCCGTTCCTCCCGAGAAGACCAGCCGACGAAACAGTCAACACCCATCGGTCAACGCACATCAGTCAACACACATCAGCCATCAGACATCAGTGAACACATCAGTCAACGGAAGGTGTTGTCCCATGCCTCAGCAGGTACGAGGTGTCGTGGCCCGCGCCAAGGGCGAGAAGGTCGGCATCGAGACGATCGTGGTGCCGGACCCGGGCCCGGGTGAGGCCGTCGTGCGGGTCCAGGCGTGCGGGGTCTGTCACACCGATCTGCACTACAAGCAGGGGGGTATCAGCGACGAGTTCCCGTTCCTGCTGGGTCATGAGGCGGCCGGGGTGGTGGAGTCGGTCGGTGAGGGGGTGAGCGATGTGGTGCCGGGTGATTTCGTGGTGCTGAACTGGCGGGCGGTGTGCGGGCACTGCCGGGCCTGTCTGCGGGGGCGTCCCTGGTACTGCTTCGACACCCACAACGCGCGGCAGCGGATGACCCTGACGGACGGTACCGAGCTGTCCCCGGCGCTGGGGATCGGGGCGTTCGCGGAGAAGACGCTGGTCGCGGCGGGGCAGTGCACGAAGGTGGATCCGGCGGTGTCCCCGGCGGTGGCGGGGCTGCTGGGGTGCGGGGTGATGGCGGGCATCGGTGCCGCGATCAACACCGGCAGTGTGGGTCGCGGCGACACCGTGGCCGTGATCGGGTGCGGTGGGGTCGGGGATGCGGCCGTGGCCGGGTCCCGGCTGGCCGGTGCGGCCCGGATCATCGCCGTGGACATCGACGGCCGCAAGCTGGAGAAGGCCCGCTCCCTGGGTGCCACGCACACCGTCAACTCCGCGGACAGCGACCCGGTGGAGGCGATCCGTGAGCTGACCGGGGGTTTCGGTGCGGATGTGGTGATCGAGGCGGTGGGGCGTCCGGAGACGTACCGGCAGGCGTTCTACGCCCGGGATCTGGCGGGGACGGTCGTCCTGGTCGGTGTCCCGACGCCGGAGATGAAGCTGGAGCTGCCGCTGCTGGATGTCTTCGGGCGGGGCGGGGCGCTGAAGTCGTCCTGGTACGGCGACTGTCTGCCGTCCCGCGACTTCCCGATGCTGATCGACCTCCACCTCCAGGGACGGCTCGACCTCGACGCGTTCGTCACCGAGACCATCGCGCTGGACCAGGTGGAGCAGGCGTTCGCGCGGATGCACCAGGGCGATGTGCTGCGCTTGGTGGTGGTGCTGTGATGGCCGCCCGCGTGGACCATCTCGTCACCTCCGGCCAGTTCACCCTGGACGGGGGCACCTGCGACGTCCTCAGGGTCATCCCGTACACCGACGTCGACGACGCGATGCGGATCGCCGACGGCTCGGTCTGAGGGCTGGACGGCTCGGTCTGGACCGACGACGCCGAGCGCGGTCTCGCCATGACCAGGCGCGTCGAGACCGGCACGATCGGCATCAACGGCTATCTTCCTGACATCGCCTCGCCGTTCGGCGGAGTCAAGGCCAGCGGGACGAGCCGGGAACTCGGCCCCGAGGCGCTCGGCTCGTATCAGACCATCCAGTCCGTGTACCTGTGAGCTGTAACCACAGGTACAGCGGTGAGGGGAGCAGGTGATGGCGTTCGCCCGGATCGCTCAGCGGACCGGTCGGCTCCCCCGGACCGGGCGGCCTGGGCAGGCTGGTCGCGTCGGCCCGGCTGGACGGCTTCCTCACGGAGCGCGAGCCCCCGGGAACCCCGCCGCGCCCCCGCTCATCTCCCGAGGACCACCCAGGACTTCCACCGCCCTGGACACCGCCGGTACCGAGCCCACCACACCGGCCGGTGCCGTGCGGCTCGACCGCCGGGTGAGTCCCCAGCTCGCGCTGCTGTCCGGAGCGGCTGGTGCCACGGACGGGTGGCCGTGGCCCATCCGGGACTGGGCGGGGTGTTCACGGCCGACATGACCGGCAACCCGGTGCTGCTCGGCATCGGTGGCGCATACGACGCGCCGATCTGCGTCTCGCCCGTGCAGCGGTCGCCGTCGTCGGGTAGGTGCTGGGTCTCGTCGTGACCTACCGCATGACGCCCGATCCCGTCCCCGGGGCCTGGCCGTGGCCGCGGCGGGTGAGCGCGGCGCTCGCCTTGAGCCTTGTCGCGCGGCTCGCCCTGCCAGTGGTCCGGGCGGTCTGCGCGGCACGACCCGGGAGGCTGATCGAGTTGCTGCTGGCCGGGTTGTCGGCGGTGGACATGGGGATCCGGACGGCCGTGGCGCGCAGGCTGTCCCGGGCGGGCATCACCACCACCTTCGTCACCGGCACCCTCACCTCGATGGTGGAGTCCCTGTGCAAGGGCTCAACGGCACAGGTGGCCAGCCGATAAGTCACCTAGTAGGTGAGTGACCTATTGGCAATCTTGGTCTAGGTGACCTAGTCTTCTAAAGTCTGGACCCGGTCCGGATCCAGCAGTCCTGGTCCTGGTCTTGTTCCTGGTTCCGGTCCGGTACCGCGGTGACCGGGGTGCGGGGCGCCTCATGACTGAGGCCGCACGAGATCGCGCGGCCTCAGTGGGATACGAGCTTCCGGAGAGTCATCATGAGCCGAGTCCGTGTGGAGCAGGGCATCCTCGAAGGCAATGAGAGGCGCGGAGTGCTCCGCTACCGAGGCGTGCCGTACGCCGCCCCGCCGGTCGGCGACCTGCGGTGGGCGTCACCCCGGCCGCCCGTGCCCTGGGCGGGGGTGCGGGACGCGACCGAGTTCGGCCCCGTCGCCGTCCAGACCGTGGACCTGGGGCTCGATCTCGGCGCCGAGCCCAGTGAGGACTGCCTCCATCTGAACATCTGGACCACCAGCACGGATCCGGACGCCCGCCGCCCGGTGATGGTGTGGATCCACGGCGGCGGCTTCCTCAACTGGTCCGGCTCGATGACGGACTACCACGGCTCCTCCCTCGCACAGCGCGGGGTGACCTATGTGTCGTTCAACTACCGGCTCGGCGCCTTCGGCTTCCTCCAGCACCCGGACGCGGACGGCAACGCCGCCGTCCAGGACTGGGTCGCCGCCCTGGAGTGGGTGTCCCGCAACATCGCCCGGTTCGGCGGCGACCCGGACAACGTCACCGTCTTCGGCCAGTCCGCCGGCGCGGACGCGGTCCGAACGCTGCTGGCCACGCCGGGCGCGCGGGGGCTGTTCCACCGGGCCGTCCTCCAGAGCGCCGGCGTCGAGGACATCGCCGCCCGCCGGGCACCGGGCCGCAGGGAGCGGCTGCTCGCCGCGAGCGCCCGGTTCTGCGAGCAACTGGGCAGCGATGATCTGGGGCGGCTGCGCGCGATGCCGGTGCACGAGGTGTGCAGGGCGTCGCTGACGGCCGCGAGCGTCATGCCGCCGCCCGGTCAGGTGCACACCCCGGCCAACCTCGTCTGGGCCCCGACCGAGGACGGCCGGGTGGTGGGGGAGGACTTCTCCTGCTGGGACCCGGCCGTTCCGGTGCTGTTCGGCCACACCGCCGACGAGGGACGCTTCTTCGTCCGTCCGACCGGGCCCCACGGCGGCCCGCCCGGCGGCGTCGACCCCGCCCGGATCTACACCCGGGAAACGCTGGAGAACATGGCCGCGGTCCTCGGCGGGGACCAGGCCGACGCCCTCCTCGCCCAGCTCACCGGCACCCCCTACGAGGCACTGGCCCGGCTCTTCACGGACGCCGTGTGGACCGAGCCGGCCCTGGCCTCGTACCGCCGCTTCACGGCGCTGGGCCGCACCGCGTACGCCTACCGCTTCGACCGGGTCGCGCCGGGTCACCGGGAGTCGGGGATGCTGGCCTTCCACTGCGCCGACATCCCCTATGTCTTCGGGCACATCCGGCCCGGGAACGGCTACGACGAGCAGGACGTGCGCGTGTCGGAGACGATGCTGCACGCCTGGACGGAGTTCGCCCGCACCGGTGTTCCGAGCAGCCCGGACGGCACCCCCTGGCCCGCCGCCGACGCGGCCGAACCGCTGCTCACCGTCATCGACGCGCAGACCCGCGCCCGCCCGCTGGAGATCGCCCCGGTCACCGGACTGATCCACACCCTGCGCGCCCCCGCCCCCGCCCCTTCCTCCGCCCACTGACCCCCGGGGCGCGCCCTGCACGAAAGGAGTCACCCATGACCGCGACACCACCGCCGACCACTCAGGTCCAGCCCCATGAACTGCCGGCCTCCCTGCGCGAGGCCGGTCTCACCAACTGGGTGCGCGAGCCCCTGGACGACGCCGTGGACCGGCGCCGCCGCCTCATCGTCCCCCCGGCCGCGGCCACCCTGGGCACCCCCGCCCACCCGCACCGCGAGACCCTCTTCGCCGAGGTGCGCCACCCCGACACGGTGTTCATGATGGGCGACAACCCGGCCCTGCCCAGGATGCCCGACCGCCCCACCCTCGCCGACTTCTTCCGGTACCGCGTCGCCCTCAGCGACATGGGTTCGCTGCACCTGCTCCAGAGCGCCCGGGTGGCCCGGGAGAACGGCCTGGACGACAAGGTGGTCCTGGCCTGCCTCCTCCACGACATCGCTGTCCCCGGGCTGCTCTCCGCCAACCACGGTTACTGGGGTGCCCAGTTGGTCGCGCCCTATGTCGACGAGGAGGTGGCCTGGGCCATCCAGAAGCACGAGGCGCTGCGCTACTTCGCGGACGAGTCGGTCGGGTACAGGTACCCGGACGCGTATGCCACCTACTTCGGCGCCGACTACCGGCCGCCCGAGCACACCCGCCGGGACGCCGAGGAGGCGCGCAAGCACCGCTGGTACATGACCGCGCGGCTGGTGACGGTCAATGACATCTACTCCTTCGACCGTGAGGTCAAGGTCGAGTTCGAGGAGTTCGAGGACATCGTGGGCCGTCACTTCCGCCAGCCCCGCGAGGGACTGGGGTTCGACGGATCACCGACGGCCCATATGTGGCGCACGATGATCTGGCCCAACAACTTCCTCTGAGTCCCTGGGAGAAGTGAGTCTCCGGGAGAGGTGAGTCTCCGGCACGAGTGGGTCTCCGGCACCAGTGGGGCGGGCAGCGTCGGTCGCTGCCCGCCCCACTGCCGTACCCGGATGTCCGACCCCTCCCATGCGTCCGGAGAGCAGGGCCGCCGCGGGCACGTCGATGCGGGGAGGTGCGGACCGGTCCGACCTCGCCGATGCCGATCGCCGGGGTCGCCGGGGCCCGGTGCACCACCCCGCTGGCCGCACAAGGGGCCGAAGGGACGTGACCCTCAGCCCGCGTCGGGAGTGAACCCGGCCGCGCTGATGGCGGCCACCGCGCACTTCTCGTCGTTGTCGGGAAGGTCGCCGCTGACACCCACGCCACCGATGACCCGGCCGTCGGCATCACGGATCAGCACCCCGCCGGGAACCGGCACCACCCGCCCGTGGGAGAGGGTGTCGAGCGCCGAGAAGAAGGCCGGGGCCATCTCCGCGCGCTTGGCCAGGAGCCGCCCGCCATGGCCGAGGGCCACGGCCCCCCAGGCCTTGGCCTGGGCGATCTCGGGACGCAGCATCCCATTGCTGCCGTCGTCCCGCTTGAGAACCTGGACCTGCCCGTTGGCGTCCAGCACCGCCACCGTCAGCGGCCTGAAGCCGAGGGACCGCCCCTCCGCCAGGACCAGGTCGGCGATCGTGGAGGCGATGTCGAGTTGCAGCATGGTGATCGTTCCTCAGAAGCCGGAGTCGACATGGATGGGCTGGCCGGGGGACGGGTCGGGGTCGACCTCGTACTCCTCGGACGCCTCCTGGGGGACCACGACGGGCGGCAGCCCGATCAGGATCAGCTCCAGCTCGGAGGTGTCGGTGGCCGACAGGGTCAGTTCGTCGCCCGGGTCGGCCCGCAGGGTGGTCATGTACCGGAGGTCCTCGCCGTGGGCGGCGCCCTCGCCGGACAGCACGGTCAGGATGCGCTCCGCGCCGGAGTCGGCCGACGTCCACGCGGCGCCGGGGCCCAGCTTGACCATCTCGATCCAGACGCCCCGCTCGGAGAAGGAGCCCATGTACTTGTGCTCCACCCCCTTGGCCCCGTCCACCGGCAGCCAGTTGAAGCGCCTGGGGTCGGCGATGACCGGGTGGTTGTAGCGGGGACGCGGGTACTTCAGACGCTCGCCGAAGACATGCTCCCAGACGGTGTTCAGACCCCACTGGCGCTTGCCCTCGGGACTCACGTACAGCGGGCCCTCGAATGTGCCGCCGGCCTGGATCAGCTCCTTCATCGCCTGCCGGCGCTGCTCGATGCTCATGAAGCCGTACCCCGACGAGCCACCGAACTGGAGGGCCAGCGCGAGCGGCTCACCGGGCTTGAGATCGGTCAGCGGCGACTCCTGGGGACCGTACGACAGGCCCTCCGGGAAGTAGCCGATCTGGCCCTCCTTCAGCTCGACCTTGGGGCCGTAGGTGGTGTTGGAGCCGACCAGCGGGATGCGGATCTGCTCGAAGTTGTGCCGGTGGCGCGGCATGGACCACTCACCGACCTGCCGGGCCAGGACGTACATGTAGTTGTTCGGTGATCCTGGCTCGCCCCGGAGCAGGTGCTGGAAGTGCAGCACACCGCTGGGGTGGTCCTTGAACCAGTTGTCGTCGTCGTAGTGCACGATCTGCACGATGACCTCCACTGATCAGTGAAACGTGCGGGTACGCGGCTCGCGCGGACGGCTCGGCCCTGCGGGGGGTGGCCGGCTCGCGCGGTGGGTCTCGCGGGGGATCTGGGGGGAGGGGGCTTGCGATGGTTTTTGCGGAAGGCGTCTTGCGGAGGATCTTCCGAAAGGTCTCGCGAAGAGTTATCTCCTATTAACTTCAACACTAGGTCACCTAGAGACTGCGGGCAAGGTCTGGCGACCGAGTAGGTCACTCTTCCGGTTCCCCTTGCCCGGACCGGGCTCAGCGGCGTTCTCCGGCGCGCCCGGCGGCCATCCCCTCGCCACCACCGGATTCGCGCCGGTCGCCGCGCTGCTGCGGGCCCGGTCCGCCGCGCACGCGATCGAGCGGGCCAACGACACCCCCTACGGGCTGTCGGCCTCGCTCTACACCCGGGACCTGGCCGCGGCGCTCACCCACACCCGGGAGCTGGAGGCCGGGATGATCCGGGTCAACGCACCGACCACCGGGCTCGACCACTGGGCACCGTTCGGCGGCACCAAGGAGTCCGGCTTCGGCCCCCGCGAACAGGGCCTGGCCGCCCGGGAGTTCTACACCGAGTCGACGACGGTCGTGCTGGGTCCCTGATCTCCCGGGTGCCCCGGCCGTTCGCCGTTCTCCGCCGTCTCCCGCAGCAGCGGCGCCATCCGCAGCGGTACGACCTCCACCAGCGACAGCATGGTGTTCGACCGGATGACGCCGCTGCACGACAGCAGGGTCCGGGTCACCCGGTACAGGTCCTCGCTGTCGCGGGCCACCACCCGCAGCAGCAGATCGGCGGTGCCGGTGACGGCGTGCACCTCGCAGACCTCGGGCACGGCGGCGATCTCGTCGAGTGTCCGCTCGCCCTCCACCTGGCCGATCTCCAGGGTGATGAAGGCCAGTACCGGCCGCCCGAGCCGCTCCGGGCGGACCCGCACACTCGGCGGCGCGAGCGTGCCGTCCGACTCCATCCGGCGCTGGCGGCTCTGCACGGTGTTCCGGGCGAGCCGGAGCCGGTCGGCGAGCGCGACGGTCGTCGCCAGCGGCTCCTGGTCGAGCGCGAGCAGCACGCGCGCTCCGGTACGGTCCACTGTTCCCATGCCGCTGATCCTCCTCCTGCGTGACTGCTGTGACGGCTATGACTGCTGTGACGGCCATGACGACTGGGGCCGCTTGATCGCTGTGATCGCTGTGACGCACACCGGGTGAGCGCGGTGCTCAAGGGCGGGCCGAAGGGTGCGGCACTCGGCTCAGTCCGGGTCGGTGAGCGCCGTGCCGAGGGCGGCGAGACCGTCGGTCAGCTCCCGCAGGGTCACATCGGCGACCAGATGGTGACTGATGATCAGCCCCGGCATGAGCGCGAAGAGGACGGCGGCGGTCGCCTCCGGGTCGGCGCCGGGGCGCAGATGGCCGTCGGCCCGCCAGCGTGCGGCGAGTTCGGCCAGCCGGGCGCGGGCGGCCGTGTAGTGGTCCCGGGCGAGGGTCTTCAGTCCGGGGTTGCCGAGGACCTCGGCCCAGGCCTGGACGGCGAGTTTGGTCATGTCGAGGCCGGGCTGGGCGGTCCGGGTCTCCAGTTCGCCCACCAGGATCGCCAGGGTCCGGGCGGGGGTGGGGGTGGGCCGGAGGTCGAGGAGCCGGGCGAAGGTGTCGTGCACGAGGCCGAGCCCGCGTTCCGCCGCGGCCTGTATCAGCTCCTCCTTGCTGCGGAAGTGGCGGTAGACGGCGCTGGAGGACCAGCCCGTCGCGGCGATCACATCGTCCATGGACGTGGCGTGGAATCCCTTCTCGGCGAAGCACGTCAGTGCGCTGGTCAGGACGTGATCGCGGCGCTTGGCCCGGGTCTGTTCGGTGAGGCGGGGCATGACACCAGCATAAACGGAAACGTTCGTTTGCGTTTATGGGGGGCGCGGCCCTAGACTGGCGAGGGCGGCAGGCACCGGAGGCGGGAGCGGGCGGACCGGCGACTCCTAGGTCCGGCGCCGAGCCCCGCCCCAACCCCGCCCGAGCCGTCGATCCCGCCGGGCCGCGCGCACAGCCACCCGCGCTCCCACCGATTCCCCCCTTCACCGCCCCCGGCGGCCCCTGGGCGGCGGCGAGCCCCCACGCCCCGCCGGAGCAGGCGGACCCACCCCTCTCACCGGAGGCACCACCGTGCAGCCCATCGTCCAGACCCAGCAGGGCCCCGTCCAAGGCTTCACCGAGGAGGGCGTCCACAAGTTCCTCGGCCTGCCCTACGCCGCACCGCCCGTCGGCGACCTGCGCTGGCGCCCGCCCGTCCCGCCCGCCGGGTGGACGGACGTCCGGCAGGCGACCGAGTTCGGGCCGATCTGCCCGCAGACGGCCGGCGCGGTGTTCCGGACGCGGGCCGCGCGCGAGAGCGAGGACTGCCTGTACCTCAATGTCTGGACCGGCACGGTCGACACCGGGGCGCGCCGGCCGGTGATGGTGTGGATCCACGGCGGCGGCTACCTCGGCGGCGGAGGCTGCGAGGACGGCACGGACGGCACCCATCTCGCCTCCCTGGGCGTCACCCTCGTCAGCGTCAACTACCGCCTGGGCGCCTTCGGCTATCTCGCGCACCCCGGCCTCGGCAGCAACTTCGGGGTCCAGGACCAGATCGCCGCCCTGCGGTGGGTGCGGGAGAACATCGAGGGGTTCGGCGGCGACCCCGACCGGGTGACCGTCTTCGGCCAGTCGGCGGGCGGCCACTCCGTGCGCACCCTGCTCGGCGCGCCCTCGGCGGCGGGCCTGTTCCAGCGCGCGATCCTCCAGAGCGGCGGGAGCGAACGCTTCACCTTCGACCCCAAGCGGCCCAACGAGAACACCCACGAGGCCAGCCGGACCCTCGTCGAACGCCTCGGCGGCGGGGGAGCGGACGCGCTGCGCCAGGTCCCCACCCGGACCGTCAAGGAACTCTCCCACCAGCTCAGCGGGGTCATCCCGAAGAAGGGCCGGGTGCACACCCCCGCCAAGCTGACCTGGATGCCCGTCACCGACGGCGGGATCCTGCCCACCGACGCCGACTCCCGCCCCCTGGCCCCGGTACCGCTGCTGCTCGGCCACACCCGCAACGAGTCGCGGTACTTCATCAAGCCGGGCATGCTCCCGTACAACAGGCTGCTCCTGTGGATCCTCACCCGTGCCCTGGCCGGTCCCCGGGCCAGGGCGGTGCGCGCCGAACTGACGGCGCGGGGCGGGCCCGTGTACGACCGCTTCGACCGTGTCTACACGGCCGCCGTCTTCGCCGAACCCCTCCTGGCCACGGCGGAGCGGCTCCTGACGACCGGCCACGATGTCCACTGCTACCGCTTCGACCGGGTCTCGCCCGGCGCCGCGACCTCCGGCTTCCGCGCCCAGCACACCGCCGAACTCCGCTACCTCTTCGGCACCCTCACCCCCGACGGGTACGACGACGAGGACCGGCGGATCGCCACCTGGATCCAGCGCCAGTGGATCGCCTTCGCCCGTGACGGCGCCCCGGAGGACCGCGCCCACTGGCCGCGCTACGACCGGGACGGCCGCATCGCGGTCATCGACACCGCCCTCGGCCCGGGCCGCCTCGACGACGACCCCGTCGTGTCCCTGCTGCACAGCCGCCGGACGGGCGCGGCACGCGATCCCGAGTTCCCCGGCCTCGGCCCGGAACACAGCCGGCTCTGACGCTGCCGCCCCCGCAGGCGGGCCACCCCGGCGGGGATCAGCGGGCGTTGGGCCGGGCCAAGCCGTGATCGTAGGCGAAGATCACGGCCTGGATCCGGTCGCGGGCGCCTATCTTGGCCAGGACGCGGCCGACATGGGTCTTCACCGTCGACTCGGACAGCACGAACCGGGCCGCGATCTCCCCATTGGTCCAGCCCTTGCCGATGGCCACGAGGATCTCCCGCTCGCGCTCGGTGAGCGAACCCAGGACCCGGTCCCCGGCCGGATCCGCGCGACGCGTCGGCACATAGCGGGTGAACTCGTCCAGCAGCCGCCGGGTCAGGGCGGGCGCGATCACCGCGTCACCGGAGGCCACGGCACGGATCGCGGCGAGGAGTTCATCGGGGCGCGCGTCCTTCAGCAGAAAGCCACTGGCACCGGCCCGCAGCGCGGAGTGGACGTACTCGTCCAGGTCGAAGGTGGTGAGGACCAGCACCCGGGAGCGGCCCCCCGAGGCGACGATCCGGCGGGTGGCCTCGATCCCGTCCATCCCCGGCATCCGCACATCCATCAGCACCACGTCCGGCCGCAGCTCCGCCGCCTTGCGCACGGCCTCGGTGCCGTGCGCGGCCTCGCCGACGACCTCCGTCTCGGGGACGGAGTCCAGCAGCAGATGGAAGCCGTACCGCTGGAGCGGCTGGTCGTCCACGATCAGTACGGTCGTCGTCATCCGTCACCGTCCGCGGGGGTGAGGTCGAGGACGGCGTCCACCCGCCACCCTCCCCGGTCCGTCGGCCCCGCGGTGACGGTTCCGCCGTACAGTGCCGCTCGTTCGCGCATGCCCACCAGACCGTGTCCCTCCTCGTCGGGCGGTCCGGGCCGGGCGGCCGGGCCGGTGTCCTCGACCCGTACGGTCAGCCGCCGCCCGTCCTCGGCATGGACCGCCAGCCGTACCCGGGTACCGCTGTCCGCATGCTTCAGCACATTGGTGAGAGCTTCCTGAACGAGACGGTAGACGGTGAGCTGCACACCCCCGTCGAGGGCGTCCATCTCGCCGGACGTCCGGTAGACCACCTCCAGCCCGGCCGCCCGCACCGTCGCGCACAGCGCGCCGATGTCGGTGATGCCGGGCTGCGGGCTGAGCGGGGCCGCGCCCGGCGCACCGCCCGCCGTCGGCTCGCGCAGCACGCCGAGCACCCGCCGCAGCTCGCCCAGGGCCTGACGGCCGGTGTCACCGATGAGCCGCAGCGTCTCCTTGCCCCGCGCGGGGTCGATGTCCGCGGCGTAGGCCCCGGCGTCCGCGAGGGTGATGATGACGGCCAGGTTGTGGCCGACGACATCGTGCATCTCGCGGGCCACCCGGGTCCGCTCGGTCGCGGTGGCCAGCCTGCTGCGCTGATCGCGTTCGATCTCCAACTGGGCGGCGCGTTCCCGCAGCCCGGCGAGCTGGGCCCGCCGGGTACGGATCATCAGGCCGAGCGCCAGGGCCGCCGTCGCCGTGCTCAGCAGGAAGAACAGCGAGTCCCAGACCGACACCGCCGCCGAGATCCGCACCGCGGCCAGCACCATCGCCCCCGCCGTCGCCGCGCACGCCCACGGCAACTGCCGCAGCGGCCCGTGCAGCGCCAGGCTGTACAGGGCGACGAAGAGGGCGACATCCGCGCGCAGCACGGCCCCCAGCGACCACTGGAGGACGAACACCGCGGTGATCGCCGCGAACGCGTACAGCGGTCTGCGCCGCCGCCACAGCAGCGGCAGCACGAGTCCGGCCTGCAACGCCAGCGTCGCCGCGACCGGGAGTGGCGTGTAGACCGGCCGCAACCGGCGCGGCCCGTCGCCGTTGCCCACCGGGCCGTGCAGCAGATCGGGCAGACAGAAGGCGAGGAAGACCAGGGCCACGACCGCGGAGTCCAGCACCCACGGACGCGCCCGGTCCGCCCGCCGCAGCCGCCGCCCGCCCCGGGACAGACGGGCGACCAGCGGTCCCATCGCGGTGAGGTCGTCGGCGGTCACTGAGGTCACCCTGCCATGGTGCGCCCGGTCAGGCGTCGCCGCGGACCAGCCGGTACGCGGCACCCGCCAGCGCCAGCCCGGTCCAGCCGAGGAAGACCAGCAGCCCGGCCGACGGCGACAGCGTGGCCGCGTCATGGGTGAGGGCGAACATCGCCTCCCCGGCGTGGGAGGGCAGGTAGGGGCTGATGTTGTCCTGCCAGGAGCTGGGCAGCAGCGAGATCAGCCCAGGGACCAGCATGAACGTGGCGACGAGCACCGAGATGCCGCCCGCCACGGACCGCAGCAGCGCGCCCAGCGCCGTACCGATCACACCGACCAGACCCAGATAGAGCCCCGCGCCCAGCAGGCTCCGGGTCACCCCCGCGTCCGACAGGCTCATGGCCGCCGGAGTGCCGGACAGGATCGCGTTGCCGATCAGAAACGCGACGAACCCGCCCACCGTTCCCACGGCCAGCGACACCAGCCCGTACACCGCCGCCTTCGACCACAGCACGGGCAGCCTGCGCGGCACCGCGGCCAGCGTCGAGCGGATCATGCCGGTCGAGTACTCCCCGGCCGTGACCAGCACACCGAGGACGCCCAGGGCGAGCTGGGCGAAGCCGGTGCCGAAGAGGGACAGGCTGACCGCCGTCGCGTCGGCGAAGTCGCCGCCCGGCCCGCCGGAGTCGGACCCCGAGGTGTACCGGCTGGCGGAGATCACACCGAAGGCCACCAGGAACAGCAGTCCGAGACCCAGGGTGATCCAGGTCGACCGCAGGGACCAGAGCTTGGCCCACTCGGACGCCAGCACCCGCCGCCCGGTCACCCGGTAGCGGGGGCGGACGGGGGCGGTACGGAGGTCGTCCCCGGTCGTTTCGGTGACGGTACTCATAGGGGCCTCGCGGGGGTGTCGGGGCGGTCGGGCGTGGGTGCGGTGATGGCGCCGGAGGTGGCGGTGGCCGCGGTGGCTGCCGTGGCTGTGGTGGCTGTGGTGGTGGTCGCGGTACTGACGCGGGCCTTCCCGCCCGGCGCGGTGATCCCCTGCGGGTGGGTGCGCCGACGCGCGCACCGGGCTCCTGGCACCGCGCTCACGCCGGCCTCCCCGCCCCGGCCGCCCCGGCCGTCGTCGTCGCACCGTGGTACTCCACCGCGTCCCGCGTCAGCTCCATGAACGCCGACTCCAGCGACACCGTCCGCGCGGTCAGTTCGAACAGCGCGATCCCGTGCTCGGCGGCCCGCAGCCCGATCTCACGCGCGGTCAACCCGGCCACCTGCAACTCCTCGGAGCCGATCCGGCCGGTGACGGAGACACCCGGCCCCGCCAGGACGTCCCGCAGCCGCCCCGGATCCTGCGTGGCCACGGTCACCGTGTTCCCGCCCGCGTCGCGGATCAGATCCGTCACCGTGGTGTCGGCGAGCAACCGGCCCCGCCCCACGACGATCAGATGGTCCGCGACCAGTGCCATCTCGCTCATCAGATGCGACGACACCAGCACCGTTCGCCCCTCGGCGGCCAGGGTCTTCAGCAGATTGCGGATCCAGAGCACTCCCTCCGGATCCAGCCCGTTGACCGGCTCGTCCAGCATGACCGTCTGCGGGTCGCCCAGCAGCGCCGCCGCGATGCCCAGCCGCTGCCCCATCCCCAGGGAGAACGCGCCCGCCCGCTTGCGCGCCACACTGCCGAGCCCGGCCAGTTCGATGACCTCGTCGATCCGGCGGCGGGGAATGCCATGGGTCAGCGCGAGCGCCCTGAGGTGCTGATACGCCGAGCGGCCCGGATGGATCGACTTCGCCTCCAGCAGCGCGCCGACCTCCTGGAGCGGCGCCCGGTGGCGGGCGTACGGGCGGCCGTTCACGGTGACGGAACCACTGGTCGGGGCGTCCAGGCCGACGACCATCCGCATGGTCGTGGACTTCCCGGCACCGTTGGGCCCCAGGAACCCGGTCACCGAGCCCGGCCGCACCACGAAGTCCAGCCCGTCCACGGCCGTCTTCTCGCCGTACCTCTTGGTCAACTGCCGTGCCTCGATCACGCGCGCCCTCCCTGTCGGCCCCGGGCGCCCGCTTTCGGCGCCACACCTGTGACGCTAGGCGCCGGACCACCCCACCCCGGTGGTACCGGGAGACCGCACTCCGCCCCGCGCGTGGTACCCCGGTACTGCTCCCGCCCGACGACGCCCCCCGGCACCGCGCCGCCTGAACTCCCCCGGGGGGCCGTACGATGCCGACGGTCGGCGGGGCGGGGCCCACCGGGGGAGGCAGGGGAGGCAGGGGAGACATGGATCAGCTCTGGCCGGCGGTCGTCGCGGGACTCGCCGGGCTCGTCGGCGCGGCACTCGGCGGGTACTTCGCCCGCTCCGGTGCCGTCACGGGCGCCCGGACCGCCGCCGACGCCATCACCCGCCAGGTCGACCAGCAGCGCGCCAACGAACTCCAGCACTGGATCCGCCAGGAGCGCCGTACGGCCTACGACGAGGTCATCCGCGCCCAGGGCGTACTGGCCCGGCACCTGGCCGCGTTCCGCACGGCGCTGGAGCACCAGGAGCCGCGCGGGACCGTCGACGAGGAACTGAACGCCGCGTGGGCGTCGCTCTCACTGGCGTGCAGCCGCACCCGCCTCTTCGGGCCGGACCCGGTCTGGACTGCCGCCGTCCGGCTCCGCGAGGCGGCCCACGCCGGACTCGCCGCGCACCGCGCCTTCGCCCGGCGCGTCGACGGCGGCGGCGCCTTCCCGGGGTGGGGGGAACTGGCCGCTCCCCGGCAGGAGATGAAGGACGCCGGAGCCGAGTTCTTCGACCGGTGCCGGACCGCGCTGGAGATCCCGCCCGACCGCTGAGCCACGGGGGCGTCCACATCTCACCGCGCACCGCCCGACCGTGGCGCGCTGCGAGGGTGTCGGCCGGGGTCGGTGGGGATCAGTCGACGGGCCGCCCCGGCTGGTCGTGCGTGGCGCAGTGGATGCCGCCGCCCCCGGCGGCGACCGTGTCGATCACGACCGGCACGATGTCACGGTCCGGGAAGTGCTCCTGGAGGATGCCCCGCGCCCGGTCGTCGGCCCTCCGGTCACCGAACCGGGGCAGGAACACCGAGTCGTTGGCGACATAGAAGTTGGCGTACGTCGAGACGAAGTCGTCGCCCTCACCCGTGATCCGGTCCAGGTCGGGCTGCGGCAGATCGATCACCTCGAACCGGCGCCCCCGCGCGTCGGTCGCCTCCGTCAGCACCGACCGCGCCTGATCGGCCGCCCGCGACCAGGAGTCCGGCGGCGTCCCGGGGAACACCTGGTCCAGCAGGACCACCCCCGGCGCGGTGAACCGCACGAGACTGTCGACATGGGCGTCCGTGATGTCCTCACCGCGCACCCCCTTCAGCCACACCACCTTCTCGACACCCAGGGTGGCCATCAGGTCCGCCTCGATGGCGTCCCTGCTCAGACCGGGGTTGCGGTTCTCGTTGACGATCGAACTCTCGGTGATCAGCAGGGTGCCCTCACCGTCGGTCTCGAAGGAGCCGCCCTCCGAGACCAGGGGCGCCGACACCGCGGGCAGCCCGTACTCGGACAGCACGGTCCCGGCGACCCGGGCGTCATGGGTGTGCTCCTGCTTGCGGCCCCACCCGTTGAAGTGGAAGTCGACCCCGAGGACCTCGCCGTCCTCCTCCACGAACACCGGCACGGTGTCACGGGCCCACAGATCGTCGACCGCGATCGGCACGACCTCGACCTGACCGCCGCACGCCCGCTGAGCGGCCCTGCGCTGCTCGGGCCGGGCCATCATGACGACGTACTCGTAGTCCGCCACCGCGCGGGCGATCCGGGCGATGTCCTCGCGGACGTACGGCAGGTCCGCGCCCCACACCGACTCCAGGGCGGGCCACGACATGAACGTCCGGGCGTGGCTGTCCCACTCGGCGCCGAAGCGGCGCCCCGCGGGGGCGGTCCGGGCGGTGGTACGGGAGCCGGTCCGGGAGGCGGTGGGCTGCGCTCCGGCGCCACCGCCCGGCCCGCAGCCCACCGCCCCGAGGGCGAGCGCGCCGAACCCGGCGAGGGTCCGCAGGGTGGTGCGGCGGGTGGGGGGACGGTGGGACACGATGCACTCCGAACGTTTCTGTCCTGCCTCTGTCTGTACCCGCACTCTGACACTGACTGAAAATTCAGTCAAGGTGGATGATGGCCGTGATCAAGAGGGGCGGTGGCCGTGATCGGCCCCGGTAGGGTTACGGGTCATGGCGTCCCGCAGTACTCAGATTCTCGAAGCGGCAGCCCGGCTGATCGCCCGGCGCGGCGTCCGCGGCCTGCGGGTGGAGGAACTCGCGGCGGAGGCGGGTGTCTCCACGGGGCTGATCTACTACCACTTCAAGGACCGCACCGGGATCCTGCGCCACACGCTGGAGTTCATCAACGACCGGGCCGAGCGCTACACCACGGCCCGCGACCCGGACGCCCCGCCGCCGAGCCCGCGCGAGGAGCTGGAACGGACCCTCCTCCTGGAGTTGCAGGACACCGAGGAGGTGCGGGAGAACAGCGCCGCCTGGGGCGAGCTGCGGTCGAGCGCCGTCTTCGAGCCCGCCCTGCGGGAGGACCTCGCCGGGGCGACGCTGGTGTGGGTGCGGGAAGTGGCCGCCCTGCTGGGCCGGGTGAGGCCGACGGCCCCGGCCACGGACCTGACCGCAACCGCCGAGCGGCTCACGGCCCTGCTGGAGGGCCTCAGCATGCGCTGGCTCAGCGGCGGCCTCGCCGCCGACCGGGCCCGGACGCTCCTGCTGGGCGCCATCGAGGCGGAACTCACCGCTCTCGGCCGACGCTAACCCCGGCGCCCGCCCAGCCCTTGATGGTCGGACCGGCCGGCCACCTCGTTGAGGAGGGGATCGGGGAGCCCGGCGGCGGTCAGCCGGCGCAGGGCCTCGCGGCGTTCGAGGAGCGGGGCACGGCGTTCGGCCGGGGCGGCGGCCAGCACCCGGTCGAGCAGGGCGTGCAGCCGCCGGGCGACCTGGGGGTTGCCCGCACCGTAGAGAAGGGTCTCGTCCAGGGCGAGGGAGACCAGGCCGGGCCAGTCGGAGGCCGGGCACAGCACCCGGGGCCGCCCGGCGCGGTCCAGCAGCCAGGCGGGACCGAGGGGCCGCCCGGCGAGCCGGAGCAGCCCGTCCTCGATCTGGTCCAGGGCCTGGACGGCGGTCGTGGGGTCGTTGACGGCCGGGGACAGGGCCCGTACGGCGATGTCGGCGAGCAGCCGCAGCCCGTACCCGGGATCCTGCTCGACGGTCCGGCCGGGCCCGTGACGCAGACAGGCGGCGACCCGGCGGGCCAGCCGCCCGCTCACGGGCCGCCCGCCGACCCCTTCGACGCGGGCCACGACCGTGCCCGTCCCGACGAAGTCACCGACCCCCTGGGACAGCCGGACCCGGATGTCGTGCCGGGCGGCGAGCCGGGCCAGCCGGGGCTCCTTCACGGCCTGGAGGACGGCCGGTCCGCCCCCGTACGGGACGGGCACGGTGCGGTCCCCGTCGGGCGGCGCGAGGCCGGGTACGGCGGTGACCGGCGGGGTCGTCGGACTGGTCTCCTCGATGACGACGCGCAGCCGGTCGCCGACCGAGCGGGCCAGGCCCCCGCCGGTCACCGCGTGCCGCAGCGCACCGATCAGCAGGAGCACGGTCACCGCGTCGATCAGCACCAGGCAGACGGCGAGGGTCACACTGGTGCGGGGCACGTTGTCGCCGCGCACATCGCTGAGCGCGACCAGCGCGTACAGGGCGGTGCCGATCAGCAGCCCGAAGAGCACCAGATACCGGCTGAAGTGACCGAGCGCCGAGACCAGCCGGGGGGACATGGACTGCACGGTCTGGATGACGAGCGTGATGGCCGTGATGATGAACCCGGCCAGGGTGATCATGCCGCCCGCGATGGCGGCGAGGGTCGCCTGCGCGGTGGACGCGTCGAAATCCAGCTCGGCGTTCGGCAGATGCTCCTCCCACCGGGGCAGCGCCCAGCCGAGCAGCGCCCCCGCGACCACCAGGAACAGCGCCAGCCCCAGACTGCGCATCCGGCGCCGCCGCTGACTGCCCCGGCCGCGGCGCGGATAGCGGGTACGCACGGCTCCCTCGGGGGGCGGGGGCATGGTCATGGGCGGCGGCGGTGGGATGTCAACGGGGGGCACCTCCGCGCGGGTGAGCGAGCGTGATCACAAGCACGGTATCCGAAATGTCCGATTGCGGAGGGGTGGGGGAGGGCCGAGAGGGCGACGGGGGAGGGGGGACGGGGAGGGTCCGCCTGGTGGGGACGTGGCGGGCGGGGAGGGCCGCCCCGATCCATGAGGTGAGGCCGGTATGGCCCGAGGCCCGGCCCTCTCCGTCGTCGGAGAGCGCCGGAAACGGCCCGGCTACACGCCCGCCCCATAGGCGCGTGCCTCCCGTTGCTGATCGTCCTCGGCTTCTTCACCTGGCCGGCATCGCGCATCCGCCGCCGGGGTCTGGCGGGCGGGGGCGACGAGCGCGCCCCCGCAGGCGCCTCGGCCGCCTCGCTCCGCGCTTCAGGCGGGGCCGCTGAGCGACGGCGCGGGGGTTCCCGGCCGGGGGGCCGCGTCCGTCATGCGTCCGCGGGCATCGACGAGACCCCCGCCCGCGCGCGGAACGTCCGCCGATAGGTGTCCGGCGGGACGCCCACCGTGCGGTTGAAGTTCCGGCGCAGCGTCGTTGCCGTCCCCATGCCCGTGGCCGCGGCGATGCTGTCGATGCCGTCGTCCGTGGTCTCCAGCAGTGCCTGGGCGTGGCGGATGCGCTGGATGAGGAGCCATTGCAGAGGGGTGGTGCCGGTCACGGACCTGAAGTGGCGGCCCAGGTGCCGTGAACTCATGCGCGCCCGGCGCGCCAGGTCCTCCACGGTCAGCGGCTGGTCCAGGCGGGCCATGACCCAGGGGAACAACTCGGCCAGCGGGTGGTTGGCCGGCGCGGGGACGGGCGTGGTGACGTACTGGGCCTGCCCGCCGTCCCGGTGCGGTGGCACGACCAGACGGCGGGCGAGGGTGTTGGCCATCGCCGAGCCGTGGTCCAGGCGGACGAGGTGCAGGCACAGGTCCATGGCGGCGGCCTTCCCCGCCGAGGTGAGCACGCTGCCGCTGTCCACATAGAGGACGTCCGGGTCGACCGTCACCCGGGGATGACGGTCGGCCAGGTCGCGGGCGTGCGCCCAGTGCGTGGTCGCCCGTCTGCCGTCCAGCAGACCGGCCGCGGCCAGCACGAAGGCACCCGTGCACAGGGAGGCCACCCGCGCCCCCGCCTCATGGGCCGCGCGCACCGCGTCGACCAGCTCGCCGGGCGGCTCCCGGTCGATGTCGGTCCAGCCCGGCACGATCACGGTGTCCGCGTACGGCAGCCGGTCCAGCCCGTGGTCGGGCTCCAGCCGGAACGGGCCGACCCGCACCGGGCCCGGCCCGCAGACGCTGAAGTCGTACCACTGACCGGTCACGCTCGACGGCGGCGAACCGAACACCTCGCACGCCAGGGCCAGTTCGAAGTGCAGCATCCCGTCGGTGACGGCCAGGGCCACGGAGTCCATGTCCGTAATTGTACGGGGCCCGTCGTTCCGGACACTCGTGGCGGGATGGCGCACTCGACAGGATGTTCATGACGGAAGAACGGCGGACCGCGGCGCATCGCGGCCGGTTGGCCGGTCGGCCGGTCGCGGTGGATCGACGCAACTGACTGAAGGAGAACGGCCATGGGTTCGGGACAGACGGTGACGGTGTTCGGCGCGTACGGGCACACCGGGCGCTTCGTGGTGGCGCGGCTGCGGGAGCGCGGGTTCGTCCCGGTCCTCTCCGGCCGCGACGCCCGAAAACTGGCGGAGTCCGGGGCCGGGACGGGACTCGATGTCCGGCCCGCGTCGGTCGACGACCCGGCCGCGCTCGACCGCGCACTGTCCGGCGCGTCCGCCGTCATCAACTGCGCCGGACCCTTCGCCACCACCGCCGCCCCCCTCATCGAGGCGGCCCTGCGCGCCGGGATCCCGTACGTGGATGTCGCGGCCGAGATCGAGGCCAACGCCGACACCTTCACCCACTTCGCCGACCGCGCCCGCGCCGCGCGCGTGGCGGTCGTCCCCGCGATGGCCTTCTACGGCGGACTCGGCGACCTGCTGGCCACCTCCGCGATGGGCGACTGGACGGCGGCGGACGAGGCGCACATCGCGTACGGGCTGAACAGTTGGCACCCCACCGCGGGGACCCGTGCCGCCGGGGCGGTCTCCCGCGAGCGGCGCGGCGGCGCCCGGGTCGTCTACACCGGCGGCCGACTGGCCCACCGCCACGACACCCCGCCGACCCTCGCATGGCACTTCCCCGGCACGATGGGGACCCGGGCCGTCATCGGGGAGTTCACCATGGCCGATGTCGTCACCGTCCCCAGCCATCTGGCCATCCCCGAGGTCCGCACCTACATGACGGTCGAGGCCGCCGGTGACCTGGCGTCCCCCGACACCCCGGCCCCGACACCCGCCGACCCCCAGGGACGGTCCGCGCAGACCTTCCTCGTCGATGTCGTCGTCCGCCGCGGCGGCGCCGAACGCCGGGCCACCGCCGCCGGGCAGGACATCTACGCCGTCACCGCGCCCCTCGCCGTGGAAGCCGTCGAGCGCATCCTCACCGGCCGGACCAGGACGACCGGCGTCGCCTCCGCGGGCGAGATCTTCGACGCGCCCGACTTCCTGCGCGCACTGTCCCCCCACATCACCCTGAACGCCGAGGCCGCGGACGCCACCGACGCCGCCACGAGACCGTGACCGCCACCGGCCCCGCAGAACCGCCACCGGCCCCCTCCGATCCAGGCCCCGCCCCCTCCGATCCGCCCCCGCCCCATCCCCCCCCGCTCACCCACCCGGCCCTCACCCGTTCGCCGACGCACCCGGCGCGGGCCAGGGTGGCAGTGGCAGGTGGCAGTGGCCGCCCGTCCGTCCGTGCCGGACCGTCGGCCGAGGAGAGCGCGCGTGCCGCAGGCCGAGGAGAGCGCGCACCAGCGAGCGAGCACCGAGCGAGCAGTGAGCGAGCAGTGAGCGAGGGAGACCGGAATGCCGCAGAACGCCGAACCCCGGCCCGCCGAGCCGTCCGTCGCACGGGCCAACGAGGAGGTGCTGCGGCGCTTCCCCTTCGACGACACCCAGGACCTGGAGGACGCCCGGCGCGGCTTCATGGGGACGGCCCGGGAGAGCGTCGTCCAGGACGCCGCCGGGCACACCGTCTGGGACCTCGGCGCCTACGGCTTCCTCGCCCAGGACTGCCCGGCGACCGCCAACCCCAGCCTGTGGCGGCAGAGCCGCCTCTGCTCCGACCACGGCCTCTTCGAGGTCACCGAGGGCATCTACCAGGTCCGCGGCTTCGACCTCTCCAACATGACGATCGTCGAGGGCGAGCGCGGCATCCTCGTCATCGACCCCCTGATCTGCGCCGAGACCGCCGCCGCGGCCCTCGCCCTGTACCGCGCGCACCGCGGGGCCCGGCCGGTGACCGGCGTCCTCTACACCCACAGCCACGCCGACCACTTCGGCGGCGTCCACGGCGTCGTCTCCGACGAGGAGGTCGCCGCCGGCGTCCCCGTCCTCGCCCCGCACGGCTTCCTGGAGCACGCGGTCAGCGAGAACGTCTACGCCGGTACGGCGATGAACCGCCGCGCCGCCTACATGTACGGCGCCGCCCTCCCCAAGGGCCCGCGCGGACAGATCGGCGCCGGGCTCGGACAGACCACCTCGACCGGCACCGCCGGACTGATCCCGCCCACCGTCCACATCACCCGCACCGGACAGACGGAGACCGTCGACGGCATCCGGATGGTCTTCCAGCTCACCCCCGGCACCGAGGCACCCGCCGAGCTGAACCTCCACTTCCCCGACCACTCCGCCCTGTGCATGGCCGAGAACGCCACCCACAATCTGCACAACCTGCTGACCCTGCGCGGCGCCGAGGTCCGCGACCCGCGTGTCTGGGCCGCCTACCTCACCGAGGCCGTCGACCTCTTCACCGACCGCACCGATGTCGCCTTCGCCTCCCACCACTGGCCCACCTGGGGCCGCGAGCGCGTGATCGCCTTCCTCACCGGGCAGCGGGACCTGTACGCCTACCTCCACGACCAGACCCTGCGCCTGCTCAACCAGGGCCTCACCGGCCCCGAGATCGCCGAACGCGTCACCCTGCCCCCGGCCCTGGAACGGGCCTGGCACACCCATGGCTACTACGGCTCGGTCAGCCACAACACCAAGGCGGTCTACCAGCGGTACCTGGGCTGGTTCGACGGCAACCCCGCCCATCTGTGGGAGCACCCGCCCGTGGAGGCCGCCCGCCGCTACGTCGAGTTCATGGGCGGCACCGACGAACTCCTGCGCCGCGCCCGCCAGTCCTACGCCGACGGCGACTACCGCTGGGTCGCCCAGGTCGTCCACCACGCCGTCTTCGCCGACCCGGACAACGCCGAGGCCCGCACCCTCCAGGCCGACGCCCTCGAACAGCTCGGCTACGGCAGCGAGAACGGCACCTGGCGCAACTTCTACCTCATGGGCGCCTACGAACTCCGGCACGGCCCCGTCGCCACCCCCACCTCCACCGTCTCGCCCGACCTCCTCGCCGCCCTCACCCTCGGCCAGCTCCTCGACTCCCTCGCCATCCGGGTCGACGGCCCCCGCAGTTGGGACGCCGACATCACCATCCGCTGGAAGCTCACCGACGGCGACGCCGACGGCGACCCCCTCACCCTGCGGCTGCGCAACGGCGTCCTCACCCATGTCACCGGCACCGGACCCGCCGCCGCGGGCGACCCCGACGCCGAGTTCACCCTCACCGAGGCCACCCTGCGCGCCGTCCTCCTCGGCACCCTCCCGCCCGCCGACCTGCCGTCCCACGAGGGCGTCCGGGTGACCGGGGACCCCACCCGGCTCACCGAGCTGCTCGGCCACCTCGACACCCCGGACCCGGACTTCCCGATCGTCACCCCATGAGAACGTCCGTCCCCGTCCCGGCGCCCCCGTCGACCTCACCCGCCCCCGCCGCCCCGAGAACCTCCCGTCCCCCAACGGCTGCTCCCTCATCGGCGGCGTGACCCGGCTCCCCGTCCTCCTCGATCCCCCCGGCCCGGGGTCCCGGCCCCGCCGGGCTCCCGTCGGGGAGAATCGACGCGACGCCGGGGGCGGGACCGGACCGTACGCCCGCGCGACGCGTCAGCGAAGGACACACCGCGAGCGAAGGAGACACCGTGAGCCAGACGCCGTCGTCCGACGGACGGCCCGAGCCCGGGGAGAGCCCCCAGCACCTCTTCTCCTACGGCACGCTGCAACTGCCGCAGGTGCAGCTCTCCCAGTTCGGGCGGCTGCTGGAGGGGCGCCCGGACCGGCTGCCCGGCCACCGCACGACCAGCGTCCTGATCACCGACCCGGCCGTGATCGAGGCCAGCGGCACCGACCGGCATCCCCTCGTCGTGCCCTCGGCCGATCCGGCGGACGCGGTCGAGGGCCAGGTCTTCCCGGTCGGCGAGGCCGACCTCGCCCTGGCCGACTCCTACGAGGTCGACGACTACGTCCGCACCCAGGTCACCCTGGAATCGGGCCTGCGCGCCTGGGTCTACCTGGAGCGCCCGCGACCGGCCCCCGGCGCGCGCCGGCCGGCCGACACCGAGGAGGACATACGGCAGTGGCTGCGGGGCCTGGAGGTCTTCGCCGGTCCCCTCGCCGGGTTCGACCCCGCCTCGGCGCCCGCAGACCCGGTCGCCCTGTTCCTCGACTGGCTGCGCGCGGCGGTCGCGGCCGGGGTGCCCGACCCGCACGCCATGACACTGTCGACGGTGGGCGAGGACGGCCTCCCGGACGCCCGGGTGCTGATCCTCAAGAACGTGGACGACGACGGCTGGCAGTTCGCCGTGCACGGCAGCAGCCCCAAGGGGCGCCAGCTCGCCCGGCGGCCCGGCGCGGCCCTCACCTTCTACTGGCCCCCGCTGGGCCGCCAGGTCCGGCTGCGCGGCCCGGTCGGGCCCGCGCCCGCCGAACAGAGCGCCGCCGATCTGCTCGCCCGTGCCACGACGGCCCGCGCCGAGGCGCTGATCGGCCGCCAGAGCCGCCATCTGACCGGCCCCGAGGAACGCGCGTCCGCCCTGCGCGAGGCCCTCGCCCGGATCGCGTCGGACCCCGGCCTGGTCAGTCCCGACTGGACCCTCTACACCCTCGCACCGACCGCGATCGAGTTCTGGCAGGCGGACAAGGACCGCCTCCACGAGCGGCTGCGCTACGAGCGCCCCGATCCGCGAGGTCCTTGGGAGCGGCACCGGCTGTGGCCGTGACCCCGGATCAGGGGGAGACCGGCGCCCCGCCCTCTTCCTGGTCCTGCTGATCCTCCTGGTCCTCCTGATAGGAGTGGCGCTGCTGCTTCCAGGGATCGGCGAGGTTGTGGTAACCGCGCTCCTCCCAGAAGCCGCGCCGGTCGGCGGTCATGTACTCGATGCCGCGCAGCCACTTGGGGCCCTTGTAGCCGAACAGATGGGGCACCACCAGCCGCAGCGGGAAGCCGTGCTCGGCGGTGAGGGGCTCGCCGTTGTGGTGGGTGGCCATCAGGGTGTGCGGGTCGGTGAAGTCGCGCAGCCGCAGATTGGCGGAGTAGCCGTACTCGGCCCAGGCCATCACATGGGTGACCCCGGGCGCGGGCGGGACCAGGTCCAGGACGGTGGCGGCGGGGATGCCGTACCACTCGTGCCCGCTGGAGGTGGGTCCGCTCGCGCAGTGGTGGTCGGCGACGACGGTGGTGCGGGGGAGGCCGGACAGTTCGTCGAAGGTCCACTCCCGCACCTCGCCGGAGGCGGTGGCGCCGAAGACCCGGAGGTTCCAGCGCTCGGGGCGGAAGCGGGGGACCGGGCCGTAGTGCGAGACGGGCCAGCCGTGGACATGGCGCTGGCCGGGCGGCATCCGGTCCGGCGCCCCGGTGAGGGGGTGCCGCTCGTCGGTCATGGTGGGCACCGCTCTTTCTCCGGCCGTCGTTCCGTGCGGCGGCGGGCCCGTCGGCCCGTCCGTCCTCGGTGCAGCCTATGCGGGCCCGGCGGCGGAGGAGACGACCGGCGGGGTCGGGGCGGGGCGGGTGTCAGTCGTGCACGGCCTCGCCGCTGACGCGGTGGTCGGCGTGGCTGAGCGCCTCCACGACCAGGCGCCGCAGATGCCCGTCCCGGAGGCGGTAGTAGATGTGCCGGCCCTCGCGGCGGGTGTCGACCAGTCCGGCGAGGCGGAGCTTGCCGAGGTGCTGGCTGACGGCCGTACGGGAGGCGTCGGTGCGCTCGGTGAGGGTGCCGACGTCCGCCTCGCCCTGGGCGAGCAGCCAGATCAGATGCAGCCGGGTCGGGTCGGCGAGCATCGCGAACACACCGGTCGCCTCCGCGAGTCGGGCGCTGTCGGGCGTCAGCACATGCTCATGGATCACAGCGGGGAGGGACTGGCTCTCGGACATACGGCAAGGGTAGAGCCCCGGGTGCCCCGGGGGCGGCCCGCTGCGGGCCATGAGTGTGCTGTGGATCACATTCACCTTCATGTGCGCATCTGCGCACATGAAGGTTATACTCGCCTCAGCAGCCGGAACGACACCCCCGGAGCCGCCCGTATGTTCGCCATCCTCCGCAACCGCATCTACCGCAACCTCTTCGCCGCCCAGGTCATCGCCCTCATCGGCACCGGCCTGGCCACCGTCGCCCTCGGGCTGCTGGCCTACGACCTCGCCGGCGCCGACGCGGGCTCGGTTCTCGGCACCGCCCTCGCGATCAAGATGGTGGCCTATGTGACCATCGCCCCCGTGATCGGCGCCCTCGCCGACAAGCTGCCGCGCCGGACCCTGATGGTCACCGCCGACCTCACCCGGGCCGGGGTCGCGCTCTTCCTTCCCTTCGTGGACCAGGTCTGGCAGGTCTATGTACTGGTCTTCCTGCTCCAGTCCGCGTCCGCCGCCTTCACCCCGACCTTCCAGGCGGTCATCCCCGACGTCCTGCCCGAGGAGCGCGAGTACACCCAGGCGCTCTCCATGTCCCGGCTCGCCTACGACCTGGAGAGCCTGTTCTCCCCGGCGCTCGCGGCGGCCCTGCTCTCGGTCATCACCTACAACTGGCTCTTCACCGGCACGATGGTCGGCTTCGTCGCCTCCGGAGTGCTCGTCCTCTCGGTGGCCCTCCCGAAGCGCCTCCCGGCACCCGCCGAGCGGTCCGCCTCCGGCCGGGGCAGCGCCTACGCCAAGGCGACGGCCGGCGCCCGTCTCTTCTTCACCGTCCCGCGACTGCGGGCCCTGCTCGCCCTCAACCTGGCCGTCGCCGCCGCGAGCGCGATGGTCGTCGTCAACACGGTCATCTACGTACGGGAGTTCCTGGGCCTGTCGGCCGGAGCGGTACCGCTCGCGCTCGGCGCGTACGGGGCGGGCTCCATGATCGTGGCCCTCATCCTCCCCCGCGTCCTGGACCGGATGCCGGACCGTACGGTGATGCTGCGCGGGGCGCTGCTCCTCGGCCTGGTCTTCGCCGCACTGACCGTCGTCACCTCCGCGACCGGCGGCGGCTGGCGCTGGCCCGCCCTGCTGGCGGTCTGGGCCGCGTTCGGCGCCGCGAACTCGATGGTCCTGACCCCGTCCGGGCGCCTGATCCGCCGCTCGGCACCGGCCGACCAGCGCGCGTCGGTCTTCGCCGCCCAGTTCTCCCTCTCCCACGTCGCCTGGCTGGTGACGTACCCGCTGGCCGGCTGGCTGGGCGCGGGAGCCGGGCTCCGGACGGCCGCGATCACCCTGGGCGCCATCGCCCTCGGGGCCTCGCTGGGGGCGGTGCGGCTGTGGCGGACGGGGGAGACGACGGAACGGGCCGAGTCGGCGCCGGGGACATCGGGGACGCCGGGGACGCCGGTCGAGCAGGTCGGGGAGGTCGCGCCGGTGGGGCAGGCTGCCCCGGTCGGGCAGGTCGGGCAGGTCGGGCAGGTGGGGTCGGTGGGGTCGGTGGGGTCGGTGCGGGCCACGGTGGCGCGGGCGACTGCGGGGCGTGCCGGTGCGAGGCGGACGGGCTCGTCGACCCGGACCACCACGACCGGCAGGGCTTCGGCCCCGGCCGCCACGACCGGGAGGGCCGCCGCTCCGGCCACCGCGACCGGGAGGGCCTCCACCCGGGCCGCCACGACCCGGAGGACCTCGACCCGGACGGCTACGACCCGGACCACATCGGCGCGGAGCACGCGGAGTACCCGGAGCGTGCGGGGTGCGCAGGGCACGCAGGCCCCGCAGGCCCCGCACGGCTCGCACGGCCCGCGCGGCGCCGAAGACAGGGCACGCAGCGAGGCCGCCCCGGGCATCGGCGGCCCCCGCCCCACCGCCCCCGGGGCCACGGCGGAGAGCCCGCGGCACAGCCACCCGCATCCGGCCCCCCGGCTGCACCCGGCCCACTGCTGAGAACCGGCGCTGACGGTTGATGCCGACAGCGTGTGTGGGGACCGCGTCCCCAGCGGGGAGACGACCGCAGCGGCCGTCTCCCCGCAGCCGTTCCCGCTCCCGGCCCCACCCGCTCCCGGCCCCACCCGGACCCGGCCCCACCCGCTCCCGGCCCCACCCACCCCCCATCCACCCACCCCCGGACCGACCACCCCCCGGCGCAAAAACACCCCCGAGTGACATCCCCCACCCACCCCCCGCCTTACCACCTCCGAACAGGGTGTCTACACTGGAGGCAGCGAAGGGGAGTAGTCCCGCAATACCGCTGGTCGACATACTGGACGGCGTCCCACCAGGGCGTTTTCCCGGCCATCGGGCCCGGCGCGCAGCGCTGCGGCGGACGAGACCTTCGGCCTTGCATGACCCGTGTCCTCACACCGGTGGGGACCGATCCGTCGTGCCGGGCCGAATCGGTTTCCCGTCGCCCGCCCGGGTGTCGTACGAGCCCTTCGGCCCGGCCCCAGCAGAAAGCACCGGGATGACTCTCGACCCAGTGGCGATCCTCACCGCCTTCGGGCTGATCTTCCTCGCCGAACTCCCCGACAAGACGATGTTCGCGTCCCTGGCCATGGGCACGCGCATGCGCCCGCTCTATGTGTGGTTCGGGACGTCCACGGCCTTCATCGTGCATGTCGCCATCGCCGTGGGCGCCGGAAGCCTCCTCAGCATGCTGCCGAACATGGCGGTGAAACTGGTCTCGGCCGCCCTGTTCGCGTTCGGCGCGTTCGTCCTGCTGCGGGGCGCGGGCGACGACGACGATGACGAGGCCGGGGCGAAGACGATCACCGGATTCTGGCCCGTCTACACGACCGCGTTCATGGCCGTCTTCATCAGCGAGTGGGGCGACCTGACCCAGATCACCACCGCGAACCTGGCCGCGACCAACGGCTGGCTGCCCACGGCCATCGGCTCCGCCGCCGCCCTGATGTCCGTCTCCGCCCTGGCACTGCTCGCGGGCCGCTTCATCGCCAAGCGGGTCCCGCTGCGCACGGTGCAGCGGATCGGCGCGCTGTGCATGGCCGGTCTCGCGATCTGGACCCTGATCGAGGCGTTCACGGGCTGAGCCGCCCGGACCCGCCTCCCGCTCCGACGCCGGAGCGGGAGGCGATCGGGCCGGGCCCGGCGACTGCCGACGAGTTCACTGCGGACGGGCTGCTGTCCTGGGCCGCGTCGCAGACCGGCCGGGCGGGCACCGTTCCGGTGTGCTGGCGACGGGGCCGCGCGGCGCACCGCCGACGGTTCATGTGCGGCACCCGGAAGCCGTTCGGCTCCGCGCCCGTTCTCAACGCTCCCCGCCAGCGCCAGCGCCTCCGCCTCCGGCCCGGTGCGCACGCGCGGACGACCCGTGGACGCCCGGGGCCGCATCCGCCGCCCGCTGCGCCAGGATCCTCAGCGCGTCGGCCGACGAAGGGTCGTTGGGGGTGTAGATCTCCAGGCGGTGATCGGGGCTGTCCGGCTGGAGCCAGACCTGATAGGCGATGTCCAGCGCTCCGATGGTGGGATGGCGCAGCCGCATGTCGCCGGTGGTGCAGTCGGCGACGTCACCGCTCGCCCACATCGCGGCGAACCGGTCACTGCCCATGGTGAGTTCACCGATCAGGTTCGCCAGCCGGGCATCCGTCGGGAAACGCCCGGCGGTGAGGCGGAGATAGGCGACATGGATCCGGGCCAGCTCCTCCCAATTGCTGTGCAGATGCTCGGTGAGGGGGTCGAGGAAGAACATCCTCGGGATCGAGGGGCGGGTGTCCGGGTCGTGGGGTGCCGTGAAGTCGAGGTGCTCGGCGAGCAGGGTGTGACCGGTGCGGTTCCAGGCGAGGACGTCTCCGCGCCGCCCCAGCAGGATCGCCGGGGTCGTCTCGGCGAGTGACGCGAGCAGGGCGAGGACCCGGGGATGGGGTTCCTCGGGGGGCGGTTCGGCCAGACCGGGGCGGGTCGGCTGGCGGGCCAGATTGCGCAGGTGGGCGGTCTCCACGTCGTCCAGTTCCAGGACGCGCGCCAGCGCGCCGAGGACCTGGTCGGACGCGCTCTCGGCGATGCCCTGTTCGAGCCGGGTGTAGTAGCCGGCGCTGACTCCCGCCAGATGCGCCAGCTCCTCACGGCGCAGCCCCGGAACGCGGCGGACCGTGCCATAGGTGCGGAACCCGATCTGGTCGGGGGTGATCCGGTCACGGCGGCTCTTCAGGAACGCTCCGAGGTTCTCCATGGGGACGAGCCTAGACAACCACCGGCCCGCGCCGGGTGTACCTGTGAGGTGTACCCACGGCGGATGGCTGGCTGGCGGGCGGCGCGCCCCCGAGGGTGAACGGCATGACACACCCCACCACCACCTCACGCACCACCGATGTCCGGGCCTGGCTCGGGCTGCTGGTGGTCCTCGGGCCCGTGCTGCTGGTCGCGATGGACGGCTCGATCCTGTTCCTCGCCATGCCCCGGGTCAGCCAGGCCCTCGCCCCCAGCGCCGACCAGGCACTCTGGATACTGGACATCTACGGCTTCGCCGTCGGCTCCCTGCTCATCGCGTTCGGCAACCTCGGCGACCGCTACGGCCGTCTCCGGCTCCTCATGACCGGCGCCGTCTTCTTCGGGCTCGCCTCGGCGGGCGCCGCGTTCGCCCCGACGCCGGAACTCCTCATCGCGGCCCGCGCCGTGATGGGCATCGCGGGCGCCACCCTGCTGCCGTCCGCCCTCGCCGTGCTCAGCGAACTGTTCACCGACGCCCGGCAGCGGGCCCGGGCCATCGGGATCTTCGCCGCCGCCTTCGCCGCCGGGTTCGCGATCGGGCCGGTCATCGGCGGGGTCCTGCTGGAGCGCTTCTGGTGGGGATCGGTGTTCCTGGTCAACCTCCCCGTCATCGCCCTGTTCCTGTGCGGCGCGCCCCTGCTGCTGCGCGAGGTGCGGGCCACCGACCGCGCCGGACGCGTCGACCTCCCCAGCGTGCTCACCTCGGCGCTCGGCCTGCTGCTCACCATCTACGGACTCAAGCACACGGCGACCGAGGGCGTGACGGTGCCGGCGGTCGTCACCGGGCTCGCGGGAGTGGCCGTACTGGGCTGGTTCGGCGCCCGGCAGCGGCGGCTGGAGCAGCCGCTGATCGACTTCTCCCTCTTCCGTGACCGGGTCTTCAGCGTCGCCGTGATCACCGGGCTGCTGCCGCTGGCCGCCTGGTCGGCCACCGCCTATCTGGCCGGTGTCTACCTCCAGTCCGTCCATGACATCCCCGTGCTCCGGGCCGCCGCGCTGGCCCTGCCCGGCGCCGTCGTCCTCACCGTGACCTGCATCGTGACCCCGGCCCTGGTCGAACGCGTCGGCAAGCGGACCGCGCTGCTCGCCTCCCACTTCACCATCGCCGCCGGGATGCTCCTGCTCCTGCCCGCCGCCGTCGCGGGCGGGATCGGCTGGTACATCGCCTCCACGGTCGTCGCGGGACTCGGGTACGGCATCTCGTTCGCCGTCGTCGCCGACACCGCGGTGGGCGCGGTCCCGCCGGAGCGGGCGGGTTCGGCGGGCGCCCTCGCCGAGACCAGCAACGAGATCGGCAACGCGCTCGGCATCGCCCTGCTCGGCTCGCTCGCCGCGCTGGTGTTCCGGCTCTCGGGCCCCGACCTCGCCCCCACCCTGGACGAGACCCTCGGCCTCCCCGGCCTGACGGAGCGGGCGGCCGACGACGCCAGGTCGGCGTTCGTCACCGGGATGCGCGTGGCCGCGGCGGTCGCCGGGCTGCTGCATCTCGCCCTGGGCCTGGTAGCGCTACGGGTCCTGCCGCGCGCCGCCGCGCGCTGAGGGCGGGCGGTCGCCCTTGCGGGACGAGGGGGGGGCGGCGAGGGGTCGGCGGTCGCCGTTGCGCGATGAGGTGTCGCCCATCGCCCTCGCCGCCTCAGGCGCGGCGGGTCCGCCACAGCCAGACCGTCGTGCCGACGATCAGGGCGAGGCTGCCCAGATTGCCCAGCAGGGCCGGGATCTCCGGGACGGCATGGCCCGAGATCAGGTTCCAGGTGATGAAGAAGGTGGTCGGCACGACGAAGGTGAGCAGGACGCCCGTGGTCTTCTGGACGGCCGTCCAGTGCACCGAGGTGCAGAGCAGCACCACACCGGTGAGACGGAACAGCACCCCGAACACCGGGCCGGGGTTGAACGCCGCGTCCGGGCCGAGGGAGAAGAGCATCGTGAAGGGCATGGAGAGGGCCAGCATCAGCAGCGGGACCAGGGGGTGCACCTTGCCGCGCCGGACGCGCGCGCTCCCCGGCGCGACCGCGGTCCCGCTCCCGGCCTCGGCCAGCGCCGTCGCCGCGATCGTCCGGGGGTCGCCCAGCTCCGCGAGTATCTCGCCGACGGCGGCGGAGGGGCGTTCGGCGCGGGTCACCTCGATGTGCTCGGCGAGGTCGGCGAGCAGCTCCTGACGGCGGTCGGCGGGGAGGGCGGTGGCCTCCCGCTCGACGGCGGTGAGGTAGTCGCGGACGGGATCGGCAGAGGTCTTCATGCGAGGTCTCCGGTGGAGGTGTGCGGGTCGGTCAGAAAGGCGTCGACGGTGTCGCGGAAGCCGGGCCAGACGCGGGTGAAGTCGTCGAGCGCGGTCCGGCCGCTGTCGGTGAGCGCGTAGTAGCGGCGGGGCGGTCCGGAGGCGGACTCCTGCCAGGTGGTGGTGACGAGGTCGTCGCGGCGGAGCCGGGACAGCAGCGGGTAGACCGTGCCCTGGCTGGTGGCCAGGGCGCCGGAGTCCTCCAGGGCGTGCAGCAGCTCCACACCGTAGCGAGGGCGGTCCCGCATCAGGGCGAGGACGCAGTACTCCAGGACACCCTTGCGCAACTGGGCCGCCGCCCGAGCCTGCTTGGTCGAATCACCTGGTTCCATGCGATGCAAGATACCTGGTGCGGCAAGTGGGCCGGTACGGGGGGGTGCCTGCGGGCCTCGTGACCGCCTCGCGCCCCCGCCGGGCCGGGGGCGGCTCCACGGGTCCGGGGCGGAGTCCTTACCTGTCCGGGGGCGGAGCCCGTACCGGTGCGGCGGAGCCCCGTGCTGTGATCGGGGCGGTTCGCCGACGGGTTCGCCGCCCGTCGCCGGACCGCGGTCCTCCCCGCCCAGGAAGGCGACCACCATGCCCGGCACCCCCTCGTCACCCCCCTTCGACATGGCGTCGCGGATACCGGAACTGGCCCCGCTGGCCCGGGAGTCGGTCCTGCTGTACCCGCGTGCCGGCGCACCCGGGGTGCGCGACAGCTCCCTCGGCGGCCCGTTGCTCTGGCCGGCCGGGGAGCCCTGGCCGATGTGCGCCGAGTCGGGGCACTGGAAACCGCTGCGCACCCCCACCGAGGCGGTCGGCCCCGAACCGGTGGCGATGGTGCCGGTCGTCCAGCTCTACGCGCGGGACGTCCCCGAGCTGCCGTTCCCGGCGGGCACGGACGTGCTCCAGATCGTGTGGTGCACCCTGGTCCACGACGGCCATGGCGCCACCGTGCTGCCGAAGGTGTACTGGCGGCACGAGGAGACGGTGGCGCGGGGCGCGGTGCTGCCGCGCCCGCCGGAACCCCGCGAGGCGGACGAGGAGTTCCTGCCCCGGCCCTGCACGGTCTCACCGACGCGGGTCGTGGAGTATCCGAACGCGGATCTGCCGCCGGACCTCGGGCAGCGGCTCGGCGGGCGGTTCGAGGAGATCGAGGCGGAGACCGGCTTGTCGTACCACGAGCTGGCCACGACGGTGCAGAGCAAGGCCGGCGGATACCCGGGCTGGGTCCAGGAACCCCGGTGGCCGCGCTGCGGGTGCGGGCGGCGCATGGAGCACCTGCTCAGCGTCACCGCGACGGAGCCGGTCGACGGGCCGTGGTTCCCGTCGGACGGGCAACCGCCCGGAACCCCCGGGGCACCGGGGAGGGACCGCCGGGCCGCCCCCGATCGGCCGTCCGCCGACGGGATCGGTCACGGCATGGACATGGGTGACCTGGGAGGGGTGTACCTCTTCGTCTGCCTCCACTGCCCGGACAGACCGTACGCCCACCGCTACGACTGCTGAGCACACCGCACAGGCCGTACGCCCACGCCACGACCGCTGCGCACCCCGGCCCGGCCGGTGCGGGACGGTCATCGTTGCGCGGTGCGGAAGGCACCCGGGGTGCGGCCGGTCGCGCGGGTGAAGAACTTGCTGAAGTTGGTGGGTTCGCTGAAGCCCAGGCGGTGGCTGACGGCGGCGACGGGGAGGTCGGTGTGGGCCAGGAGGCGCTTGGCCTCCAGGGTGACCCGGGCGTCGATGAGCTGCTTGGCGGTGTGGCCGGTGGCCCGGCGGCAGGCGCGGTTGAGGGTCTTGAGGGAGTACCCCAGGCGGGCGGCGTGATCGTGGGCCTGGCGCAGTGTGCCGAAGGAGCGCTCCAGTTCGTGCTGGAAGAGGCGGTACGGCTCCGCCGCGGACTGGGGCGGGGCGCTGTCGCCGGGGCCCGGGAGCCGCGCGATGCGCAGCAGGATCCCGGCGAGGAGCTGGCGCAGGAGTTCCTTGGTGAGGTCCGGATCCGGCTCCGGGAACGGGGGTGGGCCGGTGGGCCCGGTGTAGTCGGCGTACTCGGCGGCCAGGTCGGCCAGGGCGTGGCCGAAGCGGCGGCGGTCGTCCGGCCCGAGCTGCCAGGAGGCCGGGCCGAAGGGGTCGTCGGTGACCTGGGCGGTCGCCTGGAGCCGGGGTGGGAAGTCCGGGGTGAACAGGACGATCGTGGCATCGAGGTCGGCGGGTTCGCCGTCCGGCGTCATGGGCAGGCGCTGCACCTGGCCGGGGCGGATGTGCAGCAGTGTGCCCGGTCGGCAGGGACGGTCGACGAAGTCGACGGTGCCGACGCCCTCGCCCGCGTGAACCAGCGTGAGGTGGTGGAAGTCCAGCCGGTGTCCCCGCCGGAACTCCCCGCCCGACAGCCGCCGCCGGAGATCGGCGAAGGTGAGCACCTCCAGCCCCAGACCCGGCCGGGTCGGATTGCGATAGCCCCGTTTGATCAGCGGCGGCGACGGAGGATGTCCCATTTCGACCATAGGCATGCCTGACTCTACCGTGCGCCCGAAGGCCCGCGCGACAAGAGTGGACCGCGGCCGGTGAGCACGGTGTCACCGGGATATGCGCAGACAGGAGCAGTGCGATGGGCAGCAGGGAAATTGTCGTCAAGGCGGCCGGGGAGCTCTTCGGGGACAAGGACCCGGGTGCGGTGGACCGCTGGGTGGCCGCTGACTACCGTCAGCACAGCAGCCTGGCGGCGGACGGTCCGGAGGCACTGCGGGGACTGGTGGCGGGTCTGCCGGAGGGATTCCGCTACGAGGGTGCCCGGGTGATCGCCGATGGTGATCTGGTGGCGCTGCACGGGACGTACCACGGCTTCGGGCCGCAGCCCCTGGTGGCCTTCGATCTGTTCCGGGTCGACGCGGACGGCAGGCTGGCGGAGCACTGGGACGCGCTGACCCCGGTCGTGACCTACACGGCCTCCGGCCGCTCCCAGACCGACGGCCCGGCCGCGCCCGGCGACCTGGACCGGACCGAGGCCAACCGGGCGCTGGTGACGGAGTTCGCGGAGAAGGTCCTCAAGGGCGCCGACTACTCGGTGCTGACCGACTACATCTCCACCGAGACCTACCACCAGCACAACCCGGAGGCCGCCGACGGTCTGGACGGCTTCGGGGCCGCCGCCGCGAAGTGGGCCGAGCAGGGCAAGAGCCTCGTCTACAAGACCATTCACCGGGTGGTCGCCGAGGGTGACCTCGTTCTGGTGCAGTCCGAGGGCGAGTTCGGGGTCGCGGTCGCGTACTGGGACCTGTTCCGGGTCGCCGACGGCAGGATCGTCGAGCACTGGGACATCATCGTCCCCGTCCCGGAGGAGCTGCCGCACTCCAACGGGCTGTTCTGAGCGGGCGGCCCGGTGCGCGCAGACCGCCGCGCAGGTCAGGTTTCCTCCTGACCTGCGCGGCGGCGTTGCTATGGACGGTGACCGATCCGCGCGGTCAGCAGGTTGGGGTCGTCGGTGATGAAGTAGGCGGCGCCGGCGACGAGGACCCTGCTGCCGCGGACGGCGAGCGAGGTCGGGTTCCGGAGCCCGTCGGCACCGCTCAGCACCACCCGGTGGCTGCCGTCGGAGCGGACCAGGGCGACCTCGTTGTCCGCGTTGATCGCGGCCAGCAGGGTGTTCCCGGAACCGGTGAAGGCGATGTCGTCGATGTTCACCAGACCGGTGGCCCGGACCTCGACGGGACCGGCGGTGCCCCGGTGGGTGACCGGGAGGCGCAGCACGGTGCCCTGGTCGAGGTTGGACACCCAGACCGCCCCGTTGTGCACCTTGACCCCGTTGGCCCCCAGGAAGCCTCTCGCCTCCAGTGCGGGGCCCGTGGCCCAGCGGACGGGGGTGCCACCGCCCACGGGGATCCGCCAGACGGTGCCGAGCACCGAGTCGGTGGCGTACAGCAGGCGCCCGTGCCGGTCCAGGGCCAGGCCGTTGGGCAGGCTGTCGGCGGGCAGCGCGGCGATCCGCTCCGGGGCCCCGCCCGGCCGCAGCCGCCACAGCCCGGTCAGGTCGGCGGTGCCGGTGGCGTACAGGAAGTACAGGGTCCCGTCGTGGGTGCGGACGATGCCGCCGAGGAAGGGCGAGGCCAGCACGGGGGTGCTCGCACCGGCCGGCGGGGCGGGCAGGGTGGCCAGGACGTCGACCTGTCCGGCGCGGTCGATCCGGGCGACCTGGCGGCTGAAGGCGAAGGTGACGACGGCGCTGCCGTCGGGTTCCAGGGTGATGTTCTCGGGGCGCTGCCCGTCCGCCGCGCTCAGCTCCGCCACGACCCGGACGTGCGATATCGGCGCCTCGGCGGCGGTCGCCGGACCCGCGAGCGTGGTGACCAGGGCCACCGCGACGGCGGTGGCGAGCAGTCCGGTGCGTCGGGGCGGGGAGATGACTGGCATATGTGTTCCCTGTCTGTGCGGTGTCGTCGGGTGAGAGGTCTCGGGTGACCGGCCGGACGTACCACGGCCGGGGAGCGGCGCCGACTCCGGGCGGCGGACCGCCGCCGGGGGAGCGCCGGCATTCCTTCCTCCGTCGCGATCGGGAGTTCCGCACCGCATCCTTCAGGGGATCGGCGGGCCGCTCTTGCCGGTGCCCGCATCGCGACCGTTCCGTCAGCGCACACACCGATCAACGGCCCGGCCGTCGAGGGGAGGTGCGGCGGGCGCCTTCGCCCGCGGTCCCGCGCGGCAGCACGGGACCCCGTCGCGGCGGACCCTTGCGGACAACACCCGGTACGCACGTCGGCAAGCGGTGATTCCCGCTGACCCTAGGGTCGTTCGTGTACCTGCTCCCCCCATAAGGACGCCGATCGGGGTTAGACATGACTCAGCCGTTCTCCGGTGCCGCATCCGGCGCCTCGGTCACCCATGAGGTGGTGGCACGTGTCGTGGTCAGAGCGGATCCACCGGTGCCGCTGCCCGCCGAACTGAGGTACCGCGGGGCCGACCCCTACGCCGTGTGCGTCTCGGTCGGCGGGCCGTCGGGCGACCCGGTGGACTGGGTCTTCGCCCGCGACCTGCTGGCGGAGGGGATGTGCCGCCCGGCGGGTGCCGGGGATGTCCTGGTGATCCCGCGGCACAGTTGCCACCGGAACGCCGTGCGGATCGTCGTCAGGTCCCGCCGGGGCACGGCCCAACTGGACATCGCCGCCGCCGCGGTCGTCGCGTTCCTGGCGGAGACGGAGACGCTCGTGCCGTCGGGCACGGAGAGCCGGCACCTCGACCTCGACCGCGTGGTCGCCGAACTCATGGCCGGAAGCGAGTGACGGCCGGATCGGGCGAGGCGCCCCCCGGCCCGCCGGGTTCGGCCGCCCCGGCCGCCGGAACACCTCCGCGACGGCCCTCGGACCCCGCCTCCGCGACCGGCGAGTGCTGCGCCGACCATCTGCGGGTCTGCCATTCGCTGGGGGACATGCCGTAGGCGTTGCGGAACACCCGGCTGAAGTGCGCGTGACTGATGAAACCCGACCTGCGGGCGACGGCGGCGACGGTCAGCCGGCGGTTCGACATCCGCCCCAGTTCCCGCCTGCTGAGGTGGAGCCTGCGCTGCCGCACCCACTGATTCACCGTCACACCGGTGCTCTGGAAGAGCTTGTGCAGATACCGGACGGAGATGTGGTGCGCCTGGGCGATGGCCGTGGGCGACAGGTCGCGGTCCGCGAGGTGGTCGTCGATGTACTCCTTGATGCGCGCCAGCATCTCGTCCCGGACGGGCGACGCGGCGTCCGCCGGCCGTCCGCCCTCCTGCACGTGCAGCTCCTCGACCAGGGTGGGCACGAGGTCGAGGACACCCCGGACGAGCTGGTCGCCGACCCGCGTCCCCAGGGCGTCCGTTCCGGCGGCGAGCGCGGACAGGAACACCGACACCAGGGCGCCCATGCCCTCGCCGCCCGGCACCCGCACCCCGAGGACACCCCGGAGTTCCGGCTCGGGGATCGCGAGATGGCGCAGGGACATACGGAACACCGTCACCCGGCAGTCGCCCCCGAGGGGCAGGAAGTGCGGCTGGTCCGGGTCGCAGAGGACGAGGTCGCCCGGCTGGAGGACGACCTGTGTGCCCCGGGGGGAGATCGCCGAGGAACCGTCCATCTGCCTGCCCAGATGCAGGAACTCCGGGTCCCGGTCCACGGGATCGCCGAGCGGAGAGAGGGTCAGTACCCGCTCGACGCCGTTCTTCGGGGCGTGACACATCACCGGCTTGGTCATGGATACTCCGTGTTGCCTGGTTCGTCGTCGCGCGGGGCGCGCTGGGGCAGCCTCGTCGCGGATTACGGGGGTTGCGGGGATCGCGGTGGTCCGGGGACCGAGGGGACCGGCGGTCCCGGGGTCCGGTGGTCCGGGTGATCCGGGGGCGGGAGAAAGGAGCGGGCCGAGCCGGTCGGGGGCCGGAGGCGGTCCCGGGCCGGTCAGCCGTGCAGGGCCTCGCTGAGGAACTCGCAGCCCTGCCCGATCGCGGCCCCCGCCGCGACGGTCTCCCGCATCGGATCGAGCACCGCGAAGCCATGGATGACGCCCTGGTAGCGCACGGCCGTGGTCGGCACACCGGCGGCGCGCAGCTTCGCGGCGTACGCCTCGCCCTCGTCGCGCAGGACCTCGGCCTCGGCGACGACCACCAGCGCCTGCGGCAGCCCGGTCAGATCGTCCGGAGCCGCCCGCAGTGGCGAGGCGGTGAGCTGCGCGCGGTCGGCCGGATCGGCTGTGTACCGGTCCCAGAACCACCGCATCGCGTCCCGGGTGAGGAAGTAGCCATGGGCGAACCGCTCATAGGAACAGGTGTCGAAGTTCGCGTCGGTCACCGGGGACAGCAGCAGTTGCGCCGCGAGGTCCGGGCCCTTGCGCCACTTGGCCAGCAGTGTCACGGCGGCGGCCAGGTTGCCGCCCGCCGAGTCCCCGGCCACCGCGACCCGGTCCGGGTCGAGCCCGTGCGCGGAGCCCTCCCGCGCGATCCAGAGCAGCACGGCGTAGACCTCCTCGACGGCCGCGGGGTAGCGCGCCGGGGGAGTGGGGCCGTGGTGGTCGACCAGGACCGTCGCGGCCCGGACGCGGACGGCCAGCTCACCGGCGAGGCGGCCGTGCGGGGCGGGACCGTCGAACACCAGGCCGAGGCCGGGCAGATACAGCACCACGGGCAGCGGCCCCCGGGCACCGGCCGGGCGGACGATCCGGACGGGCACCCGGCTCGACGGGCCCCCGGCCACGACCAGGTCCGTCACCTCGGCGCCGGACACCGGGACTTCGGGCGGCCGGAGTCCGGCCAGGGCCTCGCGCATCCCGGCCGGGCCGTGCTCCGGGCGGGAGGAAGGGGTGGATGTCGCGGTGACGAATGCCTGCGCGGCTGCTTCGAGGAAGGGCGGGACGGGCGGGACGGGGGCCATGATGTCTCTTCCGTGGGCCGGATGCGCCGCCGTCGGCGGCCTCGTACCCACCCTGCAAGGCGGCCCGCCGCACAGGCATCAGTATGTTGACGGTCCCTTTCCCGGAGCGGGGCGAGCCGAGCCGTCCCTGCCGCCGGGTCGCGGCCCTTGCCGCCCGGTCGCGGCCCTTCCGCCAGGTCTTCCGCCCGGTCGCGGCGGCCCGTCAGTGCCGGGTGGCGGCCAGGGCCTCCCGGAGGAAGCGCCCGCCCTGCCGGAGGGCGGCCTCGGTGGGCGGGCTGTCCCGCAGGGCGCACAGCGAGGCGAAGTCGTGCACCGTCCCGAGGTAGCGCACGGCGGTCACCGGCACACCCGCCTCCCGCAGCAGACGCGCGTACAGCTCCCCCTCGTCCCGTACGACGTCCGCCTCCGCCGTCACGACCAGCGCCGGAGGCAGCCCCGCCAGGTCCTCCCGGCACGCCCGCAGCGGCGAGGCCGTGGGCTCCGCCAGCTCGTGCTCGTCGTCGGCGTACTGGCGCCAGTACCAGTCCAGAGCCGCGCGGGTGAGGAGATAGCCCGACGCGAACTGCTCCCGCGAGGGCGTGTCGCCGTACGGGTCGGTCATCGGGGTGTAGAGCAACTGCGCCCGCAGGCGCGGGCCGCCCCGCTGCTTCGCCATCATCGTCAGCGCGGTGGCCATGGTCGCCCCGGCGCAGTCCCCGGCCACCGCGATCCGCCCGCCGTCCAGCCCCAGCCCCGCGGCCTCCTCGGCGAGCCAGGTCAGCACCGCGTACGACTCCTCCAGCGCGACCGGATAGCGGGCCTCCGGGGTGCGGGTGTACTCGGGCACCACCAGGGCCGCGCCGCTCCGGGCCGCCAGCTCGCCGATGAGGCCCGCGTGGGTACAGGCGTCGCCCAGCATCCACCGCCCGCCGTGCAGATACACGACCATGGGCAGCGGGCCGGGCGTTCGCGCGGGCCGGAACACCCAGAAGCCGACGAGCCCGGAGGGGCCGACCGGGGCCACCCTGAACACCGACTCCACCCCGAGGTCGCCGCGTGCGCGGCCCTGGATCTCCAGCAGCGCCTGCCGTGCGTCGACCGGACCCAACTGGTGCAGATACGGCGGTGCCGCGGAGGCGTCGACGAGCCGCTGCACGAGGGGATCGAGGACGACGGCGGTACGGTCCGGCCCGCCCGGTCGCCTGCTGGCCTCGAAACTCACGCTGCTCACGTTCCTTCTGGTCGAAGCGATCGAAGTGATCGAAGTGATCTAAGTGACCGAAATGATCGAAGTGATTGCCGGGGTCACAGGTCGTCGAGGAGCGCGCGCAACTGGGTGCGGCTGCTGACCCCCAGCTTCGGATACACCTGGTAGAGATGGGAACTCACCGTGCGGGGGGACAGCAGCAGTTGCTCGGCGATCTCCCGGTTGCGCAGCCCCTGCGCCGCCAGCCGGACGATCTGACGCTGCTGGGCGGTCAGTTCCGCGAGCGCGTCGGCGCCGGCCGGCACGGTGCCCACGCCGCTGGCCCGCAGCTCGGCGAGCGCCTCCCCGGCCGGCCCGGACGCGCCGAGCCGGGTGAACGCCTCCTCGGCCGCCGCCAGCAGGGGACGCGCGTCCAGCGGGCGCCGCCGACGCCGCAGCCACTGCGCGTAGCGCAGCCGCGCCTGCGCCCGGACCAGCGGCCACTGATCCCCGGCGGGGTTGACCGTGGCGAGCCGGAAGTGGTGCTCGGTGTCCTTGGGGTCGCCGGTCAGCGCGGCGGCATGGTGCAGCAGCAGTGTCATCCGGGTCGTCGGGCGCGGCCCCGCCGCGGCGCGCACCGAGGCGAGGACGCGGGCCCCCTCCTCCCGGCGGTCCGTGCGTTGCGCGGCGGCGGCGAGGTCGGTGATCGAGCGGGGCGACAGGAAGTAGTGCAGGGGGCCGCCGTCCGCGTCGAACAACTGCCGGAAGTGCCGGAAGGCGCTGTCGAAGTCCCCGGCCGCCGAGGCGACGGTCCCGGCGGCGTGCAGCAGACGGGCGTGGGTGGCCCGGTTCTCGTCCAGGCCGACGGCCGTCCAGGCGGGGTCGGAGGGCAGCTCGACGGGGTTCCCGCGCAGCGCGCCCAGGGTGGCCCGCAGCGCCTCGACATCGATCTGGAGGTGCTTGAGCTTGTGGACGGCGGCCAGGGTGGCGGTCTCCCGGAGGTGTTCGTCGGCCTCCGCCCAGCGTCCGGTGTCGATCAGCGCCGAGCCCAGCACGGCGAACGTGGTGGCGGCGGCGCCGATGTACCCGTAGGACTTGAGCAGCGCGTACGCCTGGCGGAAGGACTCCACGCTCAGGTCGGACTCGTCGGCGAACCAGGCGACACCGCCGAGCGCGTGGACCCGGGTCATCTCCGCGACGTCGGCCGCCGGCCGGGGACCGCGCGGGCCCCGGCGCAGAGGGGGCAGCAGATCGGGGGCGGCGGCCGGGTCGCTTCCGGCCAGCGCGACGGCCCGCACGGCGGCGAGGGCTTCGGCTGTCGCCAACTCGGCGTAGTGGGTGGCCCGCTCGTCGGGGGTGGGGGGTGCGCCCGGGGGTGTGTCCGGGGTCGCGAGCGGCGGGTGGGGCTGCGGCGGCGCTGGGACGTGCTCGGCCGGGTGCTGGGTCCCGGGGAGTCGCGAGGGGTGTTCGCTCGGGGGCGCGGCGGGGTGCTGGGTCCCGGGGAGTGCCGAGAGGTGCTCGCTCGGGGCCGTGTGGGGGTGTTGGGTGCCGGGGAGTCGTGAGGGGTGTTCGCTCGCGGCTGTGTCGGGGTGTTGGGTCTGCGGCAGGTTCGCGAGGTGGGCGACCGGGCCCGCGATCGCATGACGAACCTCCGGCAGGCCCGACTGGAAGGCGACCCCCTGGAGCACCGAGGTCAGGGCGACCGTGAGTTTCCCGTCCTCGGGCGGTTCCGGTTCCAGCGCGCTCAGCAGCACCTGCGCCGCCTGCCGCTGGCGGCCCAGCAACGACAGGGCCAGCCCCGCGCCGCAGGCCGCCGAACCCAGCGCGTGCCGGTCCTGGGGGAGGGCGACGACCTTCTCGTACAGCTCCTGCACCCAGGTGGGGTCGCCGGCGTTGGCGGCGGCGTGCAGGGCCCCGGCGTACCGGCGGGCCCGGTCCGTGACGTCGGGGGTGCACTCCGCCGACCGCTCCAGGGCCCGTGCGGCGGCGAAGAACCCACCGCGCCGCTCGGCGAGCCCGGCGGTCTCCTCCAGGGCCGCCGCCACCGACTCGTCCCGGTCGAGACAGGCGGCGGCCAGATGCCAGGCGCGGCGCGCCGGATCCGCGGTGAAGGCCGCCGCCAACTGCTGGTGCGCGCGGTACCGGAGATGGGCCGGGGCACCGTGGTAGGAACCGGCGCGGGCCAGCGGATGCCGGAAGACCACCCGCCCCTCCACGATGGTCACCAGGCCCGCCCGCTCCGCCGGGGCCCACGCTTCCAGGTCCGGCCCGGTGCCCGCGGCGGCCATGATCATGGTGAGGTCGTCGCGCTCCGAGGCCGCCGCGTGCAGCACCAGCAACTGGGTCGTCGGCGGCAGTTCGCGCAGCCGGGCCGCGTACAGCTCCTCGATCCGGGCCGAGTGCAGCAGCAGTCCGCCGGGCAGCGCCACCGAGCCGCCGTTCCCGGCCGCGCGGCACAGCTCGATGATGGCCAGCGGATTCCCGCGGGCCTGCCGCAGCAGTTCCAGCCGGGTCCGGCCGGTGGGCACATACGGCTGGGCGTCCACCAGCTCGGCCGCCGCGTCGTCGGCCAGCGGCCCCAGCAGCAGCGTGGGCAGATTCGCCGGGAAGCCGTGCGGGGCGTGCTGTCCCCGGGCCGTCACCAGCGTCGGCACGGTGTCCGTCGTGAGCCGGCGCAGCACGAAGCCCAGCACATCCAGGGAGTCCCGGTCGAAGTGCTGGAGGTCGTCGATGGCCAGCAGGACGCGCTGGCGCCGGGCGACCCGGGCGAGCAGCGTCTGGACCGCGACACACAGCCGCAGCGGGTCGTGCGGCCCCTCGGCGGGCGCCAGCCCGAACGCGGTCTCCAGCGCGCCGCGCAGATGATCCGGCAGCCCGGCGAGGTCCGGCAGCAGCGGGAACAGCAGTTGGTGCAGGGACGCGAACGACTGCCGCGACTCGGCCTCGCTGCCCTGCGACGTCAGCACCAGCATCGCCGTGTCCCGGGCCCGGTCGACGGCGACCGCCAGCAGCCCGGACTTGCCCGTGCCCGCCTCCCCGACCAGAAGCAGCAGCCGCGGCCCGCCGGGCCCCTCGGCGACGACGTCCAGGACCTCGGCGATCTCCGTCCGGCGGCCCACCAGCTCCCCGACGGAGGGGGAGCCGCGCCTCGTTCTGCTGCCGGGGGTGTTCACCCCGCGAACTGTACGGGATGGATATCGCTGGTGAGAGGGCCGTTTCCGACGGGACCTGCGGGGGAGCGGGGCGCGGGAGGGGCTCCTGACCGGCGGTGCTGCGGGCGGGCGGAGGGGCCGGGCCCTTCGGGGGACGCCGATTTCCGTGCGCTGCCGAGCACCACCGCGTTCCCTCCGGGACAACGCCACCGCCGTCCCGGGCCACGCGGGCCGCCCCGGTCCCGGGCAACACCGCCCCCGCCGTCCCGATACCCACGATGTCCGTAAACAGGGCTAGTGGATTGACATGTCCCTGAATAACTTCCCCTGTGCCGATACAGGCTCCGCACAGGCGGTGCCGATTGGGGGGCTCATGAAGAACATGATCCGCTGCACCCTCGCCGTCGCGGCGGCCCTTTCCCTGCTGCCGCTGACACTGACAGCGGCGTCCGCCGCTCCGAACGCGCCGAGGCCGCTGTCCGTCGCGGAGGTCGCCGCGATGTCACCGGAGAAGCAGGGCGAGGTCCTCCGGCCGCTGCGGGTGGTGGCCGACGCCGTCGCCCAGGTCGGACAGGGGGACCACGCCGACATCTACACCCAGGTCGAGATGGCCTCCGACTACCGCTCGGTCAATGTCTACCTCACCGATGTGGACCGCGCCGACCGCTTCCTGGCCGCGGTCCGCCGCGCCAACCCCAGGGCCGACACCGGGCTCGTCACTGTCCTTGAGGGCAAGAAGTCCCGTCAGCAGCTCAGGAAGGAGATCGGCGCGATCGTCGCCGACCCCGCGCTGCCCTTCGACGTGGGGCTGGCGGGTACGTCGATCGACGGCGGCTCGATCGAACTGGCCGTGGACGACCCGGCGGCGGCCAGAGCGTATCTGGCCGCGCCCGCCGTCGCCGCCGCACGCTCCGCCGCCGGCGGCACCCCGGTGCGGGTCACCAAGTCCGCGCCGGCACGTCCCTTGAGCCGCTGGAACGACACCTCGCCGTTCTATGCGGGGGCGGCCCTCGGACCGGCGTACGGCACCCAGTCCAACTGCACCAGCGGCATTCCCGCCGTCAGCACCTGGGACGGCCGCCAGTGGCTCGTCACCGCCGGCCACTGCTACAACGTCAACGACCATGTCTACGCCGCCGGCGGCAACTACATCGGCCAGGTCAAGTACGACCTGCCCGCGATCGACGCGCTCTTCATCGAGACGCCCACCTACCGCAACACCTGGGACGGCACCGACGCCGGGGGCTACACCCGCTACCTCAACGGCGTCCGCAATGTCGCCGTCGGCGACTTCACCTGCCAGCTCGGCTACAACTCCAAGGTCGTCTGCAACATCCGGACCGTGTACGCGGGCAACGCCGGCTGGACCGTCAACGGCACCACCGTGTGGGGCAGCTACGGCGTCCCCCACTACGGCGGAGTCGTCGGCCGGGGCGGCGACAGCGGCGGTCCGGTGATCTACCTCAACGACCCCAACAGCCGGGAGCTGAACGGCATCGTCAGCGTCGGCTGGGGCTGCGGCTCCGCCGGGTGCACGACCGGACTCGGCTGGGTCGACGTGTGGTCCATCTTCAACACCTTCGCCATCAAACTGAACCCGTCCTGACCGACCGCACCGGGTCGGCGTACGCCGCCCCCGCCCGCTGTCCCAGCCGCCATACCGAGCGGCTGAGCCGCTGACCTGCTGATGTGCCGCCCTCGACCCCATCGTGACGCCGTCGATGGCGCCATAATCTCGCTATTGGTTCGCAATGGCGCCATCGATGTGCCATGATGGCGTCATTGCGATGCGGCCCATCGGCGGGCGAAGCGGTCGGCCGGTGAGCCGGTCAACAAGGGGGCGGATCATGAGGACAGAGACGAAGACCGGCGCAGAGACAGAGGCAGAGATAGGGACGGGGGCGGGCATGAAGGCGGACGTGCAGGCAGCCGAGACGACGGCGGGGAGCCGTCAGGGATCGGCACCCGGCGTCCTCACCGCCTTCGTCCGTTTCGTGCTCTGCGGCGGAGGACTGGGGATCGTGTCCAGTCTCGCCGTGGCCGCCCTCGCCTCCCTGGTCCCCTGGGTGCTGGCCAACGCGCTGATCACCGTGGTCTCCACGCTGCTGGCCACCGAACTGCACGCCCGCTTCACCTTCGGCGCGGGCGGACGCGCCACCCGGCGCCAGCACGCCCAGTCGGCCGGGTCCGCCGCGGCGGCGTACGCCCTGACCAGCGTGGCGATGCTGGCGCTGCATCAACTGACGGCGGCACCCAGCGCGATGCAGGAGCAGGCCGTCTACCTGACCGCGTCCGCCCTCGCCGGGGTCGCGCGGTTCGCGGTGCTGCGCCTCGTGGTCTTCGCCCGGCACCGTGCGCGGACGCCGGCCACCGCCACCGCCACCGCGACCCCCGCATGCCCGGCGAGGCGACCGGCCCAGGCTGTCACCCGTGCCGGTCGCCGAGCCTCAGCGACCGCCGGAATCCGGCTCGGGGGCGTTCACCGGCCGGGTCAGCCGACGGCCTTGGCGGCGTCGTGGATGAGGTCCGCGACCACCCGCGGGTGGCTGAGCATCACGACATGCGACGACTGCGGCACCTCGACCACCTTCCGGGCGTTCGCCCGGCTGTACATCCAGCGCGCGCACTCCGCCGGGATCGCCTTGTCGCGCCCGGCGACCAGCCCCCACGACGGAATCGTCTTCCAGGCGGCGGCCGTGGTCGGGTAGATGAAGGAGTCCGCGTCGAAGGGCCGCTGGGTGGCCTGGAGGACCCGGAAGGCGGAGGCGGAGATGTCGGCGGCGAAGGCCGCCTGGCCGTCCTTGCTCAGATACAGATCGATGCCCGTCGTGCCGTCCGCCTTCGTGTACGGGACCGGCACGCTCACCGGCCCGACCTCGCTGCCCGGGAACTTGGTGATGAGTTCGCCCTGGGTCTCGCCCACCTCGGGCGCGAACGCCGCGATGTAGACCAGCGCCTTGACATTGCTCTTCCCGGCGGCGGCGTTGGTGATGACCGTGCCACCCATGGAGTGGGCGACCAGGACGACCGGTCCGCTGATGGAGTCCAGCAGGCTCGCGACATACGGGGCGTCGGTCGGAATACCCCGCAGCGGGTTCGCCGCACAGACCGTGGTGTAGCCCTTGTGCTGCAACTTCTCGATGGTGGCGTTCCAGCACGAGGAGTCGGCGTAACCGCCGTGCACCAGGACGACGGTGGGCCTGGCCGTCGACTTCGCCTCCTCCGCCGGGGCCGCGGCCGGCGCGGCACCGGCCGTTCCCGACGCGCCGGTGATCAGGGCCGCCGATCCGGCCAGCGCGGCTCCCGCGGCCAGGACATTGCGGCGCGACATCTCAGTACTCATGGGACTCCTCGTAGAGGTGTGGTGAGGCGTGCAGAGGTGTGGGTCGTACGGAGGGTGTGGGTCGTACGGATGGTGTGGAGAGGGCATGGGGAAGGGACCCGGCGGAAGGCTCGCCGGTGAGCCCCCGCGCCGCGGAGTGAGGTGTCAGATGTGAGGTGTGCGGAGACGGCGGCCGACGGATGGTCCGGTCCGTCGGCGCCAGCCGGAGGACCTGGGGAGGCTCGGCGGCTGTCGTCCCCGGTGCGGCCGGGGGCGGCGGGCGCCGGCTGAAAGGACCTGCCCTCAGGAGTGGGGTTCGGCCGACGGACTCAGCCGCGCAGGGTTGATTTCACGCGGTGTGGCATGCCACGGACCTTATGAAGCCCACATGTGCCCCGGCATCCGTCATATGACGTACATTGCGGCGCTGACAACCAGTCAACGGACCCTCGTCCGACGCCCTGAAGTGGGACAACGCCCATGCCCATCGCTCGGTGAGATGAAGGGAGCGACCCGGTCGTGGTCATTGTAGGTGAACTCCTGGTGAAGGAAAGGGGTGGTGACTGATATCGGGGTTCCGGTCCGCGCGGGGGGCCACCCCGGCCGCCTCCGCGACGGGACCGGTGCGACCGGGCAGGATGGGGGTGGACCGCGCCGCCGGGTGGCGGGTGCGGGCGGAACGGGTTCGGGAAGGCGTGCGATGGAGCCGAGCAGGACAGCCAGGGCCGTGATCGTCGGAGGGTCCCTGGGCGGGCTCGCGGCGGCGCATGAACTGGCGGCGGTGGGTGCCGAGGTCGCCGTGTACGAGCGGTCGGCGGGGAACACACGGGCGCGGGGCGCGGGGATCGTGATGCAGCCGGAGGTCGAGGACCTGCTGGGACGGCTGGGGGTCACGGCACGGCAGGTGTCCGTGGAACTGTGGGAGCGTCAGCAACTGCATCTGCACGGTGAGCCGGACCGCTACGCGATGCCCCAGTCGATGACCTCCTGGGACACCCTCCACCGGACCCTGCGCGCCCCCCTGGAGGGGGTCTGCCACCGCCGGGACAGCGCCCTGCGACGGGTCACGGTGGAGGGCGCGGAGGTCACCGCGGAGTTCGGCGACGGGCACACCGCACAGGGCAACTTCCTGGTCGGCGCGGACGGTATCGGCTCGGCGACGCGCCGGCTGCTCGACCCGGCGACGCGGCCCGCGTACTCCGGCTATGTGGCCTGGCGCGGACTGGAGCCGGAGTCGGCGCTGCCGGACGATCTGCGGGACCTGCTGTCGGGCCGGTTCACGGTGTTCAGCGCGGAGGGCCAGCAGGTGCTGTGCCATCCGGTGCCCGGCGCCGAGGGGGAACTGGGTGAGGGGGAGCGGCGGATCAACTGGGTCTGGTACACGAACGTCTCCGAGCGGGATCTGCCCCGGCTCCTGACCGGCCGCTCGGGCCGCACGCACACGGCGTTCCTCCCGCCCGGCGAGATCCTGCCGGAGACCGAGAAGGAGCTGCTGGGCACGGCGGAAGTGACCCTGCCCGCACCGCTCACCCGGCTCATCGAGGCGTCGGAGGTCTTCCTGCAACCGGTGTACGACCTCCCGCCGTTCCGGATGGTCGCCGACCACGCGGCGCTCATCGGCGACGCGGCGGGAACGGTACGGCCGCACACCGCGTCCGGCACCTCCAAGGCGTTCGGTGACGCGGCGGGCCTCGCGGCGGCGCTGCGGGACTGGACCGCGGACCGGCCGCTGCCCGCCGAGCGCCTCGCCCACTGGGAGGAGAACCGCCTGGTCGAACTCCTCACCCTCGCCGAGGCGGGCCTGGACCTCGCGGCCCGCTCCCAGCTCGGGACGCCCGCCGGGCCCAGGTACTTCGCGGGGGCGTGAGCGGCACCGCGCGCGCCGCCGCCCTGTTTCCGGGACGGCGGGCGGGCGGTGTCGTCAGGGGCCGGCCACCGCTTCCGGGCGGTCCGCCGCCGGGAGGGCGACAAGGCGTGCCGGGTGCTGTCGGCGCCAGGCCACGATGGCGCCGATCGCCGCGCCGAGGACCAGGACGACCGGCATGGAGTTGATGAGGGCCGAGTCGCTGCCGGTGACGGTCGGGTAGTTGGCGACGATCACCACCGTGCAGGCGCCGAGGGCGAGGAAGGAGAGGCCCGGGGCGATCCGGGTGGCCCAGAGCGAGCCGGACAGGGTGCCCCGCGTCGCCGAGACCACGACACTCGCGCTGCACAGGATCATCAGGGTGAGCAGGCCGAGCGCGGTGACGCCGCCGAGCGCCGGGAGCAGGCTGAGCAGCGGGTCGAGGCCCCCCGCGGCGAACGGCACGAGGAAGGCGACCACCACGGCCACCTGGGTGGTGTGGGCGTGGTGCGGGGTGCCCCGGCGCGGATGGACGGCCGCGAGGCCGCGCGGCAGCAGTCCGGCGCGGCCGAGGGAGAAGAGATAGCGGGAGGCGACGGTGTGGACGGAGACCGTGGCGCCGAAGAAGCTGACCGCGATGCTGCCGGTGAGCACCGGACCCACCCAGTCGCCGAGGTGGGTGGTGGCCACACCCGCGATCAGCCCGGCCGGATCGGTCCGGGCGGCGGTGGCGACATCGCCGACGGAGGCGACGACGGTCCACGCGGCGGCGACGAACAGCACGGTGAGCCCGCCCAGCGCCAGATAGGTCGCCCAGGCCACCTGCCGGGGGGCGTTGTCCGCCTCCTCGGAGTAGCAGGCGCTCGCCTCGTATCCGGCGAAGGCCAGCAGGATGAACAGGATCGACAGCCCGATATGACTCCCGAAGACATGGTCCGGGGAGAACACGGCCGTGCTGTAGGAGGCACGGGAGTCGAGCAGGACGGCCACCATCAGCGCGAGCACGATGGCGAACTGGAGCAGACAGACCACCGCGGTGACCTTCGAGGCGATCGAGACCCCGAGATGACCCAGCACCGCGGTGGCGGCGACGGCGACGGCCGCGTAGAGCCACCACGGCAGATCCACCCCGAAGGTCGTCACCATGAATCCGTCGGTGAAGTACCCCGAGAGCACCGCCATACCGACCGCGCCCGCGTTGTACTGGACCGTCGCCACCATGGCCGAGGCCGCCCCGGCCACCTTGCCGAGGCCGTACTCGATGTAGGCGTAGTAGGCGCCGCTGTTGACGATCGTGCGGGCCATCGCCAGATAGCCGACGGTGTAGAGCGCGAGCAGCGCCGCGACGACGATGATCACCCCGACCGTGCCGACGCCCGCGCCCAGCGCGAAGGTGAGGGTGAAGTTGGCGGACAGCGCGGTGAGGGGCGCCGTCGCGGCCAGGACCATGAACAGCATTCCCGGTACGCCGACAGCGCCCCGGGTGAGGGTTTTTCCGGAGCCTGAGAGCTTCTGCACGGTGATTCCTCCGGCGGTTCGAGGCGGGGAACAGGGCAGCCGGGACGATGCCGGGGCCCTGTACGCCGCCCGACAGATTCTTGGTCAGGGACCAAAAATTTTCCTCAGTACAAGGGACGCGGGAACTGTCGTCAAGAGGTCGTACGGAGGTCGTGTGGAGGTCGTGCGATGGACGGGCGGGTGTCGGAGGGGGCCGCGGGAGCGGGGTCCGGAGGTGGCCCGGGATCAGTGGCCGGACACCGGGTGCGGGATGTACGGCCGCTCCAGCTCCGCCAACTCCTTGTCGGAGAGGGTGAGTTCGACGGCGGCGACCGCGTCCTCCAGATGGCCGGGCTTCGACGCGCCGATGACGGGTGCGGTCACCGTGTCCTGGTGGAGCAGCCAGGCCAGTGCGACCTGGGCGCGCCGGACACCCCGCTCGGCGGCGATCCGGGCGACCGCCTCCACGACCCCGCGGTAACCCTCCTGGTACAGGGTGCTGCCGTACACGTCCCCGGTGCTGCGTTCGGTGACCGTGCCCCAGTCGCGGGTGAGGCGTCCCCGGGCGAGCGGGCTCCAGGGCAGGACCCCCACCCCCTGGTCCGCGCAGAGCGGCAGCATCTCGCGCTCCTCCTCGCGGTAGATGAGGTTGTAGTGGTTCTGCATGACCACGAACCGGGTCCAGCCGTGGGCCGCGGCGGTGTACTGCGCCTTCGAGAACTGCCACGCGTACATCGAACTCGCCCCGAGATAGCGCACCTTGCCCGCCCGCACCAGATCGTGCAGCGCCTCCATCGTCTCCTCGATGGGGGTGTGCGGGTCCCAGCGGTGCACGTAGTACAGGTCGACGTAGTCGGTGCCGAGGCGGGTCAGACTGCGGTCGATCTCCGTCATGATCGCCTTGCGGGAGAGCCCGCCGCCGTTCGGACCGGGACGCATCCGTCCGTGCACCTTGGTGGCGAGCACGATCTCGTCCCGGTCGGCGAAGTCCCGCAGCGCCCGGCCGACGATCTCCTCGCCGCTGCCGTCGGAGTAGATGTTCGCGGTGTCGAAGAAATTGATCCCGGAGTCCAGCGCCTGCTCGATCAGCGGGCGGGCGGCGTCCTCACCGAGGGTCCACTCATGGGTGCCCCGGAAGGGTTCCCCGTAGCTCATGCCGCCCAGGCAGATCCGGGACACGTCCAGGCCGGTCGAACCGAGTTTCACGTACTGCATCGCTGCTGCTCCCTGGGTCATCGGGACGATTGGGGGTGGGGTCGGATCAGGTCGTCGAGGAGGGGCGGTGCGCGGCAGGGCGGGCGAAGGGGCCGATGCGCGCGGGTTCCGCCGGGTCCTTGACGTGTTAACGGTGTTGTCACTACCTTCGCCAGGCATGGTAACGCCGTTACCAGGCTTGTCGGCCGCCGAAGGGACCAGAAATGTCGGTCAGTTACATCAACGCCCCCGAGCTCCCGCCGCTGCCGGGGGTCCTCTCGCACGCCGTCGTGCTGCACTCGGCCGGGCTCGTCTACACCTCCGGACAGGTCGCCTGGGACGCGAAGGGCGAGGTGGTGGGCGACGATCTCGCCACCCAGTTCGAGAAGGCGTACGACAATGTCGAGCTGGCGCTCCGCGCGGCCGGGTCCTCCCGCGAGAAGATCATCAAGGAGACGGTCTATCTCGCGGGTTACACACCCGATCAGGCGGACCTGCTCGCCGGACTCCTGGTGGCGGCCCGCAAGGGGCACCCCGCGCCGCCGGCGAGCACGGGGGTGGGGGTGGCCGGTCTGTTCCGGGCCGAGTTCCTGGTGGAGATCGAGGTGGTGGCCACGCTCTGAGGGGCGGGGAGGGGAGGTTGTCTTCGGGTCCGGCCGCGTCGGCGTATTAACATCGTTAACATGCCGACCGAGCGAGAAGCCACCCCCACCCGACGAACCGGCGCACCGCCTCCCGCGACCCGGGCCCAGGCCCTGGTGGTCGCCGCCCTGCGCCTCGTGGACGAAGGCGGTCTGGAGGGGCTCACCATGCGGCGCCTGGCGGACACCTGCAACCTCCAGCTCCCCGCCATCTACCGGGTCTTCGGCAACAAGGGCGCCCTGCTGGACCAGATGGCGGAGAAGATCCTCTCCGGGGCCCTCGCCGAACGCCGGGACGAGCCCTGGGAGGCGGATGTCGCCCTGCTCGCCCGGCAGTTGCGGCGCGCCCTGCTGGCCCAGCGCGACGGCGCCCGGATCGTCGGGGGCAGTTACGCCGCCCAGCACTACAGCCTGGCCTTCGCGGACCGGCTGATCGCGGCCATGCAGCGGGCCGGTCTCCAGGGCGTCTCGGCGCTGTGGGCGACCTCCTCGCTCTTCAGCTATGTCCTCGGTGAGGCCCTGGAGCAGCAGGGCCACGGCGAGGGCGAGATCGGCAGGCCGGACGCCGCCGTCAGTGGTGCGGCCTACCCCCATCTGTTCGCCACGCCCGTCGAGGAGATCGCCGACTTCGACGGCCGCTTCGAGTTCGGCCTCGGTCTGTTCGTGGCGGGGCTGCGCGAACGGGCCGCAGGTGAGGGCGCCGGTCCCGGGGGCGACGGCCGGGGCTGACCGCTCGGTACCGGCCGTCCGGCAACCGGCTGCCCGGTATCCGACCGTTCAGTACCGGCCGCCCACCACCTGGTCCGCCAGGGCGTCCAGGATGGTGACGTCCTCCGGTGTGAGGGCGACGGCCGCTGCGGCGGCGTTCTGCTCCAGCCACTTCACCCGCCTGGTGCCCGGGATCGGCACCACCGGCACGCCGAGCCGCTCACCCCGGGCATGCACCCAGGCCAGCGCGATCTGCGCCGGGGTGACACCCCGGGCCTCGGCCAGGGCGCGCACCCCGTCGGCGATGCTCTGGTTGTCCGTGGTCTGGAAGCGCGGCAGCCGCCTGCGGGCGTCACCGGCCGGCAGCGCGGTGACATCCACGGCGCCGGTGAGGAAGCCGCGCCCGAGCGGGGAGTAGGCGACCAGCCCCACCCCCAGGTCGCGCAGCGCGTCCGCGACGGACTGCTCCAGGTCGCGGGACCAGATCGAGTACTCGCTCTGCACCGCCGTGATCGGGTGCACCGCGTGCGCGCGCCGCAGCAGGGTGCCGTCCACCTCGGACAGGCCGATGTGGCCGATCTTGCCCTCCTTGACCAGATCGGCCAGCGCCCCGACCGACTCCTCGATCTCGGCGTCCGGGGCGACCCGGTGCAAGTAGTAGAGGTCGATGTGGTCGACACCCAGGCGCAGCAGGGAGGCGTCGCAGGCGCGCTTGAGGTAGGTGGCGTTGCCGCGCAGGGTCCAGGTGTCGCCGCTCATGCGCTCGATGCCGGCCTTGGTGGCGAGCTGGACCTCGTCCCGGCGCCCGGCGATGGCCCGTCCGACGAGCACCTCGTTGTGGCCGAGGCCGTAGGCGTCGGCGGTGTCGATCATGGTGATGCCGAGGTCGAGGGCGCGATGGACGGTCGTGACCGCCTCGTCCCAGCTCCCGGGGCCGTAGGGCGGGTAGCCCTCGCTCATGCCCATGCAGCCGAGGCCCTGGGCCGAGGTGGTGAGGCCACCGAAGGAAACCCTGCTGAGGGAAGCCCTGTTCGTGGAAGCGCTGCTCATGGACTGTCTCCGATCAAAGTGCGTCGATCACGACGCGTCGATCACGATGCGTTAGGGTCCCGGGCCGTGACGGACGGCGTCCCGTGCAAAAGCGGAGGACCCTCCGGTTGTTAACGACGTTACCGGAGGGTCCTCCGCCATGCAAGGCGGGGGTGGTGGGGGAGCGGGGGGATCCGGTCGGTTCAGCCGGCCACCAGCAGGTCGGAGTAGTCGTCCAGCTCGAAGGCGTTGGATGTCCTGTCGGGTCCGGCGAGCAGCCGGTCCTTCGCGGGGACGAGGGTGAGCAGCCGGACCAGTTGATCGCGGAACTGGATCCCGAGCGGTGTCTCGGGGGTCATCAGCCGCCCCTGGCCGGGCGCCGACCGCTGGATCCGGTCGAGCCAGGGGCGCAGCTTGCCCTCGTACCGGGCGAAGGCGCCCGCCGGGTCGTCGGGGGTCCGGGCCAGCTCGCCGGCGAGGACATGGGCGCCGACGACGGCGACGGTCGCGCCGTGCCCGGAGAGCGGGGAGGTGCAGTACGCGGCGTCGCCGACGAGTCCGACCCGCCCCGTGGACCAGGACGGCAGCCGCACCTGGCTACAGGTGTCGAAGAAGAAGTCGTCGGCGGTCTCCATCTGGGTCAGCAGCGTCGGCGCCTCCCAGCCCATGCCCGCGGCGTGCGCCCGGACGATGCGCCGCTGTGCCTCCGGGTCGCGGTGGTCGTGGGACGGCAGCGCCGCGCGGAATCCGAAGAAGGCCATCACCTTGGTGTTGTCGAGGATCGAGCGCATACCGATGGTGCGGCCGGGCTCGCTGTGGACGAGGGTCCAGTCCTTGAGGCCGAGATGGTTGTCGGCCGTCCAGAAGGACACATACGTCCCGAGGTGGTGGAGGACGCCCTGATCGGGGCCGAAGAGCATCCGGCGCAGTTCGGAGTGCAGGCCGTCCGCGCCGACCACCACGTCGTAGCGCTCCCGGTGGCCGGAGCGGAAGTCGGCCTCGACCCGTGTCCCGGTGTCGCGCACGGCGCGGAGGCTGTCGCCGAAGCGGTGGGTCACCCCGTGGGCGAGGCAGCGCCGGTGGAGGACCTCGGAGAGCTTTCCGCGCAGGATCTCGATCTCCGCGACCGGGCCGTCGCCGCCGAAGTGCTCGGCGCGCAGCTCGCCCCGGCGCCGGTTGCGGTGGTCCACGAAGGACATCCCGAGGCTGGCCTCGCGGGCGGCGCGCACCTCGGCGTCGACGCCGAGGCGGCGGATCGACTCCCGGGACACCCCGCGCAGGTCGACCAGTTGCCCGCCCCGGCGCAGGGCGGGGGCGCGCTCCACGACGGTGACCTCCGCGCCGTAGCGGGCGAGCCACAGGGCGAGCGCGGGCCCCGCGACACTCGCTCCGGACACCAGGACCTTGAGGGGCATGAGGGGTCTCGATTCCCGGGAGTCTCTCTCCCGCTGGATCCTCGCCCGCCGGTAACGGTGTTGTCGGCGGTGGCGGGCCGCCCCAAGCTAGTGTTAACGGTGTTATCGCGTCAATCGTCCGGCCGGTCCCGGAGCGGGCCCCCTCAGAGCAGCTTCTCGATGGTGATCGGCAGATCCCGGACGCGGATCCCGGTCGCGTGGTGCACCGCGTTGGCGATGGCCGCCGCGGCGCCGATGTTGCCGAGTTCGCCCAGCCCCCGCGCGCCGACGGGACTGACCTCGGTGTCCGGGTGGTCGAGGAGGTGGACGTCGATGGGCGGGGCGTCCGCGTTCACCGGGACCATGTAGTCGGCGAGGTTGGCGTTGAAGATCCGCCCGGTGCCGGGCTCCAGATGGGCGTCCTCCAGGAACGCCTGGCCGAGGCCCCAGATGACCCCGCCGACGATCTGGCTGCGGGCGGTCTTGTGGCTGATGATCCGCCCGGCGTCGACCACGCTCACGAACCGCGACAGCCGGGGCTCGCGCGTCCAGCGGTTGACCCGGACCTCGCAGAAGTGCGCGGAGAACGACTGGAAGGAGACCTCGCTCTCGGCCGGCGCCTCCGGCGTGGTCGCCACCGCCTCCACCGCCGGCGCCCCGGTCCGGGCCAGCAGTTCGGTGAACCGCATCGACCGCCCGCCGCCCGACAGCACCCCCGCCCGGTAGGCCAGGTCCCCGGCGGCCGTGCCCCGGAACGGGGAGCGCGGATGGGTCGCCGCGTGGTCGACGAGCGCGGCGACAGCGGCCCGCGCGGCGGGCGCGACGGCCGGGGCCACACTCGCCGTCCCCTCGGAGCCGATCGCCCCGGCGGCCGAGGCATCGGTACTGGGCAGCGTCGAATCGCCCACCTCGGTCCGGATCCGGGCCAGCGGCAGCCCGAGCGCGTCCGCCGCCATCACCGCGAGGACCGTCCGCATCCCGGTGCCGATGTCCGCCGTGGAACTGGCCACGCTCGCCGTTCCGTCCCGGCGGAACGCCACCCGCACACTCACACTGAATGCGGGCGCGGAGCCCAGGCCGGAGGTGGCCATCCCGAGGCCCACCAGCCAGTCGCCGTCCTCGGTGGTGCCGGGCGCGGCGGCCCGCCGGTGCCAGCCGATGCGCTCGGCGCCGATCCGGTAGCACTCCTCCAGATGGTTGCTGGACCAGGGCAGGCCCTCGGCGGGATGGACATCGGCGAAGTTGCGGCGGCGGATCTCCAGCGGGTCGATGCCGAGTTCCTCCGCGAGTTCGTCGAGCGCGCACTCCAGCCCGAACGAGCCGGGCTGTTCGGCGGGCGCCCGCATGATGGTGACGGGCGGGATGTTCAGCTTCAGCCCGAAGTTGCGGGCCCGGACGTTCGCCACCTTGTAAGAGCGCAGGGCGGCCAGGGCGGGCGCCTCGAAGCCGTTGCCGGTGACCGAGCCGCGGCACCATCCGTCGTGCCGGATCACCGAGAGCCGTCCCTCGCGGTCACAGCCCAGCCCCACGGTCTGCACCGCGGCGGCCCGGTGCCCGGTCACGGTGTAGAGCTGCTCCCGGGTGACGACGAGTTTGACCGGGCGGCGCAGCGCGCGGGCCGCGGCGGCGGCCAGCAGAGTGGGTGACCAGGTGGTGGCCTTGCCGCCGAACCCGCCCCCCACATGGGGGCTCACCACATGGACCCGGTCCACCTCCACCCCCAGCGCGGCGGCCACCTCGATGGCGTGCAGCCGGGGCCCCTGGGTGCCGGTGTACAGGGTGAGGGTGTCACCCTCCCAGTGGGCGACGGCCGCGTGCGGCTCCATCGCGTTGTGATGCTCGGCGGGCTGACGGTACGTCCGCTCCAGGGTGACCGGGCTGTCCGCCCACGCCCGCGCGACCGCCTCGGCGGAGGGCAGCGTGACCGACGGGGGGTAGCCGAGTTCCTGGGCCTGGTCGAGCCGCTCCTCGAAGGTCAGGTCGGCGGGTTCGGCGGCGTACTCCACCTCGACCAGGGCGGCGGCGTCCCGGGCCTGCTCGACGGTCCCGGCGACCACCAGGCCGATGATCTGGCCCCGGTGGCGCACGCCGTTGTCCCGGAGCGGCGGGTCCAGCTCGCCGAACGCCTCGGCGGCACCGCCCCCGGGCAGCGGTCCGAGGGCCAGCGGGTCGAAGGGGCTGTAGACGGCCACCACACCGGGTGCGGAGCGCGCGGCCCGGACGTCCATCGCGCGGACGGTCCCCCGGCTGACGGTGCTGAGGACGAGATGGCCGTAGACCATCCGGGGCAGGATGTGATCGGCGGCGTAGCGGGCGGTGCCGGTCACCTTGGCGCGGCCGTCGACGCGGTCGACGGGGGTGCCGATCAGGTTCTGTGCCATGTCAGTTCACCGGATCCTTCAGTTCACGAGGTCCATCAGGGCCCGTGCGATCGTGCTGCGCAGCAGAGCCGGTTTGAACGCGTTGTGGGTGAGGGGCCGGGCCCCGTCGGCGGCCCGTTCCACCGCCGTGACCACGGTCGACTCCCGCAGGGGCTGCCCGATGAGCGCCTCCTCGACCCGGCGCAGCCGCCACGGCCGGGTGGCCACCCCGCCCACCGCGATCCGCACGTCACGGACCGTCCGGCCGCGCAGTTCGGCGGCGACGGCGGCGGAGGTGAGGGCGAACTCGTAGGACTGGCGGTCGCGGACCTTCAGGTAGACCGACCGGCGCGCCCAGTGCAAGGGGGGTACGACGACCTCGGTGATGATCTCGCCGGGGCGCAGTTCGTTCTCCACCTCGGGGGTGTCGCCGGGCAGCCGGTAGAAGTCCTCCAGGGGCAGGGCGCGCGTGCCGTCGGGGCCGGTGAGTGTCACCCTGGCCTCCAGCGCGACCAGGGCCACCGCGAGATCGCTGGCGTGGGTGGCGACACAGGAGTCACTGGTGCCCAGCACGGCGTGCGAGCGGTTGACACCCTCGCGCGCCGGGCAACCGCTGCCCGGCTCCCGCTTGTTGCAGGCGACGGTGATGTCCCGGAAGTAGGAGCAGCGGGTGCGCTGGAGCAGATTGCCGCCGATGCTGGCCATGTTCCGCAACTGGGGGGAGGCGCTGAGCAGCAGGGCCTGGGAGAGCACCGGGTAGTCCTGGACGACCGTGCGGTGGACGGCCACGTCGCTCATCCGCTCCAGGGCGGCGATGTGCAGCCCGTCGCGGCGGCGGGTGATGCCGCGCAGCGGCAGCCGATCGATGTCCAGCACCCGGCGCGGGGTCATGACGTCGAGCTTCATCAGATCGACCAGGGTGGTGCCCCCGGCCAGATAGACCGTGCCGGAGTCGAACCGGCGCAGGGCGTCCGGCACACTCGCCGGGACCGTGAACTCGATGGGCCGCATCAGCGCGCCCCCTTCCGTACCGCGTCGACGATGTGGGGGTAGGCGCTGCACCGGCAGATGTTGCCGGACATGTGCTCGCGGATCTCGTCGTCGGAGCGCGCCCGGCCCTCCCGGACCAGTCCCACCGCCGACATGACCTGACCCGGGGTGCAGAACCCGCACTGGAGGCCGTCGCAGTCGATGAACGCCTGCTGCATCGGGTGCAGCCGCTCCCCGTCGGCGAGCCCTTCGATGGTGGTGACCTCCCGGTCGCGCACCGAGCCGACCAGGGTGAGGCAGGCCAGGACCCGCCGCCCCTCGATGTGCACGGTGCACGCCCCGCACTGCCCCCGGTCGCAGCCCTTCTTGGTGCCGGTCAGGTTCAGCCGCTCGCGCAGCGCGTCGAGCAGGGTCACCCGTGCGTCCACGGCGAGTGCGACGGCCCGGCCGTTGACGGTGAACGCGACTCCGTCGCCGTCCCCGCCGGGCCCGTCCTCCTCGGGGGGCCCGGGGGCCGCCGGCGCGTCCCGCGGTGTCGCCGCCCCGGCCGTGACGGCCATCGCCCCGGCGGCTCCCGCCGTGGTGGCCAGAAAGCCGCGCCGCCGGAAACCCGCCTGCTCGGGCTCGGGTTCGGATTCGGGTTCGGGGCCGGGTTCGAGGTGGTTCATGGCGAGTCGCCTTCCCTGTCGGTCGCCGGGGGTGGTGTCCGAGGTGAGGTGGCGTCGGCTTATGTTTGGTCAACGACCAAAATTCATTCCGCTGGGAGCCGGAACCCTCTCCACCTGTCGGCGACGTTACCGGAGGATCCTCCGGTAAGCAAAGAGCGCCCCAAGTGCCGGACGTCGGGCAGGGGATCGCCCCCCCGGTCAGACCACCAGGGCGCTGTCACCCGCCGCCCGCCCCGCGCCCGCACCCGCATCCGTGCCCACATCCGTCCCCGCCCCCGTCCGTCCCGCCTTGCGCACATGCAGCACATGGGCGTCCAGCGGGAGGGGGCTGTGGGAGAGCAGGTCGAGCCCCGCGCCGGACAGCAACTCGGCGTAGTGGGCGGCGGTCCGCTCCCGGCCGCCGACGTTGCACATCATGTGGAGGTCCCAGGAGACGGCGAGGGACGGGCCGCCGTCGGCGGGCAGCAGACGTTCGACGATGAGCAGATCCGCTCCGGCCGGCATCGCGCGGGCACACTGCCGGAGGATCTCCCGGCACCGGTCGTCGTCCCAGTCGTGCAGGATCCGGGACAGCACATAGACATCGCCGCCCGGCGGAACGTCCCCGAAATCACCGGCCAGAAAGACGCACCGGTCGGCGCAGCGCGCGGCGGCCAGGGTGCGGCGGGCCCCCTCGATGACATGAGGGCGTTCGAGCAGGACCCCGTGCAGGCGCGGGTGGGCCGGCAGGAGGTGGGCGAGGAGTGCGCCGTTGCCGCCCGCGATGTCGACCACCGTCGCCGGAGTCGGCGACCCGGCCGCCGCGGTGACGACCGGATGGGCCGCCAGCGGGGCGAACATCCGGGTGCTCGCGGCCATCGACCGGTCGAAGAGATCGGCGAGTTCGGGGCGGCGGGCGAAATGGTCGAAGTGATGTGCGCCGAAGTGGTGGTCGAACGCGGTCCGGCCGGTGCGGACCGTGTGCCCGAGGGCGGCGAACGACTCGTAGAAGGGACCGCCGTAGAGCAGGGCCAGGGGGCGCAGGGAGCCCGGGGTGTCGGTGCGCAGCAGGGCGCCCGAGGGGGTGAGGCGGTGGCCGTCGGGGGTGCCGGTGACGACACCGAGCATGGTGAGGTAGCGCAGCAGCCGGGCGAGGCTGCCCGGATCGGTGCCGGTCCGCCGCGCGAGCGGCCCCGCGGCGACGGCGGTCCGCGTGCTCATCGCGTCGGGGATGCCGAGCTGCGCGAAGGTGGCCAGGGCCTGGGTCGTCCAGGCCCCGGTCAGCAGGCGCAGGAGCGTTTCCGCTGGGGGCTGCGGGGCCGGGGTCGGTGCCGGGGCCGCCTCTTCCGGCGGGGTGAGGTGGCCGGTGAGCACCTCCCGGTGATCGCCGGGCACGTACAGCTCCACTCGCCGGTACCCGCTCTTCGCGTCCTCGGGGGCCGTGAAGTAGAAGACCGTGCCGTCCTCGTGCGGGTTGTAGCCGCCCCCGTCCGGGCGGGCGCCGCGGCGGGCGAGGATCGCGCAGATCCCGCGCAGCACCAGCGGGTCCGGCCGCGCCACCGCGAACGCCACATGCGCCTCGTGCTCCTCGGCCCGCTCCTCTTCGGCGAGGGCCGCGACGCCGCCCGGCGTGCCCTCGGCGTCCCTCGCCAGCAGGAACACCTCGACGGTACGGTCCCCGCCGTGCGGTCCGTGGACCGGCGGGCGCAGGATCCGGACGTCCAGTCCGGCGGCGTCGAGCCGGTGACGCGCGGCGAGCCGGTCGCGGACGACGACGCTGGGCGTCGGGGGCGTCGCCGGGTCCACGGTCAGTCCGCAGGCGGCCAGTTGGGCGTGGAGCGCGGGCAGATCGGGCGGGAAGACCAGCAGCGCGGCGTGCGAGAACCGGCAGTGCTCGACCAGCGCCCTCGTCTCCACCGCGTCGAGGCCGGGCAGGAGCAGGGGGAGCAGGGTGGCGGTGTCCTGCGCCCTGACGAAGTCGGCCGCCGCGCGCAGGCGGGCCGGGTCGCTGGGGGTGGGGGTTGGGGTGGGGGTGGGGATCGACGGCGTCGTGGTCGGCGTCATCGCAGTGGGGTCCTCGGGTTTCTCGGGATGGCAAGGGGGGTGAAGGCCGGACGAGGCCGTTGAAGGGAGTTCATGGGAGTTCATGGGAGGGCGTGCGGAAGGTAGGGGCAGGGGCAGGGGCAGGGGCAGGGGCAGGGGCAGGGACGGGGGCGGGGGTGGGTCTCAGATGCCGACGTACTGTTCGGCGAACCAGTCCTGTTCGGCGGGCGAGGTGCGCAGGGTGTCCAAGCAGGGACGTTTCTGGAGCGGCTCGTGGTACGGCGAGAGCGGCTCGCCCCGGCCTGGCGCGTGGGGAAGGCCGTGCAGCAGGCGGGTCATCCACTGGGAGAATCGTTGCGCCTGACGCACATGGGCCAGACAGCGCGCCGAGTAGCCGTCCAGTCCCCCGGTGGAGCCGTGCCGCAGCGCCGCGATCAGGGCGTCGGCGAGCAACTCCGCCTCCAGTACCGCGAGATTGGCGCCCTTGGCGGCGGAGGGGCTGAGCAGACTGGCGGCGTCGCCCGCGAGGAGGAGGGAGCCGTGGCGCAGGGGTTCCAGGACATCGGACTCTAGGTCGATCACCATGCGCTGGAGGAAGCGGCCCCGGTGCAGCGGGCCGTGCTCGGCGGCGCGCATCCGCAGTTCCAGCTCGTCCCAGATCCATTCGTCGGACCGGTCCCCGGCGGCCGTGCCCCGGGCGCACTGGAGGTAGTAGCGGGTGACCTCGGCGGTGCGCGCCATGTGCCCGGCGAATCCCCTCGCGTGCACCGCGTACCCGATGGCGTCGAGGCTCGGGGGCGCCTCGGCGAGCAGTCCGAGCCAGGAGACGCCGAGGTCGAGATGGTGGCGCCGGACCGCGCCCGGCGGGAGGGAGCGGCGGGCCGCGCCATGACGGCCGTCGCACCCGGCGACATACCGGCCCTGCCAGCGGCCGGGGCGGCCGTCCTCGGCCCGGACCGACACGGAGGGCCGGGTCCGGTCCGTGTCGGCGTCGGTCACGGCGAGGGCCTCCGAGGCGAAGAGGATCCGGCCGCCCGCGCCCTCGTAGCGGGCCAGTAGATCGGCCACCAGATCCTGCTGCGGATAGACGGTGTGCCGCTCGCGGCGGCCGAGGCTGCCGTAGTCGAGCCGGAACCGGCCGCTGTCGGTGCGGAATTCGCAGGTGCCGTGCTGCTGGCCGTGACGCCGCAGCCCGTCGGCGAGGCCGTGGCGGTCCAGGATGCGCACGGTGTTCGCGGCGAGGAAGCCGGCCCGTGCCCGGGTGTGCAGCTCCGCGCGTGCGGCCCGCTCCAGGATCACGCAGTCGATTCCGGCCGTCCGGAGGATGTTGCCGAGCACCAGCCCCGCCGGGCCCGCCCCCAGGATGACCACATCTGCCGTGCCCAGCACGGCGCCCGCCCTCTGACTCTCCATCACAGCAGCGGATCGTATGCTTCCAAAGATTGCTGAATGCGCCAGGTTCACCCGTATGGCGGTAAAAGGGGGTTAAGGGGAGTTTTGGCTTGCCGGGGGGTGGGGTGGTGGGCTAAGGGGTGTCGGCTTGCCCGGTGGCGATCGTCAGGGTCACCTCCACCAGGGCCTCGGGACGGTACAGGCTCCGGACGCCGACGCAAGTCGCGGACGGGGGCGCGTGCCCGTGTGGTCGCGGTCGACCTGTTCGGCCAGGAACGCCGCTCCGGCGGGCTCAACCCGGAGGAGTCGGCTGATGCGCTGGGGGGCGGCGTAGAGGGAGGGTGGGTTGAGGTGGACGACGGTCATGTGCGGGCTCTCGGGAGGGCGCGGAGTGAGGACAGGGCGGTGAGGGTCTCGGCGGCGCGTGCGCCGGGGGCGGGTTCGGCGCTCGACCAGTGGACGAGTCCGTCGGGGCGTCCGAGTGCTGTCGCGGTCTCTTCGTTCCACTGCGGCGGGATCGGGTTGGCGACCGAACGTGCACTCCCCGACACGAACCCCTCGGGGCGGCCGAATGCCCCGGTCACCTCGCTCCACTGCGGCCGGAACGGGTCGGCGACCGGCGCCCATACCCCGATCGCGCGCCCGGCTGTGGCCTCGCGCGGGGCGTCCGGCGCCTCGGCGCCCGCGCGCAGGAGCGGCAGCGGGGCCGCGCCGGTCAGCGCCGGGAACAGGGTGGTGCCCTGGAGCGGCACATCCGCCGCCCGGTTCCGCACAGGGGGTGGCTCCCCCGGCCGGGGGAGCGGATGACGAACCGGCGATCCGCTCGGCCGGCGCCAGGGAGAACGCCGGGACGGTGCCGATCAGTCCGTCAAGGCACGTGCGGAGCGCCTGCCCGTCCCGGTCGAAGCGGTGGATGTGCGCGGCGTCACCCGCGGGCGGGATCCGCCCCTCGCGATGGGTCACGGCCAGCCGGGCGGAGTAGCCGAACGCGGAGAACGAGGCGCTCCTCGGCGGGCTCCTCACGGACGGCCGCAGCGCTGAGGAGACGGCCCGTGGTTGCTGGGCGCTGGTCTGGTTCACCCTCGGGCCGACCCAGGAGGAGCAGAGAGTCGACCCGCCATACCCGGCGGGGCCGTCCCCATGGCCATAACCTCCGGCCGCTACCCCGCCACCGCGCGTGTCGGCGCCCACCTGGTCGTCTCCGGCTCCTTCGACGCGCGCTTCGAGTACGGCGTCGGCCGCCTCCTGGGCGCCGACACCCCGCCACCGACGCGGTAGGCCCGACGCGGTAGCCCCGCCGGGGTGACTCCGGGCGAGCCTCCGGACGGTCCCCGGGGTGACTCCGGAGGAGTGGCCCGCCGACGGTGACGCCGTGCGGCGCGGTACCCCGCAGGTCAGTGGCTCTGCACGGCCCCTGTCCCCCTGTCATCTCCCGAAGTCGCCTACGCACACGGCGGATTCACCGCCGGACGCGGCCCGAAAGACCCCCCCTCACAGCCCCTCGCCCGGTCTCTTGACGGGTGACTGGGGGCGTGCTGATACTACCGAGAAAAATTGTTCACTGACCAAATCCTGTCGATTCTCTGATCACGTGCACGACACGAGAGGTGGTCATCGCATGGCTGACGTCACGATTGTCGGAGCGGGCCCGGTCGGTCTCTGGGCCGCCGGGGAACTCGCCCGACGCGGCATCGACGTCGTAGTGCTCGAAAAGCTCGCGCGCCCTTCGCCGCACTCCAAGGCGCTCACCGTCCATCCCCGCACCCTGGAGGTGTTCGGCCAGCGCGGCATCGTCGGCGACGCCCTCGACTCCGGTATCCGGCTGCCCAGCGGCCACTTCGCCAACCTGGACGAGCGCATGGACTTCCGCCCGCTCGACACCCCCTACCCGTTCACCCTGCTCCACCCCCAGGAGGACACCGAGATCCTGCTCGAACGCACGGCACGCGCCGCCGGTGCCGACATCCGGCGCGGGCACGAGGTCCGCGCGGTCGAGGACAAGGGCGACCACGTCACCACCCAGGTGGACGGCGACGGCTCGACCCGGATCATCGAATCGGCCTACGCGATCGGCGCCGACGGAGCCCGCAGCCTCGTCCGGGCCGCCGCCGGAATCGCCTTCGAGGGCACCAGCTCCACCCACTGGGGCTTCCTCGGCGACGTGATCCTCGACGACCCGCCCGGCGTCCCCGTCCTCAGCCACTCCGACGAACGCGGCAGCATCATGATGGTCCCGCTCCCCAAGGGCGGACTCCACCGCATCGTCGGCAGCTCCCCCCTGCTGCCCGAGACCAACGAACTGACCTTCGACCAGTTCAGGGCCGCCGTCCGGGATGCCACCGGTAGGGACTTCGGGATGCGTGACCCGGTCTGGCTGTCCCGCTACGGCGACGCGGCGAAGATCGCGGCCTCCTACCGGGCGGGCCGGATCCTCCTCGCGGGCGACGCCGCCCACATCCACCTCCCGGCCGGCGGCGTCGGCATGAACGTCGGCATCCAAGACGCCGCCAACCTCGGCTGGCGACTCGCCGACGTCCTCCAGGGCCACGCCCCCGAGGCGTCCCTCGACCAGTACGACGCCGAGCGCCGGCCGGTCGGCCTCGACCTGCTCCTCGCCACCCGCGCCCAGTCCGCCCTGCGCTCGTACTCCACCGACGGACTCGCCCTGCGTGAGCTGCTGGCCGAACTCATCGCCACCGTCCCCGAGTTCTCCCTCGCCCTCGCCGAGCGCCTCTCCGGCCTCGCCGTCGCCTACGACACCCCGGGGCACCCGCTCGCCGGTACCCGCGCCCCGGACCTGCCCCTGGCCGGGGCCACCACGGGACTCTTCGACGCACTCCACGAGGCGCGGCCGGTGGCCCTCGCGGTCCCCGGCGTTCTCGACGAGCCCCTCACCGGGAAGCTGGGTGGCCACGACATCGCGGCCCACACCCTCGCCCACCAGGAGCGCGCCGCCTGGGCCGATGTGACCGCGGCACTGATCCGCCCCGACGGATACGTCGCCTGGGCGGCGAGCGGAACGGGTACGTCCCGCGCCCAGGGTGAACTCCTGCACGCGGTGGCCGCGTTGAGGCCGGGAGCCAAGTAGGGGCCGTCGGTCCCCTCGTAGCGGCCCCCGCCTCGCACCCCAGGGAACAGACCGAGCGGATCAGCCGAACCTCCAGCACATCCTCGATGAACTCGGTGTCGGCGCCGAGGCCATCGTCAGCGAGACGGTCTTCGTCGTGGGGCACACCCCGGAGCTGTCCGCCGCCGTCGTCCCCACCCTGCGGGCCAACGGCGCACCGCCGCCCGCGAGCACCTCCATCGGCGTCGAGTCGGATCCCGGTGCGGCAGTGGCGCCACCGCCGCCGCGCCGGACGGGTCACCGAGGTCGAGGAGTGGGCTGCGCAGCGAAGCCGGTCGCAGGCCGTACCCGTTCGGGTGGAGTAACCGGCGAGAAGACGATGCCGCCCCTGCCCGTCTGACCTAATGCGGAACAGGCTGCGGCCGTCGGACCCAGGGGACCCCCCCCACCCGACGGCCACCAGCCCCCACCCGCACAAGCCCCACGTCCCGCGTCCCAGCCCCGAGTACTGCGTCCCGAGCCCGCAGGTCTCACGTGCCCAGTCCCCCGGCCCAAGGGAGCCCACCCGTGCGTGTCCTCGTCACCGGCGCCACCGGATTCATCGGCAGCGCAGTCGTCCCCGAACTGCTGGCCGCCGGACACACGGTCGTCGGGCTCGCCCGCTCCGAGCGGGCCGCCGAGACGGTCACCGCCGCCGGGGCCGAACCGTACGCCGGTCACCTGGAGGACCTGGACGGGCTGCGGCGCGCGGCGGACGCGGTGGACGGGGTCGTCCACACCGCGTTCATCCACGACTTCGCCACCTATACGACGTCCGTCCAGATCGATCGACGGGCCATCGAGGCGATGGGTGACGCCCTCGCGGGTTCGGGCCGCCCCCTGGTGGCCGCCTCCGGCACGGCCGGTCCCGCGCTGGGCCGGGTCGTCACGGAGGACGACATCGCCGTCCCGACCACCCCGGGCGCGCTCCGGGCCCCCTCCGAGCAGAGCGCGCTGGCGCTCGCCGAACGCGGGGTGCGCGCCAGTGTCGTCCGGCTGCCGCCCGCCGTGCACGGCCGGGGTGACCACGGCCTCGTCCCGGTGCTGATCGACCTGGCCGTCAGGAAGGGTGTCGCCGCGTATCTCGACGACGGCGCCAACCGCTGGCCCGCCGTGCACCGGCTCGACGCGGCACGGCTGTTCCGGCTCGCCCTGGAGAAGGCCCCCGCGGGGGCGCGGCTGCACGGGGTGGCCGAAGAGGGGGTGCCGTTCCGGGTGCTGGCGCAGGCCCTCGGCGGGGGACTGGGTCTGCCGACGGCCTCCGTCGCCCACGCGGCGGCCCATGACCACTTCGGCTGGCTGGGCGTCCTGGCCGGAATGGACGCCCCCGCGTCGAGCGCCCGCACCCGCGCCCTGCTGGACTGGCACCCGGAGCGGCCGGGGCTGCTCGCGGATCTGGGTGAGGGGCACTACTTCGCGGACCCGGTCCCTTCGGGCGCCGGGGGCGCTTGAGTCCCGGCGGGAGGGGGGAGCCGGGTCGGGGTACCGGAGTCCCGGCGGGGGAGGGGGAATCGGGCGGGGTACCGGAGTCCCGGCGGGGCAGGGGGCAATCGGGGCGGAGTGCCCGAGCCCCGCTCGGGCCGGGCCGGACCGGGCCGTACGTCGGCCGAAGGCCCCGCGGTGGACGGGGGCGGCAGGCGTGAGCGCCGCGCAGGGGCGGGCTAGGCTGGCCGCCCGAGCAACCCCCTGACCTCGTCCGACTCACGGCCCCACACCCCGCACCCACCAACCCCCGCACCCACCAACCCCCGCACCCACCAACCCCCGCACCCGCCAACCCCCGCACCCACCAACCCCCGCACCCGCCAACCCATGAACCCCCGCACCCACCAACCCAGGAACCCACACCCCCCGGCGTCCCGAAGGAGCACCCGTGTCCGGTGATCTGCCCGCCGCCCCGCAGAGGGCCTCGCACGGCGCTCCGCGCGGCCGGGGCCGTGCCCGCAATCGCGCGGAACGCCGGGCGATGATGCTGGACGCGGCCGAGGAGGTCATCGTCGAGCAGGGCCTCGCGCAGACCCGTACCGCGGATGTCGCGCAGGCCGCCGGAGTCAGCAACGGCACCCTGCTGTACCAGTTCGGCACGCTGGACGCCCTGCTGGCCGAGGCGCTGGCCCGCGCCGAGCAGCGGTTCTGCGACCGGGCCGTGGCGGCGGCCGGGGCCGCGACGGGGGAGGACCCGCGGCGACGGCTCGAACGCCTGGTGGAGTGGCTCTTCGCCACCGACCCGGAGACCCGTCGGCTGTGGCGGCTGTGGCTGGAGACCTGGAGCGTCGCCCGCTGGAACCCGCTCATCGCCACCGCCCGGCAGACCCAGGACGCGCGCTGGCGCGGCATCCTCGCGGACATCGTCGCCGACCTGGGACTGAGCGAGGAGCGGGCGACCGCGTTCACCGCGGGCTTCGCCGCGCTGGTGGACGGGCTCGCCGTGCAGGTCGCCCTGGACGACAGCGCCGTCACCCCGGAGACCGCCCGGGAACTGGCCCTCGCCTACGCCGTCGCCGACCTGGGAAACTGACCCCCTCTCCACCGCCGTCCGGCCACCGCGCCCAGGGCATTCCCTCCGCCGTCCGACGCTGCCATACTGCCCGAATAGTCAGTCAAAAATAGTCGGCCAGAGAGTCGGCCAAGAGAGTCGACCAGAAGAGTCGGCCAAAGAGTCGGGCGAAAGCAATGAGGTGGCGGTAGTGGACCCGAGACACGCGATTCTCTTCGAGCCGGTGCGGATAGGGCCGAAGACCCTCCCCAACCGCTTCTACCAGGTGCCCCACGCCTCCGGCTTCGCCACCGTCAAGCCGCGCACCCACGCGGCGTTCCGGGCGGTCAAGGCGGAGGGCGGCTGGGGCGGGGTGTGCACCGAGTACTCCCCGGTGTCCCCGGACGCCGACGAGACCCCGGTCGTCGGCGCGGAGTGCTGGCACCCCGAGGACATGCGCCTGCTCGGCTCCGTCGCCGAGGCGATCCACGCGCACGGCGCCCTGGCCGGCATAGAACTCTTCCACGGAGGGGCCTCGTCGGTGAACGGCTCGTCCCGGCTGCCCCGGGTGGCCCCCACCCAGGACCACACACCCACCGTCCACGCGAGCCGCCCCAAGGCCATGACACGCGCCGACATCCAGCGCATCCAGGGCGACTTCGAGCGCGCGGCGCGCCGCGCCCGGGACGTCGGCTTCGACATCGTCTATGTGTACGGGGCCCACGACTACCTGATGACCCAGATGCTGTCCCGCACCCTCAACCGGCGTACCGACGGCTACGGCGGCAGCAGCCTGCGCGACCGGGCGCGATTCCAGTTGGAGACCCTGGAGCGGGTCCGCACCGCGATCGGGGACGACTGCGCCGTGGCCGTCCGCACCCCGGTCGGCCCCGGCCGGGAACTGCCGGGCCTGGACGAGGAGGAACTCCTGGAGTTCGTCCGGCTCGCCGACCCGTACGTGGATCTCTTCGACGTCAATGTCGGAAGCTGGCCCGAGGACTCCGGGACCTCGCGCTACTACGGCGAGGGCAGCCAACTGCCATGGACCCGGCGCGTCCGTGAGGCCACGGCCAAGCCGGTCGTCGGCGTCGGCCGCTTCAGCAACCCGGACCTGATGGCCGACCTGGTCGGATCCGGCGACCTCGATCTGATCGGCGCGGCCCGGCCCGCCATCGCCGACCCCTTCCTCCCGGCGAAGATCCGCGAGGGCCGCGCCGCCGACATCCGCGAATGCACCGGCAGCAATGTCTGCGTCCTGCGCGAGGAGACCTTCCACCACGTCGGCTGTGTGCAGAACCCGACCGCGGGCGAGGAGTACCGCCGCGGCTGGCACCCCGAGCTGTTCACCCGCACCACCCAGCCGGAACGCCCGGTGCTGATCGTCGGGGGCGGGCCCGCCGGAATGGAGTGCGCCGTCGTCCTCGGCCGACGCGGCTTCGAGGCCGTGCATCTGGTCGAGGCGGGCGACGGACTGGGCGGCAAGCTGCGCTGGACCAGAAGGCTGCCCACGCTGGGGGACTGGGGCAGGATCGTCGACCACCGTCTCGTCCAGCTCGCCGGACTGCCCGCCGTGACCACCGTCCTCAACCGGACCCTCGACGCCGGGGACGTGCTCGACTACGGCGCGGAACTGGTCGTCGTCACCACGGGCTCGGTCTGGGCCGCGGACGGCTTCCAGCCCGGCACCGGCAGGCCCTTCGGGGGCGCCGCGCTCGCGCTCACCCCCGAGCGGGTCATGTCCGGCGACCGCCCCGCGCCCGGCCGCGCGGTGGTCTACGACTGCGAGGGGTACCACACCGCCCCCGGCCTGGCCGAACTCCTGTGTGACGAGGGCTACGAGGTGCACCTGGTGACCCCGTTGGAGCAGGTGTCCCCCGTCTCCGACCTCGCGCTGGAGGGGCCGATGCTCCGTCAGCATCTGCACGACAAGGGGGTCGTGTTCCACACCGGGGTGGAGCTGCACGCCTTCGACGGCATCGCCGTCACCGGACGGACCGGGTACGGCGACCCCTGGACCCTCCCCACCGACGGCCTGGTGCTCGCCACCGTCCAGCGCAGCGACGACGCCCTCTATCGGGAACTGCTGCGGCGCGAGGACGAGTGGGAGCAGAACGGGGTGCGCGCCGTCTACGCAGCCGGGGACGTCCTCGCCCCGAGGATGCCCTCGGAGGCGATCTTCGACGCCCACCGCCTGGCCCGCGAGATCGACGGCCCCGACCCCATGACGCCCCTCCCGGTACTCATCGAACGCCCGGGGGTGGGGAACTGAGCAGGCGGGGGAGGCGACCCGGTGTGCGGGGGCGGGGCGGGGGCGGGGGTTGAGCCCCCGGGTGTGCCGGACCCCCGCGCCCCGCCGTCCCCGTCAGTCCCCCTCCCCGGCCCCATCCCCCTCCCTCCGGAGGGACTCCCACGCCTGATAGGCGATCCACGCCGACGACAGATCCCCCGTGGCGGCCAGGTCGAGCCCGGTCTCCTCCGCGATCCGGCCCAGCCGGTACGACAGTGTCTGGCGGTGGATGCCCAGCTCGGCCGCGGTCCCGGCCCAGGCGCGGTCGTTGCGCAGATAGGCGAAGAGGGTCTCCCGCAGCCGGGCCGCACGCGGGCCCTCCTCGCACAGCCCGCCCAGCACCGACGCCGTGATCTGCTCGGCCTCCCGGCGTGAGCGGGCCAGCACCGAGACCGTCGTGCCCTCGAACTCCGCCCACCCGGAGCCCGTACGCCCGTTCTCGGCGAGGGCCCGCTCCGCCTCCGCCGCGGCGTGCGGGACGTCGGCGGGATGGGAGTAGGGGGAGGACACCCCCGCGCGTCCGGCCACCGGGCGCGTCAGGGAGCGGAACTCCGGGAGGGCGGCGGCGGGGACGAGTGCGAGCAGGCCGGACCTGCCGGGGCCGACCGCCACCGGCAGCCGGTGCACGGCGGCCAGCCGGGCGACCGCCGCCCCGTCCGCGTCCCCGACGGCGACCAGCCGGAACCCCTCGGACGGCCGGTGCGGTCGCAGCACCTCGGCGAGCCCGGCCGGGACGGTGCCGCCCAGCAGTGCCGCCAGGGCCGCCGCCGACAGCTCGGCCCAGCGGTCGGCGGCGTTGAGGACCCGGTCGACCGCCACCTCCATCACCTTCATGAGATGGACCAGCAGAAAGCTGTCCAGTTCCGCGCCGGGCAGCTCCCGGAGCCGCAGTTCCGCGTCGTGATGCCCGCGCAGGGGATAGCCGCGGGCCGTCTCCGCCGCGCCGGGCGGCGGGTCGGACGCCAGCAGGGTGGTGCCGGTGGCGGTGTCGGCCACGGTGATACCGACATCGAGCAGGGTGGCCAGGGAGTCGGTCAGCGCCGAGTCGTCGTCACCGGCACGGGCGGCCAGGTGGTACAGCTTGCTGAGCCGCAGCACCTGGTGCAGTTGGCCGAAGGAGTTGGCCGCGGCGACATGCCGGGCGACGGCGGCGTACGGGGTGCGCGCCGCCGCCAGCAGGACGGGGAAGCCGCGCCGGTCGGCCTCGGCGAGCAGCGCCCCGGACAGCGGCGGGGCGGGCGGGTGGTCGCCGATCATCAGTCCGGCCAGCCCGGCGTCGTCCAGCCGGGCCACCAGCGCCACCTGCCCCTCGGCGTCGGCGGGCACGCACAGGCCGACCGTCATCAGCAGTTCGTGCGGTCCGAGCCAGGCTGCCGGGTCCGCCATCTCGCAACTGTGCGCCCACAGCACCTCACGGGCCAGGCCGTCCCGGCCCGCGAGCACCGTGGTGCCCAGGCCGGGGGCGGCGACGAGTTCGGCGACGGTGAGCGGACGCGGAGTCATGCCGCCGGATCATACCCGCGTACAGATTCAGAGCCATTTCTGTAACAGAGTCCGATGGTGGGGGCCGGGTTGCCGCTCCTACGGTGGGCGCGCATCACACAGGGACGGCCGCCACGCCGGTACGGCACCGGCGGCCGTTCATATCCAGTGACAGAGGAGAAGAGGTCACCCAGTGCAGCGCATCGCAGTCGTCGGGGCCGGGCTCGCCGGGCTCGCCGCGGCCAGGGAACTCGTCCGCAACGGAATCGACACCACCGTGCTGGAGGCACGTGAGCGCGCGGGCGGGCGTGTGTGGTCCGGCACGGTCCGCGCCGAGGGCCATGACCATGTCGTCGAGCGGGGCGCGGAGTTCGTCCTCGACGGCTACACCGCCCTGCGCCGGCTGCTCGCCGAGACCGGGCTGGAACTGGTCGACACCGGCATGAGCTACTACGTCCGCGAACTCGGTGATCTGCCGGCCTTCGGCACGGGTGATGTCGTGGCGGCCGGCCGGGAGGCCGTGCGCCTGGCGGGAGGGCACCCCGGCGCCCCCTCCGCCGGGGACGTCCTCACCCGTCTCGCACTCGACCCGCGCCTGGTGGAGGCCGTGCGGGCCCGTGTCGAGATCTCCACGGCGGTCGGCGCGGACGAGGTGACCGCCCGCGCGCTGGAGCAGGTCGCGTCGTTCGTCCCCGGGCCGAGCTGGCGGGTGGCGGGCGGCAACCAGCGGCTGCCCGACGCGCTCGCCGCCGACCTCGGGAACGCGGTCCACTACAACACCCCCGTCGTGCGGGTGAGCGACCTCGACGGCGGCGGAGCGGTGGTCGCGACCGCCGACGGCGGCCAGGAGTTCGACGCGGTGCTGGTCGCACTGCCCCTGGCGCTGGTCCACGGCGAGCACGCGATCACGCTCCCCGGCGACGCGCGACGCGACGCGGCGCTCGCCGGGACCGTCCAGGGACACGCGGCGAAACTGCACGTCCCGCTGCGCGAGCGGCCGTCCACCAGCGCGGTGATGTCGGTGCGCGGCCGGTACTGGACCTGGACGGCACGGGACACGACCGGCTCGGCTCCCCCCGTCCTCAACGGGTTCATGGGGTCGCGCCGGGCGATCGAGGACGCGGGCCTGCACCACGACCCCGGCGCCTGGGCCGCCGACGTACGGCGGCTGCGGCCGGACCTGGACATCGCCGCCGACGCCGATGTCCTCACCACCGTCTGGTCGCGGGACCCGTACGCCCGGGGCGCCTACTCGGCCCACGCCCCCACCTCCGGCGGCCCGTCGGCACGGGCGCTGGAGGAGCCCATCGGCAGCGTCCACTGGGCGGGGGAGTACACGGAACCGGAGTTCACCGGTCTGATGGAGGGCGCGATCCGCAGCGGCGAACGAGCCGCCGCGCGGATCCTCCGCAGCCTCCACGGCTGACCGGGGCTCTCCTTCGCCTCCGCACCCGCGCCTGCGGCGTCCGGGCTGCGGCTGCGGCTGCGGCCACGGCAGCGGCTACGGCTACGGCTACGGCTACGGCAGTGGCCGGGTGAGGTCGGTCAGGTCGATGGGCCGTCCCAGGATCCGTTCGGCGGCCCGGTGCCCGGACAGCAGTGCCCCCTGCACCGTGGCGGGGTCGTCCGGCCAGGTCGCCTCACCCGCCAGGTGGAGGACGCCGCCGACCGGTGCGGCGACCCGGTCGTGGTCCTCGGCCGAGCCACCCACCGCGACATAGGAGTAGGAGCCGCGCGCGAAGGGGTCCTGGCACCAGCGGGTGACGCGGACGCCGAGCGGCTCCGGTACCCGGTCCCCGTACAGTTCCCGCAGCGCCCGCAGTCCCGAGGCGGTGATGGCGGTGTCGTCCGCCGCCTCCAGTTCGCGGGCCGCCGGGCCCCCGGCGAAGGCCAGCAGGGTGGGGGCACCGGCGGTCGCGGAGACGTCGTACCAGGTGTGCCACCCGTCGCTCCGCCCCAACTGCCGGACCACGTACACCCCTTCGTCCCAGAACCGGTGGGGGAAGTGGAGGAACACCTTGTCGAAGGCGCCCATGCCGAGGGCGCCGATGGCGTCGGACACCGTGGGCGGGAGGGGCGGCGAGAAGATCGGCTCACCCGCCTTGAGCACACCGAGCGGGACGGTGACCACGGCGTGGTCCGCGGTGAAGCGGGCGGCCTCCGTCCGGGGCAGTGCCCGTCCAACGCCCGCGCCGCCCCGGTCCGCGCCGGATCCGTCGCCGGGACGACGCGGGTGCGTCCGTGCCTCCACCCGCACCCCGTCCGCTCCCCAGGCCAGGGTGCGGGCCCGGTGCCCGAGCCGTACGTCGACACCGTCCGCGAAGGCCCTGGCGAAGGCGTCGTACCCGCCGGGGAAGACGACCTCGGCGCCGGGGACGGGCGCGTCGCCCAGGAACCGCCGGTCCAGGTGGTCGACGGCGGCCCCGCACTCCTCCTCGGCCCGGTGCCGCAGGTGGCCCCGTACCCGGTCCAGGCGTTCGGCGTCCCAGTCCAGGGCGGTCAGGGCCCGGTCGAGCACGGTGGCGTAGGAGGTGCCGGGGCCCGCGGTGGCGATGGCCCGGCGCAGCGCGCGGTCGGCGGTACGCACGTCGGCCGCCCAGGACGCCGCCTCCTGCGGGGTGAGCCGGGTGCCGGTGGCGTCGTAGCAGACGGCCGGGTGGCCGTCCGGCTGGGAGCTGCCGACGCTGAACTCCCTTGTCTCCAGGCCGAGTCGGGAGGCGAGAACGGTCAGCGGGTTGCCGTCGACGCCGTGGATCCAGGACGCGCCCAGGTCCAGGGTCCGGCCGCCGGGGCCGGTCTCGGTCCAGGTGCGGCCACCGGTCCGGTCCCGTGCCTCCAGCACCGTCACCCGCAGACCGGCCGCGGTCAGCAGCCGTGCCGCCGTCAGTCCGGCGATCCCGGCGCCGATCACCACGGTGTCCAGGTGTCCGCTTGGCATGAGGAACCGACCTTCATCAAATTTGAATGAATATTCAGTCAACAATAGCAGTGGGCTAAGCTGTGGCGTCAAGAGCGGCGCGGGAGGACGGCAGTGCCACGGGGTCGATTCGCGAAGCGCGTGGACGGGGCCGCCGCTCGGGCCGGGCGGTCCGCCCCGACGCCCGGCACGGCGTCCGACGGGAGCCGGGACCGGATCCTGCGGGCCGCGGCCGAGGTCATCCGCGAGCAGGGTTTCGCACGGACCCGGGTGGCGCAGATCGCCGAGCGGGCCGAGGTCAGCGGCGGCACGGTCGTCTACCACTTCGAGACCCTGGACCGACTGCTGGTCCAGGCCCTGCGGGACGTCGAGGACCGGTTCTACGCGGCGGCCGACGAGATCCTCGACGGCGAGGGCGAGGTCCGCGGCCGGCTGCTGGCACTCGCCGGGCGGGTCTTCTCGGCGGACGGGGGCAATCCGACCCTGCGGGCCGTGTGGCTGGATTCCTGGGCGCACGCCGTACGCCACCCGGAGATCGCGGCCATGCGGGCGGCCCAGGACGAGCGCTGGCGGGCCCTGGTCCTGCGGCTCGTCACCGAACTCCCGCTGGAGCCCGACCGGGCCCGGCGGATCGCGACCACCTACGCCGCCCTGGTGGACGGCCTGTCCGTGCAGGTCGCACTGGGTGACCCGGTGGTGGACCCGGCGGTGGCGCACGGTCTCGTCGCGGCCTATCTCGACCGGGCGCTGCCGGTTTCGTCCGCCTGACTTTCGTGCCGTTCCCGGCGGGTTCCGGCGCCGGGTGACGCGCCGCCCGGACGGGACCGCGCGACGCAGGTGAGGGCGCTTGTGACGGCGTGTCACCACCCGGGGCGCGCCACCTCGCGGGGACCCAGGCGCCCCGGGGATACCGGCATTTCGGACGTTGACGCCATCGATCTCCGCTCACACAATGACTGCCCTCACGACGCATGTCATTGCGAACCCGGAGCGTTCCCCATGGCCACAGCTCTGCCCAAAAACCCTTGCGCGCCCCTTCCCGAGGCCAGAAAAATGCGGCTGCTGCCGCTGGTCGCATTCATCTTCTTCTGCGTGTCCGGTGGCGCCTACGGAATCGAGGAACTGTTCTCGGCCTCCGGCCCCGGAATGGGAATAGCCCTGCTTCTGATCGCCCCACTCATCTATGCGATCCCGCATGCACTGGTCGTCGCCGAACTCGGCACGGCGATCCCGGAAGAGGGCGGTTACTATCACTGGGTAAAACGCGGGCTGGGCCGATTCTGGGGATTTCAGCAGGGCCTGCTGCAATGGATATGCAGCTTTGTCGACATGGCGATCTATCCGGTGCTGTTCACCAGCTACCTCCAGAGTCTCGTCGCCGATGTGGCACCGGGCAGGCATGTGCTCCTCACGGCCGGTCCGCTCGAATTCGACCTCAACTGGTTCATCTGCCTCGCGGTCATCGTCGCCTTCACCGGACTGAATCTCCTCGGCGCCGGCCGGGTCGGTGAATCCTCCGTGCTCTTCGGAATCCTCTGCCTCACCCCGATGCTCATCCTCACCGTCATCGGCTTTGCCCATCTGATCCGGAACGGCGTGAATCCGGTCGGCGAACTGACCAGCAGCCCCGGCCAATCCGCATGGGACGCGTTCGGCGACGGACTCTTCGTGGTCATGTGGGCCTATTGCGGCTGGGACGCGGTCAGTACCGTGGCCGGTGAAATGGAGAATCCCCGGAAACACCTGCCCCGCGCCCTCGCCCTCTCGGTGGCCCTCATCATGCTCAGCTATGTGCTGCCCGCGCTGGCCGCGCTCGGTGTCGGCAGGGACGGACCCGAGGGCTGGGCGAACTGGGCGGAGGGCTCCTTCTCCGACGTCGCCCTCCACCTCGCCGGGCCCTGGCTGCAATGGACGGTGACCATCGGCGGGATGGTCGCCGCCGTGGCCCTGTTCTCCGCCCTGCTCGCCTCGTACAGCCGACTGCCCTACGCGCTCGCCCGGGACCGCTATCTGCCCGCGGTGTTCGCCCGCGAGAGCCCCCGCCGGAAGGTCCCGGTCGTCGCCGTCATCGGCTCCTCGGTGGTCTACGCGATGTTCTGCATGAGCAGCTTCGCCGACCTGATCGTCTTCAATGTCTTCCTCACCAACCTGGGGATCCTGCTGGAGGTCGCGGCCCTCATCGCGCTGCGCGTCCGCGAGCCGCACCTGCGGCGCCCCTTCCGCATCCCCGGCGGCTGGTTCTCGGTCGGCCTGGTGACGGTGTCCCTCCTGGGCATCAGCGTCTGGGCCACCTGGCAGCAGTATGTCTCGGAGGGCCGACAGGCCGTGACGTACTGCCTGGTCGTGGTCGGCGGCTCGTTCCTGCTCTACTTCCCCCTCGCCCGGCGCGCCGACCGCCTGACCCGCGCGGCGGAACGCGAGACGGAACGCGGAACGGAATCGTCCCGGGAGACGGCCGCGGTCTGAACCGGCGGCCTGGGAACCCGGGGAGACCGGCCGTCAGGGAGGCAGGCCGTGAAAGGGAGGCGGGCCGTCAGAGGGAGGCGGGCCGCCCACCGCCCGGGACCGGACGATGGGCAGACCTGCCTTGACCCTTGAATCACGGACCGGTGCAATGCGTTACCGGCCGAGGGAGTGCATCACGGACCCGGTGCGATGCACCACCGGCCGATGGAACGCATCACCTACCGGCCGAGTGCCTCACGGGCCGGTCGGGTGCGTCACTCACCGATCCGCCGCACGGACCCCTCCTCGCCGTCCCACCGCGCCCACCCGAGCTCCGGGGTGCCCGGCGATCCGTGCCACGCGAAGTGCGCCCAGCTCTGCCGGAGGGTCCGGCCGTGGGCCTCGACGGTGGCCCAGTCGGTGGTGCCCAGGACCGGACTCCCGGCCCATGACTCCCGCGTCCCCAGCAGGAACGGCACCTCGATGCCGTGCACCGCGCCGAACCCCCCTTCCGCGGGCGCCCAGCCGAACTCGTACACGAAGGCCGCTCCCCCCGCGTCCAGGACCTGGCGGGCGATCTCGTGCGCGGGCTCGACGAACGTCGTGCGGGACATCGCCGTGACCGTCTCCTCCGGCACCGGGGTGGGCGCTCCGACGACGAACGCGCCCCCCTCCCGGGAGGTGTAGCCGATGACGAGATCCGGCACGGGCGCCGACCGGAAGGTCCGCTCACGGGTCTCGGCGTCCGGGAACGGATCCATCAGCGCCGGCCGGAACGACACCGTCCCCGGCCGCGACGGCGACGCGGTGTTCCACTGCTCGGTCAGGGCCTGGGCGTCCAGGATCCCCTGGACCGGGAGGGTCAGCAGGTCACCCCCGGCCGCCTCGGCGAAGTAGGGCCCGGCCGCGAACGCCTCGTCACGGGTGGGGAGCCGGGACAGCGCGGGCGCGCTCTGCGCGATCACCCGGCGGACCAGCCGCCGGGCACGGGGGATCGACAGCAGCGCGAGCGCCGAGGTGGCCCCGGCGGACTGGCCGAACAGGGTGACGTTCGCCGGGTCACCGCCGAACGCGGCGATGTTGTCGCGCACCCACTCCAGGGCGAGGATCTGGTCGTACAGGCCGAGGTTGCCCTCGCTGATCCCCTCATGGGCCAGGAAACCCAGCGCGCCCAGCCGGTAGTTGACCGACACGACGACGACATCGCCGTCGGCGGCGAGCCGTCCGCCGTCGTGCTGGGGGAGCGTGCCGCCGCCGGTCAGGTACCCGCCGCCGTGCACCCACACCATCACCGGCCGCCGCCCGGTGAGGCCCGGTGTGGTGAGCGCCAGGTACAGGCAGTCCTCGGACTGCGGCGGCTCGTCGATGTGCGGGCCGTAGACCGGCTCCAGACGGGACGGCAGTTGCGGGCAGACCGGGCCGGGCCGGGTCGCGTCGACGGGTTCGGTGTGCCGGGCGGCGCTGACCGGTCGCGCGAACCGCTCGGCCGTGCCGTAGCGGATCCCGGGGAACCGCAGCAGCCGGTCCCGGCCGCGCAGGCCCGTCACGGGTCCGGACTCCGGGTGGGCGAGGACGGATCGGCTACGGGTGTCAGTGGTCATGGTGCGGGTGACTCCTTGTCGGGTGTGGGGGATTGGGCCGGGCCGGGACATGCCGTCCCGGCCCGGCAGGGTGGACTGTGGCGGTAGGGGTACGGTCACGCGAGTGCGGCACGCCGCCTGCCGGTCAGCAGCAGGACGGCCAGCCCCAGCACCGGCAGCGCCGTCATGGCCAGGAACACCGTCGACAGGCTCGCCACGCCGCCGAGGCCGCCCACCAGGGAGGCGCCGATGCTGGCACCGGTGAAGGACACCAGCGTCGCGATCCCGATGGCGACACCGCGATCGGTGAGGTCCACCGCCTCGCTGACGGCCGACATCATGGAGGGCTGGCCCAGGGCGAACGACCCGGTGGTGAGGGCCACGCCCAGCGCGAGCACCGGAGCCGAGTCCATGGCGGCCCCGGCGGCGGCGACCAGCAGCGCCAGCATCGCCAGGGAGCAGGAGACACTGATGGCCAGCCGGGCGCCGAGCTTGGCGAGCACCTTCCGGCAGAACGTGGGCGCCACCAGTCCGACGACCGCCGCGGGCAGCATCAGCAGACCGGTCTGCAACGGCGTCCAGCCCCAGCTCGCGGTCACGCTGGGCACGCCGACGAGCATCGCGAACCAGCTCGCCGGGACCGCGGAGGCCGCGAACGCGCTCCGCAGCACCACCGGGTTGCTGACGACCGAGCGCGGCAGGAACCCCTGCGGCCGGGCCCGCACCCAGGCGACGACGGCCGGAACGCCCGAGACGAGCAGCACCGCGCCGACGATCCCCGTGACCACACCCGCCGACGGCGACTGCAACACCAGGACGAGGCCCGACGCGGCCGTCGCGACCAGCAGGGCGCCGGTGCGGTCGATGCGGTTGCCGGAGCCGCCGGACGGCGCCAGCCGGGCCAGGTAGGGCAGGGCGAGCAGGCCGACCGCGGGCATCGTCACCGCCAGCCGCCACCCGCCGAGATTCTCCAGCGCACCGCCGATGAGCGGGCCCAGCGCGCTGAACGTGGCGCCCACCCCGGTCACCCGGCCCAGTGCCGCACCGCGCTGCGGACCCTCCCAGAGCGCCGAGAGGAGCGCGGTGGTCAGCACCGCGATGCTCGCCCCGCCGAAGCCCTGCACGATCCGGGCGACGAGCAGCAGCGGGAACGACGGGGCCAGCGCGGCGGCGACCGCGCCGATCGACATCGTCACCATCCCGACGATCAGCGGCACCCGCAGACCGTACGAGTCGGCCAGCCGTCCGTGCAGCGGGGTCGCCACGGCCAGCATCACCGTGTACACACTGATCGCCCAGGCGGCGCCGCTCGCGCTGACGTCGAACTCGCCGGAGACCTGGGGCAGGCTCACCGCGAGGGCGGACGTCCCGGTGGTGGCGAGTCCGTAGATGACTCCGAGCAGAACCGGAATCCACCCGGGGGCGCGCACGCCACGGGGTGTGTCCTTGTCGATGGTCACGGTATGTCCCTGCTGATGCTCATGAGGTGCTCCAGTGGCGTGCGTGGGCGGGTCGGGGACGCGGTGGGGGGCGCGGGGGTGTGAAGGGGGTGTAGCGAGTCGCGACTGTCAGTAACTGAACACTCGTTCATTCATGGAGGATAGCGTAGCGCCGGGTCCGGGTGCGCGCGGCCCGCGGCCGGGTGGGATGTGAGCGAGGTCATGGGGGCGGGTGCCGAACCCGGCGCCGGCGGTTACAGTGCCTCGTGGCCGAGACATCGCAGCGAGCACGCAATCCACGAGGGCAGGGCGACCGGCTCCGGCTGGAGATCCTGGAGGCAGCCGCACGTCTGCTGTCGGAACTGGGCGGCGAGGAAGGGCTGACGATCCGTGGCGTCGCCCGCGCCGCGGGCATCTCCCCGGGCGCCATCTATCAGCACTTCGCCGATAAGTCGGCGCTGGTCACGGGGCTGATCGGATACGACTACGAGCAGATCTCGCAGGCCATGGACACGGCCGACGGGGACTGCCCGCCGGACGCCGTGCTGGAGCGGGTGCGGGCCCAGGTGCGCACCTACTGCCAGTTCGTGGTGGACAACCCGGGTCACTACCGTCTGCTGATCAACCATCAGCCCCTGACGGCCCCCCGGAGCGGGCCGATGATCGACCTCGTCACCAGGGTGGCCACGGCCTTCGAGCGCTGCCAGCGGGCCGGTGTCCGGCTGCGGCTGCCGGCGCGGCGGGCCGCGGTGCTGGTCTTCACGGCCGCCCATGGCCGGGTCGCGCTCTGGCACGCGTCCGGGGATCCGGTGACCGCCGAGGCCCTCCTCGACTTCGTCGACGAGGTGGTGTGGCTCGTCACCGAGTGACCATCGGATGACTGAACGAATGTATAGTCATGTGAGGGTGGCGGTCCTGGAACGCCAGGACGGGTAGCCCGATCGATGTGATCGGGCTACCCGTGGTCCGTGCCGTGTCAGCGGCTGTCCGCCTCCCGGCGGCCGGTGACACGGTCACTCAGTGGCTCAGTGGCTCAGTGGCTCAGTGGTCGAGGAGGTGTCGCGCTTCTCACCCCGCCTGGGCCCCGAGTGCCGCCACCCGGGCCTGGATCCGGGCCGGGTACACCTTGGTGACGACGGCCGGGACGACCAGGCCCACCGCATGGGCGAGGCCCTGGAGCCAGCCCGAGGCGTCCGTCAGCTCGCACACGGTCAGGGCGACGAAGATGAAGGTGAACCCGCCCGCCCACACCGCCGTGATGACCTTGTTGACGGCGATGAAGCCGGGGTGGCTCCAGTACTCCTCCGGCGCCTGCCTGCGGGCGATCCCCAGGGTGAACGGGCGCTGCACGGCCAGGCCGAGCCAGGCGGTCCCGGCCAGCCAGACGAAGGACAGCGTGCCGTTGTACTCCGCGACCGCCGAGTCGGGGGAGAGGAAGGCGTAGGTCCCGATGACGGCGAAGTAGACGATGCTGCTGGCCTCCAGGACCAGGGCGTCCAGAGCCACTCCCCGGCGCCGGTCCTGGACGAGCAGGAGCACCCCGGTGACGAAGCCCGCCACCGCGCCCCAGCGCCAGTCGGCGACCGCCGAGACGACGCCCGACGCGATCCAGGGGACGAACCCGCGGATGTAACCCATGTGAAGCCGGTCCTCTCTGATGCTCACGTGCTGTCCTGCTCCGGTACCGCGGTGGTCAGCCGGTGTTGGCGGCGAGGAAGTCCGTGATGTGGCTCATGGTCTCCTCGGTGGACCAGGGCAGGGCGCTCTCGCTGCCCTCGGTGGCCGTCGCGGCGGGACCGAAGGCCATGTCGCCGTGGCCCGCGCCGGTGAGCACGACCCGCTCGGCTTCGACGCCCTCCTCGGTCAGGGAGTTGAAGAGGTTCAGCGTCTGGCTGGGGGAGACGAGCGGGTCGGCGCTGCCGTGCAGCAGGAGGAACGGCGCGGTGTCGGAGGTGATGTGGGTGGCGGGGTCGGCGGCGGCCACCTCGCTGGTGTACTCCTCGGTCGACTCGGTGGTGCCGGCGCCGTAGACCCACTGGGCGGCCGGGTTGCCCGCCTCGTAGTTGCTGTCCTTGGCGGCCTGGTCGTAGTCGTCCGCGATGCGCGAGAGGTTGGCGGGGCCGAACTCGTCGACGACGCCCTGGACATCGCTGCTCTGGTCGAGGTTGTCCCCGGCGTCGTAGGTGTCGTCACCGTTGGTGGCGCCGGTCATGGCGGCGAGGTAGCCCCCGGCCGACTGGCCCCAGACGAAGACGTTCCCGGTGTCGATGGTGTAGGTGTCGGCGTTGGCGCGCAGATAGCGGATCGCCGACTTCACGTCCGTCAGGGCGTCCTCGTAGGTGCCGCCGTCGGCGGTGGTGCGGTACTGGACGCTGGCGACGACGTATCCCTGGTTGGCCACATAGGTGCGCTGGTCGAGGTTGCCGGTGCGCTCGGCGCGCTGCCAGCCGCCGCCGGTGATGTAGACGACCAGGGGCTTGGCCTCGGACGAGTCCTTGGGCACCTGGATGTCCAGCTTCAGTTCGGTGCTGGTGCCGTCGGTGGTGGGGGTGGCGTAGGTGATGTCGTTGGTGGTGGTGACGGCCGAGGTGTCGCAGGTGATCGAGGGGCCCTGGGGGTCGATGACGGTGCTGGTGCTGTCGTCGATCTCCTTGATGCTGGTGGCCTCGCCGAGGTCCATGGCTCCGCCCGCGGGCATGCCGGAGGGCATGTCGGACGGCATGTCGGTGGGCATGCCCTCCGGCATCTCGCCGCCGCCGGGAGCGCTCATCTCCGCGGTCGGGCACGCCGACGGGGACGCCGAGGAGGGGGCGGCGGCGGCCTCGTCCGAGGAGTCGTCGGAGGAGCACGCGGTCAGCGCGAGCGCGGTCACCAGGGTGACGGCCAGCAGGGCGGTGCCCCTCGCCCGGCGTCGCGCCGGGCGCCGGCGGCCGATCGCGGCGGGGTCGGTGGGGCTGGAGTGTTGGTGCAGCACGGATTCTCCCGTGGGGTGTCGCGGAACGGTGCGGTATTCGGAGATCGGATCTCCGTTTCCGTTCCCCACTCTACATGAACCGGAGATAGTATCTCCGGTTTAGGGTGACCAGGCGCCTGGAGGGGGGAAGCGGGAGGTGGGAAGAGGCAGATGGGAGGGGAAATGGTGGGGGTGGCCGGGGGCCACCCCCACGCGGGCGACGGCGGGCCCGAACGGCTGGAGGGCTCCGCCGTGCGGCTAGCGGACGGCGTACCCGGTGATACGGCCCATCCAGGTGATCATGTCGCCGGGGTCGTCGTTGGCGCCGTGGCCGCCGTCCCAGAACATCTTGAGGTTCACCTCGTCGCCCAGGTTGTGGGTCTTGAGGGCGAGGTTGGTGATGGCGGTCAGGGAGTGGGTGGTGTCACTGGTCCCGATCCGCAGCCACCAGCGCCGCGCCCGCCGAGGGTTGCCCTGGCCCAGGTAGTGCATCGGGTCGACCAGTCTGACCTTGTGGGGGATGTCGCGGTCGACGGTGGCGGTCTGGTCGCCGGTCGCGTACCGCAGGCCGAAGTCGGTGAAGTGGCGGGCGTTGCGGGTGGCGTCGCCGAAGTAGCCCGGCTCGGGCTGGGCCATGTTCTTGTCGTCGAACGCCGGGAGGGGGCGGGAGCGGCCCACATGGTCGATGAACCCGTCCCAGGTGAAGGACGCCTTGCCGCCCGACCAGGTGATGAAGGGGTTGGCGGTGAGATACGCCGTCCGGTCGGTGGCGGACAGGGCCCGCAGATGGGTGGTCGCGGCCGGCCGGAGGTAGTTCTCCAGCAGGTATCTGTCGTAGTTCGCGGCGGTCACCCGGCCGAAACGGTTGATGCCGCGGACGCCGAGCGACGCCTGGTACGTCGCGAACTGCGCGGTCAGCTCCCTGGAGGCGGCCTGGTCGACCAGCGCGCCGGACAGCTCGGCCGAGCCGAACATCCACTCGTACGCCTTGTCGGCGTTGCCCAGGTCGATGATCGGACAGAAGCAGGCGGACGCGAACACCGCGTCGCTCGCCTTCGCCGCGCCGATCTCCCGGAGGTAGGGCTCGAACAGCGGGCTGCCCGCCGAGGCGCCCAGCACCGCGGAGAAGGCGCCGCCGGCGCTGCCGCCGTTGGTGATGATCCGGCTCGGGTTGCCGGGCAGCGCGCCCCTGTTCCGGTGGATGTAGCGCAGCGCCGCCTTGAGGTCGACGATGCCGGCGGGCGCCTTGCCGTAGTACGTGCCGTCCTTGATGTTGTTCCGGCCCCGGGCGCCGGAGGTGACCACGACGTAACCGGCGGCGAGGGCCAGCTCGGCGTTGCGGCCCCGGTCGCCCGCCCCGGGGGGCAGCGGGCCGTTCGTGGGCCCCGGGGTGGGGGTGCCGCCTCCGCCGCCGGTGGTGCCGGAAGCGGTGCCCGCCATGAAACCCCCGATCGGGATGTGGAAGAAGATCGGGGCGCGGGAGGCGTCGACCGGCTTGCCGTCGATCTCGAACGGCTCCTCGACCTTGAGGCTCTGATAGGTCGCGTCCACGGGCCGGGACACATAGACGACGTTCTGCCAGAGCCGGTAGGCGACCCGCTTCTGACTGCCGTCGGCCGTCGTGACGGTCCGCGTCGCCGTGGTGTACGCGGTCCGGGGGAAGGCGAGCGGGTCACCGGTGGACGCCGCGGCGTCCCGTGTGCCGCCGTTGTACCAGGCGGTGGCCGCTACCGCGGCGGTGGCTGCCGTACCGGAAAGGAAAATTCGGCGCTTCACATCATCGTCCTTCGCGGAGTGCGGGTGGGTGCGGGTGAGTGGGGCTGGTCGAGCTGGTCGAGCTGGTCGAGCTGGTGGGGCTGGTGGGGCTAGTGGGTCTAGTGGTGCTGACAAGGCTGGTAGGGCTGGTGGTGGGGCTCGTGGGGTCACATGCCGACGGATGACACCCCTGGCGCCGGTGCGGGCGGATGACGCCCGGTCCGGGCCGTGCGGGGGAGTCGGGTCGGGGGATGTCGGGCGGTGCGGTCGCGGCTCCTGATCCGTGGCCGACCGGTACCGGAACCGATGCGGTGGCCTCGTCGCGTGGGGGGTGCGATGCGCTCAAACTGCCCGCTGCTCTTCGGTCGGCGCGTCCCCTGGACACCGTCACTCGCGCCTACGGCGTCCGCCGTATCCTGCCGCGCGCCCTACGCGGGGCGGCGTACGCCCGGCGGCCCGCCGGACCCCCTGCCTGCCGTAAAGGCGCAGCTCCACCCATGGGCGCGGTACGGCGGACGCGGACGGACGGCGCCGGTTTCCCTGTGCCGGGCGGGGTGTCCGCACCGCCCGCGGCGCGTACGGTGAGCGGCGTGAACTGTGTCGGAGTGCCCGGGCCGCGCGACACCGCCGCCCGGGATGCGGTGGTGGGGGCGAGGGCGCCGGGCGCGATCCGGGGCCGGGTGCCGGGACATCCGTTCCTCGTCGACGGGGCGCTGGCGGCGGTCTGCGCGGCCATCGTGCTGCCGGGTTTCCTCGGCGACGGTGTCCCCGCCCGGTCCGCTGTCCTGGTCACGTTCCTCTCGGCGGCGCCGCTGACGGTGCGGCGGAGCATGCCGGTGCCCGCCCTCGCCCTGACGACCGCCGTCTTCCTGGGCGTGCTGCTGTGGCGGGGGGAGCCCGGGCCGGGCATCGTGTGCTGCCTGGTGGCGCTGTACTCGGCCGCCGTGGCGGCTCCGCGCACCCGCGCGCTGATCGTCGGCACGGTCACCGCCGCCGTGATCGCCCTCCCCGCACTGCTGGTGACGGGCCGTCACTTCTTCGACGCCGGCAACTTCGTACTGATCGCCTGGCTGGCCGCGGCCACCGCCATCGCCGCCGCGGCCAGGAGCCGCCGCGCCTACATCCGGGCCATCGAGGACCGCGCCGAGCGCGCCGAACGGACCCGGGAGGCGGAGGCGTCCCGGCGGGTGGCCGAGGAACGCCTGCGGCTCGCCCGCGAACTGCACGACATCGTCGCCCACAGCATCACCGTGATCAACTTCCAGGCGGGGGTGGCCGCCGAACTGCTGCGCCGGGAGCCGGACGCCGCCGAGACGGCGATCGAGCACGTCATCACGGCGAGCGGCGCCACGCTCACCGAACTCGGCACCATCCTGACCGTGCTGCGCCAGCCCGACGGCGACGCCCAGGCGCCGCCCCCGACCGAACCCCTGCCCGGCCTCGACCGCCTCGACGACCTGCTCGCCGGGTTCCGGGCCGCCGGTCTGGCGATCGACCTGCACCGCGACCGCGCACACCCGCCCGCCCTGAGCCCGGCCGTGAGCCTCGCCGGTTACCGCATCATCCAGGAGTCCCTGACCAACGCCCTCCGCTACGCCACCCCCCGGACGGCGACGGTACGCCTGTCCGGCGCGGCGCACCGGCTCCGGATCACAGTCGTCAACCCCGTCGACGGCGGTGCGGCGGGCGGGTCGGCGCCGCCCCGCCGGGAACACTGGGGCACCGGGCGCGGTCTGCTCGGTCTGCACGAGCGGGCGGCCTCGGTCGGCGGCCACCTCGACGTCGAGCGGGGCGCCGACCGGTTCCGCGTGGAGGCGCTGCTCCCCACCGCCCAGCCGGACCAGCCGTGCCGCGACCGCCCGGCACCCGGGGAGCGGTCCGGCGCCACCGGATCCAGGTCCTGGAGCCCCTAGAGATCCGCCGCCGACGGGCGGACCAGCCCCGTCTGATAGGCGAACACCACGAGCTGCGCCCGGTTGCGGGCGCCGAGCTTGGCCATGGCACGGTGCACATGGGTGCGGACGGTCTGGCGGGAGATGATCAGGTAGTCGGCGATGACCTCGTTGGACAGCCCCTCGGCCACCAGCGCCACGATCTCCCGCTCCCGGTCGGTGAGGTCGGCCAGTACCCCGGACACGGTGGACGGCGGCCCGTCGGGCAGCGCCAGATAGCGTGCGATCAGGGTCCGGGTGGCCTTGGGCGACAGCAGGGCCTCGCCGCGCGCCGCGATCCGGATGGCCTCCGGCAGTTCCGCCGGGCGCATCCCCTTCCCCAGGAAGCCGCACGCCCCGGCCCGCAGGGCGGTCAGGATGTACTCGTCCACCTCGTAGGTGGTGAGGATGACGATGCGGACGCCGTCCAGCGCCGGGTCCGAGGCGATCTCGCGCGTGGCGGCGAGACCGTCCAGGTCGGGCATGCGGATGTCCATGAGGACGACGTCCGGTGTGGTGCGGCGGACGACCTCGATGGCCTCGCGGCCGGTCTCGGCCTCGCCCACCACCGTCAGATCGTCGGTCGAGTCGATCAGCACGCGGAAGCCGCCCCGCAGCAGTGCTTGATCGTCGGCGATGGCCACCCGGATCGAGGCATCGTTCATGCCGTCACCATACGGCAAAGCGGAGACTTAGTCTCCGGGTAAGGGGGTGGACGTTACCGGGCCCGCCGAGAGGACGTCCGCCGGGTACGCCGGAGGGACACTCCCGGGCCGGCCGACGGGGCGCCCCCGGAACCGAGGGCCGAAAGCGTTCGGAGACCCGAGGGCCGAAGGCTTTCGGAGCCCCGGCCGACGGCACCCCGCACGAAATCGACCGGCGCCGCCACCCCCTCGCCCCTCCCGAAGCCGGAAGTCCGACGAGGGGGCCGGCGGCCGGCCTCAGCCGGACCGGTGCCCGTCGGCGGCGGCAGCCGCGGCCGACCCGTCCGCCTCCTTCCCCACCGCTTCCCGCCCCACCGCCCGCTTCGCCGCCTGGATCTGCTCATAGACATGCGTCCGCAGTTCGGTGAAGCGCGGCGCGACGCGGGTGTGCAACTGGTCGCGTTCGTCGGGCAGGTCGACGACGAGTTCGTCCTGCACGACGGTCGGTGAGGCGGAGAGGACGATCACCCGCTGACCGAGGTAGACCGCCTCGTCGATGTCATGGGTGACGAACAGGACGGTGATCCCGCGCTCCCGCCACAGCGTCCGCACCAGGTCCTCCAGATCCGCGCGGGTCTGCGCGTCGACCGCCGCGAACGGCTCGTCCATGAGGAGGACCTGGGGCTCGTAGGCCAGCGCGCGGGCGATGGCCACCCGCTGCTGCATGCCCCCGGACAACTGCCACGGGTAGGCGTCGGCCGCGTCCGGGAGTCCGACCGACCGCAGCGCGTCGGCGACCAGCTCCCGGCGCCTCGCCTTCGGGGTTCCCTTCTGCTTCAGGGGCAGTTCGACGTTCTCCCCGACCCTCATCCACGGGAAGAGACTGCGCCCGTACTCCTGGAAGACGATCGCCATGCCCGGCGGCGGACCGGTGACCGCCTCGCCGCCGAGCAGCACCTGTCCGCCGGAGGGTTCGAGCAGTCCCCCCATGCACTTCAGCAGGGTCGTCTTGCCGCAGCCCGACGGCCCCACCAGACAGACCAGTTCACCGGCCCGCACCGTGAAGGTGAGGTCCCGGACCGCCTCCACCTGCCGGCCGGACCCCTGGTAGACCTTCCGCAGGCCCCGTACGTCGAGCATGGTTTCGCCCTTTCACAATGTTCACTCACGACCGCCGGGTGGACGCGCGCAGGCCGTGGTACCAGCCGAGCACCCGGCGCTCGGCGAACTGGAAGGCAAGGGACAGCAGGAAGCCGAGCAGGCCGAGGATGAGGATCCCGGTCCACATGTCGGGGATGGCGAAACTGCGCTGGAACTGCACCACCGTGAAGCCGATCCCGTTGTTGGCCGCGAACATCTCGCTGATGACCATGAGGATGATGCCGACCGACAGGGCCTGCCGCAGACCGGCGACGATCTGCGGGCTCGCCGAACGCAGCACCAGATGCCGCAGCCGCCCGACCCCGCGCAGATGGTAGGAGCGGGCCGTCTCCAGCATCACCGAGTCGACCGCGCGCACGCCCTCCACCGTGTTGAGCAGGATCGGCCAGACACAGCCGCTCGCGATCACCACGATCTTCATGGTGTCGCCGATGCCCGCGAACAGCATGATCACCGGCACCAGCACCGGCGGCGGCACGGCCCGCAGAAACTCCAGCACGGGCTCGCAGAACGCCCGCACCCCCCGGTACGAGCCGATGAGGGTGCCCAGAGCGATGCCCACCACGGCCGCGAGGAGATAACCCCCGGTCAGCCGCAGCACACTGGGCAGCAGATCCGCGCGCAGCCGCTCGCCGGTCCACACCGAGGGGAAGGTCTCCAGGATCGTCCGCAGGGGCGGCCAGAACGGATCGGTGCTCCCGTCCGACGCGACCCACCACACCCCGAACAGCAGCGCGGGCAGCCCGATCGCGAACAGCACCTGCCGGGTCAGCGCCCTCATGACACCACCTCCCCGCGCACGGACTGGTGCCAGGCCAGCGCCCGCCGTTCCACGGCCCGCGCACCGACGTTGATCAGCAGTCCGAGGACGCCGGTCACCGTGATCAGCGCGTACATGTCCGGCACGGCCTGGGACGCCTGGGCGACCGCGATGAGGGAGCCCAGCCCCGGTGCGCCGATGACCAGTTCCGCGGTGATGGCGAGCACCAGGGCGACCGCCGCGGCGAGCCGGATCCCGGTCATGACATAGGGCAGGGCGGTCGGCCAGGTCACATGCCGGACGCGGGCCCAGGTGCCCAGCCCGTACGACCGGGCCGTCTCGTCGGCGACCGGGTCGACGTCCTGCACGCCGTACAGCACCTGGAGGAGGATCTGCCAGAACGACGCGTAGACCACCAGCAGCAGGACCGAGCGGAGTTCGGAGCCGTACAGCAGGACGGCCAGGGGGATCAGCGCCACGGACGGGATGGGGCGCAGGAACTCGATCGTGGAGGCGGTGGCCCGCCGCAAGAACGGGACGAGGGTGAGGAGCAGGCCGACGAGGATGCCGGCGCCCGAGGCGAGGGCGAGGCCGAGGACCCAGCCCGTCAGGGTGTCCCCGAGCGCCGACCAGAACGCCGGGTCGCCGAACTCCTCGCCCAGGGCGCCGGCGATGTCGCTCGGCGGCGGGAAGTAGTCGGTGCTGACGAGGCCGAGCCGGGGCAGGGCCTCGCCGACGGCGAGGAAGGCCGCGAGGCCCGCCGCGCCGAGGGCGATGTTCGGAGCGTTCACGGCAGCAGCTCGTCCAGGTCCGGGGCGGTCTTGAACAGGCCGTCCTGCTGGCCGAGTTGCTCCAGCCGCTCCACCGAGGAACGGCTGATGTCCTCGGGCCACTTCGGCAGGGTCACCTTCGACAGCACCGAGGCCGGGATCTCCGTGTACGTGGCGACGATGTCACGGACCTCGTCCGGGTGGCTGTTGGCGTAGGCCAGCGCCTCCGCCGTGGCCTGCTGGAACTTCTCCACCACCTCGGGGTTCTGCTGCGCGTACTCCTGCGAGGTGAAGTACATGGCGACGGTGAGGTCCTCGGCCACGTCCGCGTACGGGGACGCGATCTGCACGCCGCCCTGCTCCAGGATCGTGGTCAGCGCGGGCTCGACCGCCATGGCGGCGTCGATCTGGCCCTTGTCCAGGGCGGCCGGCATCTGGTCGAAGGCCAACTCCACGAACTTCACCTTCGACGGGTCCCCGCCGTCCTTGCGCACCGACTCGCGGACCGAGGTGTCGAGGATGTTCTTGAGGGTGTTGACCGCGACGGTCCTGCCCTCCAGGTCCTTCGCGGACTTGATCGGGCTGCCCTCCTGGACGACCAGCCCGCCGTAGTCCTCGCCGTTCACGCCCGTGGTGGCCACACCGTTGGACACGGCCTTCACCTGGACGCCATTGCTCTGGGCGACCATCAGCGACGTCGTGTTGCTGAAGCCGAACTGGAACTGCCCACTGACCACGCCCGGCACGATGGCCGAGCCGCCCTGCGCCGTGGTCATCGAGAGATCGAGACCGTGTTTCTCATAGATCCCCTGCTCCTTGCCGAGATAGAGGGCGGCCACATCGACGATCGGAATGACTCCGACGTTGACACGGGTGACGCCGCCGCTCTCGGAGGCGGAGCTGTCCGAGTCGGCGGACGCACCACAGGCGGTGGCGCCGAGCAGAAGGGCGACGGCGGCGATGCCGGCGAATAGGCGTTGCATGTTCTGTCCTCCCGCGGGCCGTGTCCGGTCCGTTCCGGCCGGTCCGCGCACAATGGGATGGGGTGGGAGAAAGACGAAGGGTCATGACATGACGTCGGGTTCGACCTGCCAAAGGTGTCGTCCGCGCTGCTCCCACACATCCCCCGGGGGCCGTCACTGGGGCGTACGGCGGCTGCCGTAGCGGGGGTGGGGGGTACGGCCGGGGCGGTAGCCGGGGCTCCGCGGGGGAGGGCCGGGCCGCCGCGGCCGGAGGCCCCCGCTGCCGTGTCGTCGGAGGGCGGCCATCTTGCCGTGCTGTGCCGGGTGGGGGAGAACACAGCCGCGTTCGACGGCGGCTCCGGCCCGGTGACCGTCGCCGGACAGGAGGCGACGGGCGGTCGTGCCGTGGAGTGTCTGTCGGGGATGCCCGCCGCCGAGGGGCTGTTCCGGGGCGGGCCGAGGCGCGGTCGCCACGGGGCGCGCTCCGGCTCGGGCTCGGCGGTGCCCGGCCCGCCCGGCGCTCCGCCCGGCGGTTCCCGGAACGGCTCGGCGCGGATCCGCGCACCGCCCCCGTGGCGGACATCCTCGCCGCCCACCGGGAACGCCTTCTCGGGTGATCCCGACCCCGGCCGGCCATGAACTCGCCGTCCGGCGCATGGTCCGGGCCGGGGTGGTGCCTATGCCGCGGCCTCCAGGTGCAGCAGCGTGGTCTTGGCGTCGGATCCGCCGATGTAGCCGCCGAGGGTGCCGTCGGTGCGCAGGACGCGGTGGCAGGGGACGACGATGGGCATGGGGTTGGTGGCGCAGGCGGTGCCCACGGCCCGGACGGCCCTGGGGTTTCCGACGAGTTCGGCCAGGTCGCGGTAGCTGCGGGTCTGGCCGTATCCGATCTCGGGCAGGTGGGCCTGCACCAGGCGCCGGAACCCGTGCGACAGGGACAGGTCCAGTGTCAGGTCGAAGACCTGGCGGTGCCCGGCGAAGTACTCGTCGATCTCGCGGACCGCTTCCTCCAGTCGTTCGGGGGCGTGCAGGATGCGCGGGCTGAGTTCGCGGGCGAGGTCCTCCAGCACCCGGTCGTGGTTCTCGCCGGCGTAGGCCACCCGGACCAGCCCCTTGGGGGTGGCGGCGAGCAGGAGTCGGCCGACGGGCGAGTCGACGGTCGTGTAGGCGATGTCGATCAGGTCGGCCTGTTCGGCGGCCTGTTCCAGCCGGTGGTGGAGCCGGCGGAGGGTGCCGGCGTCCACGGGCGCCGGCAGCGGGACGGCCGGGCCGTCATCGGTGTGCATGTCGTCGGTCACGGCATTGCTCCTTTCGTGAGCGCGCCCGGATGGTGCTTCCTGAGGTGTTTCAGTCCGTCCGCGGCGGCTCTCCGGGCCGCCTCGGGGGTGCCGCCGAGGATCTCCGCGATCTCCGTGTACGCCAGTCCCGCCACATAGCGGTAGGCGACGGCCCGGCGCTGCTGGTCGGGCAGTTCCCGCATCGTGGCCCACAGTCCGGCGGCCCCGGCATCCAGGACACGGGGTCCCGCCGCTGCGTCCGGTGCCTCGTCGACCGGCGGGGGACTGCGCTTCTTGGTGCGCAGCACGTCGATCACCTCGCGCTGCGCGATCGTCACCAGCCACGCCTGCGCGTTCGCGGTCTCCGGCAGGTCGGGGTAGGCGCGCAGGGCGGACAGGAACGTCTCCGACCACGCGTCGTCCGCGTCGTGCGGGCCGAGGACGACCCGGCAGACCCCCAGCACGGTCGCCCCGTGCTGCTCGACCAGACTCTCGAACGGCTGTTTCATGTCCATCCCATTGACGACGTATGTGCGGTGGCAGATGTGAGATTCCGGGTCAGAACGACCTTCCTTTGCTGTCTGTGGGCGGCTCCTGGGGTGCCGGCAGCGGCTGTTCGGGTGTAGGGCCGCCGGCGTGTCCGGGCAGGGCCCCGGTGGAGCCGGCGGCGTGGTGGTGCGGGGCGGGGGCGGGCGGCGGGTTGGTGGCCGCGGCCCGGCCGGCCTTCCGTGCCGGTGTGTGGTCGCCGGCCTGTCCGGCGGTACGGCCGTGGGTGGCTGTGTCCGCGCACTGGGTGTGTTTGACGATGTCCCGGACGGCGTGCTGGAACGAGTCGCCCTCGGCCCGGAGCGGAAGGTCGAACTGTCTGCGCCGTCCTGCCAGGTAGTCGCGGAGCTGGCGGACCGCTTCGTTGAGCAGGGGGTCCGTCGATTCGTCGGCCTGGGGTCCGAACGTGTCCTCGGGAGGCCGGCGGGCAGGGTGCCCGAAGTAGAGGCCGGTGATCGTCTCGTCCTTCGCGACGATCGTGACCGGGCCCGGAGGGGTCTCGATCACGACGTGCCGGGTGTTCATCCGCGTCTCCCTTCTTCCGGCCGGTAGACGGACACGGCGCGTGGAACGTGAGATCGCATACGGGGCCGGTGACCGCGGCGGGTGCTGCCGCCCGCCGCCGTGGCTGTCGCGCCGCGCGTTCCCCGAGCCCGGCGCTATCACTGATGGGGCGCCAGCCCCGATCGGGCAGGTTCGCCCTCAGCGGCGTCGCCGGGCCGCGGCGGCCGGGGCCGCCGCGCTGCGCCGGGCCCGCGCCGAACGGGGCCGCTCGGCTGATCTGGACACAGGCGGGCATTGCGGGGTTGATCGACCAGCGCGTGGTGATGAACCCCGCCGGTAGTGGGATGCCGTGCCGTTGTGGCGGGCTCAGTCTCACGTTTCGGTGGCTGTCGGCGTCTCCACTGAGCCCGCGGCGGGTTCTGCCGGCGGGTTCGGTGATGAGGTGAGGAGTGGGTCGTGGCTGCGGTTGAGGGTGCTGTTCGTACGGGCCGGGCGAATCGGGTGCGGCCGGATGGGCGGTTGGTGGCTGATCCGGGGCGGGGGTTGTTCTGGGGGAACCGGGGTTCGCTGCTGGGTGCGGGCGGGTTGCCGACGCGGCGGCAGGGGACGCGGGCGTGGGTGTGCTGTGTGCTGGAGTTCAAGGGCTGGTGGCGGGAGCAGTGGCAGCGGGGGAAGCTGACGGAGCTGTTCTTCCTGGACGAGGCCACGGCACTGGCGGCGGGGCATCGTCCGTGCGGGCTGTGCCGGGTGCCGGACTACCGGCGGTTCAAGCAGGCGTGGGCCGCCGTTGCCGGGGAGGTCGTGGGTGCGCCGGAGATGGATCTGAGGCTGGCGGCCGACCGGCGGACGGCGGACTGGTCGCAGCGGACGTTTCAGGCGGCGGCCGGCGATCTGCCCGGCGGGGTGTTCTTCCGGCTGGACGGCAGGGACGGGCTGTGGGCGCGAGGGGTGTGGCGGCCGTGGTCGATGGCGGGGTACGGCGCTGCGCAGGAGGTCGCTGCCGGGCGGGTGGTGGAGGTGTTGACACCGGCGGTGACGGTGGGGGTGATCGCCGCCGGGTACGCACCGGTCTGGCATCCGTCCGCCGGGCCCGGTCCGGATTCGGATCTCACGTTCGCGGGGCCGGCGCCGTCTTCGAAGTGAAAGAGGGACGGTGTGCGCGCCCAACCCGCTGCCGGTGATGGTGTCGTGCCATCGGGTGCTGCGCACCGACGGCACGCTGGGCGGCTACATCGGCGGCGCCGGGGCCAAGACGACCCTGCTGGAACTGGAGGCGGCGGCATGAGCACGCTGACGATCGCGGAGGATACCTGCCCATGGGCGGCCCGGGTGGCGGGCGCGGACTGGGACGCGGTGGCCGGCGAACTCGACGAGTTCGGCGGCGCGCTGCTGCCGCAGCTCCTCACGCCCGGCGAGGCCGAGGGGGTCCGGGACCTGTACGAGCGGCCGGAGGTGTTCCGGTCCACCGTCGACATGGCCCGCCACCGGTTCGGGTCCGGGCAGTACAAGTACTTCCACGCCCCCTATCCCGAGCCGGTCGAGCAGCTCAAACAGGCGCTGTATCCGCGGCTGCTGCCGATTGCCCGTACCTGGTGGGACCGGTTGGGCCGGCCGGCGCCGTGGCCGGACACCCTGGACGAGTGGCTGGACATGTGCCACGCCGCCGGACAGGCCAAGTCGACGGCGATCCTGCTGCGTTACGGCGCCGGTGACTGGAATGCCCTGCACCGCGACCTGTACGGGGACCTGGTGTTCCCGCTCCAGGTGGTGATCAACCTGGACCGGCCCGGCACCGACCACACCGGAGGGGAGTTCCTGCTGGTCGAGCAGCGGCCCCGCGCGCAGTCCCGCGGCACGTCGACGCTGCTGCCGCAGGGCCACGGGTTCGTGTTCACCACCCGCGACCGGCCGGTGAAATCCGCGCGCGGGTGGTCGGCCGCCCCGGTCCGGCACGGCGTCTCCGCGATCCGCTCCGGAACCAGGCACACCCTGGCCCTGGTCTTCCACGACGCCGCATGAACACCCCGAAGACGTACACCCTCATCGGTGCCGACGGCCGGCCGTACGAATCCGCGGTGAAGGGAACCCTGGGCGGGCACCGCAGGATCAAAGGCTACGGGCGGCTGGACTGCCCCTCGGCGCTGCGCTGGATCGCCAAGGGCCACTACGTCCGGCACCGGGTGTTCTTTGCCGACGAGGCCACCGCGATCGCGGCCGGCTACCGTCCCTGCGCGATCTGCTGCCCACAGCAGTACCAGGCGTGGAAGGCCGCGAGGACGCGCGGCGCCCCACCACCCGCCGCGACCCGCGGGTCCCGGAGCACCACTGCGGGCTCCGGCCGCACCCCGGCCGCACCGGCCGCCGCCGGGACGATCACCGACCCCGCAGCTCGCACGACCCCCTGGACACGACCATGACAGCGACGACGGCAGCACTGTTCGACCTGCCGCAGACCCCACGCGAACCGGTCAGCCCCGCACCCGGGGCGCATCTGCGGCCCGGCTGGCTCACCGCGGACCAGCAGACCTGGCTCGTCCACCAGTACCGCACCTGGGCCGCCGGCCCCGTCCCGGCCCGCGCCCCCAGCATCCGCGGGCACAGGATGAGCGTGCGGAGCCTGTGCCTGGGCTGGCACTGGCAGCCCTACCGGTACAGCCGCACCGCCGACGACGTCAACGGCGCGGCGGTGCTGCCGCTGCCGGACTGGCTGGTGACCCTGGGCCGCCGCGCCCTGACCGACACCGGCCATCCCGACGACCTGGTCGCCGGCTACACCCCCGATGCGGCGCTGGTGAACTTCTACGACCCCGGAGCCCACCTGGGCATGCACCAGGACCACAACGAGCCCAGCCCGGCACCGGTGATCTCACTGTCGATCGGCGACACCTGCACCTTCCGGTTCGGCAACACCCGGACCCGCACCAAGCCCTACACCGACCTGCCACTGGCCTCCGGCGACCTGTTCGTGTTCGGCGGACCGTCCCGGCTGGCATTCCACGGCGTCCCGCGGATCCACCCCGGCACCGCCCCGGCCGGCTGCGGCCTGGACGCCGGCCGGCTGCGGCCTGGACGCCGGCCGGCTGAGCATCACACTGCGCATGACCGGCCTGACCGGCCTGACCGGCCTGACCGACTGACGCCGACCGTCGGCCGCCGGGCACCGGCCGCACTGCCACCGGCCGCACCCCCGGTCTCATCGGCACGCCCCGGTCCGGTGGAACCCGGTCCGGGGCGTGCCGAGGCGGTACCGGATCGCCGACAGGGCTTCGGTGCCGCCGCCCACCCAGGCCCGGCCTGCGGATGAACCGTCCCCTCAACTGCCCTGCCGTGCCGCGCCACGGCCGGCCGCCGACACGCATCTCACATTCCGGGCCGCCGGGACGTCTGCACGATGTGAGGCAGACGACGCACGGAAGGGTGATCGATATGGACGTCCGGCACAGCCACGTGGCCAGCCCGGTGGGGGATCTCCTGCTCATCGCCCACGACGGGGCGCTGGCGGGGCTGTACTTCCCCGGCTACCGGTACACGCCCCCGGAATCGGCTTGGGGCCGGGCCGTGGACGCCGGCACCGACCCGGTACTGGGGCAGGCCCGGCGCGAGCTCGGGGAGTACTTCGCCGGGAACCGGCAGGTCTTCGACGTCCCGGCGGTCACGCACGGAGACCCGTTCCAGGAGCGGGTGTGGGCGCGGCTGCGGCAGATCCCGTTCGGGGCGCGGATCACCTACGGCGACATCGCCGCCGAACTCGGCGAGGAGGGCCTGGCCCAGGCCCGGGCCGCGGGGCTGGGCGACAAGGGTCTGGCCCAGGCCGTCGGACAGGCCGTGGGCCGCAACCCGGTCAGCATCGCCATCCCCTGCCACCGGGTGGTCGGTGCCGGCGGCAAGCTCACCGGCTTCGGCGGCGGACTGCCCCGCAAACAGGCCCTGCTGGACCTGGAAGCCCCGGCCGAGGCGTCGGTCGCGGCCTCGGCCCCGGAGCCCGCCGGACCCGGACATCTGTTCTGACCCGTTCACGCCGCTCCGGCCCCCGTTCCTGCACACCGCACACCCCGGCACCGGAGTGCGCGGTGTGGGAAACAGCGAGAGGCACACCATGGCACCGGCCGCCCGGCGCACCGCCCCGACGGGCCCGTTCGACCATCGCGGCGCCCTGGCGGTCCTGACCGCCCACCGCATCGACGGCCTGCACGCCGTCGACGGCGACCGGGGGGTCCTGCGCCGCTGGATCGACGTCGACGACCGCCCGGTGGCCCTGGCCCTGCGCGTCCACGCCGACGGGGTGACGATCCGCACCCCCGCCGACGGCACCAGGGGCCTGGAGGCCCGGATCCGGCAGCGGGTGCGCGGCTGGTTCGACCTGGACGCCGACATCGCCGCCGTCGACACCGCCCTGGCCGCCGACCCGGTCATCGGGCCGCTGGTCGCGGCCCGGCCCGGGGTGCGGATCACCCGGTTCCACAGCGCCTACGAGGCCGCGCTGTTCACCGTGATCGGCCAGCAGGTGTCGCTGTCGGCGGCTCGCCTGTTCGGTTCCCGGCTGATCGCCGCCTACGGCGCCGACCCGCCGGATCCGGCGTTCGCCGGCGGCCTGCGCCTGCTCCCACCCCCGCGCGTCGTCGCCGGCCAGCCGGCCGACGAGCTGCGTGAGCGCATCGGCCTGACCCGCGCCCGCGCCCGCACCGTGCTGGCCGTCGCCGCGCTGTTCGCCGACCTCGGCGACACCCGGAACCTCCCGGACCGCGCCACCCTGGGCGCGGCCTACGGGGTCGGGCCGTGGACCCTGGACTACCTGGCCGTCCGCGCCGGCACCGACCCCGACGCCTTCCCGGCCGGCGACGCCGTCCTGCGCCGGGCACTGGCCGCCCGCGGCGCCGACGACCCCGCCGCCGCGGCCGAAGCCTGGCGGCCCTGGCGCAGCTACGCCGCCTCCCGGCTGTGGATCCAGGACTGAACCACTCTCCCGGAAGACCTCTCGGAAAACATCCCTCCCGGGGCGTCTCACGTTTCCCGCCGCCGGTGCGTCTACCCACCACAAGACCGAGACCCGGTCCGGAAGGAGCACCACCACCCATGTCCACCACCCTCCAGCACCAGCGCGCCGAACTCTTCCGCGGCCTGCACGAGGACTTCCTCGTCCTGCCCAACGCCTGGGACGCCGGCAGCGCCCGGCTGGCCGCCGAGGCGGGCGCCACCGCCATCGCGACCTCCTCCGGCGCGCAGTCCTGGTCGCAGGGCGTCGCCGACGGGCGCTCGCTGGCCAGGGCGGACGTGCTGGCCAACCTGGAGCGCATCGTCGCCGCCACGGACCTCCCCGTCAGCGCCGACATCGAGAACGCCTACGTCGACGACACCGACGGCCTGCGCGCGACGATCACACAGTTCCTCGCCACCGGCATCGTCGGCATCAACCTGGAGGACTCCGGCGCCACCGACAACGGCCCGCTCTACGGCACCGAGACCGCCGCCGGACGCATCGCAGCCGCCCGCGCCGCGGCCGACGACGCCGGTGTCGACCTGTACATCAACGCCCGCACCGACGTCTTCCTGCTCGGCGTCGGCGACGAGGACGGCCGCCTCGCCGACGTCATCGCCCGGGGCAACGCCTACCGGGAAGCCGGCGCCTGCGGCCTGTTCGTCCCCGGCCTCCTCGACCTCGACGCCCTGGCCGCGGTCGCCCGCGACACCGGCCTCAAGATCAACGCCCTGTGGCTGCCCGGCGCCCCCGCCCCCCAGCAGCTCCGCGAGGCCGGGGTCTCCCGGTACTCCGCCGGCACCGCCATCGCCCAGGTCGCCTACACCGCCGCCGCCGACGCCGCCCGCGCCTTCCTCGCGGGAGCCGACACCGCCATGGCCGCCTCCATCGACTACTTCGCCCTCAACGCCAAGTTCGCGAAGTAGGACAGGACCGGGGCGGGCGGCCGGCGCCCGGGCCGCCCGCCCCTCAGCACAGCCGGATCCGGCCCCCGGACGGACAGGCTCCTCCCCGGTGCCGGGAGACGGCCGGTGACCGCCCGGCACCCGCCGGCCCGGCCGGCACGGTGTGCCCGTGCCCGCCGCACGCCCGGCAGCCGCACGGGCCACCGCAAGAGGCGCACAGGAGGAGAACCCCGTGGCCGACCGGCACAGCAGGACATACGACCTGACCGGCTTCACCGCCGAGAACTACCGGCCGACGACCCGGCTCGCGACCGCAGCCGCCTACTCCTTCCCGCACCTCGGGGAGAAGCAGACCCGGCCGGCCCGCCCCGGCAAGGGGACGGGAGAACTGCTCCAGTCCGCCATGATGTTCGGCGGAATCGACGTGATGCCCTTCACCATCCGCGACAGGACCCTCGCCGTTGTGGCGTGCCGGGGCAACGAGACCGTCGGCATTTCCATCATCGACCCGACCGGCGACACCGCACGCGACGCCGTGACCTGGACGGAACCCACCCAGGAACCATGGGTGGCACACGCACTCAAGATCGTACTCCTGCGCAATGCCCGCGCGGCCGGCATCGACCGAGTGACCGTCCAGGGCGGCACACCCACCGAGGCCATCTACGAGGCCCTCGGCCTGGACTCCACCGAGACAGCGGCCTGAACGGAACCCACAGCCGCTCCCCGGCGTCACGCCCCCTCCCCCTCACCGGCCGCCACCCCGGCCATGCCCGGGGACCGACCTCCCGGGCACCGCAGCCGCCGGGCAGCCGCCACCACGCCTCCCCCCGGCACCGCCCGCCGGGCAGGCCCGGCACGCTCCGAAACCCCCTCAACAGCCCCACCCGTCAGGCACGTCATCCAGACCGATCCACCGATTATCACTTCCAGTCTCATGTTCCGGGTCCGGCCGCGTCTCCAGAGTGTCACCAGCGCCTCTGACGCACCGGTGGCACCTGGAGAAAGGAAGAGAGACCATGTCGCTCGAACAGAACAAGGACATCGTCGGCCGCTGGTTCACCGGCTTCTGGGGCAGCTCCTTCAACCCCGATGTCATCGACGAACTCGCCGCTCCGGACGTCCGGTTCGAGTACTCGATGCACAAGCCCATGCGCGGCCGGGACGAGATCCGTGCCTACATCACCAACTTCCGCGCCTCGTTCCCCGACCTTGGCTTCTCGGGCACCGCGGACCTCATCGCCGAGGGCGACTACGTCGTCGGGCAGTGGGCGGGCGGCGGCACGCATACCGGGCCGGTCTTCGACGACCTGCCCATCGGCTCCGTACCGGCCGTGTCCGGCAAGAAGATCTACTTCTCCGGCACGACCGTCTTCAGGATCCAGAACGGTCTCATCGTCGAGGAACTCGGGCTCGACGACGGCGTGAAGGCCCTCCAGCAGCTCGGAATCATCCCGACCGCCTGAGCCTGATCGCCGTACCCGGCAGTACACAGGAGGGGGCTGTGTGCACAGCCCCCTCCGGCACAGCCCAAGACGCCGGCCCAGGAGCGTGACCGGCAGAAACAGCCCAGCCCGCCCCGGCACCGACTGAAACCAGCCCCGCACCACAGGATCCCCCCGCACCCCGGAACGACCGCCCGACCGGCCTCCCATCCCGCCCGGCACTCCCGGCGAAGAGACGGCGGACCCGGACAGCAGCTCCGTCCAGCCGGCACCGCAGCACACGTACCGGCAGGGAAACGGCCCGGCATCCCCCGAAGGACACACCCCGGGACAGATACCGGCCGGGCAGTGCGGAACCCGGAACGGTGGAAGAAAAGCACCCCGGGCAAGGTCCCGCACCGGGACAGCGGACCACAGCCCAGCCCATCCACGCGGGTCACCACCGCACAAGAGGAAGAGGACAGCGATATGCGCAGAACGGTCGTGCACCGCGGCCTGACCGCCGCGGCGGCCACCGGCACCGTCGTGGCCACCGTACTGGCCACCACGGCCTCCGCCACCCCGGCCACCGGCACCGGCACGGGTGCCGGGACCAGGCCGACCGTGGTGCTGGTGCACGGCGGTTTCGCCGACGCCTCCACGAGCTGGGAGGGCGTCGTCGAGCGCCTCCAGGACGGCGGCTACCGGGTGATCGCACCCGCCAACCCGCTGCGCGGGCTGACCACCGACGCCCCCTACATCAGAAGCGTCCTCGCCGCAGTCGAGGGCCCGGTCGTCCTGGCCGGCCACTCCTACGGCGGTGCCGTCATCACCAACGCGGCGGCGGGCAACCCGAACGTCAAGGCGCTGGTCTACGTCGCCGCCTCGGTGCCCGACCGGGGCGAGCGGCTCAGCGAACTGTTCGGCCGGTACCCGCAGAGCGAACTCCCGCAAGCCGTCGAAGAGGTGCCCTTCCCGAACCCCGACGGCACCACCGGCACCGACCTGTACCTGAAGCCCGACAAGTTCCGTTCCGCCTTCGCCGCGGACCTGCCCCGCTCGGTCACCCACCTGATGCACGCGACCCAGCGCCCCATGAGCGCCTCCTTCCTCACCGACCCCACCCTCGCCGCCGCCTGGCGTGACACCCCGTCCTGGGCCGTCGTCGCGGGCGCCGACAAGGCCATCCCCCCGGCGCTCCAGCGCTTCATGTACGACCGGGCCGCCGCCGACACCGTCGAGGTCAAGGGCGCCTCCCACGCGGTGGTGATCAGCCACTCCGGCACCGTTACCGACGTCATCGAGGCCGCCGACCACGCCACCCGCTGACCCCTCCCGACTGCACACCGGGCCGCGAGTCGGCAAGGATGGGAGACGCAGGCGTCCGGGACATCCCTCACCCCGCAGGAACGGGCCGCGCACGACTGCGGACTCCGGCGCGACCGACGCCCCGCTCCCCTTCCGCCGCCACGGCCCGCCCACTCCGGTAGCGGCGCGTGCGCGCCCACCCCATCGAACCCCCAGAGGAGCAGAAACCGCCGTGGCCACGCTGCTGACACATCACCCCGCCTTCGCCGACCACCGGACCACGCCGGGTCACCCGGAACGACCGGACCGGTACCGCGTCGTCGAGGCCACGCTCCGGCAGGAGCGGTTCGACCGGCTCGTCCGCGTCGAAGCGAACATCGCCGACCCGGACGTGACCCGCTATGTCCACTCCAACCGCTACGTCGACACGCTGGAAGCGGCACGCCCCGCCGAGGGCTACGTACTCCTCGACGGCGGCGACACGATGATGGAGCCGTCCACCTGGGAGGTCGTGCTGCGCGGCGTCGGCGGCACCCTCCAGGCGGTCGACGCCGTACTCGCCGGTGACGTGCAGAACGCGTTCGTCGCCAGCCGCCCGCCCGGCCATCACGCGGAGACCGAACGCGCCATGGGCTTCTGCCTCTTCAACAACATCGGCATCGGCGCCCGCCACGCACAGCGCAACCACGGCCTGGGCCGGGTGGCGATCGTCGACTTCGACGTGCACCACGGAAACGGCACACAGGAGATCTTCTACTCCGACCCCAGCGTGCTCTACGCCTCCACCCACCAGATGCCGCTGTTCCCCGGCACGGGCGCGGTCAGTGAGACCGGCGTCGGCAACATCGTCAACTCGCCCCTGTCCCCGGGCGACGGCGGCACCGCACTGCGCGAGGCGTTCGAGGCCCGCATCCTCCCCACCCTCGACGCGTTCCGCCCCGAACTGATCCTCGTCTCCGCGGGCTTCGACGCCCACGAACGCGACCCCCTCGCATCGCTGGAGATGACGGCGGACGACTTCGGCTGGGCGACCCGCATGCTGATGGACGCCGCGGAGCGGAACTGCGACGGACGGCTGGTCACCGTCCTCGAAGGCGGCTACGACCTGCGCGGACTCGCCGAATCCGTCGACGCGCACGTCAGTGAGTTGCAGAAGGGCTGAGGCCCCGTCGCCATGCATGGATCCGGCCTTCCTTCGCATGCGGGGTTTCGTGAGTTCATCATCGGGTGATCGGCCTCGTGGTCGAGGGGTGGGTGGGACGTGGGTTTTCTCGTCGGGGAGTCAACCCGCCGGGATCGTCCCGGTTGTCAACGCGGCTCCAGCGCGCGGCGCGAGGTGAGCGCGACCACCGCCGCCAGGACGGCGGGGAGGGCGAGGGCCAGGGGGAGGGAGGTGAGGGTGGCCAGGGCCCCGATCGCCGCCGGTCCCGCGACGAGGCCGATGTAGCCGACCGCGGTGACGGCGCCGACGGTACGGGGCCCGCCCCGGCCCGCCGCCGTGATCAGGGACGGCACCGTGATGGACAGCCCCAGGCCCAGCGCCGCCCAGCCGGCCAGCGCCCCGGCGACATTGCCGACCAGCAGCGAGCCGCCCAGCCCGACCGCCGCCACCACCGCCCCCGCCCGCACCACGGTCGCGGCCCCGTACCGCTCGGTGAGCCGGTCGCCGAGGAGGCGTCCCACGGCCATCGCGGCCGAGTAGAGGGCGTAGGCCGCGGCGGCGACCGCCTCAGTGGCGCCCAGTCCGCTCAGATGCACCGCCGACCAGTCCAGCGCCGCGCCCTCGCTGAGCAGACAGGCCGCCGCGAGCGCGGCCAGCAGCCACACCGTGCGGCGTGACGAGGACCCCGGGTCGCGGTGGGCGCCCGCCCCGGCGGGGTCCGCGTCCAGTTGGGGTGCCAGGCGCAGGGCGGGGGCCGCTACGGCGGCGGCCAGGGCGACCAGTGCGCCGACGACGGTGAAGAGGAGGGTGTGGGAGATCCGGGCGGCGCCCGCGGCGAGGGCGGCGCCCCCCACCCCGCCGACCGAGCACGCGGCGTGCAGCGACGCCATGATGGGGCGGCCGTAGGCGGTCTGGCAGTTGACGGCGGCCGAGTTGACGCCGACGTCCAGGACGCCGTGCGCGAGCCCGAAGAGGGTGGCCGCCGCGATGAGCGTGGACAGGGAGCGGCACTGGGCCAGCAGCACCAGGGCCAGGCCGAAGACCGCGCCGGGACCCGCCAGCAGCCGCGAGGGGCCGTGGCGGTGGGCCAGATGGCAGCCGAGTTGCAGTCCGGCGACCATGCCGAGGGCCGCCGCGAGCAGGACCAGGGAGAGGCGTCCGGCGCCGATCTGCGCGGCGTCCTGGACGGACGGGAGACGGGCGCCCCAGACCGCCATCGCGGCGCCGAGACCGGCGAAGAACGCCGTCAGCAGCCGACGGGAGGTCTCCAGGGACACCGCCAGGGAGGTGTGCGCCGACGCGGTCGCCGCGCGCTCGCTCATGCGGCGGCCCGGAGCGGGGCGGCGGGCCGCCGCACGGTCCCGTGGCGGGTGGCCGGGGTGCCGGCCACCCGGGTGGGTGGGAGCGGCGGCTCGGATCGTGGCATCACAGACTCCTCGCAGGGGAAGGCACGGCGGGTGGCAGCGGTGTGCGCGCGCCGACCGGCGGCGGTCGGGCCGTCAGGCCGGAAGGCGCGTCCATGAGATGGGGCAGGAAGTGCTTCCTGCCGGGGTGACGGGAACAGCCCCGCGCCGGATTCCGCTGTGCGGAGAGCGGACCGGCGACTGTGCGCGGACACGACTCAGGGGCTCGATCTGAATCACGGGACGAAGGACATGTGCAGCTCCGCGACCACCAGGTCTCTCGATCCCGATGTCTTTGCTACCCCGGCCAATTGGGACAATTCATTGCGAGCGTGTATAGGGTGAGCAAACCGCCCGAGTAGGGGAAAGATCTGCGCAATGACGGCGGTCGGGCCCTGAGATTTCAGCACAGACGGCGGCCGGGCCCCGAAGATCTCGCCCCCGACGGCGGCCGAGTCCCGCAGAGCACGGCCCCGATGGCGGCCGAGTCCTCCCGCAGAGCACGGCCCCGACGGCGGCCGGACCCCCGAGGTCTCGGCACCGATGACCGCCGCACCCGGACATCTCGGCACGGACGGCGGCCGGGCCCCGGAGAACACGGCTCCGACGGCGGCTCCCGGACCCCGGAGATCTCGTACGATTCGCATCTTGTCCTGGGAGCGCGGGCCGCCCGGGGCCGCCCGGATCCGCCCGGGTGCGGGTGGGGTCAGCCCCCGGCCTGCGCGTCCCCCTCCGGCACCAGCCGGGGCACCAGACGGACATACGCCACCATGCCGACGACCTCCACCAGCGTCTGCGTCACCACGACCACCGCCGCGACGGCCATGTCCCCGGGCAGGGCGAGGGCGAGGGGCAGGACGACCAGGGAGTTGCGGGTCGCCCCGGTGAAGACGATCGCCCGCCCCGCGGACGCGTCCAGGCGCAGCAGCCGCGCCACGCCCTTCCCCGCGAACGCCATCACCACCAGGAACAGCGCGAAGAACGGGACGACGGCGGCCACGTCGGACAGCCGGTCGCCGAGCTTGGGGACCTGCGAGGCCACCACGACGAGCAGCGTGGCCGCCATGAGCGGGACCATCGTGGTGGTCGCCGCGTCCGAGACCCGGCGCCCGCCCGGAGCGCGTGCCGCCCACGCCTGGAGCGCCCAGGCCAGGGCGAGCGGGACGACGATGAGGACGACGAACGCCTCGACGAACGGACCCGCCTCGACGGTGTCGGCGAGGTCCGGGCCCATGAAGAGATACAGGAACCCCGGCAGCAGCAGCATCTGCGCCACCAGCAGGACCGGCGTCGCCGCCAGCAGCCGGCGGCTGGAACCACCCGCCAGACCGGAGAAGACGATCACATAGTCCACGCACGGGCACAGCAGCACCAGCAGCACCCCGAGCCGCACCGCCCGGTCGTCCGGCAGGAACGCGAACATCGCGGCCACCACCAGCGGCACCACCACGAAGTTGACCGCCAGCGCCGCCGACAGGAACCGCCCGTCGCGCAGCGAGCGCACCAGCTCGGCGGCCGGGACCTGGAGGAAGGTGACGAACAGCAGCGCCCCGAGCACCGGGTTGATCGTGTGCTCCAGCCCCGGCCCGAGCCCCGGTGCCGTCCAGCCGAGCAGCCCACCGGCCGCCATCGCCGCCAGATAGACCGGGACCTGATGGTGCTCCATCCGCTCGACCAGGCCCTGCGGTCCCCGTCCCCGCTGCGACACCCGAAACCGCTCTCTCGCGCCGTACCGCGCCGACCCGTCCCGTGACGGCCCTGCCCTCGCCGCCATTCTCACAGGTCACGGTACGTACCCCGGCCCGAGGGCCCCGCCCCGCACGCCTCATCGCCGCAGCGCCCGCCCTCGGTGCGCCCGGCGTGCGGGCCGCCGACGGGTCCGGCCCGGCCCGGGAGCCCGCGGATTTCCCTGCGTGATCCCGTGCCGTGCGCGATCCTGGAAGGCGCTCGCGCCGATGCGAACGGATCCGTCCCGCGCCCCACCACCGTGCAAGGGGAACCAGATGATCATGCCTCCGGTGCTGCCACCGCGCCACCCCCTCCTGCCCGAGCGGGAGCGGTCCCGCGCGGTGCTCGTCGGGTCCAGCGCGGGACTGCGCCACGCACCCTCGCTCGGGGAACCGGAGGCGCTGGCGGGGCGGCTGGCACGGGTGCTCACCGCTCCCGGACCCGGCGGCGCCTTCCACCGGGGCAGCACCCGCGCGTTCCCCGGCGTGGAGCGACCAGACGAGGTGCTCGACGCGCTCCGGGAGTCCGCCGACGCGGCGTCGGACGTGCTGCTGGTCTGGTTCGCGGGCGGCCCGGACAGCGGGATCGGCCTCGACGCCGTGGCCGGGATCGTCGGGGCGAGCCGGGCGGCCCGTCCCGTGGTCCTGCTGGACTGCGGCCAGGTGGGCACCGCCCTGGCCGCGTTCGCCGCCGCCGCGCCCACCGCCTCAGTCATGGCCGCCGGGACATCGAGTTTCTGGCCCCTGTCGGACCCCTTCACCGAGACCCTGATAGACGGGCTCGTCGAGGGCGTCCAGGACGGCCCCGAGGCACTGGACCTGGCCACCCTCCGGCACGCCATAGAGGCCGTCCATACCCGGACCCGCTACTACGTGGAGAACGAGCACATAGGCGGGCCCTCGCGCGTCCTGCTGGAAGGGGACGGCACCCGGGTCGCCCTGGGACTCAACCCCGCCTACGGCGTGGACCGCCCCGGCGCGCTGCCACCCCACCCGGACGTCGTCGACGCCCAGGAGTCCTGGTGACCGGGACGCTCCCGCCGCTCAGGCGCTCGTCACCGTCACCGGCCCCACCGGAACCGCGCAGCACAGCAGGGCATGCCCCGACGGGACCGGCACGCCCGGGGTGATCAGATGGGCCGTCGCGCCGTCCACCCGTTGCAGACAGGTGCCGCACGCGCCCGCGCGGCACGCGGACGGGAGCCGCACCCCGGCCGACTCGCCCAGGTCCAGCAGGGTGCCGTCGTCCGCCGTCCAGGTCGCCTCCGTGCCGCTCGCCGCGAAACGGACCGGGAAGGGGCCCGGCGCCGGGGGCGGCCGGTCGGTGAGGGGGACCTCCACGGGGGAGAAGAAGTGCTCGTCGGCGATGGCGCCGGGGGCCAGTCCCGCCGCCAGCAGCGCGGCACGGGCCGCCTTCACGAACTCGGCGGGGCCGCACAGATACGCCTCCCCGCCCGGGTCCGGCGCCAGGTCGGCGTAGTCGGCCTCGGTGGGGCGGCCGGGGCGGGCGTCCGGCGGCAGCGGGCCGTCGCCCCCGGTGACGTACAGGCGGCCGGTGGCGTGGGGGAGGCGGGCCAGGAGCGCGGTGATCGCCGGCCACAGAGGGGCGTCCCCGGGCGTGCGGACGACGTTCAGGACCGTCACCGGGCGCTCGGGCGCGCTGTCGGCCAGGCCGCGCAGGATCGGCAGGACCGGGGTCACCCCCACCCCGGCCACCGCCAGCAGCAGCGGGCGGGACGGTCCGGGGGACACCAGGGGGGAGCCGTAGGGGCCGGAGACGCGCAGGTGGGCGCCCGGGCGCAGGGCGTGCAGGAGGGGGGAGACCCGGCCGTCCGGCACCCGTTTGACGCTGATGGCGAGGGCGCCCGGGGCCGTGCCGGTGAGGGTGTAGCTGCGCCAGGTCGGGCCGTCGCCGTCGGCGAGGTGGACGCGCAGATGCTGGCCGGGCGCGGCGGCCAGAGCGGCGGGGTCGGCCAGACGGACGGTGGTGACCGTCGGGCTCTCCTCGCGCAGGGCGGTCACGGTCGCGTAGCGGGGCCAGTCGGGTTCGGGGGCGGGGAGGGCGGCGGGGTCGGCGGGGGTGTCCAGGACGGTGAGCCGGTCGCCCTCGGCGACCGGTCCGGGGCGTACGACCCGGGCGTACACCCCGCAGTACAGGTGCCCGAAGCGGGAGGCGAGCAGGACCGGGACGTTGAGGTCGCGCCGGCCGGTGTCGGGGTTGACGGTGGTGGCGCGGCAGCGGTCCGTGGCCTGGACGATGTCCAGTTCCGCCCCGCCCAGCGCCACCCGGCGGCCCACCAGGGCGAACTCCCGCCAGGGGCCGAGCCCTTCGACATACAGATTGGCCCGGAACCTGCGGTGGTCGACCGGGACCCCGGCCGCGTCGGTGAGCGCCCGGACGGTGTCCAGGTTGATGAGGGAGACCGGGGCCGTCGGCCAGTCCCACAGGGAGACACCGGGGGCGTCGGCGGTGACGGGGCCGAGGGGGCCGTCCGGGAACCAGGTGCGCAGGACCTCGTCCGCCCGGTCGATGTCGCCGGGCAGCGGCAGACCGTCGCGCAGCCGCAGGGTGATGCCCTCCCCGGAGGGCGCGGTGATCCGCAGGACGGCGCTGCCCTCGCCCTCCTCGGTCAGGGTGACGGTGTGGCGGGCCAGGGAGGCGTTCTTCAGCAGGCGCAGGAACGCGGTGCTGTCGGTCCAGTGGGTGTGGCGGCGCACCATGAGGGTGCCGTTGCGCAGCCCGATCACCCGGTCCAGGGGGAGCCCCCGCCCCGGGGTGAGGAACACCCGGGGCAGGGGCCGGCCCGCCATCGCCTTCACGGGGTAGCGGACGATCCCCGCCACCCGGGCGGTCAGGCCCCGGTAGGGGGCGGGGTGCCCGGTCATAGGTGGATCCAGGTGTCCGGGGCCGCCGCCGTGCAGGGGCCGCCCGGGTGGAGCCGGAGCCGGGCGGCGGCGAGGTCCAGGCTCACGGTGAGCAGGGTCCGCCACTGGAGATGGAACGGCAGCCCCTCCTGGGGATGGCAGCACACCGGCGCCCCGTCGCTGTCGTGCGCCCGCAGCAGCTCCGTCCAGCGGCCGGGGTCCGGGTCGGCCAGCAGGGCACGGTGGGTGTGCAGATGGGCGTGGCGGGCGTAGGTGCTGCCGCTGGGCGCCGCGATCTCCCCGAGGGCCAGGACCGGATCGAGGAAGTGATTGGTGTGCAGCAGGAAACCGTCCGCGTCCGGACGGACCACGGCGACACCCGCCGGGGAGATCTCGATGCTCGCCGCGTCCGCGTGCCGCCCGTCGTAGGTGACGACGGTGAGCACGGTCGACGCGGTCACCCGGGCCGAGCGGGCGATGTCGACGGCCTCGGCGACCGTGCCCGCCAGATCCAGGATCCGCCGGGCGACGACATGCACCGGTACGCCGATGCCGTCGCCGTCCTCGCGGTGGCTGAGGATGTTGAAGTGGACGCCGAGGCCCGCCTCGCTGACCCCGATCTTCGCCAGCGCGCCGGCCTCCGTGAAGATCCGCACCCCGGGGCCCGACGCGCCCGCCCGGTGCCCGGTGAGGGTGCGGGCGAACGCCATCTCCTCATGCCAGTCCCAGGTCTGGATGGTGTGCGGGGCGCCCGGACCCCCGACATGGACGGCGGTGGAGCACTCGCCCTCGGCGGTCGCCCCGACCGTCGCGAGGACCTCCGTCCGGGCGTTGACCAGGGCCAGTTCCCACACCGGGAGCCCGGCCCCCGACGCCGACGCGGCGAGTTCCGCGTACAGGTCGGGGGCCCAGCGGGCGATCTCGTCGACGGCCTGCTCACCGTGCGGGCGCAGATCCTGCGGCGCGACACCGACCGCGTCGAACAGCTCCCGGTAGGCGGTGACCGTGGCACGGATCCGGTGGCCGTGGGCGCGGCCGAAGGCATGGCCCCGGCGGGTGGGGTCGGGGTCGTCGCAGTGGAAGACGGGCAGGACGGGGGCCGGGGCGGGCGGCGGGGGGCCGCCCGCGGGGGTGAGTTCGGCGTGGGTCACCGGACGCTGCTCAGGATCGCGTCCCACATCACCTCGGAGGCGACCGCGCCGAGCGCGACGGAGGTCATGGTGTCCTGCCCGGTGCGCATCGGGTTGCGCGGCAGGTCGACCTCGTCCGTGGTGAGCGTGAACAGGGTGTCGCCGTCCAGATTGGTGTGGAAGGGCTGGATGCCGCGGTGCATGGAACCGTGCACCTGACGGCCGAAGTAGGCCAGCTCCCGGTCGTCCAGGCGGACGTTGGTGACGACGACCGAGATGGTGGTGTTGCCCGGCGCGGTCGCGGGCACCGCGCCCGGGTTCTTCTCGAACGCCTCCGCATAATCCAGTTGCGGCAGGGTGCGGGTGCCGGTCGCGGCGTCGTAGTTGCCGCGCAGCACGGTGCCGTCCCGGTCCACGATCACCCCCACCGCGTTGATCACGGTCGCGGCGAGGATCCTGATGTCGCCGATCTGCCGGAACGCGGCGCCCTGCCCGGCGAATTCGGTGCGCGCGTACTCCACCTTGCCGACCGAGGCGGACGCCCCCGCCCCGCAGCGGCCGACCGGGAACTCGCCGTGCCGGGCGGCGCGCATCGCGGCCCGGCCCAGGGCGGCGTCCGGGGTGACCGCGTTGTCCCGGGCGCTGAAGTCGTAGATGATCGCCCCCGCCACGCACTTGAGCTGGTCCCAGTTGACGTCGTTGCCGACCCGGGTGAGGAGTTCGTTCGCGACGCCGGGCGCCGCGCCGAGCCCGTACAGGGAGCCGCCCGCCAGGCAGACGGCGTGGGCGAAGCTGTCGGCGCCGTAGGTGAGGCCGATGGCGCCGCCTCGGGCGTCGATGGACATCCGGGCACCGGCCGGGACATGGACGACGGTGACGCCGGTCGGGCCCTCGGAGTACTCGGCGGTGCCGACCTCGACACCGGGGAAGTCATAGCGGACCGTGCGGTCGCCGGTGCTGGGGCGGGGCTCGGGGCGGACGTCCTCGTTGCCCCGGCAGGGGCCGAAGACGGGGGCGCCGGTCAGGAAGTGCTCCGGGGCGGCGGCGGGGGTGTCGGGCGTGCGGCTCACAGGTTCTCCAGAAGGGTGCGGGAGTACGGGTGCTCGGGGGTGTGCCAGAAGCGGGCGGTGTCCGCGAGTTCGACGATCCGGCCGCCCCGCATCACGGCGATGCGGTGGGCGGCGTAGCGGACGGCCGCGAGGTCGTGGGAGATGAACAGGGCGCCGAATCCGTGCTCCTGCTGGAGATCGCGGATCAGGTTGAGGGTCTGGGCCTGGACGGACACGTCCAGGGCGCTGACGGCCTCGTCGAAGACGATGAAGCGGGGCCGGGTGATCAGGGAGCGGGCGATGGCGACGCGCTGGCGCTGGCCGCCGGACAGCTCGTGCGGCAGCCGGTCGGCGAACCGTTCCGGCAGACCGACCCGGTCGAGGAGCCCGGCGACCGCGCCGTGGTGGGCGCGGAGCCGGGTGCGGGTGGCGGCGGCGAGGGGTTCGGCGACGCTGTCACGGATGGTGAGGCGGGGGTTGAGGGACCAGTGCGGGTGCTGGAGGACGGCCTGGAGGGCTCCGGCGCGGCTGCGGCCCCGGTGCGGCTCCCCCAGGAAGCGGACGGTGCCGGAGGCCGGGCGCAGCAGCCCCAGCGCCAGCGAGCCGGTGGTCGACTTGCCCGACCCGGACTCGCCGACCAGCCCGAGCGTCTCGCCCGGCGCGATGGAGAGGCTGACGCGGTCGACGGCGGTGACCGGGCCGCCCCTGCCGCGCCGCCCGGGGAAGACGACACTGACGGCGTCGAGTTCGAGGAGCGGGCCGGAATCACCGGTGCCGCCGGTGCCTTTCACCGGTCCGGTGTCCTTCACGGTGAGGTCGGTGGGAGTGCGGGCGCGGTCGGGAGAGGGGCCGGTGTCCGTCACGGCGGGGTCTGGCGGGATGCGGTCGATGGGGTTCACGGGGCCGCCTCCACGGGGGTGGTCGGGCGGGGCGTCGGCGCGCTCCCGCCGTCGAGGGGGTGATGGCACAGCACCGTCCGCTCCCGGAGGGAGTCCGGCTCCGGCCGTACCGTGGCGCACCGGTCGGTGGCGGCGGGGCAGCGGGGCGCGAAGGCGCACCCGGCCGCCGCGCCGGAGAGCACGGGCGGGGTGCCCGCGATGGCCCGCAGCCGGTCACCGGCGACGGCCCGCGCCGGGTCGGCGGCGGCGAGCGCGGCGGTGTAGGGGTGCCGGGGAGCGCCGAGGACGTCGGCGGTGGGCCCGTCCTCCACGATCCGGCCGCCGTACATCACCGCGATCCGGCCGCACCACCGGGCGACACCGCCGAGGTCGTGACTGAGCCAGACCAGGGTGGTGCCGTGCTCGTCGGCGAGGGTGAACAGCAGCCGCAGCACGTCCTGGCGGACCTGGGCGTCGAGCGCGGCGGTGGGCTCGTCGGCGATCAGCACGGCGGGCCGGCGGGCCATCGCCATGGCGATGACGACCCGCTGCGCCATCCCGCCGGAGATCTCGTGCGGGTACAGGCCCAGCACCCGTTCGGGGTCCTTGATGCGGACCTGCTCCAGTTGCCGTACGAGGTCGGCGCGGTCCGGGCGGCGGGTGCCCCCGGCGCGCAGGGTGAGGGCGAGCTGGCGGCCGACGCGCAGGGTCGGGTCCAGGGCGCCGACCGGGTCCTGGGGGATGAAGCCGAGGCGTTCGCGGCGCAACCGGGCCAGTTGGCCGCGGGGCAGGTCGAGGACGGACTCGCCGGCCACCAGGACCCGGCCCGAGGGGAAGCGGGTGGTGTCGGGCAGCAGCCGGCCGACCAGCAGCCCCAGGGTGGACTTCCCGGACCCGGACTCCCCGACGATCCCGACGTGCCCGCCCGCCTCGACGGCGAGCCGGACCCCGTCCAGGGCGCGGACCGTGCGCTGCCCGGTGCGGTACTCGGCGGTGACGTCGTCGATCAGGACGAGGGGGCTCTTCTCGGCGGGGGCCGTCGCGGCGGCGGTCATAGCAGCGCCCTCGTTTCGCGGGGTTCGAAGTGGTCGCGCAGGCTGTCCCCGATGAGGTTGATGGCCACGATCGCGGCGACCAGGACCGTGCCGGGCGCGATGATCAGCCAGGGCGCGTTGACCAGGTAGAGGCTGCCCTCCTGGATGAGCAGCCCGAGGGAGGCGTCGGGGAGTTGGACGCCGTAGCCGAGGAAGCCGAGGCCGCCCTCGACGAGGATGCCGACGGACAGGGCGTAGGTGCCCTGCACGGTGATCGTGCCGGAGACATTGGTGAGGATGTGCCGCCGCATGACGGTGAGCGCCGGGACCCCGCTGATCCGGGCCGCCACCACGAAGTCCCGGCGGGCCACCGACCGCGCGGCGGTCGCGACCATACGGGTCATCAGCGGGACGGTGACCAGGACGGTACTGGCGAGCGCGGCGGACCGGCCGGGGCCGAGCACCGCCGACACCAGCACGGCGAGCACGATGGACGGGAAGGCGTACAGGACGTCCGAGACCCGGGCGACGGCCTCGGCGGTACGGCCGCCCCGGTACCCGGCGAGGATGCCGAGCGCGGTGCTGATGGCGGCGGCGGTGAGCACCGCGAGGGAGGACAGCAGCAGGGTGGTGCCGATGCCCTGGAGGAGTCTGGGGAGCAGGGAGCGGCCGAGGTTGTCGGTGCCGAGGACGGCGTCGGCGCCGGGCGGGGTGAGGCGTTCGCCGACGGTGGCCCCGGGGTCGCCGCCCAGGCCGGTCAGATGGCTCAGCAGGGTCGCGGCCACCAGCACGAGCAGCACCCACAGCGCCACCCGGAACAGCCCGTCGAAGGAGCGCGGCGCGAGCAGCGACCGCAGCCGGGACAGGACGCGGCGGGGCATGGACGGCCCGGGGTCCGGTGAGGTGAGGGCGCTCATGTCGTGGACCTCCCGGCCCGGGTGCTGATCCTCGGGTCGATGACCCCGCAGACGATGTCGACGAGGACGTTGACGGCGATGAACACGGTCGCCGCGAGCAGCACCCCGGCCTGCACGATCGCGTAGTCCCGCCGGTCCAGGCCGTCCACCAGGAACGAGCCGAGACCCGGGGTGTTGAAGAGCCGCTCCACGATCACCGCCCCGCCCAGCAGATAGGCGCTGAGTGTGGCCAGCAGGGTGAGGACGGGGATGGCGGCGTTGCGCAGCACATGGTGGCGGACGATGTGGGCGGCGGACTCGCCCCGGGCGAGGGCGGCGCCGACATGCGGTTCGACGAGGACGCCGAGGACCGCGTCCCGGGTGGTGCGGGCGACGGCCGCCGTGCAGAACACGGCGAGTACGGCGGCGGGCAGGGCCAGTGACAGCACCGACCGCAGCGGGCCCTGGTCCCAGGGGACATAGCCGCCGACGGTCAGGCCGAGCCCGTACCGGGTGAAGACGAAGACCACGAGGGAGCCGACGACGAACTCGGGCAGGCTCAGCCCCAGGCTGCCCAGGACACGGCCGGTCCGGCCGCCGCCCGCGCCCCGGATCCCGGTCAGCACGCCCAGCGGGACACCGATGAGGACGGTCACGGCGAGGGCGAGCACGGTGAGGGTGACGGTGGCCGGCAGCCGGTCGGCGAACTCGGTCGCCACCGGGGTCTGGCTGGCCATGGAGATCCCGAAGTCGCCGCGGGCCGCGTTCAGCAGCCAGTGCGCGTACTGCTCGGGAAGGGAGCCGTCGAGGCCGTAGCGTGTGGCGGCGGCGGCCTTGTCGGCGTCGGTGGCGAGCGGGCCGAGGACCAGGTCGGAGTAGCTGCCGGGCATCGCGCGGACCGCGGCGAAGATCAGCAGGGAGACCCCGAAGAGGGTGAGGGCCGCGACACCGAGGCGCCCCAGGGCCCAGCGGAAGTAGGTCATGGCGGGCTACTCGGCGCCGGGGATCTTGTACGCGGTGATGTTCCGCAGCAGATTGCCGTATCCCTCGCGGGCGTGGAGGGTGGGGCTGACCTTGTCGGTGCGGTAGCCGACGACACCGGGGCGGGTCACCAGCGGCAGCATCTCCGCGTTGCTGTCCACCCGCTCGCACACCTCCCGCAGCGCCGCGTCCCGGCCGTCGCCGGGGGCCTGCGCGGTCGCGGTGTCGATGAGTTCGTTCAACTGGGTGTCATTGGTGAGGAAGGCGCTGGAGAAACCGGCGACGGACGGGTTCCACCACCGCGACACCATCGACGCGTCGGCGTACCCGGCGAACCAGCCGATGGCCATGTCGAAGTCGGGGTTCTCGCCGAAGACCCGGTCGAGATAGGTCGCGTCGTCGAACTTCTCGATCTTCACCTCGATTCCGGCGGCGGCGTACTGCTGCTGGACGACCTGGGCGATCTGGGCGAGCGCGGGCTCCGAGGTGTAGACGGCGAGGCGCAGGGTGGTGCCCTCGGCGCCGGCCGCCTCGATCGCCGCCCCGGCGCCCTCCGGTCCGGCCTGGGCGCCGGGCAGCGCGGCGGGGTCGCAGCCGCCGGGCAGGACGGAGGGGGCGACGCCGGTCGGCCGGGACTGGCCGCCCAGGGCGTTGTCGGCGATCTGCTGCCGGTCCAGGGCGCTGTTCAGCGCGAACCGCACCTTCTGGTCGGCGAGCGGCGAATCCGGGTTCTGCGAGTTCTGGATCAGATAGTAGAAGTCGCTGTACTGCTGATTGACGACCCTCGCGTTCGCCGTTCCCGCCAACTGGTCCATGGAATCGACGTTGTTGAAGAAGGCGAGCCCCGCGTTTCCGCTGCGGACCGCGGCGAGCCGGGTGGATTCCTGGGGGACGATCTCGACCCGCAGTTCGGAGATGCCGACCTGGTCGGCGAACCGGTACTCCGGATTCGGGGTGAACGTCCAGTAGCGGTCCTGCTTGTGTTCGCCGACCACGAAGGGACCGGTGCCGAGCATCTCCTTCTCGATGTCCAGCGAGCCGTCCTCGATCTCCTTCATCGGCAGCACGGCGGCCGGAGTGTTCGACAGCGCGGAGAGAAACGCCCCGTAGGGCTTCTCCAGCTCGACGGTGACCTCGGCGGGGCCGGTGGCCCGGACCGACTTCAGCGGGCCGAGCTGGGCGCCGTAGGGGGCGTCGGAGTCGGCGAGGCGCTCCAGGCTGCCCACCACGTCGTCGGGGGTGACCGCGCGCCCGTTGGAGAAGGCGGCGCCGTCGCGCAGGGCGAACACATAGGTCGTCGGGGCGGGCTGCGTCCAGGACTCGGCGAGCAGCGGCTCGATCTCGAACCCGGTGCCGACGGTGACCAGCGGCTCGTAGACCAGGGAACCCAGCGACCAGGAACGGGCGCTCCCGGCGAGCTGCGGATCGAGGCCGCCCGCCTCCGCCGAGTCGTAGTCGACCTGGACGGTGAGCGGGCCCCGGCCCTTCAGGGTCTTGTCGGCGACGGCCAGATAACCGGCGGGGACCTCGGCGCCAGCCGTGCCGTCGGGGCCGGCGGCGGCGGTGCAGGAGGCGGTGAGGGCCGTCGCGAGGACGGTGGAACAGGCTATGACGGAGGAGGATCTACGCACGGTTCAACTCCTTGCCAAACATGGCCGGATCGTTCCGGCGTGCCGGAAAGCTATGTGCCGTCACAAGCCGATGTCAATGCACTTCGCGCGAAATTCTGTGATAACTGGAAAGACTCACAGAAGTAACCTGAAAAGCGGCATGGGTCTTTCGCGGGCAACCGTGGCGGCTGTCCGCGAAAGACCCATGGGGGGTTGTGCCGGAGCGGTATCGGGGCCCGTCCCGGCGATGTTCCGGGGCCGCCCCGGGGATGCCCGGGAACTGCTCAGGGACTGCCCGGGGATCGGGCGGGAATTTCCCGTGAGGCGGCGGCGGGAATTACCTGTCGAGGGGTTGTCGGCTGTTTATCTCAAGGATGTGGGGCGGCTGGAATCCCGGATGTTCAGCTCTATCGGGACCGAGCGAATGGTGCCCTCCGGGGTCTGCCGGGCGAGGATCTCGCACAGCAGCCGGGCGCATTCCGCGCCCACCGCGCGGGGGTGGAGCTGGATCGAGGTGATCGGCGGATGCGCCAGACGCATCGCCGAACTGTCCACACAGGACGCCAGCAGCAGATCCTCGCCCACCGTCCGCCCGGCGGCCCGCAGTTCGGGCAGGATCGCCGCCGCCGCCCCGTCGGCGGCGCACACGATCGCGTCGACACCGGGGTTCAGCGCCAGCATCCGCCGCACCTCCGCCTGGAGCACCTCGGGCGGGGAGCCGAACGGCGCCCGGTGGGTGAGGTCCGGCGCCCCCCGCCGGGCACACCAGCCGCTGTAGGTGGCGCACAGGGTGGTGGCCCATTCGCCGGTGGTGTCCGAGGCCAGGAAGGCCACCCGGCGGGCGCCCCGGTCGGCGAGATGGTCCAGGAGCTGTTCGAGATGGCCGCGGTGGTCGGAGACGACGACGCCGGTGGACTCCTTCGCCCCGACGTACCGCTCGGCCGTCACCACCGGCAGACCGCAGCTCATCAACCGGTCGACCACCGGATCACCGGCCATCGGGTCGCACAGCACCAGACCGTCGACCTGCGGGGCGCCGGGCCGGTCGCCCAGATGCCCCGCCGACATCAGCGTGACATTGAGACTCGCCCTGGTCGCCTCCTCGATCACCCCGAACACGAACGACATGTAGTACTCGGCGCTGGTCAGGAACTCCGGTATGTGCAGCCCGATCGTCTCCGTCACCGAGGTGCGCAGCGAGCGGGCGCTGCGGTTGGGAGAGTAGCCGAGCTGCCGGGCCGCCGCCGCCACCGCCTCCCGGGTCGCGTCGGACACCCGGCCGTGGCCGCGCAGCGCGTCCGAGGCGGTGGTCCGCGAGACCCGCGCCAGGCGGGCCACGTCGGCGATGGTCGGCGCGGCGGGCGGGGCGGCACGGGGTTCGCGGGTGTCGGGGGTACCGGGCGTGGAGAGTCCGGGGCCCGGTACCGGCCGCTGGCCGTCGCTCATCGTCACCATCCGTGGGTCAGGGCGTCGTCCAGCGCGGCCACGAACCGGTCCGCGCTGTCGGGGGTCAGGCACAGCGGGGGCTTGATCTTCAGCACGCACTGCCGGTCCGAGGTCGGCTGGACGATCACACCCAGCTCCCGCAGCCGTTCGCAGATCGCGGCGGTCTCCTCGGCCGCCGGTTCCCGGGTCGCGCGGTCGCGCACCAGCTCCACCCCGAGGTAGAGCCCGCTGCCGTGCACGGCGCCGATCAGCGGATGGCGTTCCGCCAGCGCCAGCAGCCCGGCCCGGAGCCGGCCGCCGACCGTGCGGGCGTTCTCCTGGAGGCGCTCGTCCCGGAGCACGTCCAGGACGGTCAGTCCGACCACCGAACTGACCGGGCTGCCGCCCGCCGAGGAGAAGAAGTACCCCTGCGTCCGGTAGGCCGCGGCGATCTCCGCGGTGGTGATGACCGCGCCCAGCGGATGCCCGTTGCCCATCGCCTTGGCGACGGTGACGATGTCCGGGACGACACCCTGCTGCTCGAAGCCCCAGAAGTGGTCGCCGAGTCTGCCGTAGCCGACCTGCACCTCGTCGGCGACGCACAGCCCGCCCGCCGCCCGTACCGCCGCGTACACCTGCTCCAGATAGCCGTCCGGCAACGCCATACCGCCCGCGTTCCCGTAGTACGGCTCGCAGATGAACGCCCCCGGCGGGCGCCCCGACGCGGCCAGTTCCCCGATCGCGGCGACCGCCTCGGTGCCGTACCGGCCCGCCTCGGCGCCCCGGTGGGTGCCCCGGTAGGCGTTGGGCGCGGGCAGGGCGTGCACCCAGTCCGGGCGCGAGGTGAGGGCGCCGGGGTTGTCCGCGATCGAGGTGGACACGGCGTCACTGGCGTAGGTCCAGCCGTGGTACGCCTCGCCGATGGCGAGGGTGTCCTGCCGTCCGGTCGCCGCCCAGGCCAGCCGCAGGGCCAGGTCCACCGCCTCGGAGCCGCTGTTGACCAGGAACACCTGGTCGAGCCCGGCCGGCAGCAGCTCCGCGAGCCGCTCCGACAGCTCGACCACCGAGGCGTAGTGGAACCGGGAGTTGGTGTTGAGCCGCTGCCACTGCCGGTGCACGGCGCCGCTCAGCCGGGGGTGACCGTGGCCGAGGATCGTCACATTGTTGAGCATGTCCAGGTAGCAGCGGCCCTCGGTGTCCACGAGGTGCTGGCGCCAGCCGCGTTCGATGCGGGGCGGGTCGTCGTAGTAGTGCTCCTGGACGGCGGCGAAGGAGCGGTCGCGGCGGGCGAGGAGGCGGGCGGGGGAGTGGGTGCCGTCGTCGGGGGCGGGCTTCTCGGCTCCGGCCGGGAGGAGGAGGCCGGTGGGGTCGGGACAGCAGGCCAGCCACCCGGCGGCGAGCGCCGCCCCGGCGAACCGGGGCACGGCGGCGGGGCCGTCGAGGCGGGTGAGCAGGACATGGGCCGCCGTCCGGGGCGCGAGGACTCCGATCGGCTCACCGGCCCGGACGGACCCGGCGCCCTCCTCGTCCCCTCCGGGACCGTCGACACCCTCGATCACCAGAGCCCAGCCGTCCGCCGCGAGTGTCATCCCGCCCCGCCCGTGCCGGGTGAGTTCGCCGTCCCAGGGCGCGGTCACCGTCACCCGCCGGGCCGTCCACACCTCCACCCCGAGCGCCGCCGTGGCCGCCGAGGGCTCGTCGGTACGGGACCGGGTGAGCCGGTGCTCGCCGTGCCGGGTGAGGACGGCCGCCGCCCCCGACTCCAGCGCCCGCGCGGCCGAGATCTCCTCGGCGTCCGGGTCGAGCCAGGCCCCGTCGTGCAGGGCGTCGGAGAGAACGGACAGGTCCAGGAGGTCCACCCGGCCGTCCGGCGCGGGCAGCAGCGGATGCCGGGCGGCGGGCGGGCCGGGCGGCGCCGGATGCCCGGTCGCCGCGCGCACGGTCGCGGTCATCACCTCGGCGGGGACGGACAGGGCCGACTCCAGCATGGCCCACTCGCGGTCGAGCGCGGCGGCGGCATAGCCGTTGCCGGGGTCCTGGAGGACGTCGAACCGGCCGCTCACCACCAGCACCGCGCAGCGCAGCACGATCAGCGGCCACAGCGCGTCCGCCTCGTCGGTGCTCAGCGGCCGGACGGCGTGGAAGGCGCGGACGGCGGGCAGGACGGAGGCGGGTCCGCTGCCGTGATGGTGCAGCACCGAGGTGCAGGTCACGGCGAGTTCGGCGACGGCCCAGCCGGCTCCGAGATCACCGAAGTCGATCACGCCGACCGGCCGGGGGCGGCCGTCGGGCCCCGCTTCACAGACGACGTTGTTGTCGGTGACATCGCCGTGGATCGTCTGGACGGGCAGCCGTGCGGCACACGCCTCCAGCAGGTCGTCGGCGGCGCGCGCGGCGGCCCGCACCCGGTCGGCCGCCGCGCGGTCGGCCAGATATGGGGCGAGGGTCTCCACCACCGCGAGCCCGTTGCGCAGGTCCCACTGCCGGAAACCCTCCCCCTCCACGGTGGTGAGCCCGGCGAGTCCGGCGGCCACCCGCCCGGACAGCGTGCCCAGCGCGGCGACGACCTCCGGTGCGAGATAGCGGCTGTCCATGATCGGCTCACCCGGCACATGGTCGAGCAGCCGGGCGTGCAGTTCGACTCCGTCGACGGTGACCCGCTGCACGAACTCCCCGTCGGCGCCCCGGTGGGCGCGGGGCAGCCGCAGGTCCGGCGCGGCGGCGGACAGCGCCTCGACCGCCCGCACCTGACGGTCCAGGTCGGCGGGCCGGGTCACCGGGTTGGCGATCTTCAGCACATGGTCGCCGCCGTTGCCGGTCCGCACCCGGTGGTTGAGATCCTGCTGACTGCCCAGGTTGTGCAGGGTGCCGACGACCCCGAACCGCTCCTTGAGCAGGGCGGTGAGGGACTCCTCGCCGACGGCGGCCATCCTGGGTATCGGCCAGTCTGCGGACGGGGTGGGCATGGGGCTCCGATCGGTGGGGTGCGGGGTGGCCCGGTGGGTGGGCGGGTGGTAGGGCGGATGATGGTGCTGCCGTGCATTCCCGCTCGGCCGGTTCTGTCTGCCGGAACGATCCGGCAGGGTGATGGTGAAGATAGGGACGGCCCGGAGGGCGTGTCAACGGGCGGGACGGAAAACGGGGGCACCGAGATCGGATCGTGGCCGACGGGGCCGCCCCCGGATCCGCTCGGCCGCGAGCAGTTCACGGGTGGCGGGGGCCACTTCGGCCGCGAACCCCTCCAGCAGGCCCGGTCGACCCGGGGGCAGCAGGAACGCGCTCGTCCCGTGCTCCGGCGCGAGCGCGGCCAGTTGCTCGGGCCGGGTGTCCAGGGGGCCGCGCGGGAAACCGTCCGGGCCCGGAGAGAGGTTGTAGAGCCGCCGTACCGCCGACGGAAGGCGCCCGGCCGCGAGGGCCGCCTCGTCGATCCGCCGGTGCCCGGCCCGGCCCGGCCCGGTCCGCGACGCGGGCCGGGCACCGGGTCGTCCCGTCCCCGGGTCCAGTGCCCGGCACCAGGACGGCACCGAAGAGGTGGTCGTGTCCGTAGTCAGGCACGTTCGGTGCACTCCTGGGCGGCGGACCGGCCGGGCGCGGGCTCGGGGGCCGGGGGGCGGTTCCGGAGACCGACGGGCCCGGCGAGCGCGGCGAGGGCGGCGACCCCGAGCGCGACGGCCGACATGACGAACGCGGCGGTGTAGCCGGACTCGGCGGGGAACCGCGTCCCGGGGACCGTCCGGGACGCCACCAGGGAGGCGGCGATCTGCGCGCCGAGGGAGCCGCCGATGGTGCGCATGACGGTGTTGACGCCGGTCGCCTCACCGGTCCGGCCGGGGTCGACGGCGCCGACGACGAGGTTGGCGAGGGCGGCGAAGGCGAACCCGACGCCGATGCCCAGCACCGCCGAACCGGCGTACACCGCGCCCTCGCTGTCGTGCGCCCCGGCGTAGACGGCGAAGCCCGCGACGCCGATCAGGCAGGCCAGGACCAGCGGTGGCTTCCATCCGACGGCGGCGCCGATCCGCCCGGCGAGCGGACCGGCGATCAGCATGGTGACCGCCATCGGCAGCAGGAACAGCCCGGCCCCGGTGACGGAGGCACCGAAGCCGTATCCGGCGGCCGGCGGGGTCCGGGCGAGCAGCGGGACCAGGGTGAAGGCGCCGTACATGCCGAAACCGATAATGAACGCGGTGACATGACTGGTCAGCACGGCGGGCCGGAGCAGCAGGCCGAGGTCGATGAGCGGATCGTCGGTCCTCTTCCCGGCGTACACGAAGACCATCAGCAGCACGGCCGCCGCGACGAACAGGCCGACGACCGGGCCCGATGTCCAGCCCCACGGCGTGCCCTGACCGATCGCCAGCAGCAGCGTCACCACACCCGCGCCGAGCAGCGCCGCACCGGTCCAGTCGATCCGGCCGGGGGAGGTGACCGCGGACTCCCGGACGAAGGCGGTGACGGCGGCGATGCCCAGCAGGATCACGACGAGGCCGGACCAGAAGATCCACCGCCAGTCCAGCGCGGCGACGATCGGCCCCGGAACGACCAGCCCGACGCCGAAGCCGATGCCGAACGTGGCGGAGATCAGCCCGATCGCCACGGGCACCCGCTCGCGCGGGAACGCGTCGCGCACGATGCCGAACGCGAGCGGGAACGCGGCCGACCCGACCCCCTGCACCGCGCGGGCCGCGATCAGCAGGGCCAGCGACCCGGACAGCGCGGCCAGCAGGGTGCCGACGGCGAACACACCGAGGCTGGCGATCAGCACCCGGCGCTTGCCGAACAGGTCGCCGACCCGCCCGAGCAGCGCGGTGGCCACCGAGGCGGTCAGCAGAAAGGAGCTGAGCACCCAGGAGACGGCGGTGGGGGAGGCGTCGAACTCACGCTGGAGGTCGGGCAGCGCGGGCACCACCATCGTCTGCATCAGCGAGAACGACAGAACGGCGACCAGCAGGGCGGCGAACGGGGCGGCGGTGCCTGACGACCGGCTGGCGGGTGCCCCGGCTCGGTTCATGGATGCCTCCGTCATGGATGTCTCCGTCATGGAGCGGTCCTTCGGGAACGGGCGCCGCCGCGGTCCGTGGCTCGGCACGTACTGGCCGACCGGCTCGGCTTCCAGCGCAGCCATCTCGGGAGCTACCTGGACGCGATCGAGGAACGGGGACTGGTCCGGCGGACACGGGACCGTGCCGACCGGCGGCGGCAACTCGTCGAACTCACCGACGAGGGCGAGGCACTCCAGCGCCGGTTGTGGCGGGTGGCCGAGCGGTCCCAGGAGTCGTTCCTGCGGGGCTTCACCCGGGCCGAGCGCGAGACGCTCACGGAACTGCTGCGCCGGGTCCTGGACGCCGACGACCGGGCGCGTGGCTGAAGGCCGCTTCGTCGACCGGGTGCGGCCTGACCGGCGTCCGCTTGTGTCCACCTCGGCATTTTCGGCGTATGGTGCGATTTCCCCACATGCGAGAGGAACGATGCAATGCTCGGCTACTGGCTGGCGGTCGTCCGCCGTCTGGCCCCGCCCGCGCTGGCGACCGGCGCGGTGTGCGCGGCGGTCGCGACCGCGGCTCTGGTCCTGGGCGACGGCACACCCTGGAGCGGGGCCGTCCCCCAGGCTCTGGCCGCAGGCGCGGTGGTCGCCCTCGCCTTCGCTGCCGTGCTGTCCGCCTCCACCGTGGTGAGCGCGGCCCGCACGGCCCGCCGGTACGGGTTCACGCTCGGCCCCGAAGCCGTGGCGCTGCCCTCCGTCCGTGCGGTGCGGGTACCCGCCATCGCGGGCAGGACCGCCTTCCAGTTGACGGACAGCGTGCGGTACGCGGTCGAGAGGGACCCCGTCCTGCGGCTGGACGAGATCACCGCGTTCGGGCACGGCACCCTGGAGCTGACCCTGCGCGGCCCGTCGGACACGACGGTGTCCGTACAGGTCCGCGTCACGACCGGGCCGAAGGAGACGGCCGTCGTCGTGGAGGCCCGTCCGGCGGCCCGATACAAACGGCTCGACGCCGCCGCCTGCTGGGCCGTCGCCCGCGCCGTCGAGGAGCGCGTGGCGCAGGCCCTGCGCGCCGAGGCCGCAGACGGCACCGCCGCCCGCTGACACCGGCGGCTGAGGCGACCGAAGACCCTGTACCGGGGGCCAGGAGTGGCCCCGGTACAGGGTCTTCGTGCGTCCGGGCCAGGTGTCCGGGTGCTCGTCCCCGGCGGCATCACGGGCTGCGGTCTTGTTTTCGGCGTACAGGGCTGACCGGTTGGCTAGCGTTTCACCGTCCTGGACGGAGGGGGGGAGCCGTGTAGCGCATCCGTCCGGCGGCCAACGGCGGCAGTACCGACCACAAGCCGCCGGCGGCAATGACCACCCAATGAGGGAAAAGGTGACAAGGGAAAAGGTGAACGCATGACGCGGAAGACCACCGCGGCCGTTCTCGTGGCCGCAGGCATCCTCGCTCTCTCCGGGTGCTACCCGCCCTACGTGGAGGCCGGCGGCAGCCGGGCCACCGGCAGCGGGCAGGCACCCGAGGCCGACGCACTGCTCACGGCCGCCACCCGCTACCAGGAGGCCGCGAACGCCGCCGACTGGCCCACGGCCTGCGTCCTCAGCTCCACCGGGGCCCGTGACGGCACGATCCGGCAATGCGCCGACCGGTACACCCTCGATGACCCCACCGAGGAGCCGAGCGCCGCGCCGTCGTCCGAACCGCTCACCTACGCCGACGGACCGAGCCCCGAACCGGTCGCGCTCCGCACATCCGCCGGCCCCGGGCGCGCCGACACCGGACCCGTAGCCGCCTCGGACGTCGTCGAGGTGCCCGCGCTCGGCACCCACCCGGCCGGATACGGCGTCCTGGTCACCTTCACCCTTGAGCGGCCCGGCGAAGCCGCCCTCCCGCAGCGCGTCGCGCTGCGCCTGGTCCAGGAGGGCGCGGACTGGCTGGTTGACCAGCACGAGGGCGTACGGCAAGGCGACATGGGCCACGGGTCGCCGGTCCGCGCGGCCCTGTCGGGGCGGTGAGAGTGCGCTGACCGGTGAGAGGCTGCCGCCCGCCCGGCTCTCGTGGGCCTCTGCCGGTCCTGCCCGCGGCTCGTTCAGCGGGTGGCGGGGGGCGCCGACTGCTGTGCGGCAGGGGTGTCGGGGATGCCGAGGCGGAGGTGCTCCACGTGGTAGAGCGCCTGGTCGAGGAGTTCGGCGACGTGGTTGTCGTAGAGCGAGTAGACGATGGAGCGGCCCTGGCGTTCCCCGGTGACCAGGCCCAGGTTGCGCAGCAGGCGGAGTTGGTGGGAGCAGGCGGAGGGCTCCATGCCGACGGCTTCGGCGAGGTCGCCGACGGGGCAGGGGCCCTCCTGGAGCCGGGCGAGGATGTGCAGGCGGGAGGGGGTGGCGAGGGCCTGGAGGGTGGCGGCGACATCGGCGGCGCCCACCGCGTCGAGACGCTCACGGGTGGTGGCGCTGCTGCTGGTGGTGGTGACGCGTCCGTGGCCCATGGCCGTATGATAGCGATGATGCATGAATACCTGTTCAGGTATGCATGTATGGTGTGCGGTGTTGCCGACCGGTACGGCCCGCCGCCGCCCATGAAGGGTTCTTCGTCATGTCCTCTGTTGTGGAGCGGCAGTCCGCGCCCACCGCCCCCGGTGCCCGTCCGGCGCTGCCGCCCCGGCGCCGCACCCGCGTCCTGGCCCTGCCCGAGGCCCGGTGGGCGCTCGCGTCGCTCGCCCTGTTCCTTCTGGCCGTGCCCGTCCATCTGCTGTACGGCCCGGGGTGGCTCTGGGGCCCGCTGTTCGCCGCGACCTATGTCACCGGCGGCTGGGAACCGGGCTGGGAGGGCCTGAAGGCACTCAGGAACAGGACGCTGGACGTGGATCTGCTGATGGTCGTCGCCGCGCTCGGCGCCGCCGCCATCGGGCAGGTCCTCGACGGCGCCCTGCTGATCGTCATCTTCGCCACCTCCGGCGCGCTGGAGGCCGTCGCGACCGCGCGGACCGCCGACTCGGTGCGCGGACTGCTCGACCTCGCCCCGGCCACCGCGACCCGGCTGCTGTCCGGCGGCGGGGAGGAGACCGTGCCCGCCGCCGCCCTCGCCGTCGGCGACACCGTCCTGGTCCGGCCCGGTGAGCGGATCCCCGCCGACGGAGAGGTCCTCGACGGGGCGTCCGACGTCGACCAGGCCACCATCACCGGCGAGCCCCTGCCGGTGGCCCGGCTGGCGGGGGACGAGGTGTTCGCCGGTACCGTCAACGGCACGGGCGCCCTGCGGGTGCGCGTCGGACGGGATCCGTCGGAAACCGTGATCGCCCGGATCGTGCAGATGGTCGAGGAAGCCTCGCGGACCAAGGCCCCGACCCAGTTGTTCATCGAGAAGGTCGAGCAGCGCTACTCGATCGGCATGGTCGTCGCCACCCTGGCCGTCTTCGCCGTCCCGCTCGCCCTCGGTGACGACCTGCGGTCCGCCCTGCTCCGGGCCATGACGTTCATGATCGTCGCCTCGCCCTGCGCGGTGGTGCTCTCCACCATGCCGCCCCTGCTCTCCGCCATCGCCAACGCGGGCCGCCACGGAGTCCTCGCGAAGTCCGCCGTCGTCATGGAGCGGCTGGGCCGGATCGACACCGTCGCCCTGGACAAGACCGGCACCCTCACCGAGGGCACCCCGCGCCTCACCGCCATCCGCCCCGCCCCCGGTTCCGGCCTGGACGAGGACGCGCTGCTGGCGCTGGCGGCGGCGGCCGAGCACCCCAGCGAACACCCCCTCGCCCGCGCCGTCGTCCAGGCCGCCCGCGACCGCGGACTCACCCCGGCGCTCGCCGGGGCGACCGGCTTCACCTCCGAACCCGGCGCCGGAGTCACCGCCACCGTCGGCGGCCACACCGTCCGCGTCGGCTCCCCGGCCCGCCTCGCCCCCACCTCCGCCTCCGCCACCACCTCCGCCTCCGCCACCGTCGGTGACACCGTGCGCGAACTGGAGGAACAGGGCCGTACCGCCGTACTCGTCCTGCGCGACGGCGAACCGGTCGGCGTGCTCGGCGTCTCCGACCGGCTCCGCCCCGACGCGCACGCCACGGTGGCCGCCCTCACCGCCCTCACCGGCCGCCCACCCGTGCTCCTGACCGGCGACAACGAACGCGCCGCCCGCCACCTCGCCGCCGAGGTCGGCATCACCGACGTCCGCGCCGGGCTCCTCCCGCAGGACAAGGTCGACGCCGTCCGGGACTGGACGGCCGGGGGACGCCGGGTACTGGTCGTCGGCGACGGCGTCAACGACGCCCCGGCCCTCGCCGCCGCGTACGCCGGAATCGCCATGGGGCGGGCCGGATCCGACCTCGCGCTGGAGAGCGCCGACGCCGTCGTCGTCCGGGACGAACTCGCCGCCGTCCCCGCGGTCGTGGCGCTGTCCCGCCGGGCCCATCGCCTGGTCGTGCAGAACCTGGTCATCGCCGGGATCTTCATCACCGCGCTGGTGGCCTGGGACCTCATCGGCACCCTGCCGCTGCCGCTGGGGGTCGCCGGCCACGAGGGCTCCACGGTCATCGTCGGCCTCAACGGCCTGCGGCTGCTGCGCGAACGCGCGTGGCGGGGCGGGGGGCGGGGGCGTGGGTGAGGGCGTGGGCGTGGGTGAGTGCCGTCGCCGCGGGTAGTCGGGGTGCCGGGTGCCGGGTGCCGGGTGCCGGGTGCCGGGTGCCGGGGCGGAGCGGGTGCGGCTCGGCCCCCGTCGCCTCGGGCCGGTCCTCGCCGGATCGTCAGTTCGTGCAGGTCACCGAGAACGGCACGGCGTTGGAGGTCGTGGCGTCCGGCTGCCGGACCTCCACGCCGATCCGGCTCTCCAGGGTCCCGGCGCCGGAGTACGCCGTCAGACGGACGGTGTTCTGCCCCGTGCCGGTGCCGTCCGCGCCCGCGTCGAGGGTCAGGACGCGCCAGCCAGGGTCGACGACCGAGCCGTCCTCGGAGAGCCAGCGGTAGGAGACCTGGGCCGGTTCGGGTGCCGTGAAGGTGACGGTGAAGGTGGGGGCGAGGTCGGCGGGGGGTGCGCAGGCGCCGGTGTAGGTGGTGCGGGTGCCGGTGACGGTCGCGGTGATGCCGGTCTCGGGCGTGGCCTCGGGTTCGTCGTCGTTCTCGGTGAGTTCGAGGAGGGCGTAGGCCGCGGCGGCGGCCAGGAGGAGGGCGACGGTGGTGATGAGGGCGAGGATGCGCGGGCGGGGGGAGCGGGGTGGCCGGGGTGGTGGTGGGGAGGTGAGGGTGGCGGCGGGAGTGGGTGCGGGTGCGGGTGCGGGTGCCGGTGGGGTGGGAGGGGTGCGGGTCGTGGTCGCGTCCCGCGTGCTTCCCTGCGCCCCTGAGGACGTTGCCCCCACCGGGGGTGCCAAGACGCTCTCCGTCTCCGTCTCCGTCACCGTCGCCTCGTCGTCGCCGCCCGGGCCCGTCGGCAGGTCGTCCAGGGTCGGTGCGTCCGTCAGCAGGGGCGTGCCCAGCGTCGTCCCGTCGCCCGCCAGCTCGCGCAGGGCGCGCGCCAGTTGGTCGGCGGGGAGCCGTCGCGCCGGGTCCTTGTGCAGGAGGCCCTCGATGACCGGGGCGAGGGGTCCCGCCCGACGGGGCGCGGGAAGGTCCGAGTCGACGACGGCGCGCAGGGTGTCCAGCGGTGTCGCGCGGCGGAACGGGGAGGTGCCCTCGACCGCGGTGTAGAGGAGAACGCCCAGCGACCACAGATCGGACTCGGGGCCGGACGCCCGGCCGAGCGCCCGCTCGGGCGGCAGATACTCGGGGGAGCCGACGAGTTCACCGGTGAGCGTGAGCTGTGTGCTGCCCTCGACCGTCGCGATACCGAAGTCGCTGAGCACCACCCGGCCGTCGTCCGCGAGCAGCACATTGGCCGGTTTCACATCCCGGTGCTCGACACCGACCGCGTGCGCCGCACGCAGCGCGCCGAGCACCTCGGCGCCGATGTGCGCCGCGCGCGACGGGGTGATCGGCCCCTGAGATCGCAGGAGTTCACCGAGGGAGCGGCCCCGGACCAGCTCCATGACGATCCAGGGACGCCCGTCGTCCACCGCCACATCATGGACGGTCACCACGGTCGGGTCGCTGATCCGCGCCGCCGCCCACGCCTCCCGCTCCAGCCGCCGGTACATCCGGTCGAGGTTCGGCCCGGTCAGACCGGCGGGCGGCCGGACCTCCTTGACCGCGATCTCGCGGAGCAGCTTCTCGTCGCGGGCCCGCCACACCGTGCCCATGCCGCCCTCGCCGAGCCGGGACAGCAGCCGGTACCGCCCGGCGACCAGCCCGCCCTCCCGCGGCCCCCGCGCCTCCGGGGCCCCCGGCCCCCGCGCCCCCGGGGCTCCCGGCCCCCGCGCTCCCGGTGTGCTCTGCTCGTCCTGGTCGTGCATCGGGACGGGTCTCCTCATGTCGTGGCCTGCTCCGGCGGGGCGGGCGACGCCCTCCGTCCGAACAAGTACGTCGCGCGGGCACCCACGGTTCGTTCCACTCTGTGCCAGTTCCGTAACTACGCGATCGGGCAACGAATCCGTCCCGAACTCCCCACCGGCACAAGGCGGTCGAAACCGAAAGGGCCCGGCGTACGTGTTCTCCGTGTACGGGACTGGACGTGGCCGCGACCGGCCACGACGATGGGCCGGTCCCCTGCGCGAGCAGGACACCGGGCAGCAGATATCGGCCGAAAGGCGTGTGGAGTGCCATCCGTCATCGTGGGGCGCACGGGTCCCTTCTCCGGACAGAGCGTGGTACTGGGCGGCGCTCCCCTCACCTTCGGGCGCAAGAGCGACAACGGCGTGGTGATCGTGAGCCAGCGCGCGTCGCGGCTGCACGCCGAGATCGTCACCGAGGACGGCCGCCACGTCCTCTACGACCGCGACAGCAGGAACGGCACCTTCGTCAACGACGAACGGATCACCCGGCACGTCCTGCGCCCCAACGACTGCATCCGCATCGGCGAGGAGACCTTCCTCTACGAGGCCCAGGACGCCCTGGAGACGGTCATGGACCTCTCCCTGCTGGACGTCCCGAGGGTGGACGTGGCGGACCCCGGGGTGCTGCGGGTCACCGTCAGCGGCGGGGGACCGGTGGGGCTGGCGTTCGCGCTGTCGCTGGAGGAGATGCTGCGCGGCCGGGTCGCGATCACCGTCCATGACGGGCGCTGGACCCGCGAGGGCGGCACGGTCGTGTGGAAGGGCGAGGCCGACGGCAACGTACGCCGTCAGCAGGTCGTGACCGTGCAGTCCCGGCAGTATCTGGCCCTGCCGGAGGAGGTGCGGGGCACGCTGTTCGCGGACGGCGCGGCCTTCTCCGAGATGTGGCCCGTCGGACCCGACTCGGTCGACGGCAGGCCGCCCCGCAACATCCGGATCGCCTACATCGAGGACCGGCTGCTCGCGCTCGCCGGGCAGCGCCCGGCCATCCGGCTGGTGCCCAGGCGCTTCGACCCGGAGGAGCCGGGGCGCCTCACCCAGCAGCACATCCTGGTGATCTGCGAAGGCGGACGCTCCCGCACCCGGGAGCACTTCGCCGACCGGTTCGGCACCGCCGACGCCTCGATCTACTCCCTCGACGGCGAACATCTCCAGGACTTCGTGCTCGGTCTGCGGGTGAAGTCGCGGCTGCCCGATCCGATGAGCGTGCTGCTGACCGTCTCCCAGAACCGGTTCCTGCTCAACTCGCTGCGCGGCGAGGGCTTCCTGAACATGCGGCTGACCCGGGAGGAGGCCAAGAGCGTCATCGGGATCGACCCGGTCCGCCATGTCTTCGAGGAGTGCGTCGCCGCCCGGCCCTGCCTGATGACCCGGGAGGAGGGCAACGAGTTCCGCTGCCCCACCCACGGCACCCTGTTCCTGCCCGCCCTGCTGCGCGGCTCCCCGCTCTGGAAGGAGATCCTCCAGGGACTGAACCTCTTCGACGTCCCCGAGGACGACCTCACCGCGATCACCTCGTTCCGCCTGGACATGGTCCAGCGCCCGCGCTTCACCGCCCAGCTCACCCGCCCCACCGCCACCGCGCCGGGCACCTACGGCTTCCTCCTCGGCGACGCCGCCAACGCCATCCACTTCTGGCCCGGCCGCGGCCTCAACAGCGGTCTGGCGTCCGCGACCTCGCTGGCCCGCTCGCTCAGCCGCGCCTGGCGCGGCAGGCCCCTGCGCGACGCCGACTTCATCCGCCACGAGGCGGCCATGTCCATGCTCCAGTACCGGCACAAGAGCCGTGCCTGGAACGCCATGGTCACCACCGACGAACACGGTGTCACCCGCGCCATCAAGGACATCATCGCCCGCAGCACGGAACCTGCCGGCGCCAAGCCTTCCGGGGCGACCCCCTTCGGCGGCGGCGCACCGGCCCCGCCCCCCGGCCCCGACGACCCCCTCGACGCCCTCCTCGACCGCATGACGGGCATCCGCGAACGCCTCGCCCCGCGCCTCCCCGGCATGCCCTCCGACGCCGAACTCCGCGCCCGCCTCGTGACCGTCGCCCCCGCCACCCTGCGCACCCTGCGCGAGAGCGGCGCCTGGGACACCCTGATCGTCGGCGGCGAGGAAGCCGACATCGACCTCTTCTACCGCGACGACGGCCCGGTCTACGTCCCCCGCACCACCGACCCCCGCACCACGGCACCGCCGACGGCACCACCCACGTCACCGCCTCCCGCACCGCCCACCGGGGTGCCGCGCGAGGCGATGTCCCTGAACCCGTACGACGCCCGCCCACCACGGACGACGCCGTAACCGCCCGCGCCCTCGCTCCGGGGGCGGGCCACGGCCCTGGTGACCGTCACGGCCCTGCTGAAAAGGCCATGGCCCTGCTGAAAAGCCATGGCTCTGTTGAAGGGCCACGGCCCTGGTGAAAGGTCCGAAACCGTCGCCATCTGGCCGGTCGGCGGCTTTCCGGGGCGGGTGTCCGGCCGTGAGCATCGTGGGATGTCCATGAACGATGAGGCGGCGCGGGGAGCCGATCGCCGGGGCGGGCCGGTGGTGTCCGCGAGCACCGACGCGGTCCCGGCGGCGGACCGGTTCGCCTGGTGGGCCGAGATGGTCGGCGACGAGGTCATGCCCGTGACGATCCGCAGCCCCCACGCCGCCCGCTTCCGGGGCAGCGTGGAGGCGGTGGGGATGCCGCACAGCCAGGTGGCCGCCTTCAGCTTCTCCCCGATGACGGCCCGCCGTTCGGCCCCGGACATCCGCCGCCACGATCCGGAGGAGTACTACCTGGTCCTCGTCCATGGGAGCCCCATCCGCCTGGAGCAGGCCCGCGCCGTCGCCTGCCTGGGCGCCGGGGACATGACTCTCTTCTCCACCTCGGCCCCCCTGAACTGCGACTTCCTCGACCGCGGCCGGCAGACCCGGCTGACACTGCTGCGGCTCCCGCGCACCGCGCTCCCGCTGGCCGGCGGCCGGGGGGACCGGCTGCTGGCCGAACCGCTGTCCACCCGGGCCGGATCGGGGTCGGCGGCACTGCTCGGCTCGTACCTGGCGGGGCTGCCGACGGCCGCCCGCGCCTGCGCCCCTGCGGAACTGTCGCGGCTCGGCGAGATCGGGGTCGATCTGGCCGCGACCGCCCTGGCGGGACGCCTCCAGATCCAGGACACCCTGCCCGCCGAGATGCGCAAGGCCGCGCTGCGGGCCCGGATCAGGAGCTTCATCGCCCACCATCTCGGCGATCCGGAACTCCTCCCCGCGGCCATCGCCGCCCACCACCACATCTCCCTGCGCGGCCTCCACCTCCTCTTCCGGGACGAACCGGAGACCGTGGCCGCCCTGATCCGGCGCCTGCGCCTGGAGCGCTGCTTCACGGACCTCGCCGATCCGGCGCTGCGTCACACCACCATCGCCGCGACGGCCGCCCACTGGGGCTTCCGCCACCCCGCCGACTTCGGCCGCACCTTCCGCAAGGCGTACGGATTCCCGCCGAGCGAGCTACGGGCGAGGGCCCGCGCGTCGGCGCCGGCGCCGGATGCCTAGGAAGTGTGCGCTCGTTGCCGAGGACCGCGCAGGCCGCCGCGGGTCACAGTGGGCGCACGGCACGACAACCCGGCGGCTCCCGGAGGAGACATGGGCAGAGGAGGATCGTGCCGCCGCGCCCGTCGCGGCCACGGCGACCCTCTCCGCACCCGCCGCGCGGGCGGCGCCCTGGGCGCCGAGGACCGACCGACCCGCCGGGCGGACGGCGGACACCCCAGCGCCCGACCCTCTGCCTCGCTCGGGGGAGGAGGCAGCGGCGCGGGGCGCTGAGGTGTCCGCCGTTTTCGTTCGGGGGAACCTCGGCTCCTGGCGCCCACGCGCGGCCCGCGCGGAGCCTCGGACGACCAGGAAGGCGACGGTGGCGTCCGGCCTGAAACGCAGGTCGCCCTCGATCTCCAGCAGCCCGGGCCCGGAGGGCTCTTCCCGGCCGCCACCCCTGTCCCGTCGGCTCTTGTTCGACTAGGCTCCCCGCGAAGTTAGTTCGAACAATGTCCGAACTAATCCGAGCCAACTCGGGTGGAGGGGAGGGACATGAACGTCGACAGGGACCCCGGCACCCCCGGCCCGGTGACGGTCGACGCGAGCAGGGTCGCCACCGTCCGGCGGCACAACCTCGGCCTGCTGCTCCGGCTGCTGCGCGATCACGGCGCCCGTTCGCGCAGCGAGATCACCACGCAGACCGATCTGCCGAAGGCGACCGTGTCGAGCCTCGTCGCCGAGCTGGTCGAGCGCGGGCTCGTCCGCGAGGGCGCGGCCGACCGCAGCAAGGGCGTGGGACGCCCCGGGCAGTCCCTGGCCGTGGACGGCCTCTCCCTCTGCGCCCTGGGACTGGAGATCAACGCCGACTACATCAGCGTCGCGGCCCTCGACCTCCGGGGCACCGAGGTGCACGCCGCCCGCGTGGCCGTGGACGTACGGGAGCTGACCGCCGACGCCGGTCTGGATGTCGTCGCGGAGGTGATCCGGCGGACGGTGACGGTCGTGGCCGCGCGGGGCGTCGAGGTGATCGGCGTGTGCCTGGCCGCCCCCGGGGTGGTCGACGCCCGGTCCGGCACCGTGGTCTTCGCCCCCAACCTCGGCTGGCGGGACGTCCAGGTCACCCGGTACCTGGGCGAGCGCCTCGGCCCCGCCCTGCCCGAGGTGCGCGTCGACAACGACGCCCGGCTCGCCTCCGTGGCGGAACACGCCCGCTTCGCCGCGCGCGGCGTCACCGAACTCCTGCTGCTCACCGGCGAGGCGGGCGTCGCGGCCGGGGTCATCACCGGAGGGCGGCTGCTGCGCGGGCACGCCGGTCTCGCGGGCGAGATCGGGCACGCCGCCCTGGGCGTCCCCGGCCGGCGCTGCCGCTGCGGCCGGACCGGCTGCTGGGAGACCGCCGTCGGCCTGGACGCCCTCCTGCGGCGCGCCGCCGACGCCGACGACCCCGTACGGGATCCCTCCCGGGACCTGGAGGAGCGGATGTCCGACATCCTGCGGCGGGCCCGGTCCGGGGACGCCCGCACCCTGGGCGCGCTGCACGAGACCGCCGGGAGCGTGGCGCACGGAGTGGGCATCCTCGCCGATGTCCTCAACCCCGAAGTCATCGTGCTGGGCGGCTACTTCGCCTTCTTCGGGGACTACTTCGAGCCCGCCGTGCGGCGGCGACTGGACGAACGCGCCATGCTGCCCGCCTTCCCGAGGACCGAGGTCGTCCGCTCCGGGACGGGCTTCTCCGCCGCCGCCCTCGGAGCGGCCCGGTCCGTCCTGGACACCGTCTACGAGGACCCGACCCTGGTCGGCGCTGCCGCGCACAGCCCGCAACGGACGACCGACGCGCTGCCGCGCTGACGGACTCACGGGGCGACGAGCCGACCGGGTGACCGGCTCACCGGCTGATCGACTGACTGACCGCACGCACATCCCCAGCACCCCCCGAGCCGCCCACCATCCCCGAGCGAGACGACGACATGAGTGAACTGCGCCTCTCCACCCTGGTGATGCCCACCGCCGAGACCGGACCGACCAACCCCCTCCCGCCGCTCTTCACCGGCCGCGACACCCACACCCTCGCCGACCTCTCCACCGCCGACGAGGAGATGCGGCACAACATCGCCTACGGCAGGCTCCCCTCCGTGCTGCCCCACACCCTCCAGGACGGCTACCGGCGCACCCGGGAACCACGAGAACACCGGACCGCCGTCCTGGAGAACGACATCCTCCGCGCCACCTTCCTCCCCGACACCGGCGGCCGGCTCTGGTCGCTGTTCCACAAGCCGAGCCACCGCGAACTCTGCTTCCGCAACCCCGTCTTCCAGCCCGCCAACCTCGCCCTGCGCAACGCCTGGGTCGCCGGTGGCGTGGAGTGGAACACCGGCACCATCGGCCATTCCCCCACCACCTGCGCCCCGTTGCACACCGTCCGCGCCGAACGCCCCGACGGCACACCCGTCCTGCGGATGTACGAATTCGAGCGCCTGCGGCGGACCGTCTTCCAGATCGACGCCTCCCTCCCCGACGGCTCCCCCGTCCTCCTCGTCCACATCCGGATCACCAACCCCAACAGCCATACGGTGCCGGTCTACTGGTGGTCGAACATCGCCGTACCCGAGGCGCCCGACGTCCGTGTCCTCGCCCCGGCCGACAGCGCCTGGCACTTCGCGTACGACCGGGTGCTGCGGCACGTTCCCGTTCCGGAGCACGAGGGGCTGGACCTCACCCGGACCACCCGGGCAGGGGCGGCGGCCGACTACTTCTTCGACCTCGCCCCGGACCAGCGACGCTGGATCACGGCACTGGACGGACAGGGCCAGGGCCTGGCACAGACCTCCACCGACCGCCTGCGGGGCCGGAAACTGTTCCTGTGGGGGAGACATTCCGGGGGCCGCCGCTGGCAGGAGTGGCTCTCCGGCCCGGACACCCCCTACCTGGAGATCCAGGCCGGTCTGGCCCGTACCCAACTGGAACACGAACCCCTCCCGCCCGGCGGGGAGTGGACCTGGGCCGAGGCATACGGGCTGCTCAGCGCGGACGCCGAGGCAGTGCACGGGGACTGGCCCCGGGCGCGGGCGGCGGCCGAGGCGGGCCTGGACTCCCTGATCACCCGGGACGCCCTGGAGGCGGACCTGAAGGCAGCCGCCGCCTGGATCGACAGTCCGCCCCTCGACGTGCTGTCCCACGGGTCGGGCTGGGGGGCGCTGGAGCGGCGCCGCAGAGCCGCCGGGGGCGACCACTCCCTCAGCCTCCCCGCCACCCCCTTCGCCGACCGCACCCTCGGCCCCGAACAGCAACCCTGGCTCACCCTGCTCACCACCGGCACCCTGCCCACCGCGTCACCCACGACCGCCCCGGCGTCCTACGAGGTCGACCCCGCCTGGGCCCCGTTGCTGGAGAGCGCCGGGGACGACTGGCTCGAGCTCCTCCACCAAGGCGTCCTGCACACCGCCCGGGGCGACCTCGCCGCCGCCGAGCACGCCTGGTCCAGGTCGGTCGCCGCCGAACCCAACGCCTGGGCCCACCGCAACCTGGCCGTACTCGCCGACCGCCGGGGCGACACCGAGAGCGCCGTCCGCTCCTACCTGCGGGCCCACGAACTGACCCCCGGACTCCTCCCGCTCCTCCATGAGGTGCTGGACCTGCTGCTCCGTGCCGATCAGCCGTCCCGGGCCCTGTCGCTCGTGGACACCCTCGGCCCCGAGCAGCGAGCCGACGGCCGCACGCGGCTCCTGGAAGCACGCGCCGCCCTCGCGGCCGGCCGCCTCGACCGCTGCGGCCTCCTCCTCGAAGAGGGCATCGAGGTACCCACCCTCCGAGAGGGGGAGACCTCGCTGGGCGACCTGTGGCGGGAGTACCAGCAGCGGCGGGCGGAGGGGGAATCGGAGGGGGAGGGGGAATCGGAGGGGTGCGGCGCCGGTCCGGGCGGGATTCCCGAGGCGTATGACTTCACCATGCATCCGGAGACGGACTGAGGCGCTGCCCTCCGGGACGGGGATGGGGGCGAGCCCTGCTGACCCGCCCCCGTCCCCCCGGGGGATTCCGCCCCCGACCCGTCAACCGATCAGCCCCATGACCGGCCCCCGCCGGTCGAAGGGTTCGCTCCGGGCGGGTGGGTCGGGGAAGGGCGGGGGACCGGCCCGGGTGGGGTGTGGCTAGGTCAGTTCCAGACCGCCGTCGATCGTGAGGATCTGACCGGTGAGCCAGGTGGTGGCGGGGTCGGCCAGACGGAGGATCCAGTCGGCGATCTCGTGCGGCTCGCCGCGGCGCCCGAGGGGGACGCGGTCGGCCTCGTCGCGCTTGATCCGGTCCACGACGCCTTCGGGCAGTCCGGCCGCGGCCAGCGCCTCACTCTCGGTCGGGCCGGGGGCGACGGCGTTGACCCGGATGCCGTCGGGGGCCAGTTCCAGGGCCCAGGCGCGGGTGAGCTGCTCCAGGGCCGCCTTGGACGCCCCGTAGTGCGCGGCGCCGGCCAGCGGGCGGTGTCCGTAGGTGCTGGAGACGTTCACGATGGTGCCCCGGCGCTTGCGCAGATGGGGGAGCGCGGCGGCGGCCAGCAGGCTGGGCGCGGTGACATTGAGGTCGAACAGGGCGGCGATGCCCTCGGCGGTCGTCCGGTCCAGGGGCATCATCCGGGTGGCGCCGGCGTTGTTGACCAGGGTGTCGAGGTGCCCCCACCGCTCGATCGCGGCATCGATCACACCCTGGGGTGTGTCCGGGTCACTCAGGTCGGCCGGGTGGGCGGCGATACGGGGGCGGTCGGCGGCGGTTTCCTCCAGGGCGTCCTTGCGGCGCCCGACGCCCAGCACCTGTGCCCCGGCGTCGGCGAAGGCATGCGCGGTGGCCCGGCCGATCCCGGAACCGGCTCCGGTGACGATGACGACCTGCCCGGTGAGATCGGCGGGTGGCGAGACAGCCATGAAACAGCTCCTAGTGCTCAGAGAGAGTGCTCGGGATGGTGCCCGATGCTCGATGCTTGGTGGTGCGATGCTTGGTGGTGCGGTGCTGGGTGTTGTGGTGCTGGGTGTTGTGGTGCTTGATGTGCGGTGCTTGATGCCCGACGTTCCGTTGCCGCAATGTTCGATGTTCGTGGAACGTCGAACGTCACGGTAGCATTGCCCCATGAGGAACGCGTGGCACCCCGAGCGGAACGAGATCGAGGTCCTGGCGGTGATGAACGCGCTCGCCGACCCGGTCCGGATAGGTCTGGTGCGCGTCCTGGCCGACGGCCGTGAACGCGGCTGGGGCGAGCTGCGGGCACCGGTCGCCAAATCCACCCTCAGTCACCACCTGAGCGCACTGCGCGACGCCGGTGTCACCCGCACCCGCCAGGAAGGCACCCGCTGCTACGTGGAGCTGCGCCGCGACGACCTCGACGCGCGCTTCCCCGGCCTGCTGACCGCCGTACTGAAGGCGGCGGCGGACGGCGATGTCGGCGCCGATGTCGGCCTGGCCGAGGACACCTCCCCCGGCCCGGACACCCCCGGCGCCGCGTCGACCGAACTGTGCGCACCGCCCCGGAAGCGGCGCGCCCGCCCGGCCCCGTGACCGGCGCGCGAAGGGCCACGTGAGTCGGTGCTCGACAGGCCCCTTGCTCGACGCACGACCGACGCCGTGACCGGCGCTCGACGAACCCCTCGGTCGGCGCTCGGTAGGTCCACAATCACCCGAGTCATGCCAAGTACGGTGCGTCCCAGCCGGATTCACAGGAAGCGATCGACTCAGGTGGTGCGGAGATCGCCCACCCAGTCGATAGGCTCCCCCCTGTCATGACTCGGACACCGCTGCCGGGCATGGCTCCGTCATCACTCATCCGCCGGGGACCACTGTGCCACTCCACGCACGACGAACCACACGCGCCGAGAACCGCCGGACGGCACAAGAGGCGGCCCCCGAGCGCCGGTTGTCACTGCGGACGATCCTCTTCGCGCTGGCTCTCGTGCCCTGCCTCGCCCTGGTCGCCCTCGGTGCCACCAACTCGGCCCAGCACTACGAGGACTGGCGCCGGGTCAAGGAGCGGCACGAGGCCGCGCTGCTCTTCAACCGGCCCCTGTTCACCCTCTTCTCCGCCGTCCAGGCGGAACGCCGCCTGACCTCGATCGAGCTGGCGGAACCCCAGGCCGACCCGTCCGGGATGACCCGTCAGCGCGAGCGGACCGACGCCGCCGTGGACGCCATCGACGCCCTGTCCGGCTCCGTGCCGACGGAACTCGACGCGTTGTTCCGGCAGCTCGAAGCGGGGTACCGGGAGCTACCCGCCTACCGTGCCGCCCTGGACGACGGGTCCGCCGACCCGGAGCAGACGTTCAACGACTACACCACCATCATCACCTCGGAACTGGAGCTGCTGGAAGGCTTCAGCAACGTCGGCATCGGCGAACAGGCCATCCTCTCCCGGCCGGCCTTCGACGCCCAGTGGGGACTGGAGATGATCGCCCGGGAGGACGCGATCATCGCCGCGGGCGCCGCGAGCGGCGGGCTCACCGGCGGCCAGCGCTTCCAGCTCGCCAGCGCCATCGGCGCCCAGAAACACATCTACGACGACAAGGTCGTGCCGCAACTGCCCGCCCCGCGCGCCGAGGCGTATGACGACGTGCGGGGCGGTGCCGACTGGGAGCGGAAGGTCGACATCGAGACCGCACTCCTCAGCACCGAGGACGCGGACCGGACCGGCCGCACCCCCGTGCCCGCCCCGGTCGGCGAGGAGTGGCAGCAGGTCCTCGGCGAGATCGGGCCCGAGCTGGAGCAGGCCGGCTACGCCCACGCCGCGGACATCGAGGCCAGCACCGACGCCCAGCTCGACAGCCTGATGACGAAGGTGACCGTCAATGTCGCCGTGAGTGTCGCCGCCGTCCTGCTGATGCTTCTCTTCACGCTGCGCCTCACCGGCATCCTGCGCCGCCGGATCTTCGCGCTCCGCACCGAGGCCCTGGAACTCCAGACCAGACTGCCCGGCCTCGCGGAGCGACTGCGCCGGGGCGAGAAGGCCGACCCCGACACCGAACTCCCCGAGGTCCGCCACGGCGACGACGAACTCGGCCAGCTCGGCCAGGCCCTCAACCAGGCCCGCGCCACCTCCCTGGAGACCGCCGTACGCGAGGTCGAGCTGTACCGCGGCTTCGAGCGGCTGCTGCAACGCATCGCCCGGCGCACCCAACTCCTCATCGGTATGCAGCTCAAGCGCCTCGGTGAGATGCAGCGGCAGCACGAGGACCCCGCGGTCCTCGAAGGGCTCTTCGACCTCGACCACCTGGCGGCCCGGCTGCGCCGCTACGAGGAGAACCTCGTCATCCTCGGCAACGGAACGCCGCAGCGCCGCTGGCGCAGGCCCGTGCTCCTGCTCGACATCCTGCGCTCGGCGCAGGGCGAAGTGCAGGACTACCGCCGCATCCGGATCGACACCGACGGTGAGGCATGGCTGTCCGAACGTGCCGTCGGCCCGCTGGCGCACGTCCTCGCGGAGCTGATGGAGAACGCGGTCTCCTTCTCCAGGCCGCCGACCCCGGTCGAGGTACGGGCGTCCCAGGTGGGGCACGGCGTCGCGATCGAGATCGAGGACCGCGGCATGGGCATGGACCCCGAGCAGTACGCCGAGGCCAACGCCCTGATGGCCGACCCGCCCCGGATGGATGTGATGTCCCGCGCCGACGACGCCCGGCTGGGCCTGTACGTCGTGGCCCGGCTCTCCGCCAACCTGGGCCTCAAGGTGGAGCTGCGCCGCTCGTCCTTCGGCGGTACCCGGGTCGTCGTCCTGGTGCCCGGGGAACTGATCACCGACGGTGGACCGCCGTCCGAGGAGATCCCGCCCGGCGCCGCCGAAGCCTTCCCCGACCAGCTCGCGCTGCACGGCACAGCCAGCCGGGCGGCCGACCCCGGCGACCCCCTGCACGGCACAGCAGGCCGGGCCGCCGACCCCGGCGACCCCCGGTGGCAGCGGCCCGGCGACCGGGAACCGCCCACCCGCCCCCTCGTCGGTGCCTGGGCCGATCCACCGGCCCGCCCCACCCCGCCCCCGCCGACACCCCAGCCCCCGCCCCCGCCCACCGGGCAGGAGCCCCAGCCGCTGCCCCGGCGGGTCCGGCAGGCCAGCCTCGCCACCGAACTCCGCCGGCCCCCACCGCCGTACCCCGAGGCACAGCGCCCCGAGGCACAGCGCACGGACCCGGGCACGGTTCCGCCGCTGCCCCGCCGTACCGGCGCCCGTTCCGGTGCCACCCTCGGGGCCTTCCAGCGCCAGTCCCGGACGGCCCGGCTCAGGCCCGCCCCCGATTCCCGACCCAACCACCCGGCACCGGGCCCCGAGGGGACCCGGAAGGAAGACGAACGATGACTCTGCGAACCACCGCCACCAACTCCGACCTCGACTGGCTGCTCGACCGTCTGGTCGACCAGGTTCCGGGCACCCGGAACGCCGTGGTGCTGTCCGACGACGGACTGGTCGTCAGCCAGTCCAGCACCATCGCCCGGGTCGACGCCGAACGCCTGGCCGCCATCGCCACCGGTCAGCAGAGCCTGGCGCGCGGCATCGGCGAGGTGTTCGGCGGTGGCGCCGTCCACCAGGTCATCGTCGAACTGGACGCGCTGTGGCTGTTCATCAGCTCCGCCGGCCGCGGCACCCATCTCGCGGTCGTCGCGGACCAGGAGGTGGACGCCGAGGTGATGGCGGTGGCGATGGACACCCTCGTCCAGCAGGTGGGCCAGCATCTGGGGACCGAGGTGCGGATCGCCCAGGGGTATGCGCGGGAGCCGGGGGAGGCGTGAGTGAGACACTGGGCCGACGCGGCGGCGGATGCCGATGACGCGGAGGAGAGCCTGGTCAGGCCCTACACGATCACCCAGGGCCGGACGGCCTCGGTACGGGACGACCTCACTCTCATCACCGTGATCGCCACCGTCGCCGGGCCCGGCGACCCGCAGACCGACCGCGGTCTGCAACCCGAGCACCGGCTGATCCTCAGACAGTGCCGCACCCCCGTCGCACTCGCCGAGGTCTCCGCCCTCCTGAGACAGCCCATCGCGGTCACCAAGATCCTCGTCGCCGATCTGCTCGGCCTCGGACGGGTGGTGGTCCGGCCGCCGCTCACGGTCGTGAGGGGCGAGGAACCCGACATGATTCTTCTTCAGGCGGTGAAGGATGCCCTACTCAGACTCTGACGACCCGCGGCCCGGGGGTCCCGCCGCGGACACCGGCACGATCGCGGCACCCGCCGCCGTGAAGATCCTCGTCGCGGGCGGTTTCGGCGTCGGCAAGACCACCATGGTCGGCGCCGTCAGCGAGATCCCGCCCCTGCACACGGAGGAGCAACTCACCGTCGCCGGACTCGGCGTGGACGACCTCGACGGGGTGGAGGACAAGACCACCACGACCGTGGCACTGGACTTCGGCCGGATCACCGTCACCTCCGATCTCGTGCTGTACCTCTTCGGCACCCCCGGCCAGGAACGCTTCTGGTTCATGTGGAACGACCTGGTGCAGGGCGCCCTCGGCGCGATCGTCCTCGCCGACACCCGGCGGCTGGCGAGCAGCTTCGCGTCGATCGACTTCTTCGAGAGCCGCCGCGTCCCGTTCGTGGTCGGCGTCAACTGCTTCCACGGACTCCAGGACCGCACCGTGCCCGAGGTGCGGGAGGCACTCGACCTCGACCCGCACGTCCCCGTCGTCATGGGCGACCTGCGGGACCGACGGGCCGGCCGGGATCTGCTGCTCGCCCTGGTCGACCGGCTGATGGCGGGCCGGGCACCGCTCCCGACCCGCCGCTGACGACCTCCGGTGCCCTCGGCGCCACTTGACCTTGACACCGTGACAAGGTCTTCACTGCTGCCCAGGAGGTGGTCCCGATGACCCTGACCACGACCGGACCGGCAGAGGTGGCGAGAGCGCTCAAGGCGCTGAGCGACGACCGTGCGTCGGTGCGGCTGCGGGCCGCACTGGCGGTCGGCACCGCACCCGACCCCCGCTTCGTCGCCGCACTCGTCGAGCGGTGCGCGATCGAGCCCGAGTTCTTCGTCCGCGACATGCTCACCTGGGCCCTCACCCGCCACCCGGTGACCCTGACGCTCCCCGAGGTGCTCCGCGCGGTCCGCTCGGAGCACACCCGGGCCCGCAGCCAGGCGCTGCACACCCTGTCCAAGCTCGGGGACCGGCGGGCGTGGCCGGCGATCACCCGGGCCCTGCTGACCGACCCCGACGACGAGGTGGCGCGGAGCGCCTGGCGGGCGGCGGTCGTGCTCGTGCCGGAGGGCGAGGAGGGCGCCCTGGCCGCCGCGCTGGCCACCCAGCTCGGACGCGGTGGCCGCGAGACGCGGCTGAGCCTCAGCCAGGCGCTGACCGCGCTGGGCGAGCGGATCGTCCCCGCCCTGGAGGCGGCGACGGCATCCCCCGACCCGGGCGTCCGCGCCCACGCCCTCGCCACCCGGCGGCTGCTGCGCGACCCGGACGCCGGGTTCGAAGCGGCGATCGAGGAGGCCAAGCGGATCGTGGCGCTCGCCGGGGCCCCCGGGGCGGACGATGATGAGTCCCGTGCTGATCGGTGAGGTGGAGAGACGGTCCGGGGTGAGCGCCCGCATGCTCCGGCACTACGAGTCGCTCGGCCTGGTACGGCCCTCGGGCCGCACGGGCTCCGGCTACCGCGAGTACTCCGCGCGGGACATCCGGCGGATCTTCCACATCGAGAGCCTGCGGTCGCTGGGCCTGTCGCTGCGGGAGATCGGACGGGCGCTCGACGACCCCGGATTCACCCCCTCGGCACTCGTGGACGACCTCATCCGCCAGACCCGCGACCGCATCGCCGCCGAGACCGAACTGCTCACCCGGCTGCGCCGGATCGACGCCGCGGACCCCGCCGACTGGCCGGACGTCCTCCAGGTCGTCGCGCTCCTCCAGGCACTGGGCTCACCGGACGCCGACGCCCGGCAGCGCGCGGCCCTCGCCTCGGGCGACGGGCTGCCGGTACCGGTGGAGGCCCTGGTCGAGGCGGCCCTCGGGGAGACGGACCCGCATGTCGCCGGAGCCCTGCGCTGGGCGCTGGCGCGCGCGGGCGAGGACGCCCCGGCCCTGCTCGCGGAGGGGCTGGACGCACCCGTGGCGGCGGTGCGCGAGCGGGCCGTGCGGTCCCTCGCCGAACTCTCCGGCGACGAGGCGACCGCGCGTCTGCAAGACGCCCTCGCCCACCCCGACGCCGCGGTGCGCGGGCACGCGGCCCTGGCCCTCGGGACCCGGGGAGCGGCCGAAGCGGTCCCGGTCCTCATCGACATGATCGTGGCGGGCACGAACGACACCGACGCCGCCGACGCCCTGAGCGGGCTGGTGGGCGACACCGCGACGGCCGACCGGATCGTGACCGCGATGGCCGACCGCCTCACCCACCCCACCACCCGGGCTCCCGCCCGCGGACGGCTGACCCAGGCACTCGCGGGCATCCCCGGCACGACGGCGGCCCGGGCCCTCACGGACCTGACCCACGACGACGACCCTGCCGTTGCGCTGACCGCCGCGTACCTTCTCCAACTCCGCGACGAACGGTGACAGATCGGCGAGGGCGGTGGACCTGTCCCGGACGGGCGGCGGCCCCGTCCCGGACACCGCTCACCCCGCCACGGCCTCCGCGATCCGCCGCGCGGCCTGCGCCGGGGTGAGATGCGTGGTGTCGACGACCTCGGCCTCGGCGTGCAGCCAGGTGCGGGCCGCCTCGGCGTAGGGCTCGAGGTACTGGAGCCGGAAGGGGGAGTCGGGGCCGAGCACCGTGTCACCCGCGATCCGGGCACGGAGGGTGTCCTGATCGGCGTGGAGAACGAAATGCCGGACCGGGATGCCGTACCGGGCGAGGCCCGAGCCGATCTCACGCCAGTACTCCTCGACCAGGACGGTCATCGGCATCACCAGGGTGCCGCCCGTGTAGTCGAGGACATGCCGGGCCGTCTCGACCACGAGGGGCCGCCACGGCGGCCAGTCCTGGAAGTTGCCCGTCCCGGGCAGCCCCGGCGTGATGTCCATGAGCGTCTCGCCGACCTTCTCGGCGTCGAACACCCGTGAATCCGGGATCAGTTGCCGCACCAGCGCACTCGTGGTCGTCTTGCCCGCACCGTGCGTGCCGTTGAGCCATACGATCATGCGCTCGACGCTAGCAACACGGGGGGCCGCAGGACCAGGCACGACAGCCACCGCCGGCCGAGGGGCCGGACGGACCCTGCTGACCGTCGCCCCGCGACGGGCTGGACCGACCTGCTGGCCGCAGCCCCCCCGAGGGGCCGGACCGGCCTGCCGACCGTCGCCCGCAGACGGGCCGGACCGGCCCGCTGACCGCCGCCCGATCACAGCCCGGACCGGCCCGCTGACCGCCGCGCCCCGCGCGGGCGGCGACCGCCCGGCCACTGCCCGGCCACTGCCCAGCCATCGCCCGGCCGCCGCCCGCGCACCGCCCCGGCAGGCGCCTACGTCAGGTGCCGGGCGAAGAAGCGGTTCGCGTCGTCCACCTCGAACCACGGGGTGCCCGTGTGCCCGCCCGGATTGGCGTGCAGGGTCTTCTCCCGGCTGCCGAAGGCGTCGAACAGATCCAGTGCCCGCCGGCGGGGGTTGCCCTCGTCGTCCCACTGGAGCAGGAACAGCAGCGGGACGCCGACCCGCCGGGCCTCCGCGCGCTGGACGCGGGGCACATACCCCCCGGCGAAGAACCCGGCGGCGGCGATGCGCGGCTCGGTCACCGCGAGACGGATCCCGAGGGCGGCCCACCCCGAGTATCCGACCGGGCCGCCGATCCCGGGCTGTGCGAGGAGGGCGTCCAGGGTGGCCCGCCACTCCGGTGCCGCCCCCTCGACCAGCGGGCCGACGAGGGACTCGAAGAGTTCGTCGACCGGTTCACCCGCCCGCATCGCCCGGCCCAGATCGGCGCGGGCCTGTTCGTCGGCGGCGGAAAGCGGCCGGTCGCCGCACCCGGCGGCGTCGATGGAAGCCACCGCGAAGCCGTACGCCGCGCAGTGCCGGGCCCGTGCCACCAGCCGGGGCTGGGCCTTGGGCAGGCCGTTGTTGTGGGCCATGAGGATCAGCGGGACGGGGGCGGTGGAGCCGGGGGTCCACAGGGTGCCGGGGGTCTCACCGAGGGTGAATTCGCGTTCGAGGACACCGGAGTCGAGGTGCTGCCGTGAAGTGAAGCGCATCGTCGTGCCTTTCGGGAGCGCGCTGGAACGGCGCTCCCGGACGACCTATCGCCCGACCGTGACCCCGGAGGGGAGCACCCATGTCGATACTGTGTCCACGGGTACCACCTCCTCGCTCTCTCGCACGGCCCCCGGGAGGCCAGCAGGGCCCCGGCGCGGCCCGCGACGGATTTCCCCCGAACGGCCCGGTCCGATGCGGAGCCGCCGGCGAGGTCAGACTCTCCAGGCCCGCAGCGCCTCGGCGACCGTGTAGACGGTCAGTCGGGTGTCCCGCACCTTCCGCACCAGGTCGGACAGGGCACCGTAGGGCGGATCGATGCCTTCCCCCGACTGGTCCATGTACTGGGCGGCCACGAACGCGGCGAAGAGGCCGTTGCGGTGGGGGAGGGGTTCGAGGCGCACGATGCTGTGCAGCAGCGCCGCCGCGCGCCAGGCGGTGTCCGGATCGGAGGCGTGCAGGGTCGGCATCCGCGTCTTGTGCCGGGCGACGGCGGCCACCAGCGCCGAGTAGTCGGAGACCGTCACATCGTCCGGCCCGAGGGCGGCCTCCTGGACATCCAGCAGCCAGGAGACATCGATGTGGAGCACCATCAGGCCGCCGCGGCGCTGCCGCGCCCTGACGGGGGGATCTCCTCGGGGAACGCCTCGTCGAACTCGCCGCGCAGCCGGTCGGCCCAGGCGGCGGCCCCGGCGACGAACTGCTTGCGGTGGCTCTCCCGTACGCCGAGGTCGTGCAGATACTGCTTGAGGCTCTTGCCCTCCGCCGCGGCGGAGGCGCGGACGCCCTCCATCTCTTCGTCGGAGAAGGACACGTTCAGTGATGGCATGGCGGGGATGGTACCTGATTGGTGCCAGATGTGTCAGGGGCATCGGTGCGACCGGGACCGTCGTACGGCCTGCCCCGCGGCGGGTCGCGGAAGGGGCCGCCGTGCCGGGGTTCCGGGGTCATGGCTCGGGCTTCGGCGTCGGCGCGGAGGCCGGTGGGGGTACGTCGGCCACGCCCACCTTCCCCACCGCGCGGGGCGCGACCCCGGCTCCGGCCAGCAGCAGGGCGGCGATACCGAGGCAGGAGACGGTCCAGTCGGCCGTGTCGTAGAGCGTGCCGCCCAGCAGGGCGCCGATCAGCGCGCCCAGCAGGCCCGCCGATTCGTAGACGCCCATCCCGCGCCCGCCCCGCTCGCCGGACGCCTCCGTGATCACCGCCTGCTGGACGGGGACGACCGCCGCCCAGGCGAGTCCGCTGAGGATCCACAGCACGGCGATCACATAGGGGTTCGGCGCCCAGGCGAGGTTGGCGGCGAAGGCGGCGCCGGCGAGCGGGGCGACGGTCAGGATCCGTCTCCGGCCGAACCGTACGACCCAGGTGTGCAGCCGCTCGGCGGCGACGCTCATCGCGATGGCGCCGGGCAGGAAGACATAGGCCACACCCAGGGCGTCGAGTCCGAAGGTGCGCTGGAGGTGGAGGAGCAGGAGGAGGGAGAGGGCGGCCTCCGCCGTCATGGTGAACACGGCGGCGACGAGCACGGGCCGCAGACGGCGCCCCACGGCACCGAGCCCTGAGCCGCCCTGCCCCTCGCGCCCCTGCCCCTCGCGCCCCCGCGCCCCGCCTGCCCGCTCCCGGCGCGGCGCCGACGCCAGTACCCCGGCCGCCAGCGCGCAGGCCGCGGCGCAGGCCCAGAAGACGCCGTCGTAGTCGATCCTTCCCAGCAGGGTCAGCCCGGCGAAGAAGGCGACCCAGGTGCCTGTTTCCTGCGCGGAGAACAGTTTCGCGAAGGCCGCGGAGTCGTCGCTCAGGCCCTCGCCGACGATGGCGCGGAGCGCGACCCAGAGCAGCGCGCCCCCGGCCCCGCCGACCACCGCGGCGGCATAGGCGCCCGCCGCACCCGGGGTCACCGCGTACCCCGCCGCGGACACCCCGTACAGCAGGGCGCCCACCGCGGCGACGGAGCGGCGTTCGCGGGTGTCGGCCAGTACGCCCGCGAGGGGGCGGGCGACGACCGAGACGGCCATCTCCACGGCGAGCAGGACGCCGGTCTCGGTGGGGCTCAGCCCCAGGGCGGCCCCGGCCCAGAGGGGGAGGAGGAAGTCCAGGAGTTCGTTGGGGCCGTTGGTGAGTGTGGCGGCGCGCAGGGCGCGTTCGGCGCGGCGTCGGCGCGCGTGGGGGGTGGTGGCGCCAGGGGCGGCGGGGGTGGTGTCGATGGGACTCCTCCAGTTCCGGTCCAGATGCGACACTTAAAACTCCGAACAGTGTTCAAGATAAGTCCGAACGGTAGTCGGAGTTAGGGTGTGCGCACAACCGGGTGTGGCGCGGTATCGGGAAGGTGCGCGCTTCACCGGGTGAAGTGAGGGAGAGGTCCGGGCATGGTGGTGGAGCGGGGCGCTGCCGGGGACGCGCGGGCGCGGGCGCTGGCGCTGCTGTGGGATCAGGACCGGCGCGGCGCCAGGGGGCCCGCACGGGGGCTGACGTTGGATCAGATCGTGGGCGCGGCGATCGAGCTGGCGCGGCGGGACGGTACGGCCGCGCTGTCCCTGCGCCGGGTGGCGGGCCACCTCGGAGTCGCCGCCGCCTCCCTCTACACCTACGTCCCCGGCCGGGCCGAGCTGGAGGCCCTGATGATCGACGCCGTCGCCGTCACCGGACCGCTGCCGCACGAGTGGCCCGGCGACTGGCGGGCGAAACTGGAGGCCACGGCACGGGCCGAGTGGCGGGATCTGCGCGACGACCCCTGGGTCCTCGAACTGAGCGGCGCCGAGCAGGTCCCGGGGCCGAACATGATGCGCTGGCTGGACTCCGCCCTGCGGATCTTCGACGGTGTCGCCCTCGGCGAACCGCGGAAACTGGCCGCGATCGAGTCCGTCGACGCGTATGTGCGCGGCGCGGCCCGGCTCCAGCGGGACTCCGCCGCAACGGCGGCCGGGGCCACCGAGGGCGAGGGCGAGAGCGAGGGTGGCGAGGGGGACGGGGGCGGCGAGGGGCTCGACGCGTCGCGCGAGCGGGACCAGGAACTCGGCCGACTGGTCGACTTCAGCCGCTTCCCGGCGCTCGGCCGGGCCCTCGCGGCGGGCGCGGTGCCCTACGCGCGGGGGCAGTTCGACTTCGGGTTGCAGCGCCTGCTGGACGGCATCGAGGGTCTCATCGGGAAGCCGTAGCCACCAAGACCGGTACCGCTCACCATCCGGTGCCGCTCACCGTCCGGCGTCGGCCGCCTCGGCGACCGCCTGCTGCGGCGTCAGGTCCCCGCCCCGGCCGAAGGCCCGCTCCCACGCCGCGGTGTCGAGCCCCGCCCGGATCCGGGCCGTCGCCCGGTCGGCATCGCCGCTCTCGGCGGGCGGCAGCGGGGCCCCGGTGGAGCGGCGGGCCGCGTCGGCGGCGCCGAGCAGCAGTGCGGCGGTGCGCAGGGCGTCCGGTGCGGCGGTGAGGGTGTGCGCGGCGGCCATGCCCTCCAGGGCGAGCGCGAGGGCGCGCGGGTCGCCGGTGGTCAGGGCGGTCGTGTAGCCCTGCCGCTGCCGGTCGAGTGCTCCGGCCGCGTCCCCGCGCAGTTCGGCGACGAAGCCCAGTTCCGCGTGGATCAGGGCGTTCGAGCCGTCGAGTCCCACGTCCCGGTGCCACTGGAGGACGGCGTGCAGATGGGTCTCGGCCTCGTCCAGGCGGCCCGCGCGGCGGGCGGTGAGCGCCAGGCCGAGGCGGGCGTTGATCTCGCCCGCCCGGAAGCCGATCTCGACGGCCGCGCGCCGGGCCTGTTCATGGTGGGTGCGCGAGGCGTCCAGGTCACCGGTGAGCAGCGCCGCCCGGCCCAGCCCGGCGAGCAGATCGACCGCCTGCGGTGAGGTCCCGAACCGCCGGGCCACCTCCAGCCCGGCCCGCCACAGCCCCGCCGCGCCGACGTAGTCGCCGTGGATCTCCGCGAGCGACGCCCTCGGATACACCGTCCACAGCCCGGCGCAGGCGTCACCGAGCCGGTCGAACAGCTCGGCCGCCCGGTCCGCGTCCCGCCCGGCGTCCGTGAGTGCGCCCTGGAGCAGCCGCTGTGTCGCACGGTCGGCGAGGGCGGCGGCCTCGCCCCAGAGGTCGCCGCGCCGCCGGAACCCGGCCAGGGCCCGGCCGGTCAGCGCCTCGCCCTCGGCGATGTTCCCGGTCCCGGCCAGCGCGTGACCGAGGAACCAGCGGGCCCGGTCCGGACTCCCGCCGTCCGGCACGCCGCCGCCCGGCACCGCCGCTCCCTCGCACGCCAGGCCGTCGGCAGCTCCGTACGCCGTTTCGTGGGCAGCTTCGTAGGCCGTTTGGTAGGCCGTTTGGTAGGTCGCTTGGTAGGTCGTCACCGCTGCCTCGATGCGGGCCGCCCGGTCGGTTCCGTCGCCTGTGAGGACGGTGAGGCCGGTGCGCCAGACGCCGACGCGGGCGCGCAGCACCGGGTCCCCGCCGGGCCCGGCGAGCGCGGCGGTCGCGGACCGCAGGCCCTCGCCGAGCCGGCCGCGCAGGATCCAGTACCAGGCGAGCGCGTCGACCAGCAGCAGCGCGTCCGGCGAACCCCGGTGCACGGCGGTGTCGAGGGCCGTACGGAGATTGGCGCCGTCGGCGTCGAGCCGGTGCAGCGCGGGCAACTGGCCGGGGCCGCGCAGCCGGGGTTCGGCGGCGACGGCCAGTTCGCGGTAGTGGGCGAGATGCCGGTCCTGGACGGACGTACGCTCTCCGGCTTCGTCCAGGCGCTGGAGGCAGTACGCGGCGACGGATTCCAGCAGCCGGTAGCGGGAGCCGTCGGGCGCGGCCGTCACCAGGGAGCGGTCGATGAGGCGGGCGAGGATCCCGAGGACGTCCTCGGCGGCCACCTCACCGCCCGCGCACACCGCTTCGGCGGCCTCCAGGGTGCAGCCCTCGGCGTGCGCGGCCAGCCGCCGCAGTACCGCCCGCTCCGGATCGGTCAGCAGCTCCCAGCTCCAGTCGATCATCGCGCGGAGCGTCTGCTGCCGGGCGGGGGCGCCGCGCGACCCGGCGGTGAGCAGCCGGAAGCGGTCGTCCAGGCGCTCCAGCAGCCGGTGCACCCCGAGGGCGCGCACGCGGGTCGCGGCCAGTTCCAGGGCGAGCGGGATGCCGTCCAGGCGGCGGCAGACGGCCTCGGCGGCGGCCCGGTTGGAGTCGTCGAGCACGAAGCCGGGTGCCGCGGCGGCGGCCCGCGCCGCGAAGAGTTCCAGCGCCCCGGCGGGCGCGAGCGGCGGCACCGACCACAGGGTCTCCCCGGCCAGTGCCAGGGGTTCCTGGCTGGTCGTCAGCACGGTCAGACCCGGCACCGCGCGCAGCAGCCGTTCGACCAGGGCGGCGGCCTCGTCCACGACGTGCTCGCAGTTGTCGAGCACCAGCAGCAGACGGCGGTCGGCGAGCGCCGTCGCCAGCCGTCCGGCGGCCCCGGGGTCGGGCTCACCCGGCGGGCGCTGCCCCCAGGTCCCGTCGTCGCGCAGCCCGAGCGCGAGGGCGGTGGTCTCGGCCAGGGCGGCGGTGGCGGTGGTGGTCTCGGGCAGGGTGGCGGCCCCGGCGGGCCCTCGGTCGGTCCCGGCCAGCTCCACCAGCCACTCGCCGTCCGGGTATGTCCCGCCCAGCGCCGCCACCACGGCCAGCGCGAGCCGGGTCTTGCCGACACCGCCGGGGCCGGTGAGCGTGACCAGGCGCCGCTCGGCGAGGAGCCGGGTCAGGTCGGCGACCGCCTCCTCGCGCCCGACGAGGGGGGTGAGCGGGGGAGCGGGGAGGTTGGTGCGGGGTGGGGTGGGGGACTGGGCGGGTGCCTTCGCCGGTGGGAGGGGCTCCCCCTGGGGTGGCGTGCCGGGCCGGGCAGGGGCGTCCAGCGCCGGGTCCTGGCGGAGCATCGCGGTGTGCAGGGCGGCCAGGGCCGGGCTGGGGTCGAGGCCCAGTTCGCCGGAGAGACGGTGGCGCAGCTCCTCGTACCCGGCGAGGGCCTCGCCCTGGCGGCCCACCCGGTACAGGGCCCGGAACTGCACCGCCCGCAACCGCTCCCGCAGGGGATGCCGGGCGATCAGTTCGCCGAGGTCGGCGAGGAGGGCGGTGTCGTCGCCGAGTTCCAGCCGGGTCTCGGCGAGCAGTTCCTCGGCGGCGAGGCGTTCCTCGTCGAGCCGGGTCACGGCCGCGCGGGCGAAGGGCTCGTCGGCGAAGTCAGCGAGGGCGGGCCCGCGCCACAGCGCCAGGGCCTCGGTCAGGGTCCCGGCGCGGACGGTGCCGGGTTCGGTGCGGGCGCGGGCGACGAGGCCGGTGAAGCGGTGGGCGTCCAGGGAGCCGGGGGTGAGGGTGAGCGCGTAGCCGGGGGCGCGGGTGACGACCAGTTCGCGGGCGCCGGGTTCCGCCGAGTCGAGGGCGGCGCGCAACTGGGAGACCTTGGCCTGGAGGGCGCGGGCCGGGTTGCCGGGGGGTTCGTCGCCCCACAGGTCGTCGATCAGCCGGGCGGTCGCCACCGGGCGCCCCGCGTGCGCGAGCAGCGAGGCGAGCAGGGCCCGCACCTTCAGCTCGGGCACCCGCACGGGCACCCCGGCGCCGTCCCACACGGCTGTCTCGCCCAGCACCCCGAATCGCATGGCGATCACCGTAACCCGGGGCGGTGCCGCGGTTGCCCCCTTTTCCGCCCCCGACCTGCCCCGAACACCCTCCGAACCCCGCCCCATGCACCCCCCGAACCCTGCCCCGAACATCCCCCGGACCTCACCCGAACACCATCCGAGCCGAACCCGAAGCGACGGCCCGCAAGGTGTGGGTCAGCGGACGGAAACGCCCTCCGCACCGCACCACCCGACGGCACATCCCAGCGAGGAGACCCCGATGACCACCACCGCCACCACCACCGCCACGACTCCTACCCCCGCCTCCGCCTCCACCCCCACCCTCACCTCCGTCCCCCGGCGTCTGACCGGAAGGACCGCTCTCGTCACCGGCGCCAGCCGTGGCATCGGACGGGCCATCGCCGAGCGGCTGGCCGCCGAGGGCGCCCGGGTCGGGGTGCACTACGCCACCAACGAACGCGCCGCCAAGGAGACCGTGGCCGTCATCGAGGCCGCGGGCGGCACCGCCTTCGCCTTCGCCGCCGAACTGGGCGCACCCGGCGACGCGGACGCGCTGTGGGCCGGGTTCGACGCCCACGCCGACGGCCTGGACATCCTGGTCAACAACGCCGGCGTGGTCGGCGCCGGACAGATCCACGAGGTCGCCGAGGCCGAGTACGACCGGGTGTTCGCGGTCAACGCCAAGGCCCCGTTCTTCATCATCCAGAAGGGACTGACCCGGCTGCGCGACGGCGGACGCATCGTCAACATCTCCTCGGGCGTCACCAAGACCGCCTTCCCGAGCATGACACCGTACGCCGCCGCCAAGGGCGCGATAGAGGTGCTGACCCTGACGCTCGCGCAGACCCTGGGCTCGCGCGGCATCACGGTCAACGCGGTCTCCCCGGGCACCATCGAGACCGACATCCACCCATGGCTGGCCGACCCGGCGGCCCGTGCCCACGCCGCGGCGTACTCCGTCTTCGACCGGGTGGGCCGACCTGACGACGTGGCCGACGTGGTGGCCTTCCTCGCCTCCCCCGACGCCCGCTGGGTGACCGGACAGAACATCGACGCCAGCGGCGGCTCCGGCCTCGGCATCTGACCCGCGCGCCCCCTTGCCCTTCCCCTTCCCCTTCCTCCCGCTCAGCCCCAGCCCTCTGGAGGTGCTGTCATGTCCCGCACGCTGATGGTCGTGGCCCATCCCCGGCCCGACTCCCTGACCGCGCAGGTGGCGGCCCATCTGGAGGCCCGGATCCGGGACGGGGGCGGCACGGTCGACGTCCTCGACCTCTACGCCGATGGATTCGACCCGCGCACCTACCCCGCCGACGAACCCGACTGGACCCGCCGCGACAAGCGCTACTCGGACGAGGTGCACGCCCATATGGACCGGATCCTGGCCGCCGACGACCTCCTGGTCGTCTTCCCGGTGTGGTGGTACTCGCTGCCCGCCGTGCTCAAGGGCTGGGTGGACCGCGTCTGGAACTACGGCTTCGCCTACGGCCGCAGCGCCCCCAAGCTGGCCGGGAAGCGGATGCTGTGGCTGGGCCTGGCGGGCGGCACCGCCGAACAGTACGCGCACACCGGCCTGGACCGGGCCATGGACATCCAACTGCGCGTCGGCATCTCGGAGTTCAGCGGCATCACCGCGTCGGCGGTACGGCTGCTGCACGGCACCGAGATGACCGGTGTCCCCGCTCATCTGCGGCCCACCAGGGTCCGCGCCACCCTCGCCGACGCCGACGCGGCCCGCCGGGAGACCCTCGGCGCCCGCCCCGCGCCCGCCCCCACCGCACCCCTGCTGGAGGTGACGTCATGAACGACGTCCCGATGAACGACGACCTGCCCACGGCCACGACCTCCCGCGCCGGAGCCCGCCAATGGCTCGGCCTCGCGCTCCTCCTCCTGCCCGTCACCCTCATGACCGCCGACCTCGGCGTGCTCTGGCTCGCCACCCCCTACCTCACCGCCGACCTCCTGCCCAGTGGCACCGAGGTGCTGTGGATCACCGACATCTACGGTCTGCTCACCGCCGGGACGCTGGTCATCATGGGCACCCTCGGCGACCGGGTCGGGCGGCGCAGACTGCTGCTGATCGGCTCGGCCGGGTTCGTGGTCGCCTCCGTGGTCGCGGCGTACGCCCAGGACCCGGGCACGCTCATCGCCGCGCGGGCCGTGCTCGGGGTGGCGGGGGCGGCCGTACTGCCCTCGACGCTCTCCCTGATCAGCCATATGTTCACCGACCCCCGGCAGCGGGCGACGGCCATCGCGATGTGGGTCACCGCGCTGTCGACGGGTCTGGCAGCCGGGCCCATCGTGGGCGGTGTCCTGCTGGAGCGGTGGTGGTGGGGCTCGGTCTTCCTGATCGGTGTGCCGGTGATGCTGCCGGTCCTGCTGGCCGCGCCGGTCCTGCTGCCCGAGTACCGGGACCCGAGGCCGGGCCGGCTCGATCTGCCGAGCGTGGCACTGTTCCTGACGGCGGTGCTGCCGCTGGTGTACGCGGTCAAGAAGATCGCCGAGCACGGTCCGAACGGTCCGGCGGCGCTGTCCGCGGCGGTGGGCGCGGCGGCGGTCACGGCCTTCGTCCGCCGCCAGAACCGGCTCGCCCAACCCCTGCTGGACCTGGCGCTGTTCCGTCGCCGGGAGTTCACCGGGGCCCTGCTCGTCCTGCTGCTGGGCATGACCGCGCTGAACGGCGTCGAGTATCTGGTGCCGCAGTACCTCCAGGCGGTGGGCGGGTTGTCACCGCTGGAGGCCGGGCTGTGGCTGGTGCCGGGCGCGGCGGGGCTGGTGGCGGGTTCCCAACTGACTCCGCCGCTGGCCCGCAGGACCCGCCCGGCGTGGGTGCTGGTGGCGGGGCTGGCGGTCTCGCTGGCCGGCTACGCCGTGCTCATGGTGGCGACGGGGGTGGTGGCGACCTCGCTGGCGCTCACGGTGGTGATGTTCGGCGTCGCCCCGATCAGCGTCCTCGGTACGACCCTCGCGGTGGGCGCGGCCCCGGCCCCCAAGGCGGGCGCCGCCGCCGCGACCGGCCAGACGGCGTACGACCTCGGACTGGCCCTCGGGATCGCGGTCACCGGCAGTCTGGCGGCGGCGGTGTACCGCGACCGTATGCCGGACGACGCCCCCGCCGGGGCGCGGGACACGGTGGGCGCCGCGCTCGCCGCGGCCCGGCGGCTCACCGACCCCGACCGGGCGGCGGCCCTCGCGGACACGGCCCGCGCCGCCTTCACCTCGGGCCTCCAGACCGCGGCGGCGGCCAGCGCCGTCCTGGCGGTCGCGACGGCGGTGCTGGCCGGGTGGCTGCTCCGCCATGTACCGCCGATCAGCGCGGCGGAGAAGGAAGCGGCGGAGGAGGTGACAGCAGCGGACGGCGACCAGGTACCGGCCCCGACCCCCGCACCCACACCTACCCGCACACCCTGAAGAGACCTGAAGAGACCTGAAGAGAGCAGAAGAGAGCGGAGAGACATCATGTCGTTCCAGGCGTATCTGGACACCATTGAGGACAAGACCGGCCTGACCCCGCGCGAGTTCATCGCGCTGGCCCACGAACGCGGTTACGACGACCCGGCCGTCAAGGCGGGCACCGTCCTGGCCTGGCTCAAGGAGGAGTACGGGCTGGGCCGGGGTCACGGGATGGCCCTGGTCCATGTGATCAAGAAGGGCCCGAAGATCGACGCGAAGCATGTGGGGACCGGCGGTTCGCACAGCGACGAGTCGGACACCTTGTGGCTGGACGGGAAGGACAACCGTCCCTGAAACCCGGGGCCCTTGGACCCGTGAACCTGTGAACCCTTGAACCCGTGAACTCATGAATCCTTGAGCCCCGATCGCCGGGGAGCGCCCAGTACGTCATGGTCGCTCCCCGGCGGCGGTGCGTCACAGGGCGGGCAGCATCTCGATGGCCTGCACCGGCCGGGGATGGAACAGCCGCAGTCCCCGCACCCGCCCCCCGGCGTCGAGGGACATGAGCCAGGCCACGGAGGGCGGACAGTGCTCGGGGTGGGCGGCCGGGTTGAGGATGTCCATCTCCCAGATGGTCAGCGACCGCCCCGCGACGGCGTTGACCAGGCGCTGGCGCACACCGTCCGCGATGTCGCCGTCCATGGCGCGGACCAGGATGTCCCGGTCGCCGATCCGGTCCTTCCCCCGGAGCAGGGCGACTTCGGGTGACCAGCGCTCGGTGACCAGGGTGCCGAAACGCCCCCGCTCGGCGGCGTCGAGCGTCTCACGGGCCTCGAAGCGGCTGGCGCGGACCCGCCGCGCGGTGTCGGAGTGCCCGGTCTCGGCGTTGGCGGCCAGGGCGGCGGCGAGCTTGACCCGCCCCAGGCTCAGCCGGCTGCGTACCGTACCGACCGGCACTCCGCACACCTTCGCGATCTGCTCGTAGGAGGTGACCTGCTCGGTGAAGTGGCGCAGCACCAAAGGCATCCGCAGGGCCGGGGACAGTTCCTCCAGCGCCTCCCACATCCAGTCCCGCAGGGCGTTGCGCTCCAGCCAGCGGGCCGGATCCGCCTCCTCGTCCGGCGGCAGGCGGATGTCGTCCAGCGGGTCCAGGACCGCGGATCTGCGGAGCACGTTCCGGGAGGCGTTGCGCACGATCATGCGCAGCCACGCCCCGACGGATCCCGGTTCCCGTACCCCGTCGATCCGCCGCAGCGCGGTCAGTGCCGCGTCCTGCATCACGTCGTCGGCGTCCGCGCCCGGCCCCAGGATGCTCAGCGCCACCGCCCGCATCCCCGCCCGGTGCCGCTCCAGCAGCAGCCCCAGCGCGGCGACTTCACCGGCCTGCGCGGCACGGGTCAGCGCCGCGTCCTCCAGCCGCTCGGCCTCGGCGACGGCCCCGACGACGGCTTCGGCCTCTCCCCACATCACGGATCCCTCAAGGAGTCGGTGACAGTCGTACCCGACGTGTCGTAGCCAACGTATCGCGCTGGGCCGCCCTGCACCCCGTGCTCCCGTGCCTCCGCCGGCATCGTCCCCCCGGCTCCGGATGTGACGCCTCTCACATGATCTGAAGCGAACTTCCCGCCGCCACCACCGTCCTGCCCGTACCCCCTACAGGACGCGACAGCGGAAACGGACAGGTGAACGTGTGAACAGCAACGAGACCGAGCAGTCAGCCCTCGAACCGCTGCTCGCCAACTGCCGGGCCTACTGGCTCGGCTGGGGAACCTCCGAGAGCACCCACGGCGAACTCACCTACTACCGCACCGGACTCGCCGACGGCCAGCTCAACGGCGTTCTGCGGCTGACCGGCACCGAGCAGATGGAACAGGCCGTCAGCCACGCCACCGGCCGGATGGCCGGGCTCCCCTGGATGTGGTGGGTGGGACCGGACAGCGCCCCGGACACGGCGCGGCGGCTCGGCGACCACGGAGCCGTCCGGCTCGGCGCCGCACCGGTCATGGCCGTCCGCCTCGACCGCCTCGCCCCCGCCCCGGGACCGGCGGACCTGAAGATCGAGACGGTCGAGGACGCCGACGCGCTGCACGAGTGGGTGCGGGCGTTCCTCACCGCGTTCGACGTGACCCCGGACATCATCGACGACGTGGCACGCCTTGAGGCGGAACGCCCGGACGCACCCCGGATCACCCGCTTCGCCGGCCGCCGCGACGGCCGCATCGTGGGCACCTCCCTGCTCTACGAAGCCCATGGAGTCGCGGGCCTCTACGTCGTGAGCACCGACCCCGACCACCGTCGCCAGGGCATCGGAACCGCCCTCAGCACGGCGGCACTCACGGCGGGCCGCGAGCGCGGGCTGACCGTCGGCACCCTCCAGGCCACCCCGCTCGGCGCCCTCGTCTACCCGCACATGGGGTTCGAGACGGTGGCCGAGTACGACCTCTTCGGCCTGCCCACCGGCTGAGGCCCACGGAAGCCGAAGCCGAAGCCGAAGCTGAAGCCGAAGCTGAAGCCGAAGCCGACGTGCGGCAGGGGCGGCCCGACCGGCGCCCGGCAGGGGGTGGTGGCGCCCGGGAGCCGGGTCCGGGGGCGGCGGTTCAGGCGGGGCTCAGGACCGTGAGCCACTCCGCCTCCCGGGGCCGGTACCCGTAGCTGTCCCACAGCCCCGAGACGACCGCCGGGACATGGCGGGCCCCGTAGACGACGGCGACCCGGATCGGCTCGGCGGCGCGCTCCGCGTGGATCTCGCCGAGCGCGTCGAGGAGCCGCCGGTCGCGCCGGTCGGTCAGCGCGTGCTCGACGGGATCGTCGGCCAGCATCTCCGCGCGCGGGGTCGACGGGAGGTCTTCGACGGCCAGATCCTCGTTGAGGAAGGCGCGCGGCCCGCGCAGCGCGATCACCAGGCCCAGCACCGGGGCCACGGCCATGAGCGCCGGATACGTCCACCGGGAGACGCTCTTGAGGTCCTCGACCGCCTCCGCCGCCGTCACATCGGGGTTGATGACCGGGACGCCTTCGGGAAGCAGCAGGTCGTCGCGCTGCTCCTGGAGCCCGTTGCGCCGCCGCCGCGGTGCGAACCGGTAGCCGAGGGTGAGCGCCCTCAGGCCGAACGACTTCCCCCGGACGCCCTCCAGCACGATGAGATCGCAGTCCGTCAGCCGGAGGCGGACCTGGGAGTAGAACGTCGGTGAAGCGGCGTGCAGCATGGGGAAGATCACGAACTCAAGTGGCGTCCCGGGCCGCCTCATCGTGATCACGGCCGATCGGACGGCGTACCCGGTCACCTCGACGATCTGCACGGCTCCCCCCGGAACTCCGACCGGTCTGCGTTCACTTGTCCCGGAACACGAGTCCGCGCAGGGCCCCGGTTCCCGCCCGGCGGAACCGAACACCGAGCGCCGAACACCGAGCGCCGAGCGTCGCGCGTCGAGCGTCGCGCGTCGAATCCGCGGAGCGGAGCGGCCTCCTCACCGGCACCGACGGCGTACCCCGAGCGGTAGACATCGGCGGCGGCACGGTACACATCCCGAAAGGCGCGGCGGCCTCCGCGTGCCACCCCCCCCGGCAGGCAGGCGGAAGCGATGACGAGCGAGCACGACAGCACACCGGACCGACCCCCCACCTCCACCTCCACCCCCACCCCCGCCCTCACCTGTCTGGTCACCGGTGCGAGCGGCTATATCGGCGGACGGCTGGTCCCCGAGCTGCTCGACGCGGGACACCGGGTGCGCTGCCTGGTGCGCACCCCGGCCAAGCTGCGCGACCACCCCTGGGCCGACCGGGTGGAGATCGTGCGCGGGGATGTGACCGACCCCGGTTCGCTGACGCGGGTGATGGACGGCGTCGACGTGGCCTACTACCTGGTACACGCCCTCGGCACCGGCTCCGGCTTCGAGGAGACCGACCGCGCGGCGGCCCAGGGCTTCGGCGACGCCGCCCGCCGGGCCGGTGTCGGCCGCCTCGTCTACCTCGGCGCCCTCACCCCCGACTCCGTACCCGAGCGGGAACTGTCCCCGCATCTGCGCTCGCGCGCCGAGGTCGGCCGGATCCTGCTCGCCTCCGGGGTGCCGACAGCCGTGCTGCGCGCCGCAGTGATCATCGGCTCCGGCTCGGCCAGCTTCGAGATGCTGCGCTACCTCACCGAGCGCCTCCCGGCCATGGTCACCCCGCGCTGGGTGCGCACCCGGATCCAGCCGATCGCCGTCCGGGACGTGCTGCGCCTGCTCACCGGCTGCGCCCTGCTGCCCGGTGACGTCAGCAGGGCCTTCGACATCGGCGGCCCGGACGTGCTCACCTACCGGGACATGATGCGCCGCTATGCCGCCGTCGCCGGACTGCCCCGGCGGCTGATCGTCCCCGTTCCCGTCCTCACCCCGGGGCTCTCCAGTCACTGGGTCGGACTGGTCACGCCGGTACCCGCCTCGATCGCCCGGCCCCTGACGGAGTCCCTGCGCCACGAGGTGGTGTGCCGGGAGAACGACATCACCCGGTACGTGCCCGTCCCGGCCGGATACCCCCTCGGCTTCGACCGGGCCGTGGCCCTCGCGCTCCAGCGGATCAAGGACGCGGAGGTCGCCACCCGCTGGTCGTCGGCCGCCGCCCCCGGCGCCCCCAGCGACCCCCTGCCCGGCGACCCCGACTGGGCGGGCGGCAGCCTCTACACGGACGTCCGCGAACGCCCCGCCGAGGTCGGCCCGGAGACACTGTGGAAGGTCGTCGAGGGCATCGGCGGCGACAACGGCTGGTACTCCTTCCCGCTGGCCTGGGCGCTACGGGGCCGACTCGACCGGATGGTCGGCGGGGTGGGCCTGCGCCGGGGCCGCCGCGACGCCGGGCGGCTGAGGGCCGGGGACAGCCTGGACTTCTGGCGGGTCGAGGAGATCCAGCGCCCCCGTCTGCTGCGGCTGCGCGCCGAGATGCGGCTGCCGGGACTGGCCTGGCTGGAGATGCGGGTCGACGGCGACGGCCCCGTCCGCTACCGGCAGCGCGCCGTGTTCCACCCGCGCGGACTGCTCGGACACCTGTACTGGTGGGCCGTCTCCCCGTTCCACGCGGTCGTCTTCGGCGGCATGGCCCGCAACATCGTCCGCACGGCGGAACGCGCGGCGGAACGTACGGCGACGGCGACGACGATGGCATCGGGGCCGGGGTCGGCGCCGGGGCCGGGGCCGGGGTCGGGGCTGGCGTCGGGGCCGGGGCCGGGCGGAGCCGAGGTGGGCACCTCCCCGCCGGGCGCATCCGGATCCGCGTCCGCGTCCGCATCCGCGAAGGCCCCCGCGCCGGAAGGGACAGGCATCCGCAGTCGTTTCCGCCGCCTCCTGGGAAGAAGCTGACGCCCATGCACGTCTCGGTCGTCCTGTTCACCGCCGATCTGCGTCTGCACGACCATCCGCCGCTGCGCGCGGCGCTGGACGCCGCCGACGCCGTCGTCCCGCTGTTCGTCCTCGACCCCGCCATCGAGGACACCGGGTTCCCCGCGCCCAACCGCCGCGCCTTCCTCCACGACTGCCTCGCCGACCTCGACGCCTCCCTGCGCGAGCGCGGCGGGCGGCTCGTGGTGCGCCGGGGCGACACCGTGGCGCAGGTGTGCCGGGCGGTGACCGAGGCCGACGCCTGCGAGGTGCACATGTCGGCCGGACACAGCGCCTTCGCCGCGCACCGCGAGGAGCGGCTCCGCACGGCCCTGGAGGGCGCGGGCCGCCGGTTGTTCGTCCACGACGCCGTCACCGTCGCCGTCCCGCCCGGCACGATCACCCCTGCCACCGCCGACCACTTCACCGTCTTCACCCCGTACCACCGCCACTGGGAGAGCACCCCGCTGCGGGCCCCCGTCGCCGCGCCGCGCCGGGTCCGCGTGCCCGACGAGGTGGGCGGCGAGGAGATCCCCCCGCTCACCGACACCGGCGTCTCGCCCGCGCTGCCGCCCGGCGGCGAGGGCCCGGCCCGCGCCCAGTTGACCGCGTACTGGCGCACCGGACTGGACGCCTACGACGACACCCGCGACGACATGGGCGCGGACGCCACCTCCCGGTTCTCCGCCCACCTCCACTTCGGGACCCTGTCCCCGGTGGAGCTGGTGCAGCGGGCCCGCAGGCACGGCGGCGCCGGGGCGCAGTCGTTCGTCCGGCAGCTCGCCTGGCGCGACTTCCACCGCCAGGTCCTCGCCGCCCGCCCGCACAGCGCCCACGCCGATCTGCGCACCCAGCACGACCAGTGGCGCACCGAGCGGTCCGCCCGCCCCGACATCGACGCCTGGCGTGAGGGCCGCACCGGCTACCCCGTCATCGACGCCGCCATGCGCCAACTGCGCGAGGAGGGCTGGATGCACAACCGGGCCCGGCTCCTCACCGCCAGTTTCCTCACCAAGACCCTGTACGTCGACTGGCGCATCGGCGCCGCCCACTTCCTGTACTGGCTGGTCGACGGCGATGTGGCCAACAACCAGCTCAACTGGCAGTGGATGGCGGGCACCGGCACCGACACCCGCCCCAACCGGGTCCTCAATCCGGTCACCCAGGCCAAGAAGTACGACCCGCAGGGTGTGTACGTCCATCGCTGGGTGCCCGAACTGCGCGGTGTCGACGCGCCCGGCGTGCACGAGCCATGGCGGCTGCCCGGCCTGGACCGGGCCGCCCTGGACTACCCCGACCCGGTCATCGCCCTCGCCAACGGCCTGGACCGCTTCCGCCGGGCACGCGGGAAACAGCCCTGAACCGGAGTCGCCGGTCCCCGCGTCCCCCCGGGCGCCGACCTCGCGGTGCAGCCCTCTTGTCACCCCGGGCGTCGCCCTCGCGGCCGAGTCCCCTCAACCTCTGGGCGCCGACGTCCGCCCCGTCACCCCGTCACCCCGGTCGCGCGGGACGCCGTACGGCCCCCTCCGCCCCCGGTAGCCCGCCGAGCAAGCGGACGGCCGACGCCAGGCTCGCGCAGTGCGGGAACTCGACCGCGACGCGCGGCTCCCAGCCGGGCCCGGCGGGCAGCACCAGGGGTCGTCCGCGGGCACCGGAGGGCCCCCACTCCACTCCCGCGACCCGCCGGGCGAGGGACGGCGACGCCGTGGTGCGGGCCTGGGCCCAGAGCACCACGGCCGCCGGACCCGTCCGCCGGACACAGGCCAGCAACGCCTCCGCCGGCACGGCGGCCCCCAGCATGCGGGTGGGCACCCCCCTCTCCTCCAGCGCCGCGTCCAGCGCCTCCAGGGCCAGTGAGTGCTGCTCGTCCGGCGCACAGGCCAGCAGGACCGGCGGCGCCCCCGCGGCCCGGAACCCGTACGGGAGCGGTGCCGAGAGCGGAGCGCGGCGCAGCGCGGTCGAGATCTGCCACGACAGCAGATGCTCCACCTCCACATAACGATCGCCCGACGACTCCCACTTGCGGCCGACCGCTCGCAGCGTCGGCACCATCACCTCCTCCCACGCCGTCACCAGCCCGTGCCGCGCGACCGAGTCCAGCAGCCGCCCCGCCAACTCCGCCGAGTCCAGCCGCACCGCGGCCCGCCCCAGCCCCCGGCACTCGCGGCGCACATCACCGAGCGGCAGCCCGCTCCCGGCCCCACCCCGCCGAGCGGCCTCCCGGGGCGACGGCACCACCGGCCCGCTCTCACCCCGCTTGAGCCGGGCCACCCGCGCGGCCTCGGCCGGAGGCACCCCGTCCGCCGCCAGCCGGCACATCTCCTCGACCATGGCGACATCCCGGGGACCCCAGCGCCGATGCCGCCCCTGGGAACGCAGGGCCGGTCCCAGCCCGTAGCGCCGGTCCCAGGAACGCAGGGTGGTCGGCGAGACCCCGAGCCGCCGGGCCACGGCACCGGTACTGAGCCCGGCGGCACCGACCGCGTCACCCTCGACACCTTCGACACCCTCGTCGCTCATGTCAGCCTCGGCCTCCCTGCCGTACGCATGCACGCACGCATGCGTTCGCACGCACACCCAGCACGTACGCCCCCACTCTACGGACCCATCCGATGCGATATCGATGCGAGTTGTCGAGCGCCCGACGCGCGCCGGATGCTCGCCGTGACACACAGAACGGATGCGGCACACGCGGCATATGAGGAGAGATGAGGAGAGACACGGTCATGGATCGTGCCCCGGCGGCCCCCGGCCCCGCCACGGCGACCGACGAAGAACAGGGGCTGCCCCCTGGGCCCCCGACGGCGAACGGCCCCTCGCCCCAAGGGGACGAGGCCGCCTGGACGGCGATGCACCGGCAGTGGGAGGGCCTGGTGCGCGCCCTGGCCCGGCAGGCGCTCGGCGACCCGGGCGAGGCGGAGGACGTCGCCCAGCAGGTGTTCACCGCCGCCTGGCGCGGCCGGCGCGGATATGCCCCGGACCGGGGAACCCCCTCGGCCTGGCTCGTCGGCATCACCCGCCGCAAGGTCGCCGACGCGCTGGCCGCCCGCACCCGGAGGGACCGCCTCACCGCAGCCGCGAGCGATCTCGCCGCTGCCCGCCACGACCCCCGGACGGCGAGCGGCCCGGACGCGGCCCTGGACCGCCTGGTCGTGGGCCACGCCCTGCGACGCCTGAACCACCCTCAGCGCCGGGTCCTCCACCTCGCCTACTACGAGGACCTCACCCAGACCCAGATCGCCGCCCTCACCGGCTGGCCCCTCGGCACGGTCAAGAGCCACACCCGTCGCGGCCTGGACAGCCTGCGGGCGTGTCTGGAGGCCGACGGGGTGGTCACACGCTCCGGCGCGGTGAGGTAGCAACGACGGGGCCCGGCCCGCCAGGACGACGCCACCGCGAGGTGTTAGCTTCCTCCCCGTGATGGAGCACCAGGAGAAGACCAGGACCGCCTACGACGGCATAGTCGAGGTGTACGCGTCGGCGTTCGCCAATCGACTGGAGACGCAGCCGTTCGCGCGGAACATGATCGCCACCTTCGCCGAACTGGTCCGGGAGACGGGGAACACGCGGGTGGCCGATGTCGGCTGCGGCCCCGGACATCTGACGGCCATGCTGCACGAACTGGGACTGGACGCCTTCGGGATAGACCTCTCCCCGGCCATGGTCGCCCACGCCCGGCGGGCCCATCCGGCGCTGGCGTACGACGAGGGCCGGATGGAGGCCCTCCCCGTCGAGGAGGGCACGCTCGGCGGGATCCTGGCCCACTACTCGATGATCCACACCCCGCCGGCGGAACTGCCCGCGCTGCTGGCCGAGCAGGCACGTGTCCTGGCACCGGGGGGCCTTCTCATGGTCTCGTTCTTCGGCACCGACGGGCCCGAACCCATCCCCTTCGACCACAAGGTGGCCACCGCCTACAGTTGGCCCGCCGACCAGCTCTCCCACCTGCTCGTCGGCGCCGGATTCACCCCCTTCGCCCGACTGCTCCACGACCCGGCCACCGAACGGGGCTTCCTGGACGCCCACTTGATCGCCCGCCTCGGCCAGAGCCCGGCCCGCGGCTGAACACTCCGGCACCCACCCGGCCACCCCGGGCGCATCCGCGGAATCCGACCCATCATCATGGGTGTCGGAAACCAGGAACGACCAGGAACGACCAGGACGACCGGGACGACCAGGAACGGCAAGGAACGACGAGCTACGCGACCGGGCGCGCTCCCCGCTGCGGCGGCGCGCACGCACACCGGTCGCCGTGGCCCGGCGAGCAGCCGCACAGGGGGGCACGAGAAGTGAAGCGACGCGAGAGATACGCCGCCGAGATCAGGGAACTCGCCGAGGCCGAGGGCGACCTCGCGGCACGGCAGGTCATCCAGCCGTGGACGCACGCGATCATCGCCGTCGTCTGCGCGGTCGTGGTGTGGGTGATCCCGGCGCAGGACGCGCGGGCCGTGGCCTTCGCGTCGGTGCTGTATCTGCCGCTGTTCGCGGCGGTGGTGGCTGTACCGCTCGGGCGGATCGTCTGGACGTACAGGCTTCCCGAGAACGCAAGCCCCGATCCCCATGCGGATGCCCATACGAATGCAAATACCGATACCGACACCGATACCGACACCGATACCGGTGTCGCCGGTTCCGATGCGGTGAAGGAGGCGGGACCCCGCGTTCACATGTGGGGTGTGGGCATCTCCATCGCCCTGGCCGGGGGCCTCGGCGCGGTGGTGACCGCCCTTGTCCCGGTCTCGTGGATCCGCTGGCTGCTTCCCGTCATGGGGGTGTGGGCGGTGCTGGAGACGGTCCGCCGTGACCGGGGCCGGTACCGGCGGGCCCGCGAGGCGGTCCGGGCGGCTGCCGCGACGCCCTGGTTCGACGACTATCACGCGGTGATCCGCGAACGCCGGGAGCGGGTTCGGGGTTCGGGCCGACGGAGTTGAGCCCCGGTGAGTCCGGGGTGGACGCCGGTCCTCGCCCCGGCGACGGGTCGGCGATGGCAACCGGGAGGGGGACGAGGGACGGGCGTACGGCGCGCGGTGCCGTCCGTACGCCCCGGGCTCAGATGCCCTGCGACGCCATCTCGATGATGGAGCGGTAGTAGGCCGCCGTCGAGACCACGCACGGCTTGTACTGGCGGTCACCGTTCAGGGCGAGGAAGTAGTCCCGGATGTTCTTCCAATACGAGACGAGATAGCCGAGTCCGGGGCGGAAGCCCGGGGGCTTGGGCACCAGGGCGTAGGCCGCGGAACACTGGAGGATCCGGTCCGTGGCCTGCGAGAGCACGTCCGCGACCTCGGCGTTCATGTTCCAGCCCGCGGCCAGTTCCGGGGTCCAGATGGAGGCCGCGATCTCCCTGAGCTTCTCCTGCTCCTCCGGGGTGGGCTCGCTCAGCAGCGTCACATCGGAGGCCGTGCGCGGCGCGTCGGACGGGGCCGCCTGTGCCTGGCCGGCGGCTCCGACGGATCCGACGGCGAGTAACGCCGAGGACACCGCCAGCGCGACCGACGAGACGAGCGCGTGTCTGCGGGTAAGGGCCCTCATGAGGTCCTCCTTCTGTCGCCCGCCGTGTCGGCGGGACTCCGTACCGTGAAGTGCCGGGTGCACGCTGACACGTGTGCGTCCCGTCGGTCAACGGGGCCTCGTCGGCCACAGCGGCCCCGTACGGGAGCTCCGGCCCTCACCGCATCGGCCGCACACGGGTGCTCCCGGTGCCAGGCCGTCCGACCTGGCACCGGGAGCACCCGTACCGCGTCGGACGGTCAGAGGTTCTTCTCCAGGGCGGCGCCCTCGGGAGGCATGACGAGGGTGTTCCAGAGGATGGTGGGGCCGGTGGTGTTGGCGGTGCGGAACTCCTCCCAGTACCACTATCGACCGCATCGCCGCCGCACAGCGGGACGGCAAGATCCCCGACCGCGTCCCCGCCGCTGAACTCCTCGCCCTGGTCATCCACCTCTCCCTCAGCAACACCACCCTCGGCCTCACCCTCGACACCCCCGCCGACCACACCCGGCGCCGCGAGACCATCACGGAAGCGGTCGGCGCGCTGCTGGCGCGGCCATGACCGAGCGCCTCCCGCGCACGGCCCGGGGAGGAACGCGTCCCTGCGGCCACGGCCCGGCTCGTGTCGGACCGGGCCGCCCTCCCCCCTGAACCGGCATCCGGCATCCGGCATCCGGCCTCCGGTCACCCCCCTCATCCGGGAGCGACGGTGAGGGAGCGCTCGGCCCAACGGGTGATCTTGAGGTGGGCCGCCCAACACCCCGCACCCTTGACCAGCACCGGCCGAATCGCCTCCGCGCCCTACGGAAGGTGGCGTACCGAAGGATTCGGCCGGGTGGGGGCGAACGTGCTTCAAGTTCGTACGAGGTGGCACCGATGGAGGTGGCATGTCCCCCACCTGTCAGGGAGCCCCCTCGATGCGTCTGCTCGCCCGCCTGGCCACCGCCGCCCTCCTCACCGTCACCCCCCTGACGGCCGTCGGCACGGCCACCGCCGACACCCCGGCGACGACCACCGCCGACACCCACCAGCCGCCCCCGGCCCCGCTCCACGACGCGGCCAGACCCATCCCCGGCCGGTACATCGTCACCCTGCACAAGGGGATCAACCCGGCGCAGCTCGCCAAGAGACTGGGCCTGCGGCCGACCTTCCACTACAGCACGGTCCTCAACGGCTTCGCGGCGCCCCTGACCCATACCCAGCTCGCGGCCGTCCGGAAGAACCCGGGCGTACGGTCCGTGGAGCAGGACGCGACGGTCTCGGCTCCGCCCACCCCCGCGCGACCCCAGCGTTCCCCCGCCGCCTCCTGGGGCCTGGACCGCATCGACCAGCGCTTCCTGCCCCTCGACGACAACTTCAGCACCGCGGGCAGCGGCCAGGGCGTCACCGCGTACATCATGGACACCGGCATCGACTACACCCACCCCGACTTCGGCGGTCGCGCGCGCCCCGGCTTCGACGCGATCGGCGACGGCCGCAACGGCGCCGACTGCAACGGCCACGGCACCCATGTCGCCGGCACCGTGGGCGGCTCGACCTTCGGCGTGGCGCGCAAGGTGAGCCTGGTCAGCGTCCGCGTCCTCGGCTGCGACTCCAGGGGCTCCTGGTCCGGGATCATCGCGGGCTTCGAATGGGTGGCCCGCAACGCCCACCAGCCCGCCACCCTCAACGCCTCCCTCGGCGGCGACCGGACCGCGGCGGTCAACGAGGCCGCGACCGCCGTCTCCGACCGGGGTGTGCTGCCGGTGGTCGCGGCGGGCAACTCGAACATCGACGCCTGCCGGGTCTCACCCGCCTCGGCCGCCCGGGTACTGGCGGTCGGCGCGACCAACCGCTACGACGAGGAGACCGACTTCTCCAACTGGGGCACGTGCCTCGACCTCTACGCACCCGGCCGCGCCATCGTCTCCGCCAAGCTCGGCGGCGGCAGCGTCGCCCTGGACGGCACCTCCATGGCCGCCCCGCACGTCACCGGCGTCGCGTCCCTCTACAAGGCCGAGCACCCCAACGCCACACCGGCCGAGGTGCACGACTTCCTCACCGACGAGTCCACCAAGGACATCGTCCAGAACCTCAGCGACAACAGCCCGAACCGGCTGCTGTTCACCGACGGCCTCTGACCCGGCCGCCGCAGCGGCGGGCCGGCGCACACCGCCCCGGCCCGCCGGACCCTCCCGCCACCGCCGGGCCGTTGTCACCGCCGACCGCTACGGTGCGGTGCAGTGCACCAAAGCATGCGGACGAGCGGAAGCGGTGGGTGGGCGGCCATGGTGGTCGAGGTGGTCGGGGTGGGGTACGCGCAGGGCTGGGATCCGGCGGCCCGCGTGCCCTGGCGCCCGATACCGGTGACGGAGGCCCGCGAGCGCGACACCGAGGGACTTCCGTACGTGGTGGTGTACCGGACCGCGGGCCGGGCGGCTCCCCTGGAGGTCCGGCACGTCTCCTGGCGGGACCACTACGTCGGGGTGTGGGTCTACGACGCCCGGGGCCGCCGCGTCGAGCAATGGGACCTGCGGCTGCTGGACGACCCGGCGCGCCTGCTGGGCAGCCGCCGCGCCGCGCACATCACCGTGCCCGGGGTCGGTGAGGAGGACCGCTGGCTGGACCGGCCCACCAGCCCGAGATGACGATCGTGGAGCCGCGCCGAATCGGGGTCCTACCGGTGCCCAGCGGGCTGCTGGCCGTCTCCGGCCCGGACCTCGACCACCGCGACGGCCCGCACATCACCGTCCCGATCCCACCGGGGGAGTACCAGTTCGACGAGGCGGGCGCCCGCTCCACCTACCACTGCGAGTGGGAGGGCAGGCAGGTCACGGTGACGGACCCCTTGGCCGTCCGCGTTCTCGTCGACGACAGCCCCACCGAGACCTGGGAGATGGCCCTGCGCCCCGGCGAGGACCCTCGGCTGCTCCTGGACAACGGCATCTCCGGCTTCGACACCGACGGCGCCACGGGCTGCTTCGCCGATGCGGGGGCCTGGGATCCGCTCATCACGGCCTACAGAAGCAAGCTGACTCGGCCGGGTACGGGCAGAGGTACCGATCCGGATCCCGGGGTGCGCGAGGCGATGAGCGGGTCCATGTTCCATGACGTCGTCCAGGACCCGGCCTCCGGGGGCGGGTTGGCCGCCTTCGCGACGTCAGGGGACGGCACTCATCCGGTGTGGGTCGGCCGTTCCGGGGCCGGGCAGGTGACCGGGGTGGTGGTGCTGGTGGAGCCGGGGTTCGCACTGCTCCCGGAGAGCGAAGGGGGCGCCGGAGCCTGATGTGCGGGTGCCTGACTCGGGCCTCGGGAGGAGGCCGACCCGCACCCGCCACGGAGTGCTAGGCAGCGGTCCCCCGGCCCGCCTCGCCGGGATTCCCCAGCGGCTGGGTGAGCGCGTCCTCGGCGCTCGCCCGGCGGCCGGGTTCGGTCTCGTCCAGTTCCCAGTAGTGGCGGCAGTCGTCGCACCGGTACTCCGGCAGTCCCGCGTCGATGGTCAGGACCGCCCCGTACGGGCAGGCGCTGCCGTCACCGCGCCCCGCACACTCCTGCTCTCCGTAGATCCCCACGACGTCGACGGTGCGCCGCACCGATGGGATCGGGCAGAGTGCGTAAGGGGCGCACAGGTGCCATGACCGGGCATTCCGCCACAACTCCCCGCAGCAGCCACATGAGTCGTCGGGAAGGCCCGGACCGAGCGTCGGGAAGGCCCGCACTGAGACTCGGGAAGGCCCGGACCGAGCGCTGGGAAAGCCCGGACTGAGAGAGATGGCGTGCCTGCCGCAGCCCGGCCCGGCGCTGGGTGCGCCCCGCACCGAACTCCGCCCCGGTGACGGGCCTCCCCCCTCGGCACGCGCAACGCGAACAGCCTCACCGCACCAGCGCTTTCCGGCCATCCGACGGTTCCGATCCCTCTGGAATCGCAAGGTCGCTGTGCGATCCTCCGGAGGCTTCCGGCCCCCACGTGGGCCTCAACCCTCAGGAACGAGAGTGCACATGACCGACCCGACCCTGGGCCGCCGCCGGCTGCTGAAGATGTTCGGAGTGAGCGCGACCGCGTCGACGGCCGCCGTCCTCCAGGCGGATCCGGTGCTCGCCGCGACCCTCGGCCACGACGAGAAGACCGGCGTGTACGCCGCCGAGTACCGCGCGCCGACCGGCCTGGCCGGCAGCACGGACGCCAAACGGACCGCGCTCGCCTGGATCGACACCAACCGGGCCGCCCTGACCGGGCTCAGCGACGACATCTGGCGGCACGCGGAACTGTCGCTGCGCGAGTGGAAGTCGTCCCTCGCGGCCGCGGCCGTGCTGCGCGCCAACGGATTCACGATCGAGTGGGGTTCGGCGGGCTTCCCCACCGCCTTCGTCGCCACCTACGGCAGCGGCGGCCCGGTCATCGGCTTCAACGCCGAGTACGACGCCCTGCCCGGCCTGTCCCAGAAGAAGGGCGGCGTCACACACGACCCACTCGTATACAACTACGACGCTTATGGGCCAACCTACGGCCCGGGGCACGGCGACGCCCACAACACGCTCGGCGCGGGCGGGGTGGGCGCGGCCGTCGCGGTGGCACGGGCCATCCGCGAGCACCGCCTCAAGGCCACGGTCAAGCTCTTCGGCAGCGCGGGCGAGGAACAACTCGTCGGCAAGGCGTACGCGGTGAAGGCCGGGGTGTACGACGGACTGGACGCCTTCCTGGACTGGCACCCCTTCAACATCACCGCCCCGTTCTGGAACACCACCAGCTCCCTGATATCGGCCACGTTCACCTTCCTCGGGGCCTCAGGCCACGGCGGCACCCCGCTCGGCAACAAGAGCGGCCTGGACGGCGCGCTGCTGATGGCGACGATGTCGGAGTACCTGCGGGAGAAGAACGTCGCCCCCTCCGGCCGCTTCCACTACGCGGTCATCAACGGCGGCGGCGCCCCCAATGTGACCCCGGACATGTGCTCCATCTGGTTCTTCGTCCGGGAGGGCAGCCCGGCGCGCGCCAAGGTGCTCTACGACAAGATCGTGGAGTGCGCGCGGGCGGCGGCGCAGGCCAGCCAGACCCGGCTGGTCCACAAGTTCCACTCCGGTACCTGGAATCTGCTCGCCAGCAAGTCCGGCGCGGAACTCCTCAACGACAACATGCGGCAGATCGGCGCCCCGCGCTTCACCGAGGTGGACCACACCCTCGCGAAGGCGGTCCAGAAGTCCCTGGGCCGCCCGGAGACCGGCATGCCCACGGACCTCACGCCCCTCGCCCCGCCCGCCGCCACCTACACCGGGGGCCTGTCCACCGACACGGCCGATGTGAGCTGGCAGGCGCCGACGGCGGTGCTGCTGGCCGCGGCCTACCCGCCCGGTCTGCCCAATCACAACTGGGCGGTGACCTCCACCGCCGGGACCACCATCGGCCACCAGGCCGTGCTGTCCGCCGCGCGCTATCTGTCGGCCGCCGCCATCGATCTCATCGAGCAGCCCGACCGGCTGGCGGCGATGACGGACGAGTTCAAGGCCCGTACCGAGGGCGTCACCTGGACATCGATGATCCCGGACGACACCCAGCCCCCGCTCTACCAGCCCCCCGCCGACTTCCTGACCCGCACGGGCCAGACCTGGCCCCCACCGGGCATCACCTGGCCGGTCCCGCCGGTCCTGGCGACGGAGCAACTGGGGACGACGGGGCCCGCGATGGCGCCCGTGGAGTAGCGGGGGAGGGGGAGTCCCGTGCGCGGGGCTCCCCCTCGCGAGGCAGTTCCCGACGCCGCGCGGGTCGGCGGCAACTGGCGGGAACCAGGCGGGAACGGACGGGAACCGGCCGGAACTGGCGGGAACTGAGCGGTCCAGGCAACCGACTGTTGGCAGGAAGGACGACGGCGCCGCCGCACCGGAGGGCCCCCAGGGGTCCGCGGCGGCGGCGCGGTCACCTGCTCCCCCTCCGGTGCCTCCCGCACCGCCCGCTCACCCGACGAACTGGAACGCACGCCATGCCCCTGAACACCGACCCGCCCGGCCTGTCCGACCCGTCAGATCCACCAAGTCCCTCCGACCCGTCCGACCCGTCCGAGCCGTCCGATCCGCTCGGCACCGGCCGTACCGGCGGCACCGCCCTCGCGACCGCCGCGCAACCGGGGCCGTCGGCACCCGCCCGGCGCCCGGCGGGCCTCGGCGCGCTGCTGGCCCGGCTGCACTTCTACGCCGGGGTCATGATCGCCCCGTTCCTCCTGGTCGCCGCGGTGACCGGCCTGCTCTACACACTCACCCCCCAACTCGACGCCCTCGTCTACGACAAGGAACTGCACGTCTCCCGCGAGGGGGACGCCGTGGTGCCGCTGTCCGGGCAACTGGCCGCGGCCCGCGCCGCGCACCCGGACGGCACCCTCACCGCCGTACGGCCGGGCAGCGGCGAGAGCACCACCCAGGTCGACTTCGCCCTCCCCGAGCTGGGCGAGAAGGCGCACACCGTGTACGTCGACCCGTACAGCGGCGAGGTGACGGGGCAGCTCACCACCTGGTTCGGCTACACCCCCCTGATGACCTGGTTCGACGACCTGCACCGCAACCTCCAGCTCGGTGATCTCGGCCGCCACTACTCCGAAGTCGCCGCGAGCTGGCTGTGGGTGCTCGTCCTGGGCGGCCTGATCCTGTGGGTACGGCGCCGCAACGGGAACCGCACGGCACGCCGGCTGCTGCTGCCCGACCGCGCCGCGAAGGGCGTCCGGCGCACCCGGAACTGGCACGCGGTGACCGGAGTCTGGCTCGCCGTCGGGCTGCTGGGGCTCTCCGCCACCGGGCTCACCTGGTCCCGCTACGCGGGTGCCCACTTCGGCGAGGCCCTGGACGCGCTCCGCTCCGGCACCCCGGGTGTCTCCACCGCGCTCCCCGGCGCCCCCGCCGACGCGGGCGACGACGGCCACGGCTCCCATGGCTCCCACGGAGCCGGGGACTCCGGCGAGGGCGTCGACCCGGCCGCGGTCGACGGAGTCCTCCGGACCGCCCGCGAGGCCGGTCTCGACGGGCCGATATCCATCGCCGTGCCGTCGGACGCCACCACCGCCTGGACGGTGGCGGAGACCCGCGACCGCTGGCCGGTCGGACGGGACACCCTCGCCGTCGACGCCTCGACCGGCACGGTCGTCGACCGGGTCGACTTCGCCGACTGGCCCTTCCTCGCCCGACTGAGCACCTGGGGCATCAGCGCCCACATGGGGCTGCTGTTCGGCCCGGTCAACCAGATCCTGCTGGCGATCGTGGCCATCGGGCTGATCTCACTGATCGTCTGGGGCTACCGGATGTGGTGGCAGCGCCGCCCCACCCGGGCCGACCGCCGCACCCCGCTCGGCGCGCCGCCCGCCCGGGGCGCCTGGCGTGGGGTGCCCCTGCCCGTCCTCGCGCTGGGCGCGGTCGTGACCGCCGCGCTGGGCTGGGCGATCCCGCTGTTCGGGATCCCCCTCGCCGGGTTCCTCGCGGTGGACCTGGCGGTGGGCGCGGCGCGGCGGCGCCGGTCCGCGACGACGGGTTCCCCGGGCCGGGCGGGCTGAGGGACGGGCGGGCGGCGGCGGGTTCCCCGGGCCGGGCGGGCTGAGGCACGGGCGGGCGGTGGCGGGTTCTCCGGGCCGGGTGGGCTGAGGCACGGGTGGGCGGCGGGCCGTGGCGGCGGTGTGCGGGGGATGGCGAACCGGGTTCGGGGTCGGGGGCAGCCGGACGGTGGCGGCTGAGGAGGTGGAGGGGGCCCTTGTGGATCTCGGAGCGCACACCCCCTTGCGATTGGTATGGACCAATGAGATCCTCTGGTACAGACCAATCGCCAACATCCCATGTCCGGATCGGTGTTGCCAGATCCCGGAGCCGGTTCCGACGGTCCCGACGCGCACGAAAGTGAGCCCCCATGACTTCCGCCCGACGCCGCCTCGCCGCCGCCTCCGTGGTCGTGTCCGCAGCGACCTTCGCCTCCCTGACACCCTCACCCGCGAGCGCGCACGGCTCCGTCTTCGGCCCGGTCAGCCGGGTGAGCGCCTGTTTCGCCGAAGGACCGGAAACCCCCAAGTCCCAGGTGTGCAAGGACCTCATCGCCGACTCGGGGACCCAGCCCCTGTACGACTGGAACGAGGTGAACATCGCCAACGCCGCCGGGAGACACCAGCAGATCATCCCCGACGGCAAGCTCTGCTCCGCCAACCGCGAGAAGTACCGCGCCCTGGACTGGGCCCGCACCGACTGGCCCGCCACGACGGTCGCCGCGGGCTCCTACAACTTCAACGTACGCGTCACCGCCGCCCACCTGGGCACCATGACGATGTACATCACCAAGGCGGGCTTCGACCCGACGAAGCCGCTGAAGTGGTCCGACCTGAACCCCACCCCCGTGGGCACCTACTCCACACCGCGTGCCAGCGACAACGGCTACTACCGCTTCACCGGCACCCTCCCCGCCCTCACCGGCCGCCACATCATCTACAAGGTGTGGCAGCGTCACGACAGCCCCGAGGCGTTCTACGGCTGCTCGGACGTCGTCTTCGGCACGACCGCCGCCGCGTCCACCTCCTCGTCGGCGTCCTCGTCCACGGCCAAGGCGCCGACCGAGGCGAAGATCGAGGCGGGCGAGTCCCGGTCGACCGTCAGCCACTCGGGCCACGGCGGGGACGAGCAGGCGCCCGCGCTGATCTCCGCTGAGTCCCAGCCCGCGGGCTCCTCGCCGGCCGGCGCCCTGGCATGGGCGGGAGGCGCCGCGATGTTCGCCGTGGGCGCCCTGCTCTTCGGCCGTCGCCGCCGCGCGGCCGACTGACGACCCACCCGCCACGAGAGGCGACCGCGCTGCGGAACTCCGGCCCGGACCCGCAGCGCAGTCGCCTCCGGTACGCGGCGCGGAACGCCGGACGCCTGACGGATGGAGGGTTCGTTCACACCCGGTGCGTGGTCGCGCGGTACGTGCGGGTCTTGGTGTCCAGGGCGGACCGTGCCTCGTCGTACTGCTCCTTGAGTGTGGCGACGAAATCCGCGACGGTCGTGCTCCGCTTGACGGCGCCGATGCCCTGGCCCGAGCCCCAGACGTCCCGCCATGCCCTCGGCCGCGCGGTGTCGCTCGTGCCGAAGTCCATGGCGGTGGGATCCGAGGCGGAGAGGCGGTCCGGGTCGAGACCGGCGGCACGGATGCTGCCGCGCAGATAGTTGCCGTGGACGCCGGTGAACAGATCGCTGTAGACGATGTCCTTGGCGGTGCTGCCGACGATCATCTCCTTGTACGCGGCCGAGGTGTTCGCCTCGGTGGTGGCCAGGAACGCGGAGCCCACGTACGCGAGGTCCGCGCCCGCGGCGAGCGCGGCCAGGACGGAGCGGCCGTGGGCGATGGCGCCCGCCATCAGCAGCGGCCCGTCGAACCATTCCCGGATCTCCTGCACCAGGGCGAACGGTGACTGCGTACCGGCGTGGCCGCCCGCACCGGCGGCCACCGCGATCACCCCGTCGGCACCCTTCTCGACGGCCTTGTGCGCGAACTCGTCGCTGATGACATCGTGCAGCACGATCCCGCCGTAGGAGTGCACGGCGTCGTTGATCTCCGGCCGCGCGCCGAGCGAGGTGATGACGATCGGCACCCGGTGCTTCACGATCACCTCCATGTCGTGCTCCAGGCGGTCGTTGGAGCGGTGCACGATCTGGTTCACCGCGAACGGGGCGACGACGGCCCCCGGGTGCGCGGCGGCACAGGACGCGTTCTCCTCCGTGATGCGGTCGAGCCAGTCGGACAGCAGGGAGGCGGGCCGGGCGTTGAGGGCCGGGAACGAGCCGATCACCCCGGCCCGGCACTGCGCGGTGACCAGCTCGGGACCGGAGGCGATGAACAGGGGTGAGCCCACGACCGGGACCGTGAGCGGCAGCGAGAGAGCGGGGGGCAGCGGCATGGCGGGTCCTTGAGTGGATCGGGCGCGGATCAGGCCGTGCCGGTGGCTGTGGCGTGCCCGGCGTACATCGTCTCGATCAGGGCGGCGTAGTGGTCGTGGACGGGCCCCCGGCGCGTCTTGCGGGTGGGGGTGACGAACGCGCCGCCGGGCTGCCAGTCGTCGGTCAGCACGATGTGGGCGCGGACCCGTTCGGGCCTGGACAGCACGGAGTTGGCCGCGCTCAGCCCCGTCTCGATCACCGCCAGGACCGCGGCGTGCCGGCTCAGTTCGGCGGGGCCGCCGTCGAGGCCGAGGCGGGCGGCGAAGGCGGTGACCGCCTCGGGATCGGGCACCAGCAGGGCGGTCACGAAGGGGCGGGCGTCACCGATCACGACCGCGTGCGCGAGCAGGGGAGTGTGGGCGAGGACGGCTCCCTCGATGGCGGCGGGCGACAGGTTCTTGCCGCCCGTGCTGATCATCAGGTCCTTCTTGCGGTCCACCAGGATGATCGCGCCGGTCGGGTCGATGGTGGCGGCATCGCCGGTCCGCAGCCAGCCCTCGGCGGTGAACGCGGCGGCGGTCTTCCCGGGGGCGCCCCAATAGCCCCGCATGACGTTCTCACCGCGGACCAGCAGCTCGCCGTCCGCGGCGATCGAGAACTCCACGCCCGCCATGGGGTGGCCCACCGACGCCACGGGGGCCTCACCGGGAGGCGAGTAGGTCGCCATCCCCGAGAGTTCGGACATGCCGAGACCGCTGCTCACCGGGATGCCCAGTCCGCGCAGGCCGAGCAGCAGGCTCGGTGCGATCGGCGCGGCACCCGAGGCCGCCACCCGCAGCCGGTCCAGGCCGAACCGCTCCCGCAGCGGTGCCAGCACCTCGGAGTCCAACGCCGCCCAGCGGTCGGCGAGTTCGACGGTGAGACGGCCCTGCTCGACCGCCTCGGCGTAGCGCAGACCGAGGCCGGGTGCCTCCGTCAGGGCCTTCCGGCGCACCTCGTCGGGTGCGGAGTCGGCGGCCTGCCGCAGCGCCGCGCGGAGGCCGTCGTGGAGGCGCTGCCAGATCTGCGGCACCGCTCCGAAGATCTGGGGGTGGACATCGGCGAGGGCGGCGGCGATGTCACGGGGCCGGTCGACGGTCGTCAGCTCGGTTCCCGCGGTCATCTGCGTGTAGTGCGAGGACCAGCGGTCGGCGATATGGGCGGAGGGCAGGAAGGAGATCATCCGGTCGCCCGCGCCGATGCCGAGCCGCTCGTTCGCGGCCCGGCACTGGGCGAGTTCGGCCCGGTGCGTGATCTCGACGCCCTTGGGCTGCCCGGTCGTACCGGAGGTGTAGATCAGGGTGAGGATGTCGTCCGGACGCACCGAGCGCCAGACCGCCTCGAAGTCGTAGCCCTCGACCCCGCGGGCGGAGACGTCGTCCAGGGACAGGGTCCCGGGGAAGGCGCCGTCGACGGTGACGACCGTCGCGTCCACCGCGCGGGCGGCAGGGCCGAGCGCGGGCAGGAAGCACTCCTCCGTGATCACCAGACGGGCCCCCGAGTCCGTGAGCAGATGGGCGACCTGCTGCGGGGAGGAGGTGTTGTAGACGGAGAACGGGATCGCGCCGAGATGGAGGACGGCCGTGTCGGCGACATGGAATTCGGGCCGGTTGCGCAGCATGAGCGCGACCGTGTCGCCGTGGCGCACACCCAGCGAGGTCAGCCCCTCGGCCAGTGCCCGCACCCGTTCGGCGTACGCGGACCAGAGCAGCGTCGTTCTGCCGCCGACCGTGCGCAGGGCGACCTGGCCGGCCCGGCGCTCGGCGGTCCGCTGGAACGCCTCACAGAACGTGCGGGGGGCGGTCGGCATCACCGGGCAGCTCCTTTGCTGGCGGGGAGGACGGTCTTGCTCGTGCGGGCACTGGGCGAGGGTGAGAGGTGAGACGGCGGGGTGCGGCCGTGAGAGACACGGCGGACTTCTTCACGGAGCGGGGTCGGGGTGCGTCACGCCGCCCCTCCGCGGCTCCCGCTGACGCGGGGCACCCACGCCCATCGGCGGGCACGGCAACACTGTGGCCCCGCTATTGGCGATCCGTCAATAGGCGCCGGGGATTTCGCCCCCCTTTCTTGACGGGTCGCCAATAAGGGGTCGCGGACGACGGGATCCCGTCCCGGCGCCCCGCGCCCCGCCCCTCTCCTCAGGACGGCGACGCATCCGGACCCGGCAGGGTGGGCGGACCGTGTGCGGTCGGCGGGGACCGTGCAAAGATGCAGCGGTGACAGCCTCTTCCGCCGCCGAGGGCCGGCCACGGATCCGGATGGAGCCGGAAGCCCGCCGCGACCAGATCATCGCCTGCGCCCGCCGCGTCTTCGGCGAGAAGCCGTACGGGGCGGTGTCACTGGCGGACATCGCACGCGAGGCGGGCGTCGCGCGAGGGCTGGTCAACCACTATTTCGGCGGCAAGCGCGAGCTGTATCTGGAGGTGCTGCGCGAGATGGTCGCCGTACCCGACTCCGTGCTGGAGCGGCTGCCCAAGGGCACGCTCCAGGAGCGGGTGAGCGGCGTCGTCGACCGCTTCCTCGGCGTCGTCGACCGCAACCGCGGCATGTGGCTCGCGACGGTCGACGCGCTGTCGCACGGCCATGACCCGGACATCGACTCCGTCATGCGGGAGGCGGAGGAGGTGACCGTCGACCAGACCCTGCGCGCGCTGGGCATCGACCCGGATACCGAGGCGGACGAACCGCTGCGCGGAATGTGCCGGGCCTTCGCCGCGATGACCCGGTCCGCCACCGACGAGTGGCTCCACCGCGGCACCCTGACCCGGGAGCAGACGTTCGCCCTGCTGGAGCGGACCCTGCTGCTCATCATCACGGAGTTCGGACCGGAGACGCCGGAGAAGCGCGGGGAGTGACGGGCGGCGGGCGCCCGGCCCCTGCCGCCCTTCGGTGCCGCACGCCTCACCGCGCCCCGCCGGCCGCCAGCACCCGGGCCGCATCGTGCACCATCCGGGCGTGCAGGGCGAACAACGCCACCGGATCGACGGCGTCCCCGCCCGTCTCGTGCTGCACGAACAGGCCGTCGGCGCCCGCGAGGGCGTAGACGGTCAGCGTCTGGACCCCGTCCTCGTCCAGCTCCGGGAACAGGGTGCGGGCGGCCTCGGAGATCCGGTGGCGGGCGGTCTCGCGGACCTGGAGGAAGACCGTCCTGCCCCGGGGCTCGACCGGCCGTCGCTCCAGGGCGAGCATCAGGCCCAGGCGCAGAAAGTCGGGGGCGTCGACCAGTGACCTCGCCAGGTTCGTGGCCATGAGGGTGATCCGTTCCAACGCCGTGCCGGTCTCCTCGCCCGGCAGCTCCAGCGCGGTCAGCCAGGTGTCGAAGCTGCGCTCGATGACGGCGGCGATCAGGTCGTCCTTGTCCTTGAAGTGCCAGTAGATCGAGCTGGCGGGCAGCCCGCACTTGACTCTGACGGCCGCGATCGACGTGCCCTCGTACCCGCGTTCACCCGCGATCTCCACGGCGGCGTCGAGGATGCGCTGCCGCGACTCGATGCCGTTCGCGCGCTTCCTGCGGGTCTCCTCGGACCTGGTCATCAGCACTCCCCTCCTGATCAAGCCTGCTCTTGACTGTATCGGGCGCCACTGTTACCGTAACATTCATTCCAATTGGATCGTTCGTTACGGTAACTTCAGGGCCGTGACCTGCGATGCCGTCGATCGCGGCGCCGAGGTCGTCTCGCGCGCCCGGATCTCCGTCGACCGAGAGCGCCCCGGCACCAGTGCCGCCGCGCCCACCCCGCGTGACTCCACCGCTGCTTGCGGGTCCCGTCCCGGCAGCAGCCCTTCGCCGCCCCACCCCTCTCCGCGAAGCGAGGAACGACATGACCACTCCCACCGACCTGCCGACGATGCAGGAGACGACGTACGACATCGGCGGAAAGAAGATCTTCGTCGCGGACACGGGTGGTGACGGACCGCCGGTCGTGATGCTGCACGGCGGCGGCCCCGGCGCCTCCGGGGTCTCCAACTACATCCGCAACATCGCCCGCCTGGCCGAGAACTACCGGGTCATCGTCCCCGACATGCCCGGCTACGGCCGCAGCAGCAAGGGCATCGACAGCGCCGACCCCGTCGGCTACCTCTCCCGCCACATCCGCGGCCTGCTCGACGAACTCGGCCTGGACAAGGTCCACCTGGTCGGCAACTCCTACGGCGGAGCCTGCGCCCTGCGCCTGGCCCTGGACACCCCCCAGCGCGTCGACCGCATGCTGCTGATGGGCCCCGCGGGCATCGGCACCACCCGCACCCCGCCCACCCGCGGCATGCGGAGCCTGCTCGGCTACTACACCGGCTCCGGACCGTCCCGCCTGAAGCTGGAGACGTTCATCCGCACCTACCTCGTCTTCAACGCGGCCAGTGTCCCGGACTCCGCCATCGAGGACCGCTACCGGGCCAGCATCGACCCCGAGGTCATCGCCTCCCCGCCCACCAGGCTTCCCTCCGGGCCGAGCGCGCTGCGCACCCTGTGGAGGTCGGACTTCACCCGTGACCCCCGGCTGAGCCGGCTGACCGTGCCCACCCTGGTGCTGTGGGGCGCCGACGACAAGGTCAACCGCCCCTCCGGTGCCCGCATGCTGGCCGACCGCATGCCCAACTGCGACCTGTACCGGGTGGCCAACACCGGGCACTGGGTGCAGTTCGAGCGGGCCGACCTGTTCAACCGCGTCTGCTCCGACTTCCTGGCGGGCCGCCGATGAACCCGCACGAGAACGCCCGCGAGCACGCGCGGGAGGGACACTGCGCCCCGTCGGTCTTCGGAGCCGTCCATCTCGGCTACATCATCATCGAGACCAACCGCTTCGCCGACTGGCGCCGGTTCGGCACCGATGCCATCGGCATGCACCACGACGCGCTCTGCCACGACCTGATGCGCTTCCGCCTCGACGACCAGGAGTGCCGCTTCCTGCTGCGGCGCGGCCCCGCCGAGGATGTCGTCACCACCGGCTGGCACATCGACGACCACCCCTCCTTCGAGCGGATCGAGGCCCGGATCCGCGCCCACGGCGTACCCCTCGTCGCCGGAACCGACGAGGAAGCCGCCCTGCGCGGTGTCGAACGCCTCCTGCGCTTCCCCGGACCCAAGGGCATCACCCAGGAGATCTACACCACCCCGGTGAAGTCCGCCGAGCCCCTGCGCATGCTCGCCTCGGGCTTCGTCACCGGCGACGCCGGCATGGGCCACATCGCCCTCAGCTCCACCAGACCGACCCTGATCCGCGGCTACTTCCACACCGTCTTCGACGCCCGGCTGAGCGACTACATCGACGAGACCATGAGCGGCGTCAAGGTGAAGATCCGCTTCCTGCGGGTCAACGAACGCCACCACTCCATCGCGGTGGCCAACCCCCGCGCGGTGCCGATCGACCCGATCCGCACCCGCGTGCAGCACCTCAACATCCAGGCCGACACCCTCGACGACGTCGCCCTCAGCTACCAGCGCGTGCGCGAACTCGGCTTCGGCTCACTGTCCGTGGGCCAGCACACCAACGACCGCGAACTCTCCTACTACGCCCGCACGCCCTCCGGCTTCGACTGGGAGGTGGGCTGGAACCCCATCGTCGTCGACGAGGCGACCTGGGAACCCAGCACCCATCAGGGCATCAGCATCTGGGGACACCTCCCGGTCGGGCGGACCATCCTCGACAGACTCGCCCACTTCCGCGCCGGCGCCCACTCACTGGCCCACCCGGAGAACACCGTCCCCGCCCTCAGCGGCACGGGCATCGCCGACGGCTGACACCCCGTCCCTCACCGGCACGGGCATCGCCCACGACCGACCCGCCATCCCACCGCCGCGGGCCGCCCCACAGGCAGGAGCCTCGCCCCGCCGGTGCGCCGATGGAGGCCGCCACCGCGCAACCCCGCTCGGGGTCCGCGGTGGCGGTGACCGGCCGAGATGCCGCCGCCGGGTCACTCGAAGCGCTTACCCCGTTCGGCCTTCGCCACCAGGGAGTGCGGTGGGGTGAACCGGTCGCCGTACCGCTTGGCCAGTTCGTCCGCCCGGTCCACGAACCCGGGCAGGCCCCCCGGATATCCGTTGATGTACTGGATGACGCCACCGGTCCAGGCCGGGAAACCGATCCCGAGGATCGAGCCGATGTTGGCGTCCGGCACGGAGCGCAGGACACCCTCGTCGAAGCAGCGGACGGTGTCCACGGCCTCGGCGAAGAGCATCCGCTCCTGCATGTCCCGGAACGGGATCTCGCGGTCCGGCAGGGCGAAGTGCTGCCGAAGACCCGGCCACAGACCGACCCGCCCGCCCTCGGTGTACTCGTAGAAGCCCGCGCCGGACGACCGGCCCGCGCGGCCGAAGTCGTCGATCATGCGGTCGATCACCGCTTCGGAACCGTGCGGCAGCCAGGTCCGGCCCTCGGCCCACGCCGCGGCCATGAACTCCTCGCGGATCCTGCGCGGCAGCGTGAGCGTCAGTTCGTCCATCAACTGGAGGGGCGGCGCCGGATATCCGGCCTGGCTGCCGGCCTGCTCGATCGAGGACGGGTCGATCCCCTCGCCCACCATGGCCACCGCCTCGTCGAGGAACTTGCCGATGACCCGGCTGGTGAAGAAGCCGCGGCTGTCGTTGACGACGATCGGCGTCTTGCGGATCTGCCGCGCCACATCGATGGCCCTGGCCAGGGCGGCGTCCGAGGTCCGCTCGCCGACGACGATCTCCAGCAGGGGCATCTTGTCGACGGGTGAGAAGAAGTGCAGGCCGATGAAGTTCTCCTGGTCCCACACCCCCTGGGCGAGGTCGGTGATCGGCAGCGTCGACGTGTTGGAGCCGAGCAGCGCGCCGGGCGCGACGATGTCCTGGATCTCCTGGAAGACGCGCCGCTTGACCTCGGGGCTCTCGAACACCGCCTCGATGACGAGGTCACACCCGGCCAGGTCCCGGGGATCGGCGGTGGGCGTGATCCGGTGGAGGGTCTCCTCGGCCTGCTCGCGGGTCACCCTGCCGCGTGCGACGGCCCGGTCGAACAGACCGGCCGAATAGGACCTGCCCTTCTCGGCGTTCTCGACGGACACGTCCTTCAGTACGACATCCATGCCGCCGCGCGCGCAGACGTGGGCGATGGCGGCGCCCATCATGCCCGCGCCGAGCACACCGACCTTCGTCGCACGCCAGGTGTCGTGCCCGGCCGGGCGGCTGCCGCCGCCGTTGATGTGCTGGAGGTCGAAGAAGAACGCCTTGGTCATGTTCTTCGCGATCTGGCCGGTGACCAGTTCCACGAAGAAGCGGCTCTCGATCGTGAACGCCGTCTCCAGGTCCACCTGCGCGCCCTCCACCGCAGCCGCCATGATGGCCACCGGGGCGGGATAGTGGGCGCCCTTGAGCTGCCGTCGCAGGTTGGCCGGGAACGCGGGCAGCCGGGCGGCGAGCGCCGGGTCCGCGGGGGTGCCGCCGGGCATCCGGTATCCCTGCGCGTCCCAGGGCTGGGCCGCGTCGGGGTGGTCGAGCACCCATTGCCTGGCGTGGGCCAGGACCTTCTCGGGAGTGTCGGCCACCTCGTGGAGGAGACCGAGGGCCAGGGCCCGGCGCGGCGTGTGCCGCTGCCCCTGGAGCAGGGCGTTCAGCAGCGCGTCGGTGACACCGAGCAGCCGTACGGTCCTGACGACGCCCCCGGCGCCGGGCAGCAGCCCGAGGGTGACCTCCGGAAAGCCGATCTCGCTTCCGGGGGCGTCGAGCGCGACCCGGTGATGGCAGGCGAGCGCGATCTCCAGGCCGCCGCCGAGCGCGGAGCCGCTGACCGCGGCGGCGACCGGGCGGCCCAGGGTCTCCAGACGCCGCAGCAGCGCCTTGATCCGGGTCACGAAGTCCATGGTCCGTGCCGCGTCCTGCGGGGTGGTCCGGATCAGCTCGTTGAGGTCGCCGCCCGCGAAGAAGGTCTTCTTGGCCGAGGTGACCACGACGCCGGTGATGCCGTCCCGCTCGGCCTCCAGCCGGTCCAGGACCCCGGCCAGGGACTCGACGAAGGCACGGTCCATGGTGTTGGCCGACCTGCCAGGGGCGTCCATGGTGAGGACGACGACGCCCTGCGCGTCCCGCTCCCAGCGAAAGTGGCTGTGCTGACTCATCCGTTCTTCCTGTCTGCTCGGTGCCAGGTGCCGCCGCGGTCTCAGCAGCGTTCGATGACGGTGGCGATGCCCATGCCGCCGCCCACGCACAGGGTGACCAGGCCATAGCGCTGGTCCCGGCGCTCCAGTTCATCGAGGACGGTGCCGACGAGCATCGCCCCGGTCGCGCCCAGTGGATGCCCCATCGCGATGGCGCCGCCGTTGACGTTGACCTTCTCCAGCGGCACGCCCATGTCCCTGACGAAGCGGAGCACGACGGCGGCGAACGCCTCGTTGATCTCCACCAGATCGATGTCGCCGATGCTCAGCCCGGCCTTGGCCAGGGCCTTGCGGCAGGCCGGAGCGGGGCCGGTGAGCATGATCGTGGGATCGGCGCCGGAGAGGGCCGTGGCCAGGATCCGCGCCCTGGGCCTCAGCCCCGCGGCCCGTCCCGCCCCTTCGCTGCCGACCAGCACCAGGGCGGCTCCGTCGACGATGCCCGAGGAGTTGCCGGGGGTGTGGACATGGTCGATCCGTTCCACCCAGTGGTACTTCTGGAGGGCCACCGCGTCGAAGCCGCCCTGCTCGCCGATGTCGGCGAAGGAGGGCCTGAGCGCGGCGAGGCCCTCGGCGGTCGTCCCGGGCCGGACCAGCTCGTCGTGGTCCAGCACGGTCAGCCCGTTGCGGTCCCGGACCGGCACGACGGAACGGTCGAACCAGCCCTTGTCGCGTGCCGTCGCGGCCCGTTCCTGGGAGCGGACCGCGTACGCGTCGACGTCCCGCCGGGAGAGACCCTCGATCGTCGCGATGAGATCGGCGCTGACGCCCTGCGGGACGAAGGAGGTCGCGTGGTTGGTGGCGGGATCACCGGCCCAGGCGCCGCCGTCCGAGCCCATCGGCACCCGCGACATCGATTCCACACCCCCCGCGAGCACCAGCTCCTCGGAGCCCGAACGGACCTTCTGCGCGGCGGTGTTGACCGCCTCCAGGCCGGAGGCGCAGAACCGGTTGAGCTGGAGCCCGGTGGTCGTCTCGGGCAGCCCGGCGGCCAGCGCCGCCGTCTTGGCGATGTCACCGCCCTGGTCGCCGACCGGGGAGACGACGCCGAGCACCACGTCCTCGATCAGTCGCGGGTCCAGTCCCGGATGGCGGGCCCGGATCTCCTCGATCAGACCGGCCACCAGGGTGACGGGCTTGGTCCCGTACAGGGAGCCGCTGCGCTTGCCGCGCCCGCGCGGGGTGCGGATCGCCTCGTACACATATGCTTCCGTGGTCATGCCCGCGGATTCCTTTCTCGGTCCCGGGCCGCTCACAGGGAGCGGGCGACGAGTTCCTTCATGACTTCGTTGGCTCCGCCGTAGATGCGCTGGACCCGGCCGTCGGTGAAGATCCGGGCGATCGGGTACTCGGCCATGTAGCCGTAACCGCCGTGCAGTTGGAGGCAGCGGTCCACCACCTCGGTCTGCCGGTCGGTGATCCAGTACTTGGCCATCGAGGCGGTGGCGGCGTCCAGTTGCCCCCTCAGATGGCGCTCGACGCAGTCGTCGAGGAAGACCCGGGCCACCCGTGCGGTCGTGGCGCAGTCCGCCAGCTCGAAGCGGGTGTTCTGCAACGCGAACAGCGGCTGCCCGAAGACCTGCCGCTGCTTGGTGTGGGCGACCGTGGTGTGCACGGCGGACTCCAGCCAGGCCAGTCCGATGGCGGCGATCAGCAGCCGCTCCTGGGGCAGTTGCTCCATCAACTGCGCGAAGCCCAGGCCCTCGCGGGGGCCCAGCAGGTTCCCCGCCGGGACGCGCAGCTCGTCGAAGAACAGTTCCACGGTGTCGGTGCTGTGCTGGCCGATCTTCGGCAGGACCCGGCCGCGTGTGAAGCCCGGCGTGTCGTCGTCCACCTCGGCGACCAGCAGGGAGACACCGCGGGCGCCCTGGGCCGGGTCGGTCTTGGCCGCGATGACCACGAGACCGGCGTTGCGGCCGTTGGTGATGAACGTCTTCGCGCCGCTGACCAGGTACGCGTCGCCGCTCCTGACCGCCCGGGTCCGGATGCTCTGGAGGTCGGATCCGGTACCCGGCTCGGTCATGGCGACCGCGCCGAGCAGGTCGCCGCTCGCCATCCGGGGCAGCCAGCGGCGCCGCTGCTCCTCGGTGCCGTAGGCGTTCAGATAGTGGGCCACGATGCCGGAGTGGACGACCATGGGCATGGCCCCGGCGCCCGCCGTCATCTGCTCCTCGACCAGCACGATCTCGTGCGCGATCGTCCCCCCGCCGCCCCCGTACTCCTCCGGGACCGACGCGCACAGCAGGCCCAGCGCGCCCGCTCGGCGCCACAGCTCCCGCGCGGGGAACCCCTGCCGGGCGAACTCCTCCTCGCGCGGTGCCGCCTCCTCGGTGAAGAAGGACCGGGCCAGGTCGCGTACGGCGTCCAGCTCGTCGGTCAGCCACGGGGAACGGTGTGCCGTCGCTTTCATGCACCCTCCTCGAACGGATCGATGGATCCTAATGGCGATTAACTTTTGCCATCGAAGTACTTGCTGTCAAGGGTGAAAATCGACCAACATGGGCCTACTGGCCATTAACGCGAGAGGGTTTGGGATGACCGCCTACCAGCAGATCCGCTATGAGGTGACCGACCGGGTGGCGACCATCACCCTCGACCGCCCCGCCGCGCGCAACGGCTACACCCTGCGCATGGCGCAGGAACTGCGGGACGCTTTCGCGCACGCCGACACCGACGACGAGGTCCGGGTCGTGATCCTCACCGGCTCCGGACCGGACTTCTGCGTCGGCGCCGATCTCACCGGCGGCGGCTTCGACGTGGACGGGACGGGCGAGGAGGAACTGCCGCCCCTGGAACTGGAGCCCGCAGGCAGCGTCTCCGCCCGGATGTTCGCGATGAACAAGCCCGTCATCGCCGCGCTCAACGGCGCCGCGGTGGGCGCGGGCGCGACGGTGCCCCTGGCCGCCGACCTCCGCATGGCCGCCCACGACAGCCGGTTCGGCTTCCCCTTCACCCGGCGCGGCATCGCCCCCGAGGGCGGATCCACCTGGTTCCTGCCCCGTCTGGTGGGTCTGTCCACCGCCCTGGACTGGACGCTCACCGGGCGGGTCTTCGGCGCCGACGAGGCGCTCCGCTCGGGACTGCTGCACAGTGTGCACGAGCCCGGGACGCTCCTGGACGCGGCCCGCACCCTCGCGCACGAGATCGCGGAGCGGACGGCCCCGGTGGCCGTGGCGGTCACCCGGCAGATGATCTATCGTCTGTCGTCGCTCGACTCACCCGACCAGGCCCACCGACTGGAGACCCGACTCGTGCGCCTCCTGACGCTCAGCCCCGACGCCGCGGAAGGTGTCACCTCGTTCCTGGAACGGCGGCCACCGAAGTTCCCCGGCCGGATCGGCGACGGCCTCCCGGGCTTCCTGCCCTGGGCCGGTGATCGGTGACACCGCCCTCCGGCGCCGCGCCCCGGTCCGGAAGACCCACGCGACGCGACCAGCTCGCGGCCATCGCCGGCGGGCTCTTCGCGCGCGACGGCTACCACAATGTCTCCGTCCAGGACATCGCCGCGGCCGTCGGGCTCAGCGGCCCGGCGCTGTACCGCCACTTCCGCGGCAAGCAGGCCGTGCTCGCCCACCTCCTGCTCACGGGCCTCGACGAGGCGGGCCGAGTACTCGACGGGGGCGGCCGAGTACTGGGCGGGGACGGCCGGGTGCTGGACGGGGACGCCGACGCGGGCGCCGACGCGGGGGCTGGCCCGGAACTCCCCGAGTCCTACGCCAGGCTGGCCGCGCTGGTGGTCGCCCGGCCCGAGTTCGGCATGCTCTGGAGACGCGAGCGCCGGCACCTCGCGCCCGACGACGCCACCGAGGTGACCGCGCGCGCGGTACGGATCGGCGCGCCGCTGATCCGCGCCCTCCAGGAGCACCGGCCCGAGCTGAAGCCCTCCGACGCGTCGCTGCTCACCTGGGGGGCGCTCAGTGTCCTCGGGAGCATCTCCGACCACTCCGTCCGACTGGCGCGCACGGCTTTCGAGAAGCTCCTCACGGCGATCGTCCTGGACATCCTGGCGACCGACCTGCCTCCCGCGCCTGGGGCACCGCCCGCCGTGGCGGGCGCGCGGCGGACGGCCCTGGACGCCCGACGGGAGCAGCTCCTCGCCGTGTCGGCCCGGCTCTTCCGGGAACGCGGCTTCCACGCGGTGACCATGGAGCACATCGGCGCCGCCGCCGACATGGCGGGCCCCAGCATCTACACCCACTTCAGTGGGAAAGTCGACCTGTTGCAGACCGCCGCCCACCGGATCCAGGAACGCCTGCGGCAGAACTCCGAAGCCGCGCAGACCGCCGGGGTGTCCGCGAGCGACACCCTGGACCTCCTGATCGGCTCCTACGTCGACACGGTGCTGGACTACCGGGATCTTGTCGCGGCGTACTTCGCCGAGGGCCACAACCTCCCCGACCGCGACCGCGCGGAACTGCGCCGCTTCCAGAGCGCCCTCGCCGCGTACTGGGCGGAGGTGACGAGCGCCGCGGCGCCGGTCCGGGACCCGAAGGAGGTGCGTGTCCGCGTCCATGCCGCGTTCGCCGTCGTCAACGACCTGGCACTGACCCACCAGTTCGCCTCGCGCCCGGCCCTGGCGGCCGAGCTGCGCACCCTCATGCGCACGGTCCTCGCCGGGTGATAGCGCACGCGCACCGTGCACGGCCCCGCGGCTTCGTTCAGCCCGCCTGGCGCAGGGCGCGGGACAGCCCGAGCGCCGCCGTGCGCACGGCGGTGGCGAGGGCGACCGGGCGAAGCTGAGTGCGCGGCACGGCCACGGACAGGGCGGCGACCGCCGTTCCGTCGACGATCACCGGCGCGGCCACGCAGCCCACCCCGAGGGCCGCCTCCTGGTCCTCGAACGCCACTCCGCTGAACCGCACCTGTTCCAGATCGGCGCGGAGCCGGGCCGCGTCGGTGACCGAATGAGGGGTGAGCCGGGGGAGCCGGGCCGCCAGGATCTCGTCCGCCACATCACCGCCGGAGAAGGCGAGCAGCGCCTTGCCGACGGCCGTGCAGGTGAGAGGGAGGCGGCCCCCGATGCGTGACGGCAGGGCGAGTGCCCGGTGCCCGTGGACCCGCTCGACATACACCACGTCGTGCCCGTCCCGCACACCGAGATGGATGGTTTCGTGGGTCGCCTCGTAGAGGTCTTCGAGGAAGGGCACGGCCGCCTCCCGCAGCACCGTCCGGCGCGGCACCAGCGAGCCCAGCTCGAAGAGGCGGGGACCCAGGTGGTAGGTGTCGCCCTCCCGGTCCAGCAGGCCGAGCCCCACCATCTGCGCGGTGAGCCGATGAACCGTCGTCTTGGTGAGGCCACTGCGCTCGACAAGTTCCGTGAGCCGGAACGAGCCTCCCTCGGGCGCGAAGCAGCCCAGGATCACCACGGCCTTTGCGAGCATCCCGCCATCAGCACTGTTCCGTGTCACGGAACCAAGTTTGCCGCACAGGTGCTCCGCTGCCTATAACCGGTGCGGAGCCGGTGACCCGGCCGGGTACCCGGCACCCGGGTGCCCGCCCCGCCGCCACCCTTCCCCATCCGCCAGACCGGGAGGTGTCCGTGCCCTCGTCGCACGTGCCCGCACAGACCGACCCGGCCGCACTGCACGAAGCAGCCGCGGCACTCCGCGACGCCCAGCGCACGGGCACGCCCTGCGCGCCCGTACGGGGACGGTTCGGCGACCTCGATGTCCGGGCCGCCGTCGAAACGGGCTACGCGATCCAGAGGATCAATGGGCACCGTGCCCGCGCCGAGGGCCGTCGGCTCATCGGCCGCAAGATCGGCCTCACCTCCCCGGCCGTGCAGCGCCAACTCGGCGTCGACCGGCCCGACTTCGGTGCGCTCTTCGCGGACATGTCGGTGCCCGAGGACGCCGTGCTGCCCACCGCGCGGCTCTTGCAGCCCAAGGTCGAGGCGGAGCTGGCCCTGGTCCTGCGCGAGGACCTGGACCTGCCCGACTGCACGGAGGCGGATGTGGTGCGGGCGGTGGACCACGCGCTGCCGGCGCTGGAGATCGTCGACAGCAGGATCGCCGGATGGGACATCTCCATCCTCGACACCATCGCGGACAACGCCTCCAGCGGGATGTTCGTGCTCGGCGCCGCCCGCGTTCCGCTGTCGGCGCTGGACCCGGCGGCGGTCGAGATGACGATGACCCGCAATGGCGAGACCGTCAGCACGGGCCGGGGCTCGGACTGCCTCGGCTCGCCGCTGACGGCCGCCCGCTGGCTGGCCTCGGCCATGGCGCGGGCCGGAGACCCGTTGCGCAGCGGGGATGTGGTCCTCACCGGGGCACTGGGACCCATGGTCAGCGCGGAACCCGGGGACGTCTTCGCCGCGCGGATCAGCGGCCTGGGCACGGTGCGCACGCGCTTCGACGGGGGGTGCGGCTCGCGGGAGGCTTGAACGCGTCCCTCCGCGCGCCCCTGAAGGCCGGGGTCAGGGGCAGGGTGCCGCAGGAACGGAACCCCAGTCGGCGGTAGACGGGCTCGCCGTCGGCCGATGCCTGGAGGACCGCGACGCGGTGGTCCCCGTCGCGGGCCGTGCGGAGCGCCGCGCGCGTGGTGGCGCCGCCGTGGCCCCGGCGGCGGTGGGCGGTCAGGGTGGAGACGCTGTGGATGCCGGCGACTCCCGCGTGGTGCAACACCTCGGCGGAGCACACCGGGCGGTTCTCCGGATGGTCGGCCAGATAGCGGGCCGGGCAGTCGGGGGCCAGGGCCTGCGGGGCGGCCCGGGTGAAGTAGCGGCGGACGGTGTCGGCGGGCGGGTCCCGGTGCGTGGCGAGGACCGTGGCGCAGTCGGCGAGTTGATCGGGTGTGGTGACTCTTCGGACGTTCAGGGGACGGGCGGCGGGAGGAGGGGGCGCAGTGGTGTCGCGTCCAGGGCGGCCCACATCGCCGTCTCGTGTCCGGACACCGGGAGACCGGCCGCTGTCAGGCGGGTGGTGAGGTCCGGCGGTGTCGAGGATGAGGATCGCCTGCGGTGCAGTCCACAACTGGACGGGCACCCATCCTCGACGCACACAGCGGCCCGGCGCCGGTCACGACCCACTCGCATCTAGTCCAAAGTTCAATATGTGAATGATGAACAAATGCTGTTAATGTGCTGCCCTGTCGAAGTCATCATCCACTCCGATACCGGACCCAACCAGCCGGTACAGAACTGGAGTTCACTGTGAACCGCTCACCGTCATGGCTGGGCAGACGCTCCTTCGTGGCGGGGACCGGCGCGGTCGGCCTCGGGCTCACCACCGCCGCCACCGCCACGGCCCGGCCGGAGGCGCCCTCCCCGGTCCCGTCCTTCGCACCCGGCCGCCCGATCCACTTCCGCGGCGCCACCGTCGTCACCGGCGACCCCCGCCTCGGCACCCTCCCCAAGGCCGATGTGCTGGTCACCGGAGCCACCGTCACAGCGGTCGCCCCCAAACTGGCGGTACCCCCGAACGCCGTCGTGATCGAGGGCCGTGACCGCATCCTGATGCCCGGCATGATCGACACCCACCGGCACCTGTGGCAGACCGCGCTGCGCGGGGTCGGCGCCGAATGGACCATCACCAACTACATCGACCACCTCTTCGCCGGCTGGGGCCGGAACTGGCGCCCCGAGGACATCTACGCCGGGAACTATCTCGCCATGGTCGAGGCCATCGACAGCGGTGTCACCACCACCCTGGACTGGTCGCACGCCCTCTACACCTACGACCACGCCGAGGCCGCCGCCGACGCCCTGTTCGACTCCGGCGGCCGGGCCCGTCTCGCCTACGGCAACGGCACCGCCGGCCCCGAGAACTGGGCCGTCACCGGGGACGTCGAACGGCTCCTGCGCTCACGCTTCTCCTCCAGGGACCAACTGGTCACCCTCCAGCTCGCCTGGGAACCGCCCCACGACCCGGCCTTCCCCGAGCGCGTCGCCTGGGAGTACGCCCGCGACCGCGATCTGACCGTCACCCAGCACGCCGGGATCTGGAACCTCTCCTCCGACGAGGGCATCAGAATCCTCCGCGACAACGGCTACCTGCTCCCCACCAACACCTATGTGCACGCGGGCACGCTGTCAGACGACTCCTACCGCATGATCGCCGACAGCGGCGGCAACATCTCCATCGCCGCCGAGAGCGAACTCAACGCCGGGCAGGGCTACCCGCCCTCCGGCAGGGCCCGCGACCTCGGCATCCCCCTCTCCCTCTCCACCGACACCAGCGTCTGGTGGAGCGGGGACATGTTCAACGCCATGCGCACCGTCCTCAACGCCGACCGCGGCCTCGACCACCAGCGGGCCCACGCCCAGGGCAGGACCGTCATCAACAACAGGCTCCGCACCGAGGACATGATCCACTACGCCACCCAGGGCGGCGCCGACGCACTCGGCCTCGGCTCGAAGCTGGGCTCCATCACCCCCGGCAAACTCGCCGACCTGGTCCTCCTGCGGGCCGACACCCCCTCCATGGTCCCCCTCACCAACCCCGCCCACCAGATCGTCTTCCAGGCCGCCCGCGCCGAGGTCGACACCGTCCTGGTCAACGGCCACGTCATGAAGTACGGCGGCACCCTCCTCGCCCCCGACCTCAAGCGCGCCCGGCGCCTCGCCGAAGCCACCCGCGACCACATACGCGAACGCGCGGGCACCCAGGGCTGGGCGAACGCCATGGAACCCCCGCCCTACGAAGTCGCCTGAGAAGTGGGGCAGGAGGGCGCCCGGTGTGCCCGGCCGTGCGGGCGGGATCTGCCGGGCGGTACACGGGCGCCCGAGGAGACGAGCGCGCTCAGGTCCTCGCCGCGGCCCGTGGTCCCGGCTGCCAGCACCAGCGGCTGGGGCCGGGGCTCCGAGTCCATCGGCCCTGAATCCCTCCCACGCACCCTTCGCGGGTCGTCGGCGCCGCGGCGGCGCGGCTACTCTGCGCGCATGTCGTACCGACTCGATGCCGTCATAGGTGACTTCGACCGCTTGCGGAGCTGGGCCGCGGGAGTGGCCGGGGCGGTGGTCGCCCCGCTCGGGCAGCGGATGGGGCTGCTGCCGCTGACCGCCGAACTCCGCGCCGATCTCCCGGGATCGCTGCGCGCCCTCTCGCGGAGCGGACCGGTGGCCCATGTGACAGCGGACTTCTGGGCCGGTGACGGTGAGCAGACCGCCGCCCTGTGGCGGGCCGGTGTGCTGGAGTGGGGGCCGGTGGGTGACTCGGAGTTCCGTGGGCCGAGGGAGGAGTGGCCGATCAACGCCGTGCTGGCCCGGCTCGGGGCGGTGTCGGCGGGTCCCGGAGCGCCCGAGCACAACGATCTGTTCGTGGCAGTGGGACTCGGCCAGGGGCGGGACGAGCGGGACTGGCACGCCGCCGCTCTGACGGCCCGGGATGTCGCCGACTACGACGCGTGGCAGGCGAGAGAGGCGGCCGAGCGGGAGTCCAGGGAGCGCGCCGCCGCCGCACGAGCCGTCCATGAGCGGCTCCCCGGCATCCCGGTGCCCCTCAGCGGCAAGGACGTCATCACCCTGCTCGGCATACCACCGGGCCGGACGGTGGGGGCGGCCATCCGCCACCTTCAGCAACTGCACATCGACGGCGGCCCCCAGTCACGCGAGGCGGCCGAGACGGCGTTGCTCGCGTGGGCGGCGGAGTGCGGCGTGATCCCCGCCCCCGCCTCCGGCTCCGGGGGCGCGGAGACGCAGGGTGGGTGACGGGAGACCCGTGCGCCCCCGGCGGGCCCCCTCCCCTCACCTCTCCCCCCGGCCGGTGTCGAAGGGAGGTGCTCCGTTCACCGGAACGCGCGCCCTTCACCTGCGCACGTACCCGACCCGGCACGGCGTCCGAGGCCACTTGTTCTTCTGGCCCGCGACGGGCCGGGGGTCGGCGTCGATGAGGCGCAGATCGAGGTGGTGGAGCAGTCGGGTCAGGATGAGTTTGATCTCCGTATAGGCGAAGTGCTCACCCAGGCAGCGGTGCAGGCCGCCGCCGAAGCCGATCAGGGCCCGGCCCGCGGCGGGGTCGGAGAGGAAGCGGCCGGGCCGGAACACCCCGGGGTCCGGGAACGTCCCCGGAGCGCTGTGTACCAGGCCGGGGTGGAGGACGACGGTCGTCCCGCGCGGGATCAGCGCCTCGCCCAGGACGAGGTCCTCGCGTGCCGTGCGGACGACCCCGTTGGTGATCGGATGCAGACGTTCGCTCTCGTGGACGGCGGCGTCCAGGCGCCGCATCCGGTGCAGCAGGGCCGGGGTCAGGGGGACCACCGGGTCCGGGAGCACCCGCCGCCGCTCCGCCTCGACCAGCCGCCGTTCCTCCGGATGCCGGAGCAGGTCGATCAGGGCCCAGCACAGATGGCCGGTCGTGGTCTCGTAGCCGACCCAGACCAGCATCAGGACGAGGCTGATCCGGATGGAGTCCGGGACGGGACTCCCGTCGGCGTACCGGGCCTCGGCGAGCTGCTGGAGGAAGTCGGGGTCCGGCAGCGGCTCGCGCCGCCGTTCGTCGAGCAGGCGGCCCACCCCGGCGCGGAGCCGGTCGCGTGCCCGGTGGCTGCGGATCAGACGGGGTGCCGGGAACCATCCCGGCAGCAGCGGGTCCACCCCGCCGGAGAAGTCCCGGAACAGGGCGAAGAACCCGCTGATCGCGGCCTGGACATCACGGCCGAGGAAACAGCCGGCCGCGATCCGTAGCACCAGCGGCCCCATGGCCTCCACCAGGTCGAACTCCCCCTCGTCCGGCAGCCCCGCGACGAAGGCGCCGATCTCGTGCTCCATGACCCCGAGATGATCCGCCATCCGGTGCGACCGGAACCTCGGCAGTACCATCTCGCGCTGGCGCAGATACTCCTCGTGCTCCGCCAGGAAGTACGCCTCGGCCGTGAACATGTGCCGGAAGAAGGGGTACGCCTCCCGGATCGACAGGCTCTCCTCCGGCCGCCCGAAGACGAACCCGGCGTGCTCGGACCCGCCCATCACCACCGCGCGCCCCACGGGGAGCCGGAGGGAGAAGAGATCGCCGTGCTCCGCCCGCCCCCGGGCGAGCAGTTCTTCCGGCCGGCGCATGAACTCCGCCGCGTGGCCGAGGACGGGCAGCGCACCCGAGACATAGGGGGGTGGGGCGGGGGCGGTGGTCATCGGCGCGGCTCCGGGATCGTCGTGGGCACGGCGTCGCCGCCGTCCCGGGACCGCAGCGCCCGGGTCAGCAGCGTGGCGAGGGTGTGCCGGTGCTCCTCGTGCAGCAGGGTGAAGTGGTCCCCGGGCGCCTCCAGCACCTCGAAGCCGGGGAGCCGCGCGGCGCCCCAGCCGTTCCACGGGTCGGCGGGATGCCGGATCGCCCGCTCGGGGTCCATCACGGACGGAAACCCTCCCCGCGCCCGGATCAGTGTCACCGGAACCTCGGTGTGGCTGATCCGGTAGTCCGTCAGCGCCTCCAGGTTGGCCTGGTAGACCGTGAGGAGATGGGTGACATGGTCCTCGGGCGGCAGTGAGCCCGTTGCGCCGAGGGCCATGGCCAGCAGCTCCCGTTGCCGGGCGGGAGGCAGTCCCGTGTCGATCCGCGGTACCGGCGTGCCGGAGACGGCCGCGTTCATCCGGGACAGCTCGCGGACGGCGGCCGTCTCGTCGGACGGCGGCGGACGCTGTCCCGGTACCGGCACATAGGTGTCCAGCAGCACCAGCCGGGTGATCTCCGCTCCCTCGTGGGCCAGTTGCAGTGCCATCTCATAGGCGACCAGCCCGCCGAAGGAGTGCCCGGCGAGGGTGTACGGGCCGTGCGGCTGGACCTTCCTCAGCTCCGCCACGTACCGGTCCGCCAGGTCCTCGATCCGGACCGGCGGTGGCTCCAGACCGTCCAGTCCGGGCGACCGCAGGCCGAAGCAGGGGTGGGTGCGGTCGAGCGCCCGGGCCAGCGGGCGCAGGTAGTGCGGTGTGCCGACGATCCCGCCGAGCAGGAACAGCGGCCGGACCGGGGTGAGCGGCAGGACGAGGGACGGGCCCGTCGCGTCCGGGCCGCCGCCGTCGGGCGCGTCCCGGCCGTGGGAGGCCAGCCGGTCGGCCACCGCGTCCAGGGTGGGGGAGTGCAGCAGCAGGGTGTGCGGTACGCGGTAGCCCAGCCACTCCGACAGCTCGGACTGCACCACGGCCGCGGTGAGCGAGGTCAGGCCGTGGTCGTCCAGGGGGGCCGCGGTGTCCAGGGCGTCGCGGGGGATGCCGAGTTCGGCGGCGAGACGCGTGGCGAGCCAGTCGCGTACGGCGGCGGGGGTGGGAGCGGGTGCTGTCCGGTCCGGCAGCGCGGGTACGGGTACGGGCGCCTGCCGCTGCACCGGAACGGCTCCCGCCGTCCGCGCCGGGACCGTGGCCCCGGCCGGCGGGAAGTGACGGTCCACCGTCTCCTCGGCGTGCGCGACGACACACTCGACCAGCTCGAACGCGGGGAGTCCGCCGACGTGGTACGTCCCCCGGGCACCTTGCAGCGCCTCCAGCCGCTCATACGCCCCCGCAGCGGTCGCGGCGCTGCCGAAGTGCGGCATGAACGGCCAGCTCCGCTCCTCGTGCACCGCCACCAGCCGTCCGCCGAGCCGCTCCACGTCCCGCGCGAGCCGCCGCTCGGCCCCGGACCCGCCGGGGCCCTCGTAGGCGTAGCAGGTGTAGATGTCGGTGCCGGGGTGGCGGTGGTGGAAGGAGACACAGCGGCCGGGGTCCGCCGACCGGATGTTTCCCGCGAGCAGATAGAAGCCGGACCGGGGGAGTCCGGTGATCGTGCACAGCAGGGTGCGATAGGGCATGTACCGCACCAGACCGGCCAGTTCCCGTTCCTCCCCGGACAGGTCGAGCGAGCCCCGCACCCGGTCCGGGGAGACGGTGAGCACCAGATCGTCCGCGTCGACGACGGTCCCGTCCCCGCACCGCACCCGCACCCGGCCGGGCGTCCGCTCGATCCGCACTCCGGTCCGTACGTCCCGCAGCTCGGCCGCGACCCGGCGCCACAGGTCGGCGAACCCGCCCGCCGGGGTGAACCCGCCGGTGTGGCCGCGCAACTGCGGTGTCGTGGACAGCAGACCCGTCATCTCGGCGAACTTCGCGAACAGCAGCGCGGGGGTGTCCGGGTCGTCCAGGGCGCCGTAGCCGGCGGCCGTGAAACCGGTGCCGAGCGAGCGGGCCATGGGCGTGAGGCGGTGCTCGGCCAGCCACTGCCCGACGGGGGCCGCGAGCGCGCCCGCGCAGTGCGCGAGACCAGGACCGGCCAGGGCCGGGAACCGTTCGGCGCGCAGGCGCCGGTAGCGCCCGAACACATCCGGCCGGAAGAAGTCGTCCGGCGGCGGGTGCGGCGGCCCGTCGCCGGGCCCGCCGCCGTGGACCAGGTACGGGGTGGTGTCCACGGTCGCGACACCGAGTTCGTCGGCGAGCCGGGAGACCGAGGTGTACGCCGTGGTGCACAGATGCGCGCCGAGGTCGTGGACGGCGCCGTCCAGCTCCACGGACTCGCACTTGCCGGCGACGGCGGGCGCCGACTCCAGGACGGTGACCCGGTGCCCGAGCCGCTCCAGCCGCCGCGCGGCGGCGAGCCCTCCGGGACCGGCTCCCACGACACAGACCGTACGGGGCCCCGCCGGTCCCGCAGGTCCTGGCGCCGGCGAGGCGTCGCGGGCATCGTCGGGAAGGGACGGCCGGGCCGCCGCCTGGAGGGCAACGCGGCGCCCGTCCGTCCGCATCCCCAGCCGTGCCGCCGACCCCAGCTCGTAGACGAGGACCCGCAGATGGTCCACGGAGGTGGTGCGGTGCGGGGAGACGGACAGGGCGACACCGAGGTCGGGTGGCGCCAGCGCCGGGTTGAAGCGCAGCGGTTCCACGGCGTCGTCGGGCACGACCCCGGTCAGCCGCAGACGGGCCAGGTTCCGCCAGGGCGCCCGGCGCCAGCTCCGGGTCGCGTCGAACACGGCCGCGTCGGCGGCGGGGTCGCCGGACAGGGGATGGAGCTGGAGCTGGAGCAGCGAGGTCACGGGTGCGGTGGCGAGCTGCGCGCGCAGCGCGTCCCGGAAGAACGCCGGGGGCCGGGTGTCCCCAGGGGGGCGCGGGAGCCGGCCGGGGGGCGCGGGCGGCAGCCACCGTCCCTCCGGGTCGGAGCGGCCGAGGTCGCGGGGGCCGTCCGGCGCCACCAGCCGGAAGCGTGCCGCCCACACCGTGCCGTCCGGGGCGAGGTAGCCGCGCGGTACCTGGGAGTAGTAGTCGTACTCCGGACAGGGCAGGGCGAGACGGTGGTTGTTCCACAGCCGGTCGCGCCGGTCCGGGTGCCGGGACAGCAGCGCGTCGCACTCCGGTCCACTGTGGCTCAGGGTGACGAACTCGTGCGCGCTGGCCGCGTGGAAGCACTCCCCGGTGTTGAAGGTGAGGTCCAGGACGGCGCCGGTGTCCGAGGGGTGCGGGGGGCCGTCGAACAGGCGAAGGGTCACTCCGCGCACCGCCGGGGCGATGTCGTCGCCGGGGACCGCGTCGCTGTAGCGGGCCAGTGCCCCGAAGCGCCGTCCGGGCCGCAGGAAGGCGTGCGGTACCCGCGGCTCGGAGGACGCCCCGTCCGCGCCCAGCACCTCCAACTCGCCCGAGGCGGTGACCGACTCGCCGTGGAAGGCACGGGTGCGCAGCGCGCGGGACATGCCGGTGACCGTGCGGCCGACCAGGTCCAGCAGGGCGCGGAAGGTGGCGTCGATGTCGTGCAGACGGGGGTCGTCGGGACCCCGGCAGATCGCGGGCCCGCCCGGGGATGCCATCGCGCTCATCCCTGGGAGGGGGCCGGGTCCGACGCGGTACCCATCAGCAGGGTCCGCAGCACCGTCCGGGGCGGTTTCGCGGCCCGTGCCGGATCCCGGCGCCCGCCCCGGGCCGCGTCCCCCGGGTCCGCGCCGGCGACCCGGTCGAGGTGGGCGGCGCGGCAGGCACCGCGCCGGACCTTGCCACTGGTCGTCTTCAGGACCAGACCGGCCGTGCCGATCACCAGGTCGCAGCCGTGGCCGTGGTCCCGGCGGACCCGGGCCCGTACGGCGGCGGCCAGCGCGTCGAGCGTCTCGGGACCCGGCCGCGCCTGTCTGACCTCCACGAACACCACCAGCCGCTCCGCGTAGTCCCCGCCCGGCTCCTCGGGGACGGTGAACGCCGCGACGCCTCCGGGACGCACCAGCTCATGGCTCCGCCGGACGCTCTCCTCGATGTCCTGCGGATAGAGGTTGCGCCCGCCGAGGATGATCAGGTCCTTGTGGCGGCCGGTGACGAACAGTTCGCCGTCGTGGAGGAAGCCGAGGTCCCCGGTGCGCAGATACTCCGCCGGGTCCCCGTCGGCGACCCGCGCGCGGAAGACGGCCCGGGTCTCCTGGGGGCGGCCGTGGTAGCCGTGCGCCTTGGTGGGGGAGTCCACCCAGATCTCCCCGATCCTTCCCGGCTCGCACGGCAGCAGGGTGGCGGGATCGACGATGCGCACCCGCGCCCCGGACTTGGTGACCCGTCCGCAGCCGATGTGCACGGCCGACGGGGTGCCGTCGTCGCCGTCCAGTGGGACGGCCCTGCCGTCGCGGAGGGCCGCCCGGTCCAGCCGGAGCCGGGCCCGGCCGCCCATGGTGACACTGACGGTGTGCTCCGCCAGACCGTAGGCGGGGTAGAACGCCTCGCGCCGCAGACCGGTGACGGCGAACGCGTCGAAGAACCGGTCCATGGCCTCGGCGCGGATCGGCTCCGCCGCCGACATCACGACCCGCAGCGAGGACAGGTCCCAACGGCTGCGCGTCCGCTCGGTGGTCCGCCGGACCGCGAGGTCGTAGGCGAAGTCGGGTGCCGCCGTGTGCGTGGCGCGGACCCGGTCCATGACGTCGAACCAGACCGCCGGGTCCTGGAGGAACGCGAGCGGGGACAGCAGATGGGTGCGCGCGTTCCCGGCGAGGGTGCTGAGCAGCACGCTGATCAGTCCGAAGTCGTGGTACTGGGGCAGCCAGAACACGCCCCGGACACCCTCCCCGTCGCTATTTTCACCCATTTCACCCATTTCACCCGTGAGGCCGAGTCCGAGGTCGTGTGCGTTCGCGGTGATCTCCTCCCACAGGTTTCCGTGGGTGATCACCACGCCCCGGGGATCCCCGGTCGACCCCGACGTGTACTGGAGCAGCGCGGGGGCGTCCGGCTCGGCGGGACGTGGCGGTACGGTCCCCTCGGCGTCGGGGTCCAGCGGGCGCCAGCGGTCCGTGCGGTACCACGGCAGCCCCGTCCAGGACCCCGGACGCGCGGACACCGCGCCGACGACCCGGCCGACGGTCCGCGCCCGGTCGTACGCCGTCTCCGTGAGGACGGCCACCGCACCGCAGTCCCGTGCCACGGCCGCCAGCGCGGTGGTGTCCGGCGGCCGGCGCAGGGGACTCGGGGGATACACCGGGACCGGCAGCAGACCCGATTGCAGACAGGCGAGCAGCGCCACCGCGAAGTGCGGTGACGGGGGGGGTAGCACAGCAGCACCGGGTCACCCGGCCGCAGTCCGCGAGCGCACAGTTCCCGGGCCGCGCTGGCGGCTGCGGCGGCCAGCGCGGCGGGGGTGAGGACGGTCGTGTCCCGGCCGCTGTCGTCGACATGGGTGAGGAGGGGAATGTCGGGGGGAGCGTCGGCGCAGCGCCTCGAACTCGGCGGTCACCGACCGGGATCTGTCCGGGTCCAACCTCGCCATACGGGTCCTCCCTGTGATCCGAGGACACACCGAACCCCGGCGGACGGCCACCGCCGCTGCCGCCGCAGCCGGAGAAAACGACTCAAGAACAGCGGACCGGTTCCCCTCAAGAGGCCGGTACGAGGACTGCACGAACGGGCACTGATGGATCCGGTCCCACTCCTGACCGGCGTCGCCGCGGCCGGGCCCAGGTATAAATCCCCCAGCGGACCTCTCCGTTCGCCTCCCCCGGCGGGGCACGCCCTCGTGTGTGCCCCGTCCAGCGACGAGATCGATCAGGGGTCCCGGGTTGCCAGTGATCGAGGGGCGCCCGCAAACCCGGGTCCCGGTCCTGGCGGTCAGGACGGGAGACACGGTGACGGTGACCGGTGGGTGAATCCGGCCCCCAGAGAACGGGCCCTTGAGGCGAGGGCCCGGATCTCGCGCACGACTCGGCGGTGGCCGGTGCGGGTGTGCGCGGCTCACGGAGTCCGGGGGAGCCGGCCGGCTGGAGTCCATGGACGAGCCCGGCCCCGGCCCGTACTCATCGCCGGTGCGCCCGACCGGGCCCGGCGACTCCGGTGGAACCCCGGCCACGGACACCGGAACCGTCGGACAGGCGACGGGGACGAAATCGGCTCGCCGGGACCGCGGACGAGGTGGCAGGGTGCGGCGCATGACGCCCCAGCATCAGATTCGTGCCGACTACGACGCCCGCACGATCGTGGTCTACCAGGCGTACTCGTCCGCCATCGCCGACGCGGCACTGCGGGCGGGCCGCTTCGTCACGCCGTTCTCGTTCCACCGCATGACCTGGATCAAGCCGTCGTTCATGTGGCTCATGCACCGCAGCAACTGGGCCCGCAAGCCCGGTCAGGAGCGGGTTCTCGCGGTGCGCATCACCCGGGAGGGCTGGGAGGAGGCCCTGTCCCGGGCCGTGCTGACGACCGCCGACCCGGCGGCCGTCGCGCAGGCGGCCGTCCATGTCCAGTGGGACCCGGAGCGCTCGCCGCGCGGAGCGGCACTGAACCACTACAGCATCCAGGTCGGCATCGGCCGCCAACTGATCCGCACCTTCACCGACGACTGGATCGTGGGTCTCACCGACCTCACCCCCCAGGTCCGCAAGGCATCGGCACTGATCCAGACCGGCGACGCGAGCAGGGCACGGCGGCTGTTCCCCACGGAGCGCGCCTACCCGATGCCGGGGCCTCTGGAGGGTGCCGTCACGCCGGGCAGGTGAAGCAGCGTCCGCTGCCGGGTGAGGTGCCACCGGCCGCCCCGGGTGAAGTGCCGCCCGCTGCCGGGTGGGCTGAAGAGAGGGGGGCTGATGACCGTATGACGGGCCCGTCGACGCCCGGCCGGGCCCGTCATACGGACCTGGCCGGGCGTCGACGGGCCCCGCCCCGCCCGGCGGGACCCATCTGGCGGGACCCGTCCGGCGTGGAATCACCCTGCACGATCCGCGGGCCCGAGACCCCGGATCCGGGACCCGAGCCCCGACCCGGGAGCCCGGACTCAATCCCCATCCCCCGCCCCAGGACCCGATACCCGGGCCCCGAGGCCGCGTCAGTGGTCGTGCGCGCGATGGGTCGCGGCGATGTCCTCCCACGACTTCGGCCGCTGTGGGGGCGTGGTCGCGGAGCGGGCGGACGCCGGGTCCGCGGCCGGTGCGTCCGGCTTCACCGGCTGGTACAGCCAGGTGTCGAAGAGCCCGGCGAGCGATCTGCCGGTCACCTCCTCCGCGTAGTGCCGGAAGTCGGCGACCGACGCGTTGCCGTGGGCGTACCGCTGCGGCCAGCCCTTCAGGATGCGGAAGAAGTCGGTGTCGCCGATCTCGGTGCGCAGGGCGTGCAGGGCGAGGGCGCCCCGGTCGTACACGGCGAGGTCGAAGAGGTGCTCGGGGCCGGGGTCCCCGACCCGTACGGACCAGAACGGGTCGTCGGCCGGGTGCGAGGCGTACACCCAGTCGGCCAGTTCCTGGGCCGTGCCCTCGTTCTGGTACTCGGACCACAGCCACTGGGCGTAGCGGGCGAACCCCTCGTTGATCCAGATGTCCTTCCAGTTAGCCACCGAGACCAGGTCGCCGTACCACTGGTGGGCCATCTCATGGACGACGACGGAGGTGTTGGAGCCGTCCAGGAACATGTTGGGGCCGTAGAACGGCCGGGTCTGCGTCTCCAGCGCGTACCAGGCGTCCCCGCTCGGCACATAGCCGCCGACGGCGTTGAAGGGATACGGGCCGAAGTACTCCGCCAGCCAGTCCGTGATCTCACCCGTACGCTCGACGCTGGCCCGCGCGGCGCCCGCCGAGTCGCCCAGGTCCTCGCTGTAGGCGTTGAGGACGGGCAGCCCGCTCTCGGTGGTCCCGGTGGTGATCTCGTACTGGCCGATCGCGAGGGTGGCCAGATAGGTCGCCTGCGGCTTGTTGGACCGCCAGTACCAACGGGTCCAGCCCGCGCGTGAGTTCGTCCACTGGAGGGTGCCGTTGGAGATGGCCTCGGTGCCGTCCGGCACCTGGACCGAGACGTCGTAGGTGGCCTTGTCCTTGGGGTGGTCGTTGCTGGGGAACCACCACCAGGCCGCCTCGGGCTCGTACGCGACGTAGGCGCCGTCGGGGGTGCGCTGCCAGTTGGTGAACCCGTACGCCTCCTTCGACGACGGCACCCCGGCGTACCGCACCACGATCGTGGCCTCGGTGCCCGCGGCGAGCGGGGTGCGCGGCACGACCACCAGCTCGTGCTCCCCGGAGGTCGAGAACGTGGCCCGCGCCCCGTTGACCCGCACCTCGGAGACATCGAGGAGGAAGTCCAGATTGAAGCGGCTGAGATCCTGGGTGGTACGGGCCAGCAGGGTCGCGGTGCCCTCCAGGAGATCGGTGGCCGGCTGGTACTTCAGCCGCAGGTCGTAGTGGGAGACGTCGTAGCCGCCGTTGCCGTAGGCGGGGTAGTACGGGTCGCCGATGCCGGGGGCTCCGGGGGACACGCCGGCGGCCGATGCCGGGACGGCCAGCAGCACGGAGGCTGCGGCGAGCGCGCCGGGAGCGAGGATTCTGCGGTGCACGGAAGAGGCTCCAAGTCGTCGGGGGCCGGTCACGGGGACCGGGCGTCGGGTCCGGCTGTGGGGAACCGAGGACGGCCCACGGGGAGTCCGGGGACCGTCCGACGTCCATGAACCCCCGCCCCGGGCGGCCCTGTCCACGACCGCCCGGTTCACACCGACGGCATTCGGTCGATGTGAACAGTTGTGCTCCGGGGGGTGGGATCCGGCCATGCGCCTTCACCCTGTCGGCGGTGGGGGGAGGGGAGGGGGTCCGTCGTGAGTGCCGTGAACATCCGGAGTGCCCGGAGTGCGAGATCGTGCCGTGACTCGCCGTCGTCCGCACCGTCGTCAAAGCGGCTGACGACCGTCCTCCCGCTCCCGGGGGCCACGCGTCGACAGCGTTGCCGCCACTCCCAGCAGGCCGGCGCACAGCAGAGCGCCGGGGCTCCACCGAAGCCGCCCGTCGGCACCGGATCGCCGATCGCGGACCCCGGATCGCGGACCTCGATCGCGGATCGCGGCAACGAGGGATTCCGGCCTGGGGATGTGAGGGGCATTCACTTCTCGGCCCGGGCCTCAATTGGTGTTGTACCGGTCCGAGTTGCTCTGTCGGCCAAGAACTCACAGCGACCCCCGAGGGCCGGCACGGTTGTCCCGTGCGGCTGTCTCACCGGGAGCCGCAACCGAGCCCCCGGTCACCCCGAACGCGCCGATCTTCCCCAAAGCCGCACTACGAGTTCTGCGGACCGCCCCCGTCGACCGCGAGACGGCGCTCGAAACCGTCCAGCAACGACCGCAGCCCGAACTCAAACGTGCTGTCGGGCGCCGCGGCGTACTCCCTGGCGGCCGTGGTGTCGAGGCGCTCGCGCAGGCGCGGGAACTGCCTGGCGGTCTCGGTGGCCCGCGCCACGGCGTCGGCCATCGACTTCTCGGCGTCCGTGCCGTTCTTGGCGAGTCGGCGGTTCAGGGAGATCTGGGCGGCGGGGCCGAGCGCGCTGCCGAGGACGAAGGTGAACACGGCGCCCGCCGCCCGGTCCGCGGCGTCGGCGGTGAATCCCGCGGCTTCGTAGATGGCCAGGCTGAGGTCGTTGTACCGGGCCTGGGCGGTCCCGTACAGGAGGTGGCTGCCGAACGCCTGGACCAGCCAGGGGTGCCGGGTGAGCATCGCGTGCATGCCGGTGGCGTGGGCGGTGGCGGCCGTGCGCCAGTCGGTGGTGGTGAGGTCGGGCAGTCCGACCTCGTGCCAGATCGCTTCGCTCGCCAGCCGGACCAGGTCGTCCTTCGCCTTGACGTGCCAGTAGACGGCGGTGGCGGCCGAGTCGAGCCGTTTCGCCAGACTCCGCATGTTGAGGCCGTCCAGGCCCTCGTCGTCGAGCAGGTCGATGGCCGCGCGGACGATCCGGTCCGCAGTCAGGGTGTCTCGTCGGGGCATGGCGGCCACCCTACTTGAACTTAGTTCATGGAAGGTCTTGCACATAGTTCAAGTCGGCCTCTATGGTGAGTCTCGTACTTAGTTCAAGTGCCCTAAGGGGGAGCAATGCCGCAGGACAAGCTGTCGGACTTCGTCACCGCGCAGGCCACGGAGCTGGGCGTTCCGGGTGTGTCCGTGGGGGTGCTGGTGGACGGTCGGGAGCTGTACGCCTCCCACGGTGTCACCAGCCTCGCCAACCCGCTGCCGGTCGACGAGAAGACGCTGTTCCCGCTCGCGTCGGTGTCCAAGACCTTCACGGCGACCGCGCTGATGCGCCTGGTCGCCGAGGGGAAGGTCGACCTGGACGCGCCGGTCCGGCGCTACATACCCGAGCTGAAGCTCGCCGAGGAGCGGGCCGCGGCGGAGATCACCGTACTGAACCTGCTCAACCACACCGCGGGGCTGGACTGGAATCTGATCGACGACGGCGAGGGCGACCGCTCCCTCGCCGGGCTCGTGACCAAGCTGCCGAACCTGCCGCTGATCGCACCGCCCGGGGCCCGCGCCTCCTACAGCCAGGCCGGTTACAACCTGGCCGGGCGGGTCATCGAGAAGGTCACGGGGCAGCCCTTCGAGCAGGCCATGGCCTCACTCGTCCTGGAGCCGGTCGGCCTGTCCGACACCGTGTACGGCCTCACCGAGGTGATGGTCCGGAAGTTCGCGGTGGGTTACAACCGCGATGAGGACGGCGAACTGCGGCCCGCCCGGCCCTGGGCGGCCTTCAAGGAGGGAGCGCGCGCCGACAACCCCGGCGGCGGCCTCTCCTCCTCGGTGAGCGATCTGCTGCGCTGGGCGCGGTTCCAGTTGGGCGACGGCGAGGGCGTGCTCCCCGCCGCCGAACTGCACCGCATGCGCGAGCAGACGGTCGCCCTGCGCGCCAGCACCCTCGGTGACGGGTTCGGTATCTGCTGGTTCCTGCACCACCTGGACGGCCTGCACGCGATCGGACACGGCGGCTCGGGCAACGGCCAGTTCGCCGAACTCCTCATCGTGCCCGAGCGCAACTTCGCGGTGGTCTCCCTGGCCAACGTCGGCCCGGACGGCTACCCCTTCAACCAGTCCGTCGTGCGCTGGGCACTTGAGCACTACCTCGGCGTCGTCGAGAAGCCGGTCGAGCCGGTCCCGTACGACGCCGGACGGGCGCGCGAGGTCGTCGGCCGCTACGAGATCGACGCCATGAACCTCGACATCGCCACCGACGGCACCCGCCTCACCCTCGCGGTCGGGATCAAGCCGGAACTCCGCGAGGCGTCGGACGAGGACATGCCCCCGGACTACCCGGCCGCCACCATGGGCTTTCTCGGCGGCGACGGCGCCGGTGACGGTGACGAGTACCTCGTCACCGAGGGCGGTCTCCAGGGGCAGCGCGGCTACTTCTCCCGCGATGCCGATGGTGTGGTCGTAGGGGTCGATCTCGCCGGTCGGCTGTTCAAGCGGGTCGCCGATGTGTCCTGATCGTGTGGTGGCGGCGGGGGGCGGTGGCGGTGGTGGCGGTGGTGCGGTGGCGGCGGAGGGCTGCGGTGTGGCTCCGTACGGGGCGGGGCCCGGTCGTCAGGAATCCGCCGCCTTCCGGAACTCGACCTCCGGCAGGTCTCCCCGGGGTCCCTCCAGCACCGGCGCCCCACGCCCCCGCAGATGCAGGTCGAAGAAGGCCAGCAGCAGTTCCCGCTGGACCGCCAGCGAGCGGGGTGGGTCCAGGGTGCCGATGAGGGCGGTGAGCAGTTCGGGGGGCGCGCCGATACGGGGGGCGGCCTGGGGGAGCAGCGGGGTGTAGTCGGTGAAGGAGAAGTGCGCGGAGCCGGTGAGGCGCAGGAAGCGGCGCCAGGAGCGCAGATGGGGCCAGGTGTCCAGCCAGGTCGGGGGGTCGGGCTCGTCGGCGCCGAGGAGCAGGAGGGGGCGGTCCAGGCCGCGGGTGAGGACATCGCCGAAGAGGCTGCCGTCCAGGTTCGCCCCGGCCAGCACGGGCAGGCCCTGACACATCGCCTCCGCCGCGGTGGCGCCGCCCAGCGAGTGGCCGAACATCGCGGTGCGGGAGAGGTCCGTGATCCGGCGCAGACCGGAGGGGAGGGAAGGGGCGCCGTCGCGGACCGCGCGGGTGAGCGTCGTCAGGGTGTGCCGGACGTCCGCGACCCGTACCCGCAGCGCCCGCTCGATGATCCGCCGCTCCTCCTCCGGCGGCAGGTCGGGCGTCAGCTCCGGCATCCCGTACGTCTCCACCCGGCCGCCGGGGAACTCGACCTGCCCGGCGTCGTAGGTGTGGTCGAGCGTGACGACGACATAGCCGTGACTGGCCAGGTCCTCCACCAGGGAGAGGCCCGACGTGCGGTGCTGGCCGTGGCCGTGGGAGTAGAGGATCACCGGGCGGGCGCCGCCCAGGGTCCGGGCCGGGAGGTCCCTTCCGGCATGGGAGTCGGGCAGGGTCACATAACCGGCGGGCAGGACGCCCGACGCCTGGAAGTGCCGGGCCGCCGCCGGGGTCATCCACGGGGCGCGGGCGCGGCCGGGCGGGCGGGCCGCCGGGTACCAGATCTGCGCCATGAACTCCCGCACCGGCCGGGACGGCACCCAGGGGTCCCGGCGCGAGCGGTCCACCAGCCGCAGAGTGTGCGTGCCGACGGGGTGACGGCCCGTGGGGGCGGGCAGGGTCAGGCGCAGGGGAGGGGCGGGTGTGGTGGTGGCGGTGGCAGGGCCTGCGCTCAGTGCGGTGGCCGCCGCCAGAGTGCCGGTGGCGGCCAGTACCGCGCGGCGCGTCCATGGTCGGATGGAGGGGCCGTCGCCCGGCTGATGCGTCGTCATACGAGAAGTGTCCGGGCGGCCGAGGGGCCCCACCAGGGCGGTCTGTCACCTGCCTTGGTGACAGATGTCATGCACGGGCGGTGGGGTGGGATGGGGCGGGCGTGCACGTGATCCCGTGCTGGAGGAGGGCGACGCGTCCGGCGTCGGCGAGGACGCCGTCCGTCCGTCCGTCCGTCCGACCGACCGGCCGTCCGACCGACCCGCCGGACGCGGTCGCGGGCGGGCGCCGAGGGCGGGGGCAGGGGGTGAGTCAACCGCCCACCAGTCGTGGACGCGCGGCCTCACCCGTGGATTCCGCGACAGCATCGTCCGCGTCGTCGGTGCCGTCCGTGTCGTCGGGATCGTTGGTGTCGTCCGTGTCATTGGTGCCGACCGGGCCGCGGGGGAGTATCCGGTCCAGCCACTTCGGCAGCCACCAGTTGGCCCGGCCGAGGAGTGTCATGGTCGCCGGTACCAGCACCATGCGTACCACCGTGGCGTCGATGAAGATCGCGGTGGCCAGGCCGAGCCCGAACATCTTGGTGGAGGGGTCCTCGGCGACGGCGAAGGACAGGAAGACCGCCACCATGATGAGGGCGGCCGAGGTGATGATCCGGGCGGTGCGCGAGACGCCCTCGACGATCGCCGTGCCGTTGTCGCCGGTGCGCAGATACTCCTCGCGCACCCGGGCGAGGAGGAACACCTCGTAGTCCATCGACAGCCCGAACAGGATGGCGAAGAGGAACATCGGGATGAACGACACGATCGGAACCGTCGATTCCAGCCCGATGAGTGCGCCTCCCCAGCCCCACTGGAAGACGGCGACCATGACACCGTAGGCCGCGCCGATGCTCAGCAGGTTCAGCAGCACCGCCTTGAGCGGTACGAGGATCGAGCGGAAGACCGGCACCAGCAGCAGGAACGACATCGCCAGCACGACGGCGACGAGCACCGGCAGGCGCTGGCTGGTGCGTTGGCCCACGTCGGACAGGCTCGCGGTGGCGCCGCCGACGTGGGCGCTCGCCGGGCCGGACCCGATCGCCGTGGGCAGCGCGCCGGTGCGCAGCCGGGCGATGGTGTCGGCCGTGGCCTTGTCCTGGGGGCTGGTGGTCGGGAACACCACGAAGGTCGCGATGCCGCTGGCCCGGTCGATGCGCGTCGGCGCGACGGAGGCGATGCCCGGATCCGCCGCGACCGCCCCGACGAGCCGGTCCAGCACTCCCGGATCACCGGCCGGGTCCGCGGCGATGACGAGGGGACCGTTGGTGCCCGGACCGAACCCCTCGGCGACGAGGTCGTAGGCGCGGCGCTCGGTACGGCTCTGGGGCATCGAGCCGTCGTCGGGCAGGCCGACGCGCAGGCCGAGCACGGGCAGCGCCGCGGTCAGCAGCAGCCCCGCCGCGCCGACCGCGTACAGCACCGGGTGCCGGCCGACGTGCCCGATCCAGCGCCGCCAGCCGACGGCGGGAGCGGCGCCCGCCACCGTGTCCCGCCGCCGTGCGAGCCGCCCCGGGATCCCGGTCCGCAGGGCCTGGCCGATCCGCCCGATCCGCCCGATCCGTTCGGCCCGCCCGACCCGGTCGGTCCGGTCGGTCCGGGCCAGGCGGGGGCCTGCGGCGCCGAGGAAGGCGGGCAGCAGCGTCACCGACGCGACCACCATGATCAGTACGACGATCGAGACGGCCAGCCCGCCCACCGCGATGAACGGCACGTTCGCGACCGCGAGGCCGAGGATCGACACGACGACGACACCCCCGGCGAAGACCACGGGCCTGCCCGCCGTGGCCACCGCCCGCCCCGCGGCCTCATGGGGAGCGAGCCCGCGCGCCAGATGCTCCCGGTGCCTGGCGAGCACGAACAGCGCGTAGTCGATGCCCACGCCGAGCCCGACCATGCTGCCCAGGACCGGCGCGAAGGCCGGGACGTCCACCACCCCCGCCAGTACGGTCATCGTGGCCACCCCGATGGTCAGCCCGAAGACCGCCATGCCGATCGGCAGCACGGCGGCGACCAGCGAACCGAACGCCAGGAACAGGATCGTGGCCGCGGCGAGGAGGCCGATCAGCTCGCTCGCGCCGCCGTCGGCCTCGGAGAAGGCGTAGAAGAGGTTCCCGCCCATCTCGACGCGCAGGGGCAGCTCGGCGCGCAGTTGGTCGCCGAGACCGACGAGGGCGTCGAGGTCCGCGCCCGACAGTTGGCTCTGGTCGGGATACTGCACCCGGACGACCGCGATCCGCCCGTCGGCCGAGATGAGGCCGCCGCGCACGGCGGTGTCCCCGCCCGCGTCGAGTGCCCCGGCCGGGTCGCTCGTGCCGAGCACGTGCGGCAGCCGCCCCACCTCGGCCCGCACCCGCGTGAGAGCGGTGCGCGCGCTGCCGTCGTCGAAGAACGTCGCACCACCGTCGCGGGGGGTGACGACCACTTGGGCGGTCATCCCCTCCTGGCCGGTACCGGCCCGCTCGATCAGTTCGGCGGCCCGCTGGGAGTCCAGCCCAGGAGCGGTCATCGAGTCCGCGGTCCGCCCGCCGAACGCGAGCGCGGCGAGGACGGCGAGCGTGGCGGCGATCAGCCATGCCCCGATCACCCGCCACGGATGGCGGGCGGCGCTTGCGCCCAGGCGCAACAGGGCTTTCGAGAGCATCGGGTCCTCCCACACGTCGTGGCCGCACTGCGCGGCTCCGGTGCCGAGACTCGTCGCCACCGCGTTGCGCCGCATCGGCTCGCGGGCCGTGGAACCGTCGGCCCCGGGGCGGAGCGACGCCCCGTCCTTTCGGCCGATGCGCGGCACGGCGTGATGCCTAGGCTGAGCACCGTGCTGCGAGACGATCTGCGAACCCTGTGGAACGAACCCCGGCCGCCCGGCGCGCCCGCCCGGGTGTGGCGGGACTGGGCGCTGCTCGCCGTGGGCCTGGGCGGTGTGGCGCTGGAGGCCACCCTGAGCGAGGACGTCGTGTGGCGGCCGGTGGCCGTGGTGTTCGCCGTGTGGCTGTGCGTGCTGCCCTTGTGGCGCCGGACCCGCCCACTGGCGATGGTCACGCTGGCGTTCGGCCCGGCGATCCTCCTCCAACTGGTCTCGGTCGTCGCCGCGCCGCGCGAGCCGGTCGGCCTCGCCACCGGCGCTGTCGTGGTCGTGCTGGTGTACGCGCTGGCCCGATGGGGATCGGGACGGGACATGGTGCTCGGCGGCGCGGTGACCCTCGCGGCCTGCACCCTGGGGACCGTCACGGACGACACCCCGGTCGCCGAGAAGGCCGCGGCCTTCGTCTTCCTGCTGCTGCCCGGCGTGGTCGGGGCCGCGGTGCGGCTCTGGGTGACCGCTCGCGAGCGGCAGTGGGACCAGGTGCGCTCCCGCGAGCGCGAGCAACTCGCCCGGGAACTGCACGACACGGTGGCCCACCATGTGTCGGCCATGGTGATCATCGCCCAGGCGGGCCGGGTCCTCGCGGACACCGATCCGTCCGCCGCCGTCGAGGCGCTGGAGGGGGTCGAGGAGGAAGGCGCGCGCACACTGGAGGACATGCGGGCCATGGTCGCCGCCCTGCGGGACCGCGGCGTCGGCGCCGCACTGGCGCCGCCTGCCGGTGTCGCGGATCTGGAGCGCCTGGCGCGGACCCCGGGTGGCCGCCTCAGGGTGGACCTGGGACTCGACGGCGCGCTGGACGCGCTGCCCCCGGCCGTGGACGCCGCCGTCTACCGCATCGTCCAGGAGTCGGTGACCAACGCGATGCGCCACGCGGTCGACGCGACCGAGGTCGTCGTCCGGGTCACCGCCGAACGGCACACGGTACGGGTGAGCGTGCGCGACAACGGCCGGCGCACCGGCCGGGGCCGTGCCGGACATGGACTGGCCGGACATGGATTTGCCGGACATGGATTGGCCGGACACGGTCCTGCCGGGTACGGGCTTGCCGGACTGCGCGAGCGCGCCGCCCTCCTCGGCGGCACACTGCGGGCCGGTCCCCGCGCCGACCGGGGCTGGCAGGTCGAAGCCGAACTGCCGAGAGGAAGGACCGAGAGCAGTGCCCATCCGCGTCCTCGTCGCTGACGACCAGGCCATCATCCGCACCGGGCTGCGGATTATGCTGAACGCCCAGCCCGGCATCGAGGTGGTCGGCGAGGCCGCCGACGGACAGGAAGCGGTGCGGCTGGCCCGCGAACTGCGCCCCGACGTCTGCCTGTTCGACATCCGCATGCCCGTGATCGACGGACTGGAGGCCACCCGGTCGGTCGCCGGTCCGGGTGTCGCCGACCCGCTGGCCGTGGTCGTCATCACCACGTTCGACCTCGACGAGTACGTCTACGGCGCGCTGCGCGCGGGCGCCCGCGGCTTCCTCCTCAAGGACACGGGAGCGGACCTTCTGGCGCAGGCCGTACGGTCGGCGTCCGACGGCGAGGCGCTCATCGCCCCCAGCGTCACCGTCCGTCTGCTCCGGGCCTTCGCGGACCTGCCCGCAGGCCGGCCCGCCGCCCAGCCGGTCTCCCCTGTCACCGCTCGCGAGGAGCAGGTGCTCCTCGCCGTCGCCCGCGGGCTGACCAACACCGAGATCGCCGACGCCCTGCACATCAGCCTCAGCACGGTGAAGACCCATCTGGCGAGCCTGATGGCCAAACTCGGCGCCCGCAACCGGGTCGAGATCGCGATGTGGACCTACGAGACGCGCCGTATCCTCCCCGGAACCTGAGCGGGGCGGCCGGGCCATGTCCCCCGGAGGGGCCTTGGGGGTTCCCTGGGGGTTCCGTGGAGGGGGGCCGTGGCGCGGGCTCTTGGCGGGGTTCCCTGGAGGGGAGCGGTGGCGTGGGCTCTTGGCGGGGTCGCCTGGAGGGGGTGCCGTGGTGTGGGCTCTTGGCGGGGTTCCCTGGCGGGGTGCCGTGGTGTGGGCCCTTGGCGCGGGCCCCTGGTCGGGGCGCGCGGCTACCCGCCCCCCGCACTACCCGCCCCTCACTACCCGCCTCCCGGCTACCCGCCCCCCACTACCCGCCCCTCACTACCCCCCAGACCGCCGCCACTCCCGCACCAGCAGATACCCCAGATACGCACCCCCCAGCGCCATGGTGTACAGCCCCACCGGCAGATTGTCGAAGAGCGGGAGCTGCTGGGCCGTCAGATCGGCCAGCACCAGCAGGAGACCGCCCAGGAGGGTGGACATGACCAGGTGGGGTCCGCCGTTGCGGGTGACCCGCTTGGCGATCTGCGGAGCCGTGAGGGAGATGAAGGCGATCGGGCCCGCGACGCTCACCGCGCCCGCCGACAGCACGATGGACAGCAGGATCGCCGAGGTCGCCGTCCGGGCCGGACGCGCGCCCAGGCCCGCCGCCAGATCGTCGCCCATCTCCGCGGCCCGCAGCGGACGGGCCAGCAGCGCCGCCAGCGGCAGGGCGAGCAGCAGCACCAGCCAGATGGTCCGGGCGTCCTCCCAGGAACGCGCCGACAGACTGCCGTTGATGTAGGCGGTGAGGGCGCTGGCCCGGTCGCGCTCGACGGCGTACACCACGTACTGCGTCAGGGCCGTGGCCATCGCCGAGACGCCGATGCCCGCGACCACCAGCCGCCCGGGGTTGCGGAACCCGGTCCCGGTGCTGAGGTACACCACCGCCATCGCCACCAGCGCCCCGAGCAGCGCGCCCACCGCCACCGGCACCACGCCCGGCAGGAACAGCGCCGCCGCGGCGGCCCCCGCCCCGGCGCCCGCGCCCAGGCCGATCACATCGGGGCTGCCCAGCGGATTGCGGGTGACCGACTGGAACAGCGCCCCGGACAGCCCGAACGCCGCCCCCGTGCCGACGGCCACCACCAGGCGCGGCCCGCGCAGCCGGTTCAGCACGAACGCGTCGCTGCCCGTCGCGCCGCCCGCCAGCGCCGACGGCAGTTCGGGCAGCGCGATCCCGAGGCGCCCGAGGGACAGGGTCGCCACCGCCGCCACGGCCAGCAGCGCCAGGGACGCGAACGCCGCCGACACCGTCGGATACCGCACGGGCAGGGCGACCCACGGGCCGACCCGCAGCACCCCGCCCCCGCGCCGCGCCCTCCGCACACGGGCGGGACGGCCGTGCTCCTCGACCGCCCCACCCACCCGGCTCACATCCTTCACGCCGCCCATCTTGCCCATGTCGCTCATGTCGCCCCCCGCATCCGCCGCACCGCGAACAGCAGCGCCGGAGCGCCCACGAACGCGGTGACCACCCCCACCATCAGCTCCTGAGGACGCAGCACCACCCGGCCCACCACGTCCGAGAACAGCAGCAGCACCGGACCCGCCAGCGTGGTGAACAGGAGCTGCGCCCGGAAGTCCGCCCCCACCAGCGCCCGCACCACATGCGGAACCGCCAGCCCGACAAAGGCGATCGGCCCCACGGCCGCCGTCGCGGCGGCGCTCAGCAGGGTCGCCGCGAGCAGCCCGGCGCCCTTGACCCGCACCGGACTGATCCCGAGCGAGGCGGCCTTGTCGTCGCCCATCGCCATCGCGTTCAGCCCCGGCGCCAGCACCAGCGCCAGCACGAACCCGACCGCCACGAACGGCAGCACCGCCCAGAACGCGTCATAGCCGCGCCCCGCCAGCGACCCCACCACCCAGTACCGGTAGGTGTCGAAGACCTGAGGCCGGGACAGCGCCACCGCCTGCACGAACGCCGCCAGCACCGCCGACAGCACCGCGCCCGCCAGCACCAGCCGGACCGGCCCGCCGCCCCCGCCGACCGTGCCGATCACATGGACCACCAGCCCGGTCAGCAGCGCCCCGGCCAGCGCCCACCAGATCGTCTCCCGCTGCCCGGCCGCCCCGAAGTACGCGGTGCCCGCGACGATCGCGGCGGACGCGCCCGCGTTGATGCCGAGCAGTCCGGGCTCGGCCAGCGGATTGCGGGTGATGCCCTGCATGAGGGTGCCCGCGACGCCCAGGCACAGCCCGGCCATCAGCCCCAGAACCGTCCGTGGATAGCGGCTCTCCACGACCGTCCGGGTGTAGCTCTCGCCGTCGCCCGTCACCACCTCCAGGACGGCGCGCAGGGAGGTGGGCTGGCTGCCGAACATCACGCTGGCCAGCAGGGCGCACACGAGCAGCACCAGACACAGCAGGAGCGCCGAGGCATAGCGGGCGGGGCCGCCCCGCCGGAGCACGGCGGGGCGGCCCTTCCCGGGACGGGTGGGGGTGAGTGTCGTCAACGCCGGTTCCCGTGAGTGGGTGGTGGGTGGTGGGTGGGTGCTGGGTGGTGTCGTCGGGCCGGTACGGCGGCGGCCGGCTACTTCTCGACCCGCGCGACGGCCTTGTCGATCATCGGCAGATAGCGGTCGATGGTGTACGGCACGGTCAGCGGGTTGATGATCGAGGACGCGGTGACGAAGGGCTGGTCGTTGCTGAAGACCAGCGCCTGGTTGCGGACCGCGGGGATCGCCCCGTAGAGCGGCTGCGCCTCGACCTCCTCACGGGTCTTGGCGTCCGAGTAGAAGGTGAACAGCACATCACTGCCGCTCAGCTTGTCGGCGTTCTCCAGCCCCATGACCGCCGAGTCCGTCCCCGGGGTCTCCTCGAAGCCGTCCACCACCGGGTCGACCTTCAGTCCCAGCTTGCTGACCATCGCCACCCGCTGCTCCTGCGGCTTGAAGATGCCGAGGGTGCCGGGGCCGCTGTTGTAGATGTAGGAGAACGTGACGTCCTTGTACTGGGGGCGGCTGGCGGCGGCGTCGGCGAGCTGCTCGTCGATGTCGTCGATCAGCACCTGCGCCTGGTCGGGCCGGCCCATCGCCTCGGCGATGATCTCGATCTGCTGGTCCCAGTTGGTGGACCACGCCTCCTCCGGGTACGCGACGGTCGGCGCGATGTCCTTGAGGATGTCGAACTGGTCCTGGGTGACGCCCGACCAGGGGGCGAGGATCAGGTCGGGCTCCAGCTCGGTGATGGCCTCGATGTCGAGTTCCTCGCCGCCCGTGAACTCCTTGGGCAGGTCGGCGCCCCGCTCCGTGATCGCCGCGTGCACCCAGGGCAGATAGCCGGTGTCGTCGCTGCCCCACGGGTAGTCCTCCACGCCGACCGGGACGGTGCCCAGGGCGATGGCGGTCTCCGCCGAGCCCTGGCCGAGCGTGACGATCCGCTGGGGCGCGCTCTCGATGGTGGCCTCGCCGAGGGCGCTGTCGATGGTGACCGGGAAGGCGCCCGCGGCGGCACCGGCGTCACCGGAGCCGCCCTCGTCACCGGCGGTGTCGTCGGACCCGCCGCAGCCGGTCATGAACAGGGCGAGCGCGAGCGAACCCGCGACGGCGAGATTACGGCGACGGAAGGGAGAGGCGGCGAAGGCCATGACGCACCTTGTCTACTGGACGTACGGGATGTGCTGGATGCGGGGGACGTGCTGGACGTGCTGGACGTGGCTGGATCCGCGGTGTGAGTGGCGGGGTGTTGCGGGGAACCGGGGGGGAACGCGGGGGACGTGCGGGCACCACGGGACGCGCCTCGCCGGGGCGGAGGCGCTACCACTACCAGAAGGCATAGGTAAGCCTAACCTAAGTCGATCTGTCCAGGGGGGCGGGGGGGGACTACGGTGACGAGATGACGGCGGCGAGGGTGAGCGAAAGGAGCCGGTCGTATGGCCGAACAGCGGAGTGTGGACTTCTGGTTCGATCCGGTGTGCCCCTACACCTGGATCACCTCGCGGTGGCTGGTGGAAGTCACCAAGGTGCGCCCGGTGACCGTCCGCTGGCGGGTGATGAGTCTGTCGGTGCTCAACGAGCACCGGGACGACCATCCCGAGGGGGAGTGGGAGGAGTACATGTGGGCGCCGGTCCGCGTGTGCGCCGCGGTCGAGGAGCGGTTCGGACAGCGGGCGCTGGGTGATCTCTTCACCGCGATGGGCACCCGCTTCCACCTCCAGGGCGACTGGGGAAACCTCACCGCGGCCCTGACGGACGCCGGGCTCCCCGAGGAACTGGCGGAGGCCGCCGAGTCCACCGCCCACGACGAGGCGATCCGCTCCTCCCACGCCCAGGCCGTCGCCCTGGCCGGCGGCGACATCGGCACCCCCGTGATCGCGCTCCCCGCGCCGGACGGCGAACGGGTCGGCTTCTTCGGACCGGTCGTCTCTCCCGCCCCCGCCGGGGAGATGGCGGGCCAACTGTGGGACGGCTTTGTCCTCATGGCCACGGTCCCGGGCTTCTACGAGGTCAAACGCACCCGGACCGGGGAGCCCCGGTTCGACATGGCGGGGTGACAGCACGGAGTGCCCGGTGGGGCTTGTTCCGGTCGGCATACTGCTCCGGTACGCCGAGCCCGGCACGGGCCCGCGGCAACAACGAGACGGGGAGACCACGTTGATCGTCTGGGTGAATGGTGCTTTCGGCAGCGGTAAGACCACGCTGGTGGACGCCTTGCGTCCGCGTTGGCCCGAGGCACTGGTCTACGACCCTGAACTGGTCGGCTATGTACTGCGGGAGATCGTCGAGGTGCCGACCGGCGACTTCCAGGACCTCCGGCTGTGGCGACGCCAGGTCGGCGACCTGGCCGTGAGCCTCGTCGAGGAGTACCGCCGTCCGGTCCTGGTCCCCATGACCCTGGTCGATCCGCGCTATCTCGCTGAGATCTTCGGCATGCTGAAGAGCGCGGGCATCGACACCCACCACTTCTTCCTCAACGTCCCCCGAGAGGTCCTGGAGAAGCGGATCGACGGCCGCAGCTTCACCCCGGACAACCCCGAGCAGGACGAGAAGGTCCGGCGCTGGTGCCGGGAGAGGATCGAGCCGTGCACGACCGCGGTCGGCACCCTGCCCGGCGACACGGTGTTCCTGGACGGCGAGCTGTCCCCGCAGGAGCTGGCCGATCAGGTGCTGGCCCGGGTGACCACGAAAACACCCGGCCACCCGTGATGTCAGCGTCGTCCCGCCCCCTCGCGTCGACCGAAGTCATCGCCGCCTTTGCCGAGGCTGCCCGGAGAACTGTCCACCGCCGATCGGGCCCAGTTGCTGCAACGCCTCGTCCTGTCCACCGTCGGCTTCACCGGTGTGACCCTCGAACGGCTCGTGCTGCTCGGCATCCGGCACGGCTGCAACACCCCGGCGGTGCCGTCGGAGGAAGTGCGGGAGTCGGTGCCGGAGACGCCGCGCCTGTATCCGCCCGCGTGGCGGCTGATGAGGGTGGCCACCGCCGACCACGAGGTGGCCGGTGTTCGGGTGCACGAGGGCGAGCATGCCCTGATTGGCACGCACGCGATGCACCAGTCGGCGACTGTGTGGGACAGGCCGCTGGAGTTCCTTCCCTCGCGCTGGCGGCGACTGACGAACGACCAGCGGCGCACGCTTCCGGCTCCGCCCGGCGGTGGGACGCGGCTCACCCCGCCGGGGTGACGCCGGGGCCTGGGCGTCGCGCCTTGGCCGACCGGCCCTGACCAGCGGACCGGTACACGGGGGTGCGTGTCCTGTACGCACCGCCCCGACCTCTCGTCTCTGCTACGAAGACGGCTCGCCCTCTCCTGAACCGGCCTGTTCCTCGTCACCCTCTCCGTCCCCGGCCTCCTGGTCTCCGGTCACCTCCTCATGATCCGAGCCGGAGGAGTCCTCGTGGCTGGACCTGTCGTCCGGGTCCGGCTCCTCTTCCTCGCTGGTCTCGCCGTCCGACGATTCCTCGACCGTGTGGTGGCCCGGCTTCGGGGGCGGGAACAGTGACGCGAAGAGGTCGTAGTCGGTGGAGGTCAGGAGCCGGTGGGCCTCGGAGTCGAAGTCGGGCCGCTCCTGGAGGAATCCGGGCATCGGCCGATGGCGTTCGACCTCGGTCCGCAGACGCTCCAGCAGTTGCCCGGACGGGTGCCCGGCGGGCGCGTCGGCGAGGATGCGGTCCAGGGTGCGCGCCAGCTCCCTGCGCACGGCCCGTACATGGTGGCGGTACAGCCGGTTGGAGTTCTCCAAAACCCTGGCGTTGCTCTCCTGCCAGGACCCGATCGGCGGATTGCTGGGGTAGGGGAAGCTGTGGGAGTGGGCGTCGGTGAGCAGCAGTGTGGGTTCCAGCGGCAGCGGCGGCCCCGACGTGGTCCAGGCACCGGGGCGCTGCTGCCGGTCGACGACCATGTGATGGTGCACCTGGGCCAGGGGGCCCTGGTGGAAGCGGTAGGTGCCGGGCTGGGACGACAGGCCCAGGGTCTGCATCCACTGGGGGATCGTCAGAAGCCCGCGTTGCAGGGTGGGGTCGAGGACGAGGGGTACGACGCTTCCGTCGGCGACCACCGCGTGGACCACCGGAGCCACATGGAACGACCAGAACACCTGCCCGGGGGTGTCCCTGGTGGAGTTGAGGGCGGTGGGGGTGGTCACGGTCAGCTTGGTCCCGCCGCCCCGCGCCGCGTACACCTTCTGGGGCATCACGCCCCAGCGCAGCAGTTGCAGTGCCCACAGGTGCGAGCGGTAGAAGCAGCCGTCCTCCGGATGGCCGGTGGTGACCGGGACAGTGCCGTGCCGGTGGTGCTCGAAGGTCACATCGGCCAACTGCCGGTACCACGCGCCGACCTGTGCCACCGGGACGACGGCGCGGTCGGCGTACCCCAGCGCGTCGGCGATCCGGAAGCCGTAGGACGGCCACAGCGTCGCGAGCGCGGGCCCCATGGCGTCCCCGTACTGTCTGCGCCAGGCGGCCTCGACCGTCCACACCTTGCGCAGATCGCGGTCCAGGGCGTCCAGCAGGGCCAGGGCCCTCTGCGGGTTGTTGTCCTCGTAGGCGAGGCGCACCCGTGTCGCGTACTCGACCACCGCGGGCAGGTTCGGCTCGGCGGACGGGCTCTTGGCCGCCATGTGCGGCAGCACCTCCCCGGCGGGCCGGGTGTCGACGCTGAGACCGAGGCGGCGCGTCACCGCCGGAAGGTCCACGAGGCCCAGCCGTCCCTGCTCCGCCGCCCTGTTGAGGTCGGTGGCCAGCTCGGTACCGGTCAGGTCCCGGTACGCGGTCTGCAAGAGGGAGGAGTCGAGCAGCCGGGGACTGGAGGACCAGCGTTGCAGCAGGGCCAGCAGGGCCCGGGTGTCCAGGGGTTCGGTCTCCAGATGGCGTGCGATCTCCCGGGAGTAGAACACCTCGGGTGCGTCCGACCGCCCGGCGGCCCCGTCGTCGTCCGGGCCGGTGTCCGTACCGGCATCGCGGCCGGGTTCCGCAGCGGTGTCCGTCCCGTCGGCGGTCCCGTCGGCGGTCCCGTCGTCCGGGCCGTTGTCCGGGGCGGGCGGTGTCCGGCGGGTGAGGCTTGACGGGCCCGCCTGCTGGTCGGCGGTGTCCTGTGCCGCCGCCGGGTCGCCGGAGGGCCCGGCCGCCGTATCGGCGCTTCCCGGCGGAGCGTCCTCACCGCCCCTCGCACCCGCGCGCATCCTGACCGCCCGGCCCGCGATGATCCGGCCCGCGATCTCCTCCGCCAGATCCCGCAGATTGACGCCCCGCGCGGGCCCGCGCACCGTATGGAGAGCCTCCCGGACGGTCGCCTCGTCGACGGCCCCGCGCGCCCAGCCCAGCTTGGGCAGCAGGAGGTTGACCTCATTGCGCAGCAGGGGCAGGGGGAACCGCTGATCGTGCTTGCTGGTTCCGGGAGGTCCCGGGCGGGTGGGCGACTCGGTGGCCGTCGGCCGCGGGGACAGCCCCTCCGACTCCGGGACACTCGGCATCAGGGTGTCGAAGACATCGTCGGCCAGGCTCCGGGAACTCCGGTGATCGGTGCCGGGAGGCGGGGCGTCGGGCGTCGGCGGATCGGCGGGCGTGTGCCGCTGACGGCGGGGGCTCGCGTGTCCGGGGCCGAGAGACGGGCGTGGCGGTGGACCGGCGACGACCGGGTGCGGCGAGCCCGTCCGCCGGTTCGGGGCATGGTCGTCGAGCGCGGGGACGGGGGTGGCGGCGGGGTGCGTGACGGGGTTCTCGCGGAGGCCGTTGTGCCTCGGATGCCGGGCGGACGGCGTCGGGGCGCCCTGGTGCAGATAAGGGGTGAGGGTGTCGGCGATCTGCCGGAGGGCGTCCGGGGTGAGGACACGGCGGGGCGGCCCGGGGGTGTCGGTGAACGGGCCCATGAGATCGGAGTCACCCGGGCCGAGGTCCGGTTCCTGCGGTGGGTGGACGGGGGTGAGCAGGGAGCGTCCGCCGGGCTCGCCCGCGGGGTGGCTGTCGCGGACGCCGAGGCCGTGCACGATCTCGTGGACGTAGGCGTCGGGGGGCACGTCGGTGTGCCACTCGTTCTGCGTCATGGGCTGTCCGTCGCGGGGCGGCCCGGGGTGGAGCACGACGGTGTCATGGGCCGCCGCCTCGGCGACGAAGACGACGTCGACCCTGAGGGCCGGTCCCGGGGGCTCCGGTGCGGCGGCCTGCTTCGCCGGGGCGGTGACATCGGGCTGGAGTGCGGGCAGCCGGTACCCGGCGGTGTTGATCAGGGCGTCGAGCGCGGTACGGATCCCGGAGCGGACACGGGCGGCGTCCTCGGCCGTGACATGGGTGTCGTCGAGATGGATGCGCCGTGTCAGGGTCAGGGTTCCGGGGTCGGTGAGGGTGGCCCGGTCCCAGGTCCAGGTGTATCCGACCTCGATGCGCTCGCCGGACTCCTCGCCCCGGCGGACCTGGAACGGCGTCCGCCCCGGCCGGGTACGGGTGAACTCGAAGGCGTCACCACCGGTCCGGCCCCCGCCGGCCGCGCGGAAGGGGATCCAGTGGTCCGACACCACCTCGCCCGAACTCCGCAGGGCCGCGCGCTCCGGCAGGTCCCGGTCCGGCGCGCGGTGCGTCCGCGGCGGCGGTGGGTACTTCCGCACCTGGGCCCTGGGTAACGCGAGGGACGCCCGGTGGTCGAGCTGGGGCCGGCCGTCGGGCCGTCGGCTGTACGGCCCGGACCGCCGCTGATCGGCACGGGTACGCGAGGGGCCGGCCGTGGTGTGCTGTGGCTGGTGCGGCTGTTGGTGCTGTGCGGGGGGCGGTCCGAGGGTCTGGAGCGCGCTCTGCACGGCTGCCTGGGCCTGCTGGAAACGCGGCCTGAGTTCGGGGGCGAGCGCGGGGTTGGTCAGTCCGAGCACGATCCGCTGGCCGAGCCCGGAGAGGAGTCCGCCGACCTGCTGGACGACCTGGGGCGGCACCCCTCGGACGGTGGCGATGTCGGTGGTGAGCCGGGCGAGTGAGGCCCGTTCGACAGGGGGCAGCACGGGCGTCCTGTCGGTCAGCCCCAGGTCCTGGACAGCCGCGAAGACATCCGCCACCCGTTGCGCCGTCGGGTGCTGGAAGAGCGCGGTGAGTGCCTGGCCGGGCTGGGCGGGATCCCAGTCCAGCATCCGCTCGGCCCGCTGATAGGCGAGCCGGGAGGTGTTCACGATCTCCATGGACGCCGCGTTGAACGCCTGATCGGTCATCAGCCTGGAATCCCGGCCCGGGGTGCGCAGCGGGGGTTCGGGGGAGTAGTGGCGCAGTTCGAGCAGGGCCAGCGGCAGACGCAGATTGCCTCCGTCGTTGTCCATCCGGGTGTAGCCGCGCATCCCGACCGTCTGCTCCTGGTCGAGCGGGGCGCCGAACGACGACCTGCCGCGCAGTGCGGTCAGCAGATAGTCCCTCGTGGTCAGCTCTCTGCCGTGCCGGTCGGTGGCGAAGACCCGGTCCAGGACGTCGTCCAGATCGGGAGCCGGGTCGGTGTCGGGGCGGCGCTGGGCCCGCCGGACCAGGTGGCGCAGCCCCTGTTCGAAGCGGGTGGCGATGGCCTGCTGATCGTGCGCGAGGAAGGATCGGGCCGACGGGTTGAGCGAGCCGAGGAGGGTCGCGAAAGGGGTGCGGGAGGCGGCGGCCAGGAACGACTTCACCAGCGCGCCCAGATTGGTCTCCTGGACGACGAGCGGCGTCACCACATGGTTGAAGGCCAGCCAGATGTAACCGTGCAGTTCGGCCAGGACCGGGAGGTAGGACAGGAAGGGCACGCGCTGCGGCGGTACCGCGATGCCGAGGAGACCGTGTGCGTACCGCGCGGTGACCCAGTCGGCGAAGGTGCGTCCCGCGTCGGACACACTGCCGATCGGCGGCGACTCCAGACGCAGCCGCGTGAGGTCCAGCACGGGGGTGAGTCCGGCGAGCGGCACTCCCACCGTGAACTGCGCGTAGGCGGCATGACCGGGTCCTGCGGAGGTGGGCATCACCGTGACGGAACTCCCGGCCGGCTGGACGAACCATCGTGAGTCGGCGGACAACAGGTGGTCGAGCCGGTCCCCGGACGGCCCGGCGTACGCCCCGTCCAGGTGACCGCGCGTGGCGAAGTACGCCTGGAGCACCTCGTGTCCCGGTCTCTTCTGCTCGCCGGGCAGGGTCGAGGTGGCGGGCGACACCACCTCGGGAATGAAGGCCGTCACCGGCTGGGGCCTCATCCCGGTGGCCGCGAGCGCGGCCTCCTCGGTGTGGTAGTGGTAGCCGTCGCTGCCGAGGTAGAAGGTGTCCTTGTCCACGACGATCTTGAGGCCGGTGGAGTGGACGGCGAGGATGTCTCCGTAGGCGAGCGCGCTGGGCGACCCGAGCGTGTACTTGAGTTCGGCCTCGAAGCCGAAGCCCTTGTAGGCGGTGGTGAGGGGTGGGTCGGTGAGGGCGGTGGACGTGGTGTGGTCGGGGGCGTGGGGGAGGGCGCCCTCGCTCTCGCGGGCGACGCGGCCCGCCGGGGTGATGACGACGGCGTGGGTGTCATGCGGGGCCGGGGCGGGGGGACGCCGGGTGACCTGCTCGTCCGCCGACTTCGCCTGGAGTTCGGTCCAGCGGGTGCCTTCGGTGGTGCGGTGGGCCGCGTAGGCGTGGCCGGGGCCGGTGGTGGACTGGGTGAGGATGAGCGCGGTGGAGCCGGTTCCCGCGGCTTCGAGGGCCTCGTCGAGAACGGTCCAGTCGGTGACCGGGGCCCAGCCGGGCCCGGCGGCGAGGCGGCGGGCGGCGCGCTGGGTGCCGATGTCGAGGTCGTCGACGGTCTGGGCGGGACGGATACCACTCCCGGCCGGGGCGGGACGATGGGGCTCCCGGAACGCCTCGGGTGTGTTGTGCGGATACAGCAGGCGGGCGAGCTGCTCCAGCAGGATCACGCATTCGTCGAGGTGCGCGGGGTTCTGGGCGAGGGTGGCGGCGATGGCGTCCCGCACGGTCGTCCTGAGCTGGTCCGGCGTGAGGGCGGTGTGGGGGAAGGGGGCTGCTGGGTGGGGGGCAGGGTGGGGCGCTTGGGGGAGGGCTTCGGGGGTGGGGGAGGGGATCAGGGGGGTGGGTTCGGGCTTGGGGTCGGTGGCGGTGCCGGTGCCGGTGCCGGTGCCGGTGGTGTCGGGGTCGGAGTCGGGGTCGGGGTCCGTGCGGGCTGTGCTGTTGGTGAGTGTGGAGTCGAAGGAGGTGATGGAGGTGAACGAATCGTCGGAGGCGAAGGAGGTGATGGAGGTGAAGGAACCGTTGGAGGCGAAGGAGGTGATGGAGTCGAAGGAATCGTCGGAGACGAGGGAGCTGTCGGAGGTGAGGGAGATGGCGTCGGAGGCGTCGTCGGACGGGTCCGGGCCCGGGCCAGGGTCCGTGCCCATGCCCGTGTCCGTGTCCGGCAGGAGCGTGCTGAAGAGGTGTTCGGCGGTGCTGGTCGGGTGGGGTTGGGCGCTGCTGCCGTCGGGGCGGGATGGGGTGCCGGGGGAGGCGGTGTCGGCGGGCCGGGAGGCGCTGGGCCTCGGTTCCGCCGGGTTCCACGGAGCCGGTGACGTCGGCCAGGAGCCCTGCTCGGGCAGGTCCCGGCCACTCTCCCCCGGCGTCGTCACCCGGAGGTCACCGGACCGGGGCGGAGCGCCGTACAGGTCCTCGCGGCCCGGGGAGTCGCCCGGCCCGGCGCCGCGCGGTCCCATGTCGCCGGGGTTGGTGACCGGTTGAGGAGTCGGGGGCCCGGTGTCGATCGCGGGAGCGTCGAGCACCTGGGGGATCAGGACCGGCAGGTCCGGGATGCCGATGGGCTGGCCGCTGATCCGAAGGCCGTCGGCCGTCGGCATGACCGGCATGGCCGGCGTCCCGGGGCTGTCTCCCGGGACGAACACACCGGCACCGGGGCCGCCACCGGCCCCGACCGTGTTCACGGCGCCCGGACGGACGGGGCCGGCGTCGCCGCCGCCCGGGTGGGGCCGGGTCGGCGCGGGGGCGCCGGTCCCTGTGCCCGTGCCCTCAGGGGCGCCCGGACCGGAGCCGAGCGGGACCTTGTTCACATCGGCCCAGGTCTTGACATCGACACCGAGACCGAGGTTCCCCGGCTTGAACTTGCTCGCCAGCCAGTCGGCGCCGGAGTTGAAGATGTCCGCGGCCCGCTCACTCGTGATGGAGGTCAGGAACCCGCCACCGCTGACGCTGAAGGTCTTCTGCGTGATCCCGTTGAAGATCATCTCGGAGCCGAGGCCGATGACGCCGTCACCGATGCCGTGCAGGGTGAAGCTCAGGAACCTGCCGCTGAGGTTCTCCGCTCCGAAGAGATCCTGCACCGACCTCGACAGGGCCCGCAGGACACCGTCCCCCAAGGAGGCAGGCAGCCGCCCGTCCAGCACCGAGCGCAGGGAGCGGCCCAGGTCGTCCCGGTGGACGTTGCCCAGGAAGGTACCGGCCCAGTCCCGGCCCAGGGTCCGCGCGGCATCCTCGCCGCCCAGGTCGTCCCCGAAGCGACGGGCGAAGAGGTCGCCCATGTCATCGACGAACCGCTGATCCGTCCGCAGGGGATCGTGGTCGCGGGAGATCCGGTTCGCCACATCGGTGACCCGGTCCGTGAAGTCCCGCGCGAACACCCGGTCCGGACCGCCTGCGGCCCCGCCGCCGAAGGCCGGAAGGCTGTCCCCCGTGAACCCGCCCAGGTCGTTCCCGGGCCGCGCCACCGGCTTGGGGGCGCCGCCCACCCCGTTGTCGGACGTGTCGTCCGCGACATCGCCGGCCGTGTCCCCGGCGAGGTTCCTGAGGCCGTTGAGGCTCTTGGGGTCCGGCCGGTTCGTCAGGGCGTCGCTGAGGCTGTTGAACAGGCTGTCCCCGCCCCCCTTGTGCATTCGCTTGATCACGCTCTGGGCCAGCGCCGACGCCCCGAACTGAACAGGCACCGCCACGAACCCCGAGATCGAGCCGAAGATGACGGACTGCTTCAGATACGTGCTCCCGTTCGCCGAGACCTTCCCCTGTCTCGCCAGACTCCACTGAGCCAGCCGGTCCATCGCCGCCGCGAGACCGATCTGGAGGATCTGCTGCGACACGATCGCGGAGGTCAGCTTGAACACCAGGCTGTTCAGAATGTTCCGGTAGAGCGCGCGCAGGAACGCCTGGCGGAGCATCGCACCCCAGGGGTTCCAGATCGACATGACGAGGGTGACCGCGAACTCGACCAGGAACAGGCCCAGTTGGAGCCGGATCATCAGGTTCGTGTACTCGACCTGGTACACCGACTCCTCCGCGAAGTCACCGAGCTGCTTCGTCGCGTCCCGCAGCCCTGCCAGGATCGCCGTGCCCTCCGGTGACGCCAGTGTCAGCATCGCCTCGTAGTACGCCTCACTGAATTCCCCGGTCGACTGCGCCGACACCGACTGGGCCACGCGCACCAGCAGCTCCTGGAGCTGGGCGAGCTGCTGCTCCAGTTCCCGTTGCGGAAGCACCAGATGGTCATGCATCAACACCGGGTCGAGATCCGGCATCTCCTGGCCGGTCAACACCAGGAACAGATGGTTGAGCTCTTCGGAAGCCACGGCCCGAGGTTAGTTCCGACGTGATACAAACCGGGCCGCCCCGGCCGCCGGGTGACCGAACGTCCCCACATCCCGCCCGATCAGGAATCCCGGCACGAGGGCCGGGCCGTACGCGGTACGGCGGGTCGGCCTCGCCCGAGCGGTCACCGGATGCCGATGGTGACCCTCACCTGTCGGACGAGGCCCGGCCGCCCCCCTACGTCGACGCGGGCCGCCGAGCGGCTGCCCCGGCGTGGTGGGGCCGCAGGATCTGGTCGGGGTGCGGGCCGTAGGCCAGGACGACCTGGCCGTTGGGCCGCTGCGGCTCGCCGGTGAGACGGTGGGCCGGGGCCGGCAGCAGGTCGAGCGGGTGGCGCCGGATCTTCCAGGTCTGGTAGGCGATCAGCACGACGAGCAGTGCCGCCAGTGTGACCGAACCCCACAGCGTGCCCAGCCCCAGGCCGCCCTGGCTGACGGGCTTGGTGATCGAGTCACCGGCCGCGGCGCTCAGCGGGCGGGTCAGCACGAAGGCCAGCCAGAACAGCACCATGCTGTTGATGCGGGTCAGATAGTGGGCGGCGAGGAGCAGCAGCATGACTCCGGCGATGACGAAGAAGGCGTTGCGGAATCCCAGTCCGGTGCTGTGGGCCAGCCAGTCGCCGCTGGCCGTGCCGAGGGTGTTGGACACCAGGATCGCCATCCAGTAGAGGCCCTCGCCCTTGCGGGTGGCGATCTTCTCGACGTCGTAGGTCTGGCCGGTTCGCCACCACGCCACAAAGATGATCGCCAGCAGGCTGGTGAGGATGATCGCGCCGGCCCCGTAGCCGATCCCGTTGTGGGTCACGGTGCCGGAGTAGCCGATGCCGCGGTCCATGAGGTCCGATATCGAGGTGCCGACGATACTGGTGCTGAAGATGACCGTCCAGAAGAGGCTCGGATGGAATCGTTTGGCTCGCATCTGGAAGAAGGCCACGGTCGCGAAGAAAATGAAGAAGGCGACCGCGCAGGTTGCGTAGCCAATTTTGAGTTCGATCGCGAATTGGTCGCTCGCGGTTTCCCCGAGGGTGACGGCGATGATTTTGAGCGCCCAGAACAACGCTGTCACGTGCGGTAGCTTCCGCAGTACATAGGGCGCCGGTCGGGCGGCTGTGGAGGGTTGGGAGGGAGCGGTGGCCGTCATGGTGAGGGCTCCTTTTCTTCGGAATTTCCTTCGGGTCTTCTTTCTCTTTTCTCCTTCTTTTCTTCTTTCGGTGTGGCCGTGTTCAGTGGTGTCGGATCGCGTTGGTGAGGGCCGGTCGGTGCGTACGGGACGGTGACAATGCGGTGCCCGTCGGTGCTGCCGCGACGGGCATGAATGGGTGGGTGGTGAGATCGTTGGTCATGGTGTCTGTTCTCGTCCCGGGAGGGGGCGACCGTGCAGTGACGTCCCCACCCTGCGACGAGGCTCCTGAGAGGGCGCTGAGGACCGCTCCGGCTCTCAGGCGGCTCTCAGCGGGCCCGCCGGTCCCCGAGGCGCGGCGCCCGGCGGTAGGAGGCGGTCATGCGGGTGCTGGTCATCGAGGACGAACGCGGTCTCGCCGAGGGAATCGCCGAGGGACTGGCCGCGGAGGGCTTCGTCGCCGATGTCGCCCATGACGGCATGGACGGGCTCTGGCGTGCCGTCCACCGGCAGCAGGACGTCATCGTCCTGGACATCATGCTGCCCGCCCTGTCCGGGTACGAGATCCTCAAGCGGATGCGGGCCGCCGGGGTGTGGACCCCGGTGCTGATGCTCACCGCCAAGGACGGCGAGTACGACGAGGCGGACGCCCTGGACCTCGGCGCCGACGACTATCTGAGCAAGCCGTTCTCCTTCGTCGTCCTCGTCGCGCATCTGCGCGCGCTGCTGCGGCGCGGGGCGCCCGCCCGGCCCGCGGTGCTCGCGGCCGACGACCTCACCCTGGACCCCGCCTCCCGCCGGTGCCGCCGCGCGGGGCGTGAACTGACGCTGACGGCACGGGAGTTCGGACTGCTGGAGTTCCTGCTCCGCCATCGCGACGAGGTGGTGAGCAAGAGTGACATCCTCACCCATGTGTGGGACGAGAACTTCGACGGCGACCTCAACATCGTCGAGGTGTACGTCGGTTACCTGCGGCGCAAGATCGACGTACCGTTCGAACGCCGGCTGATCGACACCGTCCGCGGGGCCGGCTACCGGCTGCGCAGCGTCGGCAGGTGACGCGGTGCGCATCCCCTTCCCGGCCCCTCTGCGGGACTGGTGGTCGCGCCGGTCACTGCGGCTGCGGCTGACGACCGCGGCGGCGCTGGTCATCACGGCGGGGCTCGTGGGGGCCGCCGTGATGCTGGTGGCCTGGCTGCGCGGCAGCCTCATCAGCGGCCTCGACCAGGCCGCCTGGCAGCGGGCTCAGTCCGTCGCGGAGATCGTCGACTCGGGGCGGCTGCCCGCCACCCTGCCCGCCCCCGGCGATCGTGACATCACCGTCCAGGTCGTCGACCGGCACGGGACGGTCCGGGCGGCCTCCCCCAATCTCCAGGGGCACGGGAGGGTGTTCTTCTTCCCGCCGAGCACCTCCGACGTCCCGCACGCCCACGGCCTGAGCCGGCTTCCCGAGGGTGACACCACGGGCTGGCGTGCCGTGGCCGTCCCCGCCGGCCCCCGGGCCGACCCGGTGACCGTGTACGCCGCCGTGCCCACCGAGGACGTCGACACCAGTCTGAACCAGCTCACCGGCGGTCTCGCCATCGGCGTGCCACTGGCCGTCACCGCGCTCACCAGCGTCGTGTGGATGCTCACCGGACGTGCGTTGCGCCCCGTGGAGGCGCTGCGCGCGCAGACCGCGGAGATCACCGCCTCCGACCTCAGCCGCCGCCTCGACGTCCCCTCCTCGGCGGACGCGCTGGGCCGCCTCGCCACCACCCTCAACGATCTCCTCGCCCGGCTGGAGGGTGCCACGCAGAAGCAGCGCCAGTTCATCGCGGACGCCGCCCACGAACTGCGCAGCCCCCTGAGCAGTCTGCACACCCGCCTCCAGGTCGCCGCCCGGCACCCCGACTCCGCCGACTGGGACGCCCTGGCCCCCAGCCTGGTGGAGGACTGCGAACGGCTCTCCCGCCTCGTCGACGACCTGGTGTGGCTGGCCCGCCTCGACGCCCGCCCCCGCATCCGCAGACGCCCCCTGGACCTGGACGAGATCGTCTTCGCCGAGGTCCGACTCGCCCGCGGGCGCACCCGGGTGACCATCGACCAGCACGCCGTCGGCGCCGCCCGCGTGGACGGCGACGCCGACGCCCTCGCCCGCGTCGTGCGCAACCTGCTGGACAACGCCCTGCGGCACGCCGTCCGGCGGATCACGGTGAGCCTGCGGTGCGGCGGCGGCACCGCGGAACTGGTCGTCGCCGACGACGGTCCCGGCATCCCCGGGCCCGACCGGGACCGGGTCTTCGACCGCTTCACCCGCCTGGACGACGCCCGTGCCCGGGACACCGGCGGCAGCGGACTGGGACTGGCCATCGTCCGCGACATCATCACCGCCCATCACGGGAGCATCGGCATCGAGGGCGACGCTCCCGGGGCCCGCTTCGTCGTCCGCCTACCCGCCGGGAGCGACTGACGCGTCCCGCACCCCTGGTGGGGTGCGGCTCAGCGGAGGGTGATCAGCAACTGGGGCAGTTGGCCGGTCTGGTTCTGGGAACCCGGCCTCAGCTCCGCCACGGAGTTGTCCCACTCCATCGTGACCACCGGCGCGGCACCCTCGCCGACCTCGATACGCACCCCGGCGAACCGCTCCCCGGCGGCGGTCGCCGGGCGCAGGGCGTCGGCGACCGTGCGGGCGGCCTCGGCCGACCGGGTCACGGCACACAGCCGTTCCGTCGAGGTCCCGTCGTCCCCGGCGCGGGCGCCGATGCCGAAGAGCGTCAGTCCGGGCAAGTGGCCCTCGCGGTCCTTGCCGTAGAGCGTGGCGTGGTAGGTGTCGTCGCCCAGGCAGTCGGCCACCGCGCGGAAGGCCGTGTCCGAAGCGATGGAGGTCTCGGGGTCGGTGAGGGGCGGCAGGGCCGCGTCGCGGGTGTGGGCGAGGGAGCGGACCGACGGTGACACCGTGATCCGGGTGCCGTCCTGGGTGAGGAGCGGCGCGCCCTTGCTCTCCGTCTCGGTCCAGCCGCGTTCCTTCATCGCCCCGGTGACGGCGTCGACATCGAAACGGCCGGTCAGACGGACGGCGTCCGCCCCGATCTGGACGGAGCTGTCGACCACCGTCTCGTCGAAGCCGAGCGCCGCCCGCGCCGGTTCGCCCGCGTAGTCGGCCTGCGCCAACTCGGGGATGCCGAAGCCGGACAGGACGGCGTACAACTCCGGGTCCCGCTCGGTGAGGCGGCGGACCTCGGGGACGTCCGTGTAGACGAGGGGCTGGCCGCCCCGGTCCTGGGGGATGCCGCCGAGCGCGGCGGTGAGCCCGCCCGCCGGGGCGGTGTCCTCGGAGTCGCCCCCGCAGGCCGCCGTGACCGCCACGAGGACCGCCGACACCACGGCCGCCGAGACCGCGCGCCCCGCCCTGCGCCTGTTCGTGCCCATGCTGATTCCTCCCCGAATGCTGCGGTGCCGCAGCGCGTGACCGGGGACAGTGTGTCAGTCACCCAAGGGGAGCCGTTCGGCGAGGTGTTGGCCGGGCGGCGGTGCGGCACGGTCGGGCCATGGGCCCCGGGGCGGATGTCAGGCGCGCTGCTCCCAGGAGGCCGGGTCCCAGAGGCCGGAGCGGCGCAGGGACTGGGGGCAGTGCAGGAAGATCTCGTCGATGTCCAGCAGCAGCGCCAGCGTGGGGCGTCTGCCGTTCACGGTCATGGTGTCGAAGAACGGGGCGTCGGTGAGGATCCGGGCGCGGCCGTTGACGCGCAGCACGTCCGTGGTGCCGGGGACGAGATAGAGCAGGCCCGCGTGCGGGTTGTCCAGGATGTTCAGGAAGCTGTCGGCCCGGCGGTTGCCGGGGCGGTCCGGCAGGGCGATCGTCGAGGCGTCGAGGACATGGGTGAAGCCGGGGCCGTCGCCGCGCGGTGAGACATCGCAGTTGCCCCGGCTGTCCGAGGTGGCCAGCAGACAGAACGGCGAGCGGATGAGCAGGTCCCGGTCCGCGTCGGTGAGCCGGTCGTGCACCTTCTCGATGACGAGGGGGAACGGTTCCCCGAGCAGGGCGCGCAGTTCGGCGGGCGAGCCGATCTCCGTACAGCCCTCCGGGATGTTCCGCTCCGGGGCCGCGGTCTGCCCGCCGGGGGCCGGATCGTGCCCGTTCGGGTAGAGCGTCTGGCTCAAATGTGCCCCCTCGGGTTGATGATTGCCGTCCTTACTCTATCTGGTGTTAGGTTTGCCTCACCTTACCTACTGGAGATGGTTTCTCCATATCACCGTGCCGAGGATATGCCCATGCGCCCACCGACCGATGCCGCCGCAGCCCCTCACCGGTCAGGCCGTCCTTGAACAGCGGTGCGCACCTCCCGGTGAACGATCCCGCACACCCTCCCGTGACCAGCATCGATTCCGCCCCCGACACCGCACTCCCCGCCCCCGGCAAGGGCGGTGACGCCACCCCCGGCGGCCCGCCGACCCGCCCGCGCTCCCGGGGCCCCCTGCGCATCGGCGCCGTCCTCGCCCTCCTCACCGCCGTGACGCTGGCCGCCACGGTGCTGAGTCTGACGATCGGTTCCGGCCATGTGCCGCTGGGAGCCGTCTGGGACGGGGTCTTCAGCCCCGACCGCTCCGTCCGGGCGGAACTCGTCGTGCACGAGGTGCGGCTGCCCCGCACCCTGGCCGGGCTGCTGGCGGGCGTGGCGCTCGGCCTCGCGGGCGCCGTCATCCAGGGCCTGACCCGCAACCCGCTCGCCGACCCCGGTCTGCTCGGCGTCAACGCGGGCGCGGCCGTCTTCGTGGTCTTCGCCATGAGCGTCCTCGCGCTGACCGACCCCGCCCACTACATCTGGTTCGGCTTCCTCGGCGCCTGCCTCGCCGCCGTCCTCGTCTACGGCATCGGCAGCCTGGCCGGGAAGGGGCCACCCCGGTCAAACTCGCCCTCGCCGGCGCCGCCACCACGGCCGCGCTCGGCTCGGTCACCAGCGTGATGCTGCTGGCGGACGGTCAGGCCTTCGACCAGTTCCGGTTCTGGCAGGTCGGCGCGCTCGACACCCGGGACATGGAGGTCCTCGGCCAGGCCCTGCCCTTCATCGCCGCCGGAGCCCTCGTCGCCCTCGGCCTCGGCCCCCGCCTCAATGGACTCGCCCTCGGCGACGACGTGGCCCGCGGGCTCGGCCAGCGGCTGTCCGTCACCCGGATCTGGAGCGCCGTGAGCGTCGTTCTGCTGTGCGGCGCGGCGACCGCCGTGGCCGGTCCGCTCGGCTTCGTCGGACTCGCCGTCCCGCATGTCGCGCGGCTGCTCACCGGCCCCGACTACCGCTGGATCCTGGCGTGCAGCGCGCTGCTCGCCCCGGCCCTGCTGCTCCTCGCCGACGTGGCCGGACGGGTCGTCGCCCGCCCCGGCGAGGTCCAGGTCGGCGTGGTCACCGCGGCCCTCGGGTGCGTGCCCTTCATCGTGCTCGTCCGCCGCTCCGCACGGGGCGAGCTGTGAGCGGGGAACCGGTGACCGGCCGGACCCCCGGCGGAGCCACCGCGCCCCCGGACGACGGCATCCGGAACGGCGGGATGCAACTGGCCGGGACGAAGGACCCCGCCCCGGGGATCCCCACCCCGCGGATCCCGCCCGCCGCCCTCCGGCTGCGCCGCTCGCGCCGCCACCGCACCGCCCGCTTCGCCGCCGTCTCCGCCGCCCTCGCCCTCCTCGTCGCCGGAGCCTTCACGGTCGCCCTGTCCTTCGGCGACATCGCGCTGCCGATCGGGCAGGTGTGGGACACCCTCCTCGGCGGCGGCGACGCGGGCAGCCGCTTCGTGGTCAGGGAACTGCGCCTGCCACGCGCTCTGCTGGCCGTCCTCGTCGGCGCCTGCTTCGGGCTGTCCGGCGCGATCTTCCAGTCCCTGCTGCGCAACCCGCTCGCCAGCCCCGACATCATCGGCATCAGCTCCGGGGCGGGCGTCGCGGCGGTCCTCGCCTCGATGGTCTACAGCGTGAGCGGACTCGCCCTCTCCGGTGTGGCACTCGCCGGGGCACTGGCGACGGGCGCCGCCGTCTACGCGCTGGCCTGGCGCAGGGGCGTGGGCGGCCAGCGGCTGGTGCTCATCGGGGTGGGGGCGGGCGCCGGGCTGTCCAGCGTCGTCTCCTATCTGATGACCCGCTCCGAGGTCACCGAGGCGCAGGCCGCGTTCGTCTGGCTCGCGGGCAGCCTCAACGGCCGCTCCTGGCCGTACGTGTGGCCCCTCGTCACCGGGGTCTGCGTCCTGCTGCCGCTCACCTTCCTGGCCTCCCGCTCCCTGTCCGTGCTGCGGCTGGGCGACGACACGGCGGCCGGGCTCGGCTCCCGCGTCGAGCGCGACCGGCTGGCGCTGCTGGCCTGCGCGACCGGCCTCGCCGGGGTGGCCACGGCCGCCGCCGGACCGGTCGGCTTCGTCGCCTTCGTCAGCGCGCCCATCGCCCGCCGGCTCCTGCCCGGACACGGGGCCGCGCTGCTCCCGGCCGCCCTCACCGGGGCCGCGCTGGTCGCGGTCGCCGACCTGGTCGGCCAGCACGCGATTCCCCAGACCCAGGTACCGGTCGGGGTGGTCACCAGCATCGTCGGAGCGCCGTATCTGCTGGTGCTGCTGGCGCGCGCCAACCGGGTCGGCCAGGGCGGTTGAGCGCCACCCCCGACCCCATGGCCCCGCCCATTCTCGCCCCCATCCGTCCCAGAGGAACCGGACACACCACCATGACCCCGTCCCCCTCCCACACGCTCCAGGCCAGGCAACTGAGCCTCGGCTACGGCGAGCGCGAGATCATCTCCGGTCTGGACGTGACCCTGCCGCCCGGCCGGATCACGGTCGTCGTCGGCCCCAACGCCTGCGGCAAGTCCACCCTGCTGCGGGCCATGGCCAGGCTGCTGCCGCCGCTCGCGGGCGCGGTCCTGCTCGACGGCCGGGACATCCGGCACACCCCCACGAAACAGGTCGCGGCCACCCTAGGTGTCCTCCCGCAGTCACCCGTCGCGCCCGACGGGGTGGTGGTGGCCGATCTCGTCGGACGGGGCCGCTACCCGCACCAGGGCTGGTTCCGCCGCTGGACCACGGCCGACGACGAGGCGGTCGCCGCCGCCATGCTCGCCACCGGCGTGCTGGACCTGGCCGCCCGGTCGGTGGACGAACTCTCCGGCGGCCAGCGCCAGCGCGTCTGGATCGCCATGGCCCTCGCCCAGGAGACCGGCGTCCTGCTCCTCGACGAGCCGACCACCTACCTCGACATCACCCACCAGCTCGAAGTGCTCGACCTCCTGACCGACCTCAACCGCGACCGGGGCGTCACCCTCGCCCTCGTCCTGCACGACCTCAACCTCGCCTGCCGCTACGCCGATCACCTGATCGCGATGAAGGACGGCCGGATCGTCGCCGCGGGCCCGCCCGGCGACATCGTCACCGAGTCCCTGGTCCAGGAGGTCTTCGGCCTGCGCTCGACGGTCATCCCCGACCCGGCGTCGGCCACCCCGATGGTCGTCCCGCTCGGCCGCCACCACATCGCGGTACCCGACTGACCGCGTGCACCCCGGAGACCGGGCGCCCCCCCCAGTGACCGGGCGGAAGCCACGAGCCGACCGACGGGCACGAGCAGGCCAGCACGGCCCACAGACCGACCGGCACCCCCATGAAAGGAACCGAAACACCATGTCCGCCAACACCCCCTCCCGCTCCTCCCGCCCAGGGACCCGCATACGACCCCGCCGGGCCCTGCGCGTCCTGACCGGCACCCTCCTCCTCGCCCTGCTCGGCACGGCCTGCTCCTCGTCCTCCGACGACGACGGCGGCAGCGGGAGCAGCGCCTCCGCGTCGGCGTCCGGGTCGCCCGCCGCCGCGTTCCCGGCGGAGGTCGACACCAAGTTCGGCACGGTCACCGTGGACTCCCGTCCCCAGCGCGTCGTGGCGCTCGGCTGGGGCGACGCCGAGACGGCCCTCGCCCTCGGGGTCCAGCCGGTGGGCCAGAGCGACTGGCTCGCCTTCGGCGGGGACGGCGTCGGCCCCTGGGCGGAGGGCCGCTACGACGAGAGCCCCGAGAAGATCGGCACCCTGGAGCCCGAGTTCGAGCGGATCGCCGCCCTCGACCCCGATCTGATCCTCGATGTGAAGTCCAGCGGCGACCAGACCCGCTACGACACCCTCAGCCAGATCGCGCCGACCATCGGCGTGCCCGAGGGCGGCGACCAGTACCAGATCACCTGGCAGGAGCAGACCACGATGATCGCCACGGCGCTGGGACTCGGCGCCGAGGGCGAGCGCCTGATCACCGAGACGGAGGGCGCCGCCGCCGCGGCGGCCGAGGAGCACCCCGAGTTCGACGGCCGCTCCGTCACCATCGGCTCCCGCACCTCCAGCGGCTGGGGCGCCTACGTCCGGGGCACCGGCCGGGTCGACTTCATGGAGTCGCTGGGCTTCACCAACAACCCGCGGGTGCAGGAGGAGGCGGGCACCGCGTTCTCCGTGTCGGTCTCGGACGAGAACCTGGAGATGCTGGACGCCGACCTGGTCGTGATGGCACCGATCGGCGTCGAGGCCACCGAGATCAGCACCGACCCGCTGTTCATGTCCCTCCCGGCGGTCGAGGCCGGACGGTCGGTGATCTTCGACGACCGGGACGTGAGCCAGGCGTTCGCCACCAACTCCGTGCTGTCCGTGGGCTACGCCCTGGAGAACGTCGTACCGCTGTTCGCGGAGGCGCTGCGCTAGCGGGGGGATCTCCTGGAGGGCCCGTACGGCGGTGTCCCGGCCCGCGCGCTTCGTGCGCGGGCCGGGCCGCGACCTCTACGGGACCCCCACCCACGTCGCCTCGCGCGCTCCCGGCGCGGGGCCGGGACACCCGCCCCGCCCGGCGTCGGCCTCTGTTCCTCACCCGGCGCCGAGGGCGTCCGCCTGCCCGCGCTCCTCGCTCACCGTCGTCCGCAGGTGTGCGAGGCCCTCGTTGTACCGGGCGAAGAGATAGAGCGGCCGGGTCGCGGTCACGGCGCTGTCCAGGGAGGGGAAACCCCGGTCCAGGGCGGCGAGTCCGAGATCGTCGTGCGGGGTGTGCCAGCGCTCGGCGAGCAGGTCGAGGATGCGTCGGCGGGGTATGGCCTCGACGCCACCGGGGCCCCGACGGCCCGACAGGGCACGGTCGTTGACCTCCCGGGCCAGCCGGACGAACCGCAGCGCCGGGTCCCGCACGGACGGCTCGTCGAGCAGTGTGAGGGCTTCCTCGTCCCAGGGCAGGCGCAGGGTGTGGCGGCAGGAGCGGACCAGCGCGGTGAGGAGCTGTTCGGTGACGGGCAGCGCGGCCTCGGCGGCGGTCAGCCACAAGGGCAGGAAACCCAGCCGTGCGGGGTCGGCGGGCAGCCGGTACAGCCCGTGGTGCGCCCCGTGCCGCAGTGCCCGCTCCGCGTCCGTCGCGCCCGTCGCGTCCCGCCCGCACTCCCGGTCGCAGTGGGCGGCCAGGGTCCGCAGCACCGCCGCCCGGTGGCGCCGGGGATAGTCGTCCGCGAACAGCCGGCAGGCCCGCAGCAGGGCGAGCGGACTCTCGTGCGAGACGGCCTGCGCGGCGAGCTGCCAGGCGTACAGATGGGCCGTCCGGTGCACCCGCCCAGGTGCGGGGGAGGTGGGGCCGCCGCCGGTGCGCAGGTGGTCGATCAGCAGCAGGGCGTCCTCGCGCTTGGGGTCGCGGCGGTGGGCGAGGCAGTAGCGCTGGAGCGCCCCGGTCGCCGACGGGTCGAGACCCGCCTCCGCACCCGCCTCGGGAAGGGCGCCGTAGGAACGCCGTCCGAAGGGCCACCCGGCCAGGACACCGACCAGCCGGTCGGCCGTCGCGGCGGCGCACACCCCGTCCCGGACGGCCGCGGCGAAGGTCGCCCGCATGCACACCAGGGGCTCCGAGAGCGCCCGGTAGCCCTCGGTCCCGGGGCTGTGCAGAAGGGTGACCTCGTCGTCGGCCTCCAGCTTGCCGTCGCGGTAGTCGGCGTAGACGCCGCCGACGCCGGCCATCCCGAAGCGGTCCAGCTCGGCGGCCCGCAGCGCGCCCATGCTGGCCGCGCCCAGGACCCGCACCCCGGAGCCCAGCAGCGCCAGGATCTCCTTGTGCCGCACGGAGCCCGTCTGGTGGAAGTACCCGTCGACGATGCCCACCGTGTCACCCGCGCGGGCGCCGAGCCGCAGCAGGTCCCCCGCGGCGACCGGCGGCATGAGCCGGACACCGCTACCGGCGGTCAGCCCGGCGGCGTCGGGGACACTGGGACCCACGAAGCAGTACGTCCTCGGCATGGGCGGTTCACCCCTCGGTTCTGGCACGGATGCCGGTGGTCGTGCGTGGCGGGTCGGCGGGCGGCTCAGTGGCCGGTGTCGAGCAGGGCGCCCGGACAGACCACATGGACGACGGGAACGCCCAGCTCGGGCCGGGTCAGATCGACGTAGAGAGGCGGACTGCCCGTCACGGACGCGATCCGCCGCGCCATGTGGGTTGTCTCGTCGCGTACGTCCGGCAGGGCGGCCGAGGTGACGGAGGCGAAGTCCACGACCGGGTCCGCCGGGTCCGCCGAGGGGGCGGCCGGGGCGCGGTCCACCGAGAAGAGACCGGCCTCCCGGTACAGCGACCGCCCGATGTCGTCGCGCGCGCCCGCGATGGCCGTCGCCCGGGACTGCGCCGCCTCGGTCAGCGCCCGGCACAGCGCCACGCCCGCGTCCAGATGCGTACCGATCCCGCCGAAGGGGAACGGGAACAGCGACCCCGTGATCACGGTGTCGAAGGTCGGCACGCCGAACGGGCTCGGCAGATACCGCACCGAGACCTCCACCCCCGCGCCCCACAGCCGCTCCAGCAGCGGACGGGCGGACGGATCGTCCACGGACTCCAGGTCGACCGGGCGGGCCGTGCCGTAGCGCCGGGCACGGGCGCCGGCATCGCGCTCGACCACCTCGTACATCCCGTGCAGCAGCGCCTCCTCCAGCACGTTGCCGCTGGCCAGACCGTTGCTGGTGGCCCGGAACGCGGCGGGCGTCCATCGCCCGGTGACACAGGTGTCGAGATACAGCAGGGGAACGGGCACGTACGACGGCCCGCCCGCGCCGTCGACGCGGGCGGCGGGGTACCAGCCGAAGCGGCAGTCCGGGCCGATGAAGTGACGGGGTGTCATAGGCAGGGTGTCCAGGCGGTAGCCGAGGCGGTCCGTCATCTCCTCGACGGCGGCCGGCACGACCGGTACCGCGGGGTGCTCCGCGTGCCACAGCTCGACCGCCTCCATGGCCGCGGACACCCGGGCCAGCATCGGCGTGACGCCCTTGCCCTGGGACACGGACAGGGAGCGGGCGTTGGGCCGGACCGCCTGGAAGACCGGTATCCCGATCTCGTCCAGCCAGGTGACGTCCGCGACCCGGGTGACACCGCATTCGGGCAGCAGCGGACGGATCCACTCCCAGGTCTCCTCGGCGGGCCGCACCCGGTGGGTACCGGCCGAGACGACCTTGCCGGTGGGGGAGGGGCCGGGGTGCGGGGGCGGTGCGGTCGGTACGGGCGGCGGGGGAAGCGCCTGAGCGGGCATGGCGGCTGACACTCCGTCCACGGGGCAGGGGAGAGGGGGCGGGGGGCCGGTGATGGTGTCCCGGGGGTGACCGCCGGACCGGCCCGTGGTGGAGCCCGTCCGGGCCTTGGCGCGGCCCGGACGGGATGGTGCGTGTCATGTCCTGGTGCGTGCGACGACAGCTCAGACCTCGCTGGTCTCGTCGTCCTCGTTGATGTCCTCGGTGGTGATGACGGGCTGGAACGCCTGCGGCTCCAGGACGTCGGCGTCCCGGAACATCTCGTCCAGCTCGGTCGGCGAGGGCAGGGTGAGGGTGTGGGTCATGACGTTCTCCTTCGATGTGATGGTGCGGGGATCCGCCACCGTGGCCCGTACGTGACGACGGGGCGCACGGTGGACGTCTGTGGCCCGCGAGGGGTGGGCGCCGGGGTCCGTGTGCGGGGACCTCTTCCGTGCGCGGGGTGTCCTCAGCGGGCGGCGCGGGAGTCGGCGGGCCGGATCACCGTGGAGTAGATGGGTGACCCGGACCAGAAGGTGGTCCCCTCCCGCGCCAGGCCGGTGTTCTCGCAGGCGGTCGCCAGTTCGTCGGTGGTGACCATCAGCCAGGGGAACCAGTCGCCGGTGCGGTCGTCGAGCCGCAGCCTCATGAGGAGTTCCCCGGGGGAGCGGGACTCGTGCGGGGGATAGGCGGCGGTGTCGTGCAGCGCGGTCGGCAGCCTGCGCCGGTCGAAGCTGGAGAAGAGGAGGAAGCCGCCGGGCGCCAGCCACCCCGTCAGCCGCCGCAGCCCGTCCTCCAGGGCGTCGAGCGTTCCCATGATCCCGCCGTTCCCGCCGAGCAGGGTCACCGCGTCGAACGGCTCCCGGGGACGGAAGGAGCGCACATCGTCGAGACTGGCGGAGACTCCGTTCCCGGTGGCGAGCGCGATGGCGGCCGGCAGGACATCGATGCCGTGTCCGCGCACCCCGCGCCGGGCCAGCAGCTCCAGTTCACGCCCGGTGCAGCAGCCCACGTCCAGCACCCGGGCGCCGTCGGGAATCCAGTCCAGCGCCCTCAGGTCGACGGGCGGACGGGCGCCGGGGTCCCGCAGCCACCAGTCGAGGGGCTGAGGGCTCGGAGGGAGGTCACTGTGCCGGATCTCCAGCACCAGCGCCGCCCCCGCGTCTCCCGCTGCCAGGCACTCATCCAGTAACTGCATGAATCGCACCACTCCTCGGACGAGATCGGTAATGCCCCGTCAATTCCTTTCCGATGGACGGCTGAAAAGAACCGTACGGACGGGCACATAAGAATCGCCTTAAGGGAAACGGCTGCGTTTTCGTCCGGTTTGAGGGAAATCCCTGGGAGTTGTATGTGAATTCCATGAGGGCGGGCTTCCCTTTTCGGCCGTTCACCGCCGCCGGGGTACGGGTGCCTGCCCGCCCGCACGCGCCGGACCCCTCCCGCGCGGCCGGGGTGCGCGTCAGCCGTGCAGGCGTATCGGGATTTCCTGCCAGCCGAACGCGATGAACGACGCCGTCTGCCTCAGTTCCTCCGGCTCGACGGCCAGCCGCATCTTCGGGAAGCGGTCGAAGAGGGCGGGCAGGACCGTGCGCGCCTCCATCCGGGCCAGCGGAGCGCCGATGCAGCGGTGGACGCCGACGCCGAACGCGAGATGGTCGTCCCTGCCCCGGGCCGCGTCGAACACCCCGGCGTCCGCCCCGTACCGGTCCGGGTCCCAGCCCGCCGCGCCGTAGGTGGTGAGGATGGCGTCCCCGGCGGGGATGGTGACGCCCTCGATCTCCAGGTCCGTGATGGCGAACCGCAGGGGCATCGCGGCGATGGGCGGATGGACGCGCAGTGTCTCCTCTATCACCGCGTCCCAGCCGATCTCCCCGGCGCGGACGGCGGCGAGTTGGGCCGGGTCGCGCAGCAGGGCCACGACCGCGTTGCCGATCAGGTTCGCCGTCGTCTCGAAGCCCGCGCCGACGACCAGCATCAGGGTGTACATCAACTCCTCGGGGGTGAGCGACTGTCCTTCCTCGTCCTGGGCCCTGAGGAGTTCGGTGGTCAGGTCGTCGCCGGGGTGCTCGGCCCGGTACTTCACCAGGGCCGTCGGTACGGCGACGATCTGCTCGTGCAGGAACGCGGTGTGCTCGGGGGTGGGCGCGGGGTTGAGGGTCGCGGTCATCAGGCGCCGCGTCGCGTCCTTCAACTCCTCGGGCACTCCGACCAGGTCACAGATCAGCCGCATGGGCAGGGGGTAGGCGAGGCTCTCGATGAGGTCGATCGGCTCGCCGTCGTCCTCGTCCCGGGCGGCAAGGGAGTCCAGCAGTTCGGTGACGGCCGTCTCCACATGGGGGCGCAGCGCGTCGGTGCGTCGGCCGGTGAAGCTCGGGGCGGCCAGGCGGCGCAGCCGCGCGTGCTGGGGGCCGTAGGTCGCGAGCATGTTGTCCATGGCCGACCAGGGCAGTATCCAGCCCCAGGCCGGGTGGTCGGCGAACCGGGGCCAGAGGTTCCAGTGCAGCCGGGCGTCTCTGCTGACGTTCGGGTCGAGGACGAGTGATCTGACGGTGTCGTAGCCGGTGGGGGCCCAGGCCGGGACACCACCGGGCAGTTCCACGGGGACGAGGGGGCCGAGGGCGCGCAGACGGGCGGCTTCGGCGGGGATGTCCGTACCGATGGGGTCGATGACGACGCGGTCGACAGTGGTCACGGCAGTCCTCCGGAGGGTTCCTCTGAGTGGGCTGGAGCGGGCGGGGCCCGGCCCTGCGGAGGGCCGGACGCGCTGCCCGGACTCACCATCGGGCCAGTACACAGCGTGATCACTCGCTTCACACAGAGTCCGTGCCGCCCCGCTGCCCGAACCGCCCTCCCGGCTGCCCGTTCATGCAGCCGTCCGGCACAGCCCTCCTCACGCAGCCCCCCACGCACACGCAGACGCCCGATGCGGTCGTCGCCCGGTGCAGGTGCCTGATGCGGCGGTCTGATGCAGCCGTTTGTTGAAGACACCATTCCCCGGCCACCATGTTCGTTCCGACCGCCTGTCTCGCCCCAAAGTGAAGTAAGTTCCCCTCTCCTCCTTGCAGTTCTGGACACCCTCCCGCACCGGCTGCGACGCTCTCCGTCACGGCGGGGACGTGCCTTTCTTCGCCTGGTCGTTGGCTCCCCACTCTCCCGTGAGGTGACGAATGACTGACGAATTACCCGTCCCCGGCCCGGAAAAGCTCCTTCTGCCCGAGGGATTCGGCCATACGAATGTGGTGGCCGCCGTCCGGGCGCAGGCCGCCCGTCGCCCCGGTCACGAGGTGTTCACCTTTCTGTCGGAGGAACCCGGCGGAACGGCCGACGAAACCGTGCTCACCTACGCGCAGTTGGACGGCCGGGCCCGCGCTCTCGCCGTCCGCCTGCGCACCCACCTGGCACCCGGATCGCGAGCCCTGCTCCTGCTGATGCCGGGGGAGGACTTCGTCGTCGCGTTCTTCGGCTGTCTGTACGCGGGTGTCATCGCGGTGCCGACCTATCTGCCGCTGCCGGGACAGCGCACCAACGGAGCGCTGCGGCTGGCGGGGATCGCGGAGGACTGCCGGCCCGAGGCCGTGCTCACCACCTCCGGACTCCTCGCCTTCGTACGGTCCGCGATGGAGGGCGTGCCCGAGGTCCAGGACGCGGCCTGGCTGGCGGTCGACACCATCACCGCCACCATCACCGCCGCCACCGTGACCGGCACGGTGACCGGCACCGGCCTCGACGCGGCGGCGGGCTGGTCGCGGCCCGGACCGGAGCCCGGCTCGGTGGCGTTCCTCCAGTACACCTCGGGTTCGACCGGCGCCCCGAAGGGCGTGGTCGTCACCCATGCCAATCTGCTGCACAACGCCGGGGCGATCGACCGTTCCCTGCTGTGCGCGGACGGCCCGCCGGTGATCGTGGGCTGGCTGCCGCCGTATCACGACATGGGGCTCATCTCGATGATCGTGCTGCCCGCCGTGGTGGGCGCGCGGTCGGTACTGATGTCCCCGGTGGCGTTCCTCCAGCGGCCGGTGCGCTGGCTGCGGGCGCTGACCCGGTATCGCGGAACGGCGTCCGCCGCACCCCACTTCGCGTTCGACCTGTGTGTGCGCAAGATCCCCGAGGAGGAACGGGCGGGGCTGGACCTGTCGGCGCTGGCGGCGGTCGCCAACGGCGGCGAGCCGGTCCACGAGGGGGCGCTGCGCCGGTTCAGCGAGGCGTTCGGACCGTACGGCTTCCGGCCCGAGGCGCTCGTCCCCGTCTACGGGCTCGCCGAGGCGACGCTGCTGGTGAGCGGGCAGGCGTCCGGCCGGCCCCCGACGGTGCGCGCCTTCGACGGTGCCGCCCTGGAGCAGGGCACCGCGCGGGCCGTCGAGGCGGACGACCCGGCGGGGCGTCCCCTGGTGGGATGCGGTGTCAGCCGGCATCTGGAGGTGCTGATCGTGGACCCGGAGCGGCGGCTGCCGTGCCCGCCGGGCCGGGTGGGCGAGATCTGGGTCTCGGGCACCAGTGTGGCGGCGGGCTACTGGCAGCGCCCGGCGCTGAGCGAGGAGACCTTCGGCGCGACGGTGGACGGCCGTGCCGGAACGTATCTGCGGACCGGGGATCTCGGCTTCCGCAGTGCCGACGACGGTGAGCTGTTCGTGACCGGGCGGATCAAGGACCTCATCATCCTCGGCGGGCGCAACCACTACCCGCAGGACATCGAGCGCACCGCCGAGACCGCCCACCCGGCGGTCCGGCCCGGCTGCGTGGCCGCGTTCGGTGTGCGTGCGGACGGACCGGAGGAGGGGGCGGATGCGCCCGGGGCGGGGGGCGGTGGGCCGTCGGATCCGCACGAGGCCGTCGTCGTGGCCGTCGAGATCCGGGGAGCGACGGGTGACGGGCCAGCAGCGACGGGCACCGGGCCGGGAGCAACGGGCGCCGGGCCGGGAGCAACGGGCGCCGGGCCGGGAGCGGCGGGTGAGGAGCGGGGAGCGGCAGGTGAAGGGCGGGGAGCGGCGGGTGAGGGGCGGGATGCCGCCCTGGCCGCCGCGGTGGCGGACGCCGTGCGGCGCGCGGTGCTGCGCGAGCATCTGATCTCCGTGCGGGAGGTCGTGGTGCTGGCCGCCGGATCGCTGCCCAAGACATCGAGCGGGAAGCTCCAGCGCGGCGCGGCGAGGGCGCGGGTCACCTCGCCCGGCAAGCGGGCCGATTGACGCAGTGGACCGCCGCCGCGCCGGCGGCGGCCTTCCAACAGGGGGAACGCATGACGGACACCGGGCTCGAATCCTGGCTGCGCCGCCGGGTCGCCGAACTCGCCGGCCGCGCACCGGGCGAGATCTCACCGCACGAACCGCTCATCTCCTACGGACTGTCGTCGGCCGACGCCGTCGCGCTGGCCGGTGATCTGAGTGCGCTGCTGGGCCGGGCGGTCCCGCCGACCCTGGCGTACGAGTATCCGACGCTGGGGGAGATCGTCGGCCACCTCCAGGACCGTGCGCCTGCGACCCGTGCGGGTGCGGAACCCTCCGCCCAAGCCCCGGCCGCCCGCCCCGGCACGGACACCCAGGGGCCGGCCCCGGGCACCGTCCCGCCCGGCCGCCCGGCGTCCGAGCCCATCGCCGTCGTCGGACTCGGCTGCCGCTTCCCCGGCGCCGACGGCCCCGACGCGTTCTGGGAACTGCTCGCCGAGGGGCGCGACGCCATCGGCACGGTCCCCGACGACCGGTTCGCCCACCACGACCGGCGCGGGGACGGCGGTACGGCACGCGCCCGGCTCGGCGGGTTCCTCGCCGGCGTCGGCGCTCTCGACACCGACTTCTTCGGCATCGGCGAGCACGAGGCCGCCGCGCTGGACCCGCAGCGCTGGTGCTGGAGGTCGCCTGGGAGGCCCTGGAGGACGCGGGTATCGCCCCCGACACGCTGGCGGGCTCGGCCACCGGGGTGTTCATCGGCATCTCCAGCTCCGACCACCGGGAGGCGCAGGCCGCCACGCGCGCCCCCGACGCGTACACCCTGCTCGGCTCGGCCTCCAGCGTGGCCGCCAACCGGCTGTCCTATCTGCTCGACCTGCGCGGCCCCAGCCTGGCCGTGGACACCGCCTGCTCCTCCTCCCTGGTCGCCGTGCATCTCGCGGCCGAGGCGCTGCGGCGGGGTGAGTGCGGGGTGGCGGTGGTGGGCGGGGTGAATGCCATCCTGTCGCCGGTGATCACCGAGGCGTTCGACGCGTCCGGTGTGATGGCTCCCGACGGCCGCTGCAAGCCCTTCTCCGACCGCGCCGACGGCTATGTCCGCAGCGAGGGCGCGGGCGTGGTCGTCCTGAAGCCCCTGCGGGACGCGGTACGGGACGGCGACCGGATCTCCGCGGTGATCCGCGGCACCGCCGTCACCTCCAACGGCCGTACGAACGGCCTCCTGGCCCCCGGCCGCGCCGCCCAGGAGGAGGCCGTACGAGGGGCGCTGCTGCGCGCCGGGATCGAGCCCCGGCGGGTCGGCTACGTCGAGACGCACGGCACCGGGACGGCCCTCGGCGACCGGATCGAGGCGCTGGCCCTCGGCGGGGTGCTCGGCGCCGACCGCGACCCCGCCCGGCCGTGCGCCATCGGGTCGGTCAAGTCGAACCTCGGGCACCTGGAGGCGGCGGCGGGCGTGGCGGGCCTGATCAAGGTCGCCCTGAGCCTCGAACACCGGGCGCTGCCGCCGAGCCTGCACTGCGAACGGCCCAGCCCGGACATCGACTTCCCCGGACTGGGGCTGCGCGTGCAGACCGCGCTGACGCCGTGGACCGAGCCGGATCAGCCGGATCAGCCGGGTGGGGCGGGGCTGGTGGCGGGGGTGAGTTCGTTCGGCTTCGGGGGGACGAACGCCCATGTGGTGCTGACCGCCGGTCCTGACGCGGGGGTGGGGGCGGAGGAAGTGGCGGTGGGGGGTGCTGGGTTGGAGCGGCCCGATACGGCACTGGCCTCGGGCCCGACTCCGGGACTGACCCCGGCCCCGTCCCCGGCCCCACCCGACCGCCCCGTACGCCTGCTGACCCTGTCCGCCGCCACCGAGGACGCCCTGCGCGCGCAGGCCGCCGACTGGGCCGACTGGGCCGAGTCCCGTTCCGACGCCGACCTCGCCCCCGGCCTCGCGGCGACGGCGCGGCTGCGCGGCGGAACCGGGGTCCGCAGCCGCCGTGTGCGTGCCGCGATCACCTTCGGCGGCAGGGACGAACTGCTGGCCGGACTGCGCGGCCCGCTCACCCCGGCGCCCCCCGCGCCGGAGACCGCACCCGGCGTCGTCTTCGTCTTCCCCGGCCAGGGGGCCCAGTGGACGGGCATGGGCCGCGCGCTGCTGGAGCGGGAACCGGCCTTCGAACTCGCCGTCAGCCGCTGCGAACACGCCTTCGCGCCCCATGTGCCGTGGTCGTTGCGCGAGGTCCTCAGGGGCGAGGGCGAGGTGCCGCTGGAGTCCGTCGACGTCGTCCAGCCCGCTCTGTTCGCGCTCCAGGCCGGACTGGCGGCGGTGTTCCGGTCCCGGGGGGTGCGGCCCGCCGGGGTGCTCGGGCACAGCATGGGCGAGGTCGCCGCCGCGTATGTCTCGGGGGCGCTGCGGCTGGAGGACGCGGCACGGGTCATCTGCCGTCGCAGCGCGCTGCTGGCACGGCACCGGGGCGAGGGCGCCATGGCCCTCGTCGCGCTCCCGGCGGACGAGGTGCGCCGGTTGCTGGAACCGTTCGGGGACCGTCTGTCCTGCGCCGCGCACAACGGCCCGCGCACCACCGTCGTCTCGGGGCGGACGGACGCGGTGACGGAGTTCGTGGCGGCGCGGGTCGCCGAGGGAGTGTTCTGCCGGCGGGTGGAGGTGGATGTCGCCTCGCACTCGCCGGTCCTGGACGGCCTGCGTGAGCAACTGCTCGCCGATCTCGCCGGGCTGTCGCCGCGCGCGACGGACGTGCCGTTCCATTCGTCCGTCACCGGAGGTCTCCTCGCCACGGGCGGGCTGGACGCCGGGTACTGGTGGCGCAATCTGCGTGAACCGGTGCTGTTCGCGGACGCGGTGCGGGCCACGGGCCCGGCGGGGAGTCATGTGTTCCTGGAACTGGGTCCGCACCCGGCGCTGTCGGTGTCGGTGACGGAGTGCCTGGTGGCGCCGGGTGACCGGCGGATCCTCGCGGTGCCCGGGATGCGGCGCGACGACGAGCGGGCCGTCCAGGAGGCGCTGGGCACGCTGTTCGAGGCCGGGTGTGCCATCGACTGGCGCGGTGGGGCGGGGGAGCGGGTGGCGGGCGGGCCGCGGCTGCCGTCGTATCCCTGGCAGCGGCGCACGCCTGCCGCCGCCGCCCGCCCGCGCGGGGCCGGGGAGACGGTGGTCACCGGGTCGCTGCCGGTCCTGCGGGACCACCGGGTGCGCGGCCGTGCCACGGCACCGGCGGCCTGGATGCTCGACGCGGCGCTGCACGCCCTGGGCGGCGACCCGGCGGAACCGGACGGGCCGGGGAGAGACGGAGGCGCGGGTGCCGCCGTCGCCCCGCACGGGCTGGACGACGTCCTCGTCACCGCCCCGCTCGCCGTCGACGACGGGGGCGCACGCCTCGTACGGGTCTCCCGGCGGTCCCGGCCCGGCGGCCCGCCCGTGCTGAGCGTCGAGAGCCGCGCCGCCGACGCACCGGACGGCCTGTGGGAGGAACATCTGCGGGCCGCCTGGTCCGCGTCGCCGCAGCCACCGCCGCTCCCGGCCGACCTGACCGCTCTGCGGGCCCGCTGCCCGCACACGGTGGAACCCGCCGTGCTGTACGCCCATCTCGCCGCGTCCGGCCTGGAGTACGGGGATGTCCTGCGCACCGTCACCCGTCTGTGGCGGGGCGACGGGGAGGCGCTGGCGCTGCTCGGGGCGCCCTCGGCGGGGACCCGGGGGCGCCCGCTGCCCGCCGATGCCGTCGACGGGGCGATGCAGACGATCGGCGCGCTCACCCTGGACACCCCCATCCCGGGCACCTTCGTCGGATTCGCGTACCGGCGGGTCGAGGTCTTCGGGAGGTGGACCGGTCCCGTGTACGCCCACGTCCGACTGCGCGGGGCGGCGGGGTCGGTGCCCGACACCACCGATGCCGCCGCCCCCACCGACGGCATCGAAAGCACCGACGGTATCGGCAGCACCCACAGCACCCGCAGCACCGGCAGCACCCGCAGCACCGACAGCACCGGCAGCTTCGAGGCCGATGTGCGGATCATCGACCCGGACGGCAGGATCCTGGCCCGGCTCACGGGGGCCGCCCTCAAACGGCTGCGTGAGAGGGAGCCGCACTCCCTGCGCCGGTTCGCCGTCGGACTCACCCCGCGGTCCCGGCGCGCCGGGCAGCCCGCTCCGGCCGGTGACCTCCTGCTGCTCACCGACGATCCCGAGGGGTGTGCCGCCCTGCTGGAGGAGGTGCGGAGCACGGGCGCCGACTGCGCCGCGCGGCCGTACCCCGACGCGGCGGACGCCGCGGACTTCCTGCGGTCCCGGCCCGCGTCCACCCGGCTGGTGTGCGTCGCCCCCGAGCGGGAGGCGTTCCTGTCGCTGGTCCGGGCCGCCGCGGACGTACTGCCCGCCGGACGCCGCGAACTCTCCGTCGTCACCCCCGACCCGGCGCTCCCCCCGCTGCTGCGGGCGCTCGCCGAGGAGACCGGGCGATGGACCGGCCGGGCCCTGCTGACCGACACGGACACCACCCCCACCCGCGCGCTGGCACGCGACCTCGCCGCCGAACTCGCCCTGGAGGAAGCGCCGTTCAGCGTGCGCTTCCGGAACGGGGAGCGCCTGGTGCCCACGCTGACCCCGCTCGCGCCGGAGCCCGCCGACCCCGTGGGGGAGGGGCCCGGCGCGGAGTCCGGGCTGCGCCCCGGCGGGGTCTACTGGATCACCGGCGGGCAGGGCGGGCTCGGTGCCGCGCTCGCGGTGGCGCTGGCGCGGGAGGCGGGGGCACGCGTCGTGGTCACCGGGCGCCGGGCGGAACCGGACGAGGCGCTGCGCGAGTCCGTCGAGGCGGCGGGCGGACGGCTGCTGTACCTGCGGGCCGACGCCGCCGACGCCGGGGACATGCGGCGGGCCCTGAACGAGATCCTGCGGCGCTTCGGCGCGCTGCACGGCGTCGTCCACACGGCCGGGGTGCTCAAGGACAGCCTGCTGCGGTCGGCCACCGCCGACGATCTGCGGACCGTCGTGCGGCCCAAGGAGACCGGCGCCCGCGTCCTGCTCGACACCGTCGCGGCGGAGGACCTCGACTTCGTGGTGCTGTTCTCGTCCCTGGCGGCCCTGTTCGTCACCCCGGGCCAGGGCTGCTACGCCGCCGCCAACGCGGCGCTGGACGCCCTCGCCACCACCGGCCCCGGCCGGCGCACCCCGGTCCGCACGGTGAACTGGGGCCCCTGGGCCCGGGTCGGCATGGTCGCGGGCGAGGAGTACCGGCGCCGGTTCCTGGCCTCCGGCATCCATCCGATCGACCCGGACGCGGGCGTCCGCGCCTTCCTCCGCCTCCTCGGCGGCACACGGCGGCAGCTCGCGGTCGTGGACGTCGAGGACAGTGCCGTGGACGGACTCCTCGCCGGGTTCAACCGGATCCCCGGCGGCCCCGGCCCCGGGCCCGTGGAACCGGGCGCCCCCGGAGGCCCCCGCGCCGCCGTCCCGGCTCGTCCCGGGGGGCCCCGCGCCGCCGCGTCGGCCCCCGACGGCGGCTCGACGGCCCCCTTCGTCCGGGCGGAACTGGCCCGTGCCCTGCGCGTCCCCGTGGACGCGATCGACGGCGCGGCCCGTCTCGACCGCCTGGGTGTCGACTCGCTCCTCGCCGTCGCCGTGACCCGGGCCATCGCGGGGCACTTCGGCCTGGACCTCCCGGCCACCCTGATGTTCACCCACCAGACACTGGACGACCTGGTCCTCCACCTGGACGGCCTGCTGGCCACGGACACCGTGCCGGACCCCGGCGGCGGCCTGTCGGCGCCCGGCCCGGCGCCGCACCCGGCGGCCCCGCCACCCGCCGAACCGTCGCGGACACCGGACGCACCCCCGCACAGCACCGTCCCCGGCTACACGGTCACCGTCACCGGCCCCGCCCCCGGACCGAGCCTGACGGAGGTGACCGTCCCGGCGCCCGGACCCGGCGAGGTGGTCGTGGACGTCCACGCCGTGGGGGTCAACTTCATCGACGTGCTGGCGTCCTCGGGCCTGCATCCGTTCCTGTCCGGCGGCCCGTCCTTCGTCCCGGGCCACGAGGTGGCGGGCGTCGTCCACGAGGTCGGCGCGGAGGTCACCGGGATACGCCCCGGAGACGCGGTCGTCGCCCTCACACCGCGAGGCGGCTTCGCGGCCCGGGTGACCACCCCGGCGTTCACGGTACGCCCGGTCCCGGCCGGTCTCCCGTTCACGGAGGCGGCATCGCTGCTGATCAGCGGACTGACCGCCATCGCCTGCCTGGAGCGGGAGGCGCGGCTTCGCGAGGGCGACCAGGTGCTGATCCAGGCGGCGGCCGGAGCGACCGGCACCGCCTGCGTACAACTCGCCCGGCACCACGGGGCCGTCGTGTACGGCACGGCCGGCACCGAGGCCAAGCTCAGCCGCCTGCGCGCCCTCGGGGTACGGCACCCGATCGACTACACCGCACGGGACTTCGCCGACGCGGTACGGGAGGTCGCCCCGGAGCGGGGCCTGGACGTGATCGTGGACTCACTGTCCGGCGACGCGGTGCCCCGCGGCCTGGACCTGCTGCGACCCGGCGGCAGGTTCATCGAGATCGGCGCCGCCGGAATCCTCGAACTGCCCCTGGACGCCGCTCGGTTGTTCCTCTCCAGCCGCTCCTTCTCGACGGTCAATCTCGGCGCCCTGGCACGCGACCCCGCCGTCCTGGGCCCGCTGCTGGACCGGCTCGACACGCTGGTGGCGGCCCGGGTGCTGCGCCCGGCGATCGCCGACGTGCTCCCCTTCGAGGACCTCCCGGAGGCCCTCACCCGGCTCCGCAACCGCGCCAACATCGGCAAGTACGTCGTCCGTGTCCGATGAACCGGACGGCCGGAGGGGGAGTGGCATGGGGGACGGGGCGGCGAGGGCCCGCACGGACCGGCCGGAGTGGTGGCGGACGTGCCGTACGTTCGCGCGGGAGGTCATGGAGCCGCAGGCCCGCGCGCTCGACGAGGCGGCGGAGTTCCCCTTCGCCGTCCATGAGCGTGCGGCGGCCGAGGGCCTGCTCACCGCACCGTTCCCGCGGGAGGTGGGAGGCGCCGGACTGACGAGCGAGGAATTCACCGACGGGGTCGGCGAACTGGCCGCGGCCTGCGCGCCGATGACCTGGACGATGGTGTTCAGCCGGGGCGCCCTGCACCCGGTGCTGGACGACGGGACCCCCGAACAGCGGGAACGCTTCGTCACCGGCCTCCTGCGGCGCGGCGGCTACGCGGCCCTGGCCCTGACCGAACCCGACAACGGCTCCAACCTTCTCGCCGCCCGCACCCGCGCGGTACGCACCGACTCGGGCTGGCTGCTCAACGGCGCCAAGTGCATGACGGGCAACGGCACGGTCGCCGAGGTGTTCGTGGTCCTCGCCGACACCGTCGTCAACGCCCGCCGGCGCGGCCTGTCGTTCTTCGCCGTCCCGCGCGACACGCCCGGCGTGACGGTGGGCGAGAACCTGGCGAAGACCGCCTTCCGCTGCCTGCCCACACCCCCGGTCACCTTCCGGGACGTCCCCCTCGAACCGGTGTCCCTGATCGGCGAGGTGGGCGACGGCGAACACCTCCTCGGCCGTCTGCTCGCCACCATCCGCCTCGGCGGCGCCGCCTGCGGCACGGGCCTGGTGACCGCGCTGCTCCGCAACGCCGTGGGGTGGGTCGGTGAGCGCCGGGTCTATCCCGACGAGCGGATGGACACCCTCAGCCATGTCCAACTGACCCTGGGCAGGCTCCATGTCGAACTGTCCGCCGCCCGCGCGCTCCTGCGGGACGCGGCGCGGCTCGCGGACCGGGGCCTGCCGTTCGGCCGGGAGAGCGCGATGGCGAAGTACTACGCCACGGACCTCGCCGTACGTGCCTCCAACGAGATCCTCCAGCTCTACGGATGGCGCGGCATCGCCGCCGACTACGGCGTGGAGAAGCGCTGGCGCGACGCGCGGGCCCTGACCATCTACGAGGGGTCCAGCGAGATACAGCTCCTGACCGTGTTCCGGGAACTGCGCAGGGCGGTGGTGCGCGGGGAGGGGGTGTGAGCGGCACCCGGGACAGCACGCTCGCCGCCCCGGCACCGGGGCGTCCCGTGTGCCTCACTGTCGTGCGTCGGCGGCGCCGGTGCCGGTGCCGGTCGCGGCTGCCGGGAGTGCGAACAGGGGCAGGAGACCGAGGACGACGACCCCTCCCGCGAACGCCAGCAGGCCGTACCCGCCGACCACGACCACCAGGCCCGAGCCGATGCCTCCGGCCGCCGCGGCGGCGAGGACGACGAGGTCGGCCGTTCCCTGCGCCGAGGCGCGGTGGGCGGCGGGCAGGGCGTCGGCGATCAGTGCCGTACCGCTGACGAATCCGAGGTTCCAGCCGACGCCGAGGAGGACGAGGGCCAGGGACAGGGCGGGGGCGGAGTGCGGCGGCGCGAAGGCGGCCAGCATGCCCGCGGCGCACAGGGTCGGCGCGGACAGGGCGGCGGTGGCCCGCCTGCCGAGCCGGTCGGCCAGCGCGCCGGAGAGCGGGGACGCCAGGTACATCGCGCCCAGGTGCAGTCCGATGACGACTCCGGCGGTCCGGGTGCTGTGGCCGTGGTCCGTCATGTGGATCGGCGTCATGGTCATGATCGCGATCATCACGGACTGGCTGAGGACCATGACGGCCACCCCGGTGACCACCGCGCGCCGGTCCCCGGTCCCGGCGGTGGTGAAGCCCTCCTCGGCCGGTGCCGCTTCGGCCGCCGCGGGCGGCGGCTCGCAGGCCGTGGCGGCGCGCGGGCCGGATGCCGGGGGCACCGAGCGGGCCAGCAGCAGCGGATCGGGGCGCAGGAAGAGAACCAGGAACACCGCCGCCGACCCGAAGGCGGCGAAGGCCAGCAGGAAGGGCCCCGCCGACCGGGGCAGGTGCCAGGCAAGGGCCAGGTCACCCGTGACACCGGCCAGGTGGGGACCGGCGAGGGCCCCGAGAGCGGTGGCGAACAGCACCGTACTCACGGCACGGGCCCGCCGCGCGGGAGCGGCCAGGTCCGCGCCGGCATAGCGGGCGAGCATGACGGTCGCCGTCCCGACGCCGTACAGCAGCAGGGCGGCGAGCAGGACCGGCACACTGTCGAGCACGGTGGCCCCGACGACGCCGAGGCTGCCGAAGGCACCGGCGCCGTGCCCGAGGGCGAGTCCGGTTCTGCGGCCCCGGCGCTCACAGGCACGGCCGATCACCGCCGCGCCGATGACGGCGCCGACCGCGAACAGCGCGCTGGGCACCCCCGCGAGCCCGGTCGACCCGAACATCTCCTCGGCGAGCAGGGCCCCGACGGTGATCCCGGCGGCGAGGGCCGCTCCGCTGAGCGCCTGGGCCACCACCAGGACGACGAGGACCCGCCGCTGAGCGGGGTGTTCCTCCCGGTCCGGCGCTGCCGCCGGTACCGCGGTGCCGGTTCCCATGCGCCCGCTCCTCACGTCTGATGCGGATGATCGAGGGCCCGGGGGAGGGGGCCTACGCCGACTCCTCCGGCCGGAGCGCGGAGATGTCCGCCAGGGACATCCCCATGCGCTCATGGAGGAACCGGACGATGGTCCAGTGCGGGAGCGCGCCCTCGTCGAACGGGCCGAATTCCCGGCAGTACAGGGGAATCCAGCGCAGTGCCTCCGCGATCGACTGTTCCCGGGCGGGCTCCTGCCGGTACTCCTCGTAGGCGATGCCGCGGTGGTGGATGAAGAACCCCCCGGGGAGCCGCTGTTCGCACAAATCCCGGTATTCACGGGTCTGGAGAATGAGATAGTGCCAGATCTCGTCGATGTGCTGTTCCACCGGCAGGAACAGGCCGGCGAGTTCATCACGGTGGGCCGAGATCAGATACAGATGGCGGAGACATTCGGTGACCTGGCGATCGACACCGTCGTGGGTCTCGCCGGTCTGTTTGACGAAGTGCTCCACCACTTCGGCGTGCATTCCCTCGCCGAGCAGTTGCCTGAGATCGGCCACCGATATCTTCTGCTGTGTTGTCAACGAATCTCCCGGAGTCGGCCAGGATCAGGCCGGTAAAGGGTTCGACAGCCCCTTCATGTGTGGTCACCGACGGGCCCCCGAAAGCGCGCCCCGTCAGTATTCGGTCACAAGCCAGGGGTATTTTCCGGAGACCCCGATCGGAATGTGCGTGCGGTGCTCGGTCTCGCAGCGCAGACCGGTGAGGTCGCCGATGAGCTTCTCCAGTGCCGTCCTTTCCCGCCGCTCCAGCGGGCCCCCGTCGAACGTCGTGTACAGGAGCCGGACCGGACCGCCGCCGCCTCCGGGCGCGTGCAGCCGACTGAGGAAGACGCGGGGCGACGCGACGCGCACCCGGTCGTCGAGGTCGCCGTGGGAGAGCGGGCCGCGGGGCGTCGGCAGGAGTTCCTTCTCCCGGCCGCAGAACCGGGTGACCTTGTGGGGGTCGGGTGATCCGTCCAGGGTGCGCACACAATCGCCGGAGCGGTAGCGGATCAGTGGCATATAGGGGTTGCGCACACTCGTCACGATGAGGCTGTGGATGCGGCTACCAGGTGCGACCGGGATCAGTTCGACGCTCATCCGGTCGAGATACGGGTGGTAACGGCCGTCGCGGTCGCTGTAGTAGAGGTAGCCCAGTTCGGTGCTGCCGAACAGATCGATCACCGGGCAGCGCAGTCGCCGCTCCAGGTGGAGGCGGACATTGGCCGGGGTGTACTCATAGGCGGTGACGACACCGGCGGGCTGCGGGAAGTCGTCCCACAGACCCCACTCGACCGCCTTGCGGACCAGGTGTGCCAGATGGTGGCCGGAGCAGTCGAGGAGGTACCGCCCCTGCGGATGGGCGTCCCGCTCCCTCCGTATCTCCCCGATCATGCGCTCCACATCGCCGCGTTCCCACAGTCCCGGATCGAGCGTGAGGTTGAGATAGAGCGTGCGCGCGTCGAGCCGCCGGTCCTCCGGGGAGGGCGTGGGGGCGGGTGCCGTGCCGCGCCTCTTCGCGTTGACCCGGGCCACGTGCTCGGTCGCCAGCACGGTGGTGAGGGACACCCGTCGGCACCCCTGCCGCCAGGTCTCCGCGAGATCGGGGTGCTCGCTCCAGAGCTTGTAGTACGACGAGAGCAGGAAGTACGGGGGGCGGATGATCTGCATCCGGGCATGGTGGGTGCCGGTGGAGAGCACGAACTCCGCCTCACCCGCCTCCAGCGCCGCGGCGAGCCGTGGAGTCATCCAGTTGTCCGGGAATCCCCGGGCTATTTCCGGTTTCTCCAGAATGGGGAAGAAGCCGCGCTCGATCGATGTCCGGTAGAGGGGAATGTCCCGGATCTGATCGATGATCTCAGCGCTGGGCTGACCGGACCCGACGGACGGACCGGCCGTACTGAGCGGACTGGCACTGGCTTGACCGTTCACCGTGACCTTCTCTGGGCTCACTGGGCTCACTGGGCTGGGGAGGGGAGGGGGCGTGAATCGGGTGGTGGGTGGATTCCCGGACGGCCGGGCGGCGGTGAGGATCCCCCGCCCGGCCGGATATTCCGGTGCCGGTCAACGGCGGGTCAGGAGATACAGCCCGACTTCGGGGTGGCGCTGATGCAGCCGGACTTCGGCGCGGTGCTGATACAGCCCGACTTGTCGGCGCCCTGGGCCGAGTTGGCGGCGATCCACGCCTGCCAGTTGCTCTCCTGAGTCAGCTTCTCGATGAGCTTTTCCATTTCCGACCTCCAGCGATCCGGAGTGGCGGCGGCAGCCACTCTTCCGATGACGGAAGCTAGAAGTAACCGCCGGGGCACGTCAATGGATCTTGAATGAGAGAACGCTCATGATGAACGCCTCCATGAACAACGCCGCGAGGGAAGCCGCGAGGGAAGCCACGAGGGAGGCCGCTGCCGAATGGCCATACCGATGCCGGGTTCGCGGCCGGCGCGCCCCTGCCCCGGTGGCGCCTCACGGGCGGCGCGCCCGGCCCCGGCGGTGCCCTCCCGCCCCGGGCGCTTCCTCTTCGTGCGGCGTTGATGTTCGTCCGTATCGTGCTGCGCGGTCAGGAAGATCTTCGTACCCGACGCGAACTAGTCTTCGCACATGGCCTCGGATGAACTAAACGGTCTGTTCCTCGCGTTGACGGGCTCGCAGATGCCGAACCTGGACCCGAAGTTGCTGCGCGAGTACCTGTCCGATCCGCAGCGGGAGCTGGACGCGCAGCTCGGGCAGTTGCAGGAACTGCTGGTGGAGGTGGCCCGGTCGGTGTCGGGGACGTCGAACGGGCAGTTCTCGGAGGCGTACTACGAGGCGATGCTGAGTCTGTCGTCGCCGGAGGGAACGTCGGTACTGGAGGGGCTGCGGGAGGCGGCACGGGAGCTGGCGGACTTCGCGGACGAGTCGGCCTATCAGGTGGAATACACGAACCTGATGATCCTGCTGCAACTGGCCATGTTCGTGGTGGAGTTCGCCATCACCCTCATCATGGCGATCTTCAATCCGGCGGAGGCGATGGTACGGCAGTCGTTCCTGCGGGCGTTCTACCGGATGGTGCTGAACAGCCTGGTCGCCCGGCTGCTGGCGTCGATCGCGATGCAGCAGGTGCTCCAGATCGGGCTCGCGGTGGCGCTGGACCGGCTGGCGCAGTGGATGCTGGCCCGGGACGGGAAGGTGTCGTCGAAGGGGAACACCTATCTGACGCAGGCGGTCGGCTTCGGCGCGGTAGCGGGGTTCGTGGCGGTGCCCGTGCAGTTCGCCGCGTCCTGGCTGGCGCAGAACCTGACGAAGACACTGACGGGCGGCGTACGCGACAACCTCTTCAACAGCCTCAGGAACGCGCTGGACAACCGCCCGCGACCGAGCGTGGTGAAGGATGCCGGGGACGACACGGGGGGCGGGGCGGTGGTGAGGCCGGTGGCCGCGCCACGACCGGGGAACGACGTGGACGGGTTCGCGGGGGGCGGTCCGCTCCCGGCGGGGGGTACGGGCCGGGATCCGCTGTCCGCACCCGGGGGGAGTGCCGGTCCGGATCCGGTGTTCGCACCGCCTCGGGGTTCGGGCCCGGATCCGGTGTTCGCGCGGGACTTCGCGGACCGGGTGTCGGACGTGGCCGACCTGCTGGCCAGGAACACGGACCCGCAGACCGTGGGCGGGTCGTTCATCGACGACATGGGGGAGATCTTCGCCACCCGGTTCGGGGGCGAGACGGGCGACGGTCCTGCCCGGGGGCTGGGGCGCGACTGGGCGGAGACGTTCCTCGCGAACGTCACCAGCAGGGATCTGGGGGACGCGCTGCGGTCGGTGCTGCTCGACGGGCGGCTGCCCGGCTCGTTCGGTGACGGTGTGGTGCGGGCCATGTCCGGCACGGTGGGGGAACTCTTCGGGCCCGGCAGCGGCGGCGGCAAGTTCCTGGACTTCGTGGTGCAGGGGATCGGTGACGGAGTCATCGGTGTGGTCTCGGAGCTGGTCTACAACGGGATCGCGTTCAAGCAGCTCAGCGTCAGCGGCGGCGGATTCCTGACCTCGATCACGAGCGAACGCGCCGTGGAACTCTCCAACGGCAGCGCGACCTGGCTGGCCTCCAAGCTCCGGCCGCAGTTGCCCACGGGCCTGGGCCTGGACCTGGGCACCGGCAACCCGGAACGGGCGGGTCTGCCCCCGACGGTGAGCACCGCCGACGGGACGACGGGCGTGGTGCGGGGCCCGGTGAACTCGGGGGGCGGGAACGTCGGCGGGATCGACACCAGCACCCTCACCACCGCCGGGGGCGATGGTGGCGGGCGCTCCGGCATCATGCCGGGATCCGGTGTCATGCCGGCATCCGGTGTCATCGGCATGGGGAACGGGTTCGGTCCGGCGCCCGCGCCGGTCGCGGACGACCTTCTGACCGGCACCGAGCCCCTTCGTCTTCCCGGCACGCCGGTCGTGGATCCCACCCCGACGGTTGTCCCCCTGCCGGAACCCGTCCCGCCCGTCGGCGCCGGAGGGACCGACGACTCGGGCAGCGGCGGCGAGACCGTGGCCGTGCACAGTCGGCTGAGCGAGGGTGATCCGGTCGGTGCTCCGGCGCTCACTCCCGGCGGGCCGCTCATCGATGTCCCGGTGCCGCTCTTCGACGTCCCCGTGCCGTCCATCTCGTCTCCGGTCCCGGTCCCGGTCGACAGTGCCGACGGGCGGGTCAGCGCGGCGGAGGTGGTGCACGGCGGCCCGAGACTCGACACGGATGTCCCGGTGGCCACTCCCAGCCGGGCCGCCGATGTGCCGGCCACGAGGGGGGAGGGCGGGTTGGATCCGCTGGCCCGGGACGAAGGGCCGGTCCCGGCGTCCCCGCCGGTGTCCGCGCCGAGGCCCGTACCCGGGCCGGGCGGCGAACCCGTCGGCACCTCCCGACTGCCGGAGACGGTCGGCACTCCGCGTTCCGGTGCGGACGGGTCCAGGGCCGGTGACCTCAGAACAGCGGACCCGAGGGCCGGTGAGTCACGTCCCCCGGCCGACCGACCGCGCCGCGAGGCGGACCCCGCAGGCGGCAGCGGGGAACGGTCGCCCGACGAAGCACCCGGGCCGGTGCCCGAAACGGAACGACCCGTGACCAGGCCCGTGACCAGGACCGCCGACCGTCTCTTCGACGTGCTCTCACCCACCACCAGCGTGACGGCGAGCAGTATGGACGCCCCCAGCGACCCGCGCACCCCCACCGCGACCGTGCACGACCCTCTGACGCTCCCGACGGACACGGACTCGGCCGCCTACGCGGCCACCGCTCACCCCGACACGGACACCGACACGCTTTCGGACGCGGGCTCGGACACCGACAGCCTCTACTCCACGGACTCCGACCACTCCGACTACTCCGACCACTCGGACACCAGCACCAGCCCGAGCACCGTCCTGACCGACCCCGACCCTGCCTCCCACCCCGATCCCGACCCCGACCCCGTCACCGGTCCGACGCCCTCCACCTCCCCCCACCCATCCCCCTCCGCCTTCGACGACACCCGTCTGCGCACCGCCGTCGACATCGCGATCACCGCCGCCCGCGACGAGTACCGCACGACCACGACCCCGACCGCGCCCGGCACTCCCCGCAACGCCCCCGTACCCTTGCGCGTCCTGAACTGCGTCGTCCTGCTGGACAGCTTCCGGAGCCAGCTCTACCGGGACGCGTCCGACACCCCCCTGCCGAGGGCGGTGCGTGCCGCCGTCGCCCTCGACGACAGCGCCGTCGGCAGCCGTCGGGCGGAGGACCGGCTGGCCCCCGGGCCCGGCTGGGGCCCCGTCACCTCCTGGCCCGCCCTGGCCAGCGGCCTCGGTCACCTCGGCCCCGGCGCGACCGCGTTGATCATCACCCAGCACCGGACCGGGGTGGGGCACGCCTTCGCGATGCACCAGAGCGAACAGGGCATGCGCTGGATCGAGATGCAGGCCGAGCACCCCGGAAAGCAGGTGCGCGACACACTGCCGCTGGACGAGCCCTTCCAGACCCGTGCCGTCCTGATCGGCCCGGACGGGCGGATCACCGACCCCGCGCGGCCCTTGACCGGCGCGGACGGCACGATCTCCGACCACCCCCTGCACACCGACTCCGCCGAGGCCATGGCCAAGGGGTCGGCGCTCGTCGACTCCCTGGTCGACCCGCCCCGGAGCCACGAGGTCGGCGCGATCGGCTACGAGGCGGAACTGCTGTACCCGCTGGAACTGGGCCCGAGCGCGGGCTTCGCACTGCACCTCGGAGACCTGCTGGCCAAGCACGATTCGGGTGCGACGATCGTGGTCGACCGGCGCACGTTCTTCATCGACACCGATGGCCGGCGGCATCTGACCGAGCAGGCCGCAGGCCCCGGAGCCAAGGCGGACAAACTCCCGATCCCCGAGCTGGTGTCACCGCCCTTGCAGGTCCTGCCGGGGGAGCAGCGGATGTCGGCGGCGGCCGGACTCGCGCTGAACCGGGCCGTCCGGGAGGCCCTGGAGCGCACCGACGACCCCGCCCAGGGGACGACCGAACTGGCGGAGCTGCTCCGTACCGTCCCGGGGTGGACCGTGGCGCCCGGCATGCATGTCGTGGGGGTGGCCCGGTCCCCGGCCGGAGCCGGTCACTCCGCGTACACCCAGCTCACGGTCGGCGTCCCCCCGGCCGGGCTCACACCCGTACTGGATCTGGCACGGGCCCATCTGGAACGCCCCTGGCTGCTGCCGCTCGTGGACGCGGGACGGATCTTCGCCGACATGCTCACCGCGATGCACGCCGCGGAGGTCCTCGGACGGCAACCGGAGCCGCACGAGTACCCCTTCCTGTCCCACCTGCCGGGTCTGGCCGAGCTGCACGGCTACGCCTGGCTGGGGTTCCAGCATGTCGCCGCACCCCCGTTCCAGGATGTCGAACGGCCGAACTCGCTCATGAAGAACATGCTCCCGGCCGCGTCCCGGACACCCTTCGCCACGCTGCGCGGGGCACTCGCGCCCGGCATCCGCGACTTCCTCGACCGCAGAGCCGCGGAAGCGACCGCCTTGTTCGAGGTCCATCTGGTGGACCTCCTGCGGGAGATCGCCCCGGCCACGGAGGACGAGGACCTGGTGGACCTGCTGGACGAGCTGTTCCAGGTCGTGCCCGAGTCGTTCACCACGGGGGAACGCCTGGAGACCGTGATACGGGGCACCTCGGCGGGGGGCACCCCGCTCACCCAGTGGCAGATGTCCGGCATGGAGGACTACGCCCTGGACACCTCGGCCGGCAACGCCGAACTGCCCTTGGCACTGCTGGAACTGCGCCACTACTTCCCGCGCCCCGAACTGCGCCGGGATCCCTCGCCCTGGGGTATGACCACCGAGGCGCTCGAAGCCTCCTTCGAGGAGATCAGGCAGGTCGCCACCCGGTCCCACGCGAACGCCCGCAGCTTCGCCCCGAGGAACAGCTCCGAACTCGCCGTCCCCGTCCGGCGGCGGCTCGCCGACCCGCTGGTGGTGCAGGTCGGGAAGGTCTTCAAGATCCTCCAGGAGGTCTTGGACCCCGACGGTGCCGAGAGCGTCTGGCGCGCGCTCCCCGTGACGGACAGCGCCGCGCTCGCCGGGGCGGTGGTCGACCACGCCGGGGGCACCGATCGCGCGAGCGACGTCGAATCCCGGCTCGACGCGCTGTACCGGCGTCTTGAGCAGCGGCTCGCCGTGGACCCGTCGCAGCGCCACGGACCGTCCCCGGAGAACCGGGAGCGGTACCAGCGGGCGCTGGAGGAGATCCGTTCCGCGCTGCGGGGCGTCGCCGGGCAGGGGTGGGGCGCCGCCGAGTCCGGGCCGGGTGCGGGCGGCCCGTCCCGCACCCGGCCGTCCCGGCACACCCGGCAGAGCAGCGGCATCCACCAGCCCTATGCCCTGCGGGTGGACACCGAGGACGCCATGGCGGCGGGTCTGGCCCGAATGGCGGCCGACACCTGGGGTGACGGAGGGCAGGGCCTCCGGAACACCCCATGGACCACAGCCACCCGGACCGACACCTCGAACGACACCTCGACCAGCACCCCGATCAGCACCTCGGCCGGTACGTGGGCGGGCACCTCGACCGATACCACCTCCGGCACCTCTATGCGCACCTCGACCGATACCACCTCCCACACCTCCACCGACCTGTCCACCGACCCCTCACCCACCAGAACCCCCCGAAGCGCCGACCCATCCACCACACCCGCCGACCCGCCCCCCACAACAGGCGGCACCCCCACCCGCACACGAGACCTCCCCGTCGTGGACACCGGCAAGGTGGCTGCCTGGCAGCACGAGTTCGACGGCGCCCACGAGGCGCTGGCCGCGATGGGACCCGTCCTCCACACCGAGTTGCTGGTCCACGCGCAGGACGTCATGGCGTGGGACCACGTCCGGCCCACCACCGGACACGACTCCGCCGGGCGCGCGGGGCAGTACCGGCTGCTGTTCGAGAACATCAGGGCGGTGGTGGCCCACACCCTGCTCCAGGGCAGCCGTATCGACCGGCCCGGCGACGAGCCCAGCCGCCGGGCGCTGGCCGCCGCCCAGCACAAGTCGCGGGAACTGCGGGACGCGTTCGGGACGGGCGGCTCCGGCCGGGAGACACCCGGCGGGGCGAAGAAGGGCAAGAAGAAGCCCAAGGGCGGCGCGGGCACGGGCGCGCAGCAGACGGCCACGCAGTCCGGCTCCGGCTCTGGCTCCGGGACCGCGTCCCGTCCCGCCCCCGGCACGTCCCGGGACATCCCGCACACCCCGGACACCTCGCACCCCCCGGGCACCCAGCACGCCCCGGGCACCCCGGGCACCAGCGCAACCACCCCGGGCACCGGGATCACCACTCCAGGCACCAGCACAACCACCACAACCACCCTGGGAACCGGCACCACCACCCAGGACACCGGAACGACCCCCCACCCCTCCGGGCAACCGGACCCGACCCCCGCCCCGGAGGACCGGGACGACCCCCTGCCCATCGCCCCGGGCATCAGAATCGCCCTGAAGAACGCGCTGAGCGCCGTACCCGACCGTGAGCGGGCGGCGCTCCGCGAGACGGTGATCGGGCTGCTCCAGCGGCAGTCCCTCCCCCGCGACCTGACCGTGCCCGACGTGGTGGCCGCCCTGCGGCGCTTCTCCGGGGCGGGCGACAGCGCCCTGCGCGAGCGGCTGAAGCGGGCCCCCGACGTGACGTACGCCCTGGCCCGGCCGGACAGCGGGCTCGGCACGACACTGAAGGCCGAACCGCTGCTGGTGGCGGTCCTGCGCGACTCCCCCGAGCTGCTCGACCTGCTCGCGGCCAAGAAGGAGCGGTGGCACACGGTGCACGGCGCACGGCTGGCGGCGGTCCTCGTACGCGAGGGGACCGTGCCCGCGTTGGAGGCCGAGCCCGAGGTGCTGGCGCAGTCCGTCATGTACCCGAGGCTGCTGGCGAACCTGGACGGGGACGTCGCGGCGCTGAGCGCGATCTCGACCATCGGCATCGACGTGTTCAGCCTGGCGGACGACCTGCCCGCGTTCGGCGCGGCCCTGCGGACCCTGGACGATCCCGTGGAGGCGCTCTGGCGGCTCGGCGCCGACGCCGGACTGTACGCGGCACTGCGGTCCGCGGGCGCCTGGCGGGAAGCCGGCACCGACCCCGGCCTCTACGCCGACGTGCTCGGGGACGCGGCCCTCCAGGACCGCCTGCGCCCCTTCCCCGAGCAACTGAACCTGGCCCTGTCGTCCCGCCGGGTGCTGGCCGCCGTCAAGGCGGACCCCGAAGTGCTGGGACTGCTGCGGGACTCCGCCGAACTGACGGACGTCCTGGAGGACCTCCCCGGCCTGACCGCCCGGCTGCTGGAGAACCGGGCGCTCATCAAGGCCGCCGCCGGCAATCCGCACGTCGCCACCGCGCTGTCGCACCACCCGGAACGCTACGACCACCTCACCGACGACGGCGCCCTGGCCGAGGCACTGCGCGGGACCGGACCGCCGCAGCCCACGACCGGGCGGCGGACGGCCACCGCGCCGACCCCGGCACAGATCGAGCGCGCGGCGACGAGCGCGCCCGCGCGAGGGCTCGTACGGGACCACCTCAGGGCGACCCATCCGGCGGTCGCGGCCCTCTTCGACCCGGACAACGACGGCCCCGCCAACCGGGCCGCCACGACCGCGCTGTCCGGGCACGGCCTGGTGCTGACCACCCTCGCGCTCCACCCGGACGGCACCCTGCTGCCCCATCAGCTCCGCCGGCTGCTCGCACGGACCTCCGACCGGACGTACGACCTGCCCCCCGAGGCTCCCGCGCGGCTGCGCGCACTGCTCGCGCTGACCCGGCACGCGCCGCTGCGCGATGTGTTCACCTTCCCGGAACTGCGGGAGCTGCGGGCCGGGCTGGGGGAGAAACTGGGGGCGCCGGCCCCGTGGCCGACCGCGCTGTACCGGTCACCGGCCCTCGCCTCACTCACCATCCGCCGCGTCATCGCCCTGGACACCTGGCCCCTGGAGCGGCTGCTGACCGACCCGTGGCTGCCCGCCGCGCTGTCCCGGATCGGGCTGCTCCCGGACCTCATGCACCGCGACCCGGTGATCGACACCGCCGCGATGCGGTCGGACGCCGCCCTGCTGCGGCTGGCGTCCCGCTACGAGACCCTCCAGTACCAGGTGGGCGGCGCGGCCGAGTGGCGTGCCGTGGCCGAACGGGTCGACGCGGCACCGGACGTGCTGGGTGATCTCGCGGGGCTCTTCGGCCGTCTGCCCGTGGCCCACTGGCTGCGGCTGCTGACCGACGACGGGCTGCTGCGCCGGTTCCAGGAGCGCCGCGGGCAGCCCTTCACCAGGGCCGTGGCCGCCGACGCGGGTCTCCTGCGGGAGGTCCTGGCCCGCCCCGCGTTCCTCGATGTCTGGGACGCGCAGCAGACGCGACTGGACGAACTGGCCGTCCCGGCCGTGGCCGCGCTCACCGCCCCGGCCCCGCACGGCAAGGACTCCGAGCACCGGGGCCGCGCGGACGTGGCCCGACTGCGGGACGAGATCGAGGCGGCCGGTCAGGCCACACTGACCCCGGAGGGCTTCATCCTGGACGCCTCCCGGCTGCCGGTGCTCGAACGACTGGTCGACGACCTGACGCACGAACGCGACCCCGCGCACGTCCGCTCGGCGGGGGACCCCGGCCCGGGTGTGCTGGACGCGTACGGGACCGTCCTCGCCGACGACGTCCTGCGCCCGGCGGCGACCGGCAACCGCTACCTCGCGGAGGGGCTGCTGTTCGACCCGGCCTTCCTGCGCCTCCTGCGCACCCGGCCCTCACTGCTCACCCTGCTGCGCCGTCCCGACCTGCTGGACCAGGTGCGGCGCTCGCCGGACCTGATCCGGCTGCTGACCACCCACGACCCGGTGTTCCGCGTCTTCCTCGTGAACAAGGCGGTCCGCACCTATCTGCGCGACCCCGAATTCCTCGCCGACCTCGACGCCAACCCCCACTACGCGGAGGTGTTCCACCTCCACGGCTACAGCTTCAAGTTGTTCTCACCGACCTTGACGGACCTGGCCGAGTTGATCCGGGTGAGCCCCGCGGCGGCCGAGGCACTGGGCAGCAGCAAGCGCATCTCCTTCGATCTGCTCGCCGCCGCCCCCGGCCTGGTCGCGGAGCTGGCACGGCAGAACAGCGAGCCCGTGATCCGGGTCGTGCTGGCCTCGACGGAGCGGGTCGAGTCGGCGGCGGCGGCCCCCCGGCTGGTGAAGGAGCTCGGACGGATACCCGGCCTCGCCGAACTGCTGGCCGGGCGCCCGGACCTCGTCTCCTCCGCCGACTCCTGGAACCGGCTCCTCGACAACCTCCCGCTGGTGAAGGCGCTCGCCGCCGCGGGCCCCGAACTGGTCGCCCGGGTCGTCCGCCCGGACGTCCTGCCCGTGGCCGCGGCGGCACCCGACCTGGTGGTGGCCATGTCCCTGATGGAGAACGGATCGTGGGCCGGGCTGACCACGCCGGAGGTGCTCCGCCTCGTCACCACCCACAGCGGGCTGGCGCCCGCCCTGGTCACCTCCCGGCATCTGCGCGCCCTCCTCGCGGGTCACCGTGCCCTCACCGCCCTGCTGGAGACGCGGCCCGATCTGCTGCGCGATCTGATGGACCGCGAGGAACTGGCCGCCGTGGTCCGCGCCGCGCCTTGGCTCACCGACGAGACGCCGGAGCGCAAGGCCGTGTGGCTGCTCGTCAAACGGCACCCCGCCTTCGGCACGGGCCTGACCACCGCGGTCCGGGGCGCCCTGGGCAACCGCGGTCTGGTCATGACCCTCTTTCGCCTGGACCAGGAGCAGGTCACCGCCGACCTGGTGGAGAGCCTCTACCTGGCCCTGCGGCGCAGCCGCGGTCTCGCCGGGCTGCTGGCCGCGCAGCCGGAATTCGCCGGGGCGTTCCTGACCCGGGCCGACTGGCGGGCCGCGGCCGGACGGGACCGTGGTTTCGCCGAGTCCGTACGGCGACTGGCCGAGGAGCGCCCGGCCGACTTCGGGGAACTGGTCCGCGCCGAGGACTCCCGGCGGCTGCTCGACGCCCTGAACCCCCCGGCCCGGCCGGACCGCGCAGCCGGCAACCGGACCGCGCCGACCTCCGAGCCCCCGCAGCGGGACGGGCCGACCGGACCCCCGCCGAAGGACGGGCGGACCGGAGCCCCGCCGAAGGACGGGCAGACCGAGCCCCCGCAGCAGGACGCGCGGACCGGGCCCCAGGAAGCCGCCCCCTCCCGGACCGGCACCACGACCCATGACGGGACCGCCCAGAGTCAGAACCCCGGCCCCGAACCGGCCCCCGACCCCCTCGCGGCAGACCCCGGCAACCCACCCGGCACGGTGCTCTCCCACCTGCCCCCCGAACTGGCCGACCTGCTGACCGGCCCCCGGGGCCCCGGCATCGCCACCGCGCTGGACCAGCACCCCGAACTGCTGCCCCTGTTCACCGCCGTCCCGGCACGGGCGGACGAGATCGACGCCCACCCCGAACGCCTGGACGACCTCACCTTCCGCGCCTTCCTCCAGCAGGCCCTGCCCGCCACCGACCTCGACGCACCCGGGGGCGACCCGGCCCGCACAGCGGGCCTGGAGCGGTACTTCGCGGAGTATCTGGCCTCCCTCGACATCGGGCCCGACGCCGAGCAGCGCACACTCCTCCGGAGCGCGGTCCAGCACACCTGGCGGGCGGTCCTGGAGGAGCGGCGGGGCCTGCTGGCCGACGCCTGGCGCGAACGGCTCGACCGCTTCACCGCGTTCCGGGCGACCATCACCACCACCTGGGCGCTCAGCGGCCGGGTCCACTACGCGGGCGACGCCAGGTACGACGACTTCGACGACGCCGACCGGAAGATCATCGACAGTGTGGCCGCCACGGTGCAGGCCGTGCGCGAGTCCCCGGGCACGCGTGCCGTCAACCGGCCGCTGCACGCCCATCTGAACGGCGGCAACGACGGCGTCGCGTTCTTCTTCGTCCTCACCGGCGACGGCACGGTGGACACCGTCGTGTACGCGCGCAGCGAGGGCCGCAGCGGCAATCGCTACCGCTGGCAGACCGGCGGCCCGCGGCTCATGTCGTCCGCGCCGCCCCCGATCGACGGGCTGGCCAACGACCCCCTCCTGGCCCGCTCCCGGCAACTGACCGACCTGGCCCGCCCCGGCACCCGCGATGTCGAGCCACCCCCCTCGGTGACCGCCCGCCCCCTGCGCGCCCAGGCGGGCGAGTGGGCCGCCGTCCAGTCCGCCCACCGTGTCGCGGAGGCCACCCGGCGCCTGCACACCCAGGGCCCGGACGCGTCCGGCGCCCCCCTGGCCACCGCTCCCGTCCGGGCCCTCGCACTCGGGCCGGCCGGGCTTGAGACACGGGCACGCACCGCCGTCGAGTCCGCCCGTGCGAGCGTGCCGCCGCCCCGGGACGGCGGCGACACCCCACTGTCCGTCGTCAACTGCGTGATCCTGCTGGAGAACCTGCTCCGCAGGCTGTACCGGGACAACACCCCGGCCGCGTTCTGGAACCCGGACCGCCCGTCCCCGGCGGGCAGCGGTCTGCGGACCACCTACTCCCGGGACGACCTCGACCTCGGCTTCCGCCAGGGCCGTCCGCACCGCGCGGACCAGCGGCTCGCCGAGGGGCCGGGCTGGGCGCCCGTGACGGAGTGGGAGGACCTGCGCCAGGCCCTGGCCGCCGCCGGGACCGGCTCGACCGCGCTGATCCTCACCGCCCACGAGAACCGCGACGGCCACGCCTACGCCGCCCACCACACCACCGACGGCATCCGCTGGATCGAGATGCAGGCCCCGCGGCCCGAGGACCTGCTCAGCCTCGCACCCCCCACCCCGACCCCGCCCGGCCGCACCCGCGCCGTCATCGTCGACCCCTACGGCACGATCGCCCCGCACGCCCTCACCTACGAACCCGACCTGACCGCCGCGAACGCGCTGCTCGACCCGGCGCGACCGCTTCCCTACGGGAGGCTGGGCGTCGAGGGGGAGCTCGTCTATGTGCTGGAGTCCCCGTCGGACTTCTCGTTCTGGAAGGACCTGGCCCGCCACACCTCCGGCGCCGTCCTCACCGTCGATCAGCGGGTGCTCCACCTCGGCGCCGACAACAAGCTGTACATGTCGCGGCAGACGGCGAGGCAGGAGACGGGCCAAGAATCCACACCGGCCGTGAAGAAGATCCTGGAACTGGTCACGCCGCCCCTGCCGGCCCTGCGGCAGGAGGGTTCACGGCGGGACGCCGAAGCCGGGATGGACGTGTTCGTCCGGACCCGCGCGCTCCTGGAGCGAACCGACCGGCACAACCGCTCCTTCACCCTCCGGGAACTCCTGGACGGCAAGGACGGCTGGACCCTGCCTCCGGACCTGCCCGAGATCACGGTCCTCCAGTCCCCGCTGGGGGCCAGGCACCCGATCTACACCCAGTTCACGGTCGGCGTCCCCGTCGCCGGACTGACGCCCCTGCTGGATCTCGTCCGCCGTCAGCTCCATGACCGGCTGCTGGCCGCCATCATGGACCAGGGCCGCACGGTCGCGGACCAGGTCGCGACCCTGTTCGCCGAGAACGTGCTCGGGCAGCGGGTCGCCGTCCACCAGCGGCCGTTCCTCCCGTACCTGCCCCTCGTGGCCGAGACGCACGGGCTCGCGTGGCTGGCCTTCAACCACATCGCGGCCCACCCCGTCCAGTGGCGGCTCGAAGTGGGCGGGGTGGCGAAGAACATGGTCGCGGCGGCGTCCAGGGTCCCCTTCGGCCCCGTCCACAGCACCCTCAATCGCTCGGTCCGGGAGTTCCTGGCGCAAGACGAGAAGGCCGTGGTGGCCCTGTTCGAGGCCGGGCTGCGTGACCTGGTGCGGCACATCGGCACCCGATGGAAGATGACCGTCCCCGGCGCCGAGCGCACCGAAGGCATCCTGGACGAACGCATGCAGCCGTCGGGGGTGCGGGTACGGGACTATCTGAGCACGGCACTCCTCGGCCGCACGGCCGACAACCGCCAGGTCCTTCAGCAGGACACCGTCGGTATGCGGGACTACGCCCTCGACGACGGCCGCGGCACCCTGGAACTGCCACTCGTCCTGCTCGAACTGCGCCAGTTCCGGGCGGACCGCAATCCGTCCCGGCCCTGGCACGACGGGCACATGATCAACCAGCAGATCCGTGCCGCCTTCAACGAGATCCGCACCACGTCGGACGACCTCTACCAGAACGCCCTCCGGCTGGCCCGCGACGGCGCCCCGCAGCAGGCCGCCGGGACCGCCCGTGCCCTCTTCGGCCAGCCGCTGACCCACCATGTCGGACGGGTCCTCGACGCCCTGGCCGGGCTGGCCGCGCCGGGCCAGGGCCCGGTCCTGGGATCTTACGAGGCGAGCAGCCTGGCCCTCCTGGCGTCCGGTGGCAACGCGGCCTCCCAAGGGATTCTGATCGGCGCGCGGCTCCAGCAGCTTAAGCAGAAGCTGACCCTGGCCCTTCAGCCGCATCTCACGCCCTCCCCGGGGCCGTCCGAGTTCCGGGAACGCGCCGAGACGGGCCTTGAGGAGATACGGTCGGCCCTCGGCGCGATCCAGCAGCCCGGCCAGGCGCCCCGGCCCCGTACGACCCAGGGTCCCGCGCCCGTGCCCGCGCCCGTGCCCCGTGGTCCCCAGCCCGGCCCGTCGTCCCCCCAGCGGGAGCGCCCCTCTACGCAGCGGGAGCGTCCTTCGACGCGGGGGGAGCGCCTTCCGGTCCAGGGGGAGCGTCCCTCTACGCGGGGGGAGCGCCCTCCGATCCAGGCGGAGCGCCCCTCTACGCGGGGGGAGCGCCCCTCCCCGCAAAGGGAGCACCCTCCGATGCCGACGCGGCCCGGTTCCGCCGGGCGGTCGGTCACCCTCTCCCCCCTCCCGCCGCCCCCCGAGCGGCCGGCCACCGGGACGCGCCCCCCGTCCGACCGGCAGCCCCACGACACCGGACCCGCCGGACGCCATCCCGTGGTGGACCCCGCCGTACTGGCCTCGTGGCGCGCCGACTTCGGCGAGGCGATGCGGCTGCTGGAGGGACAACTGAGCGAGACCCGGACGAAGCACCTGAACCGTGCCCGGGACCTGATGAGTGAGGCCCGGGTGACCGCCCGACCCCTCGCGGGCGACCCGTCACCCGACGCGGCCCGGTACGCGCACCTGTACGACAGGATGGCCGCGTCCGTGGCCGTCATCCTGCTACGGGGCCAGGGCCGGCCGGAGGCCCTGAGCGAGGCCCGCCACCATGTCCGCCGGCTCCGCGACGCGTTCCACGTCCGCGACCACACCCGTACCCACTCCCGTGACGGCACCCGGCCGGACCCGGTGAGCGACACCCCGGCCGCGTCGTCGTCCTTCACCTCGCGCGGACCCGCGGGCCCCTCCCGATCGGAACGCCACAGGCCGCGCCCGGAGACGGACTCCGTCCGCGACCCGCAGTCCTCCCGCGACGCCACGGGCCGGGATGCCGGTCGGGGGACCGGCACCAGCCGGACGCAGCGCCCCGGGACGGGGCCCGGCGCCGCCGACCGCCTCTTCGCCGTGCTCGCACCGGACCCGGACACCGGTACGGACAACGGGCGCTGAGGTACGGAGACCGGCACGGCAGTGGCCCGGTGACGGGGTGACAGTCACCGGGCACGCACGGTACGCGCGGTCCCGCGCCTACGCCCACGGCTGGGAGGCCCGCACCAACGAGGCCCTGCCCGGCCGGGCGGTCAAGGACTTCCGCGACGAGATCGTCCTGGCCACCAAGTCCGGCGTCGAGCACACCGCGCAGGGCCTCGGCCTCAACAGCCGCCCCGACAGCATCCGCGGGGTCGTCGACAACAGCCTGCGCCATCTCCCCAGCCCCCCACGAGCAACGGACCGGCTGAAGCGCTTGCGCAACGGACCGGCCGCCTCCGTCCCCGCACTCCTCCCGATCCCGTCACCCCGGCGTGCCCGCCGCCCACGGAGCCACCGTCAGCCCTGGTCCATGCCTGGGTGTTCGACCCGGAAGCCGCGTTCATCCCACGGCGCCGCGGGCCAGGGTCCCGGCGATCAGGGTCGCCAGCATGGCCTGCAAGGTGGGGATGAAGTCCACGCGCAGCACGGTGAGTGCGGGATCGGAGTCGTAGGCGGCGAGCATGGCGACCGACGGGCGGGCGTGTGTCCAGACCGGGCCGACGACCATGATGGCCTGGGCGCACAGCGGGGTCGCGTCGTCGCCCAGTTCGGGCAGATGGCGGCGGACCAGGCCGGCCATGGCGTCGACGTTGCCGATCGCGGTCCGCTTCCAGTAACCGGCCACGTCGACGGAGATGTTGCGCTCCAGGACCGCGGCGTGCGCGCTGAACAGGTCGCACATGACTCGACGCCCTGCCAGTGACCGGGTCAGGACGGCGGCGACCTGCTCACCGCGCTGCGCCGCGGAGCCGTCCGGGTCGACCTCGGCGGCCAGCAGTTCGGGCAACGCGTCGACCCACTGGTTCCAGGCGCGGCCGAGGAGCTCCAGCAGGATCGCTTCACGCGATTCGAAGTAGCGCAGGACGTTGGACTTGGCCAGGCCGACGCGTCGGCTCAGCTCATTGAGGCTGACCTCGCCGACGGGCATCTCGTCGAGCATCGCGGCGGTGGTGTCGAGGATCGCTCGCCTCCGCAGCTCACGCTGCTCCTCGCTGCGCGCACGTTGAAAGGTAGACATGACCCCAGACTACAGACTCCTGGTCTGTTGACATCAGACCGCCGGTGCCTTACGTTTTCAACACAAGAGCCCGCCGGTCTTTTATGGATCGAAGGGCAGGCGCAGCAGCGCGCGATCACCGATCCCCCAGGGAGAGATCCACCATGAGCAACGACAAGAAGGTCGCGGTCATCACCGGCGGCGCCACCGGTATCGGCAAGGAGACCGCGCGGCTGCTGGTCGCGGACGGCGTGCACGTCGTCCTCAGCGGACGGCGCGAGAACGTCGGCAAGCAGGCCGTCGAAGAACTCACCCAGGACGGCGGCAGCGCCTCCTTCGTGGTCGCGGACATGGACTCGCAGGACAGCATCACCGCCCTGTTCGACTCCGTCCTGTCCGACCACGGCCGCCTGGACTACGCCGTCAACAACGCCGGCCTCGCCCACGAGACCGCGGCGATCGCCGACGCCGACCCGGTGAAGTTCCAGGAGATGCTGTCGACGAACGTGATGGGCCTGTTCCTGTGTCTGCAACGCGAGATAAAGGAGATGCTCGCCGGTGGACGCGGGGGCGCCATCGTCAACCTCGCCTCCATCGCCGGACTCAACGGCATGCCCTGGAGCGGCCCCTACGCCGCCACCAAGCACGCGGTCGTCGGACTGACCAAGACCGCCGGGATCGAGTACTCGTCCCAGGGCGTGCGCGTCAACGGGGTGGCCCCCGGCGCGATCAAGACCGACATCATCGCCCGCGCCATCACCCTCGGCCAGTACGACGAGGAGACCATCACCGCGATGCACCCCATCGGCCGCATGGGGCAGCCCACGGAGATCGCCCAGGGCATCCACTGGCTCCTGTCCGACACGTCGTCCTTCGTCGCCGGCGCCATCCTCAACATCGACGGCGGGTTCCAGGCCAAGTAACCCACCGAGCGCGACCCTTCGGAATGGTTAGTAACTCATTCGCGCACGGGCGAGCCCCAGCGTTACCGTGCACGCCATGGCAAGGGCACACGTTCTCACGTCGCGGGCGGACGACTTCCCCCGCTGGTACCAGGACCTCATCACCAAGGCCGAACTGGCCGACAACGGGCCGGTCCGCGGCACCATGGTCATCCGGCCGTACGGGTACGGACTGTGGGAGCGGATGCAGCAGGACATGGACACCCGGATCAAGGACGCGGGCGCCTCCAACGCGTACTTCCCGCTCTTCATTCCGCAGTCATATCTGACGAAGGAGGCCGAGCACGTCGAGGGTTTCGCGCCCGAGCTCGCCGTTGTCACGCACGCGGGCGGCAAAGAGCTGGAGGAGCCCGTCGTCGTCCGCCCCACCTCCGAGACGATCATCAACGACTACTTCTCCAAGTGGGTGAACAGCTACCGCGACCTGCCCCTGCTCATCAATCAGTGGGCCAACGTGGTGCGCTGGGAACTGCGCCCGCGCGTGTTCCTCCGTACAACGGAGTTCCTGTGGCAGGAGGGCCATACCGCGCACGCCACCTACGAGGACGCCCGGGACTACGCCGCGCACATCCACCGGAACGTGTACGCCGACTTCATGGAGAACGTCCTCGCCATGGACGCCGTGCCGGGACGCAAGACAGCCAGGGAACGGTTCGCCGGCGCCATCAACACGCTCACCCTGGAGGGCATGATGGGCGACGGCAAGGCCCTGCAACTGGGCACCAGCCACGAACTCGGCCAGAACTTCGCCAAGGCGTTCAACACGCGGTACCTGTCGAAGGACGGCCGGCAAGAACACGTCTGGCAGACCTCCTGGGGCTCCACCACGCGCCTGATCGGCGCGCTGGTGATGACGCACGGAGACGACAACGGTCTACGCATCCCGCCCCGGTTGGCCCCGATCCAGGCAGTGGTCGTCGCCATCAAGGGCGGCGACGAGGTTCTGGCCAAGGTCCGCGAGATCGGCGACCGGTTGAAGGCAGCGGGTGTACGCGTCCGTGTCGACGACCGCACTGACACGCCGTTCGGGCGCCGCGCGGTCGACTGGGAGCTGAAAGGCGTGCCCGTACGGATCGAGGTGGGGCCTCGCGACCTGGAGAACGGGACCGCCGTGCTGGTCCGCCGCATCGCGGGGAGCAAGGAGTCGACGGCGATCGACGCGCTGTCCGCCCTGCTGCCCAGGGTGCTGGAGGAGGACCAAGCGCTGCTGCTGACCCAGTCCCGCCGGCGTCGCAAGGACCGCACCGCCGAGGTGACCACCATCGAGGAGGCCGAGGAGGCCGCGCACAGCGGCTGGGCGCGCATCCCCTGGGCCACGCTGGGCCCGGAGGGCGAGGCGAGGCTCGCCGAGCGGGGTGTGTCCGTGCGGTGCCTGGTCGCCGCGGATGGTTCGGTCCCCGAGAGCGACGACCAGCCGGGCAACGTCGCCGTGATGGCACGCGCCTACTGACCTAGGGCCTGTCGTTTGGATCATCCGGGCGATGCGGCTCGGCGCCTTTCCGGCCGACCCGAGCGGGGTCTGGTGCGTGTAGCTGCAAGGCGGAGGAGGGAGTCGACGCGGAGCGTCGGCGAGTGACGACAACGCGGCAGATGCGCGTGCCAGGGCCTGCGACGCGCCTGGATGATCCAAACGACAGGCCCTGGTGAGTCGATTGACCCTGGCCGGACGACGGCCAGGCTCTGGCCCAACCGGCCGCAGACCGTACCGGAGTGCGCCGAGGGGCACTCGATCACGCGCGGACGCGGACCCCGCCGACACCTTCCGGCCGCGGCGGGCTGCACCCCCGCCGCTGGACCCGACGAGGCGAACACCGCTCGGACCCCCACCCTCGACCCCGTCCGCGACGTCGCCGGGGCTCCGCGCACGGACACCACGCCTGACCTGGGAACCCGTGCGGGCGGGCCTGGCACGGGGGTTGGGCGGGCCGGGTGAGCTTTCTGGGACTGCCGGAGGGGCCCGCCTTTTTGCGAGGGCAGGCCCCTCCGGTGTGATGCCGGATACCGGCGGTCGGGTCAGGCGGTCGGGATGATGCCGAGCTGCTGGAGGACCTTCACGCCGTCGTCGAGTCCGAGTTCCTCGACGATGAGGCCGTTCTGGACCTTGAGGACCGTCTTGCCGGTGAAGCGGAGCGTCTTGCCGGACGCCGCAGGGGCGGAGCCGATGGGGAGGTCGTCGAAGACGACCGGCCCTGTGTGGGTGCCGCCGCCCTCCCACTGTCCGACGACGTAGTCGCCTTCGGCGATGAGGTCCGCGGTGCCCCAGAAGTTGAGGTCCGGGAACGCGGTGCGGAAGTTGGTCGCGAAGGCACGCACCTCGTCCCGGCCGCGCATGGGCTTGTGCAGCGAGTACTCGAACCGGATGTCCGGAGCGGCGAGTTCATCGATGATGCCGGGGTTGAAGGGGTTGCCCCAGAACTCGGTGAACCAGCGGCCGACGATCGCCTTGTTCTCTTCGAGCGGCATGGGTTTGTCCTTTCCGTTGTTGTCATCGGTTCGCCTGTGACGTGATGACATCTCGAAGACGTTCACCGGGTGCGAAACGTGAGATCGGCAGCGAGGATTCTCGGCACCCACGGGATCTTCTCCTTCCGGCGCTGCGCGGGCGATCGGCGACCGCAGCGCGGCCTCGCGGTCGGCCGGGCTCTGGGGGGCGAGGGGGAGCGGGGTCACGAGGGCCAGATCCCGGAGCTGCCGCGCCGGTGCGAGTCCAGCAGATGGGTGTCGACGATGCCGATCGCCTCCATGAGCGCGTACATGGTGGTCGGGCCGACGAACGCGAAGCCCCGGCGCCTCAGTTCCTTCGACAGCGCGAGGGACTCGTCCGACCTCGTGGGGATCTCCGCGAAGGTCCGGGGGCGGGGCGTGGTCGCGGGCCGGAACGACCACACCAGGCCGGCCAGGCCCATCTCCTCGCGCAGCCTGATGGTGGCCCGGGCGTTGGTGACGGCCGCCTGGATCTTGCGCCGGTTGCGTACGATGCCGGCGTCGGTCATCAGCCGTTCGACATCCGCCTCGGTGTAGGCGGCGATCACATCCGGATCGAAGCCGTCGAATGCCGCCCGGAACGCGGGCCGTTTGCGCAGGATCGTCGCCCAGGACAGGCCCGCCTGGAACCCCTCCAGGCTGACGCGCTCAAAGACACCGCGCTCGTCCGTGACCGGCATGCCCCATTCGCTGTCGTAGTAGTCGCGCAGCAGGGGGTCCACGGCCGCCCACGCGGGCCGGGCGAGTCCGTCCTGCCCGACGACGACGCCGGGGGCGGCGTCGGCAGGGGTGGTGGTGTGGCGTGTGTCCTGTGTCATGCGGTCACCCTTCGAGCCCTGTCATGCGCATCGTGATGTCGATCCGGCCGTTGCCGATGCCGCACCCCGAGGGGGGCGGTGTCCGGGTGCACCCACAGGTCGGGGTCGGCGTCGGCGAACCGTGACGCGTGGCGCCACCAGGAAGCCCCGGTCCCGGGCGGGCGCGCCTGCACCGGGCGCCGGAACCCGTGCGACAGGGACAGGTCCGACGGCACGTCGAACCCGGCGGACGCGCGGCACGGTCGCGCCGTGTCGCGCAACGACGCTCTCGAACGGTTGCTGCATGTCCATCTCATGGAAGAAGACGTACGTGCGGCGGCAAACGTGAGATTCCCGGTCGGACCGCGTCGCCCTCGGCGTCCAGTGGAGGAACGAAGTCCCTGCGCCGCCCCGCCAGGTGCCGGTCCGCCCGCAGCGGCTCATCCGAACGGGCCGGGCAGGTGCCGGTGGGCGCGGGCGACGGCCTCCGCCACGACGGTACGGCGGCTGCGCTGCTGGGACAGGTGCTCGGCGATGAGGGTGGCGGCCCCGTCGCTGACCGTGCCGTCCCAGCCGATGGCCACCGCATTCCCCGCGGCCACCACCCCGGTCGCAGAATGCGGCGGGTCCCGGTCGTTTGGCGTGGCGCGTCCGCCGGGTTCCGGAACTCGCCGGTCGCTGCGTGGCCGTCTCCGGTCGGCTCAGCTCGTGGGGGCGAGGTGGACGGCTCGCAGGGCGCCGGGCAGTTCGCGCAGGATGTCCGGGAGGGTGGTCGGGCGGGCGGCGTCGCCGAGGAGGAGATGGGGGACACCGGCGTCCTGGAGAGGTCCGGTCAGGGTGGTGCCGGGGACTCGGGGCGACGACCAGACGAGCCGGGTGACATCGGTGAGGGTCTCCGTGGCCGCGCCGCCGGTGATCTCCAGTTCGCCGGGCCGCAGGGCGATGGGGACGCGGTCCGTGCGGTGGTGGACGCCCGCCCGGCGCAGCATCCGGTCCAGGCCCCTGCGGTAGATCCAGGACAGGTGGGGGAGTGGCTCGGCTGCGGTGGTGAGGACGACCGTCCGGCGGTGCAGCGGCGCGAGCAGGCAGGCCAGCGCGTAGGCGGCGGGGTCGTCGTCGTCCGCGACGACGACGGCGGTGCCGCCCGGGGCGGGCGAGCGGCGCAGTGTCCGCAGACGGTCCGCGTCCCAGGCGCGCAGGGCGGTGATCTCGGCCGCGCCGGTGGGGGCGGACCGGACGTAGTCCGGGACCGGCCCCGTGGCGCCGGTGGCCAGGACGACGAGGTCCGGGGCGGTGGCCAGCAGGGACGGCGGCTCGGCCCGCCGGGCCAGGTGGCGGACTCCGGCGGCCCGGCCGCGCAGGCGTGGGGCGTCCACCAGCGCGGTCAGTTCGCGCAGTGCGGGGAGCAGGGACTGGCGGGCGAGCCGGCCTCCGGGGGTGGCGCCGGCGAAGTGGGTGACCTGGTGCCCTCGTTCGGCGAACGCAGCCGCGGCCGTCAGACCGGCGGCGCCGCCGCCGACGACGGTGACCCGCGGGCGGCGGGGGCGGCGGGGCGGTGTCCCACGGACCGTCGCCGTACGGTCCTCCGTGACCCGCTGTCCCGCTGGTTCTTCTGGGGGCCGCCGTCCCCAGTCCGGGGCGACGGGGCAGCGGCCCGGGTTGCCGGACTGGACCTCGGTCCAGCAGATGTTGCAGTAGGCGCACCGCCGCAGGGGGAGGTCCCCGGCGAGGAGGCGGCGGGGCAGGCCGGGGTCGACGACCAGGGGCCGGCCGAGCGCCACCAGGTCACCCGCGCCGCTGTCGAGCACCCGGGCCGCGGCGGCGCCGTCGGTGATGCGGCCGACGGCTATGGAGGGGGTGCCCGGGTTGGCCGCGCGCATCCGGCGCTGCATGTCCAGCATGGGTGCGGGCGGATAGGTCAGGTCCGGGATGTGGTCGGCGAGGGTGGGGCCGATGGTGCCCGCCCGGTAGGTGACGACGTCGACGGGTGCGGTCGCGGTCAGATGGCGGAACATGGCGGCGGCCTCGTCGGCGGTCGGTCCGCCGCCGGTTCCCTCCTCGGCGGTGAGGGCGAGGGAGACCAGGAACCCGGCGGGGCAGGACGCGCGGACGGCGGTGACGATGTCGGCGATGATCCGGACGCGGCGTTCGGGGTCTCCCCCGTAGGCGTCGTCGCGGCGGTTCCAGCGCGGTGACAGGAACAGGGACAGCAGATGGCCGTGGGCGGCGTGGATCTCCACGCCGGAGAAGCCCGCGGCGGCGAGGGTGGCGGCGGTGCGCGCGTAGGTGTCGACGAGTTCGGTGATCTCCGCCCCGGTCAGGGCCCGCGGGACATGGCCGCTGTAGGGGTCGGCGACGGCGGAGGGCGCGAGGCCCTGGTAGCGGGTGCCGGTGAGCATGCGGCTGCGTCCGGCGTGGACGAGCTGGCCGATGAGACGGCAGTCGGCGTCCTCCACCGCCGCTGCGAGACGCGCCCAGCGGTTCCGGTTGTCGGGGTGGTAGGCGGTGATCATGTTGGGCTGGGGTTCGCTGGAGGGGTGGACGAACAGCGCTTCGGTGATGACGGTGCCGACCCCGCCGCGGGCGAGGCGCCGGTACCAGTTCACGGTGGTGGGCGAGATGCGGTGCCCGTCGGCGAAGCCGTTGACGAACGGCGGGAAGACCAGCCGGTTCTTGAGCGTGCTGCCGCGGATCGTCAGCGGGGTCCGGAGCCCTGTCCCCGTCACGCGGTCACCGGCCCGTCCCACTCCAGCACCAGTTCCCGGGGGCCGTGGAAGACGACATTGGTGTGGAAGGTGATGTCCTGGCCGGGTGCGAGACGCAGGCTCGGGGCGCGGGCGGAGAGCAGTTCCAGCAGGGCCCTCAGCTCCATCCGGGCCAGGGGTGCACCGAAGCAGTAGTGGCCGCCCTTGCCGAAGGTGAGGTGCTGCTGGTTGCCCGGCCGGCGGATGTCGAAGGCGTCGGGGCCGGGGAACTTCCGCTCGTCGTGGTTGGCGGACCCGATGGCGAGGAGCAGGGGCGTTCCGGCCGGGAGACGGACCCCGTCGATGTCGACGGCGGTGGTGGTGACGCGCCGCCAGGTGAACAGGCTGGGGTCGTAGCGCAGTGCCTCCTCGACCGCGCCGGGGATCAGTTCGGGGTGCGCGCAGATCGCCTCCCACTGGTCGCGGTGGCGCAGGAGGCGCAGCAGGGCGCTGGTGGCGACGTTGGTGGTGGTCTCGTGGCCCGCGAAGCTGATGGCGTGGATGACGTTGACGATCTCGTCCGGGGTGAGGGCGTCCGGGTCGTCGCGGTGGATGCGGACGAGGTCGCCGGTGAAGGAGTCGTCGGGGTCCTCCAGTCGCCGGGCGACGAAGTCCTCGCAGTAGGCCCAGTAGTCGACCATGAAACGGGCGACGTCGAGTTGCTGGGCCTCGCTGGGGCGGCCCCAGGTGAACAGCATGCGTTCGGCGGCGAGGCCCTTGAGGCGGATCGCGTCCCGGGGCGGGAAGCCGATGAGGGCGAACACCACGGAGGCGGGCAGCGGGTAGGTGAGCGAGGAGACGACCTCGAAGCGGTCGCGGGTCAGCATCGCGTCGATGAGTTCGGCGGCCCTGGTCCGGATCGTGGGGGCGAGGACGGCCAGGCGGCGGGCGGAGAACGCTTTGAGGCAGTGGGCGCGGACGCGGCCGTGGCGGGGTTCGGGACCGTTGGAGAGGGTGGGGGTGGCGCCGAATCCGTCGGCCATGACGGCCGCGGCCTCTTCGCTCAGCGGGAAGACGGGCTGCTGGGTGTTGGCTCCGCTGAAGCGCTCATGGTCCTTGAGGATGCGTTCGACGTCCCGGTAGCGGGTGACGACCCACATCTTGATCGCGGGCGCGTAGCACACCGGTGACTGGGCGCGCAGATCGGCGAGCTGAGTGAACGGGTCGGCGGTGAATCCGGCTTCGAGCGGGTCGAAGTCGTGCCGGACCGGGCAGCCCTCGGGTGAGATGGTCATGCTTCGGCCCCGGCGGGGGTTCCGGCTCCGGTTCCGGCTCGGGAAGTGCGGTCGGCCCCGGCTTCGGTCAGGACCGTGCGCAGGACCTTCCCGACGCGGGTGATGTGCGGTTCCGCGCAGTCGAACAGGGCGCTGGCGTCGGCGTCGACGCGGAGCACGCGGACGCGGTCCTCGGCCATCGCGTTGATGGCGGACGCGTAGGGGGAGTCGGGGTCCACGACACCCTCGTCCTGCTCGTCCTGGCCCACCGCCACGACGGTGAGGCCGCCGTCGAAGCCACCGCCGGGCCGGTAGGCGAACATGGCACCGAGGTTGGCCCGGTAGACACCGATGCGATGGCGCACGACGGCGGTGTCGACGCCCTTGAGACTGGGATGCCGGGCCAGGAAGTCCACGACCCTGTCGGTGCGTTCGGCCTCCGGCAGCCCGGCGATCTCGTCGAGGGGCAGACGGACGGGTTCGCCGACCAGGCGTTCGATGATGAACCCGTAGTCGATGAGGGCGCGGGTGTCCAGCGAGTCGAGGGCGGGCAGGTCGTTCCACTGGCGGCGGAAGGTCGGCATCAGATGCAGGACGAGTCCGATCCCGGCCCCCTCCAGGTGCAGTTGCCGGGCCGTTTCGAAGGCGGGGAGCCCGCCCATGCAGTTGCCCGCGAGATAGTAGGGGCCGTGCGGCTGGACGCGGCGGATCTGCCGGACATTGTGCGCGGCGATGTCCTCGACGGTCGTGTACGGCTCCCGTTCCCCCTCCAGGCCCGGCGTCTGGCAGCCGTACACGCTCCAGTCGTCGGGGATGTGCGGCAGATAGCCGGTCATGTAGCCGACGCTGCCTTCGGTGGCCGGGAAGACGAAGAGGTTGGGTCCCGGGCCGCCGCGCAGCAGTTTCAGGGCCGATCCGTCGAGCGCGAGCAGCCGGGCCTCGGCGTCACGGTCGGCTATCAGCCGTCTCAGCGCCAGGCGCTTGGTGTCGGACAACGCCCGGACGCGGTCTTCGAGGGACCCGGCCGTCGCGGCGGGGGCGGTGGTGGGGGCGGTGGTGTCAGTCATGGGGGTTCCCTGGTGCGTGGGGTGCGGTGGTCGAATCCGGTTCGGAGAGGGACGCGGTGAGCAGGGCGTCCGCCTCGTCGTCGGTCATGCCCTCCAGCATCGCGAGCGCGAGGGCGATGTCGTCCAGGTCCTCGGTGGCCCGCAGGGTCTGCCGGTCGACGAGGGCGGCGACGGCGCTGGCCCTGCCGTCGGCCAGGAAGTCGTGCAGCGGAACCCGTACGGAGCTGTGTTCCGCCAGTCGGTGCAGGAGCCGTACGGCGGACAGGGAGTGGCCGCCCAGCCGGAAGAAGTCGTCGGCGCGTCCGACGGGGACGCCGCCGAGCGCGGTGGAGTACAGGGAGACCACGAGTTCCTCGGTGGCGGTCCGGGGGCGGTCGTCGCCGTCGCCCGGCGCGGGGAGGGACCGGGCCCGCAGGGACGCGCGGTCGACCTTGCCGTTCGCGGTGCGGGGCAGCGCCGTGTGGACGACGAAGCGCTGCGGGACGAGGGCGGCGCGCAGCCGCCCGGCGAGGAAGGCGGCCAGGGCGGCCTCGTCCGGCTCCCGCGAACCGTCCGGCTCCCGCGAACCGTCCGGCTCCCGCGCACCGTCCGCCGTGTCCGGCTCGTTCGCTGTACCTGGCTCGTTCGCTGTGTCCGGGCCGTCCACCCGGTCCGGTCCCGCTGCCGTGTCCGGGCCGCCGCCGCCCCCTCCCGCGACGGCGTCCGTGGCGCGGCCCACGCGCAGGTGTGCGACGAGCAGACCGTCGTCCGTGGTGACGACGACGGCTTCCCGTACCGCCGGATGCCGGACGAGCGCGGCCTCGATCTCACCGGGTTCCACCCGCTGCCCCCTCACCCTGAGCTGGTCGTCGGTGCGGCCGAGGCACACGAGGTCGCCGTCGGCGGTGAACCGGGCGACATCGCCCGTGCGGTAGGCGCGGGTCCGGCCGCCCGAGACGGTCGTCACCGGTACGAAGCGTTCGGCCGTCAGATCGGGTCTGCCGACGTAACCGCGCGCCAGGCCCCGGCCGGAGATGAACAGTTCACCGGGCACCCCGGGGGGCACCGGACGGCCGTCCCCGTCGAGCAGATGCAGTCCTGTGCCCGCGACCGGTCCGCCGATGGGAACCGGCCCGGTCCCGCTCTCCACCCGGTGCCGGGTCGACCAGATCGTCGTCTCGGTCGGTCCGTAGAGGTTCCACAGGGCGCGGCAGCCCCGGAGCAGACGCTCCGCGAGGTCACGGGCGAGGGGTTCGCCGCCGCTCCACACGGAGAGGTCCGGGTCGCCCCGCCAGCCGGTGTCGGTGAGCATGCGCCAGGTGGACGGTGTGGCCTGCATGACGGTCGCGCCGGCCGAGCCGATCGCGGCGGCGAGGGCTCCGGGGTCGCGGGCCTCCGCGTCGGTGGCCACGGCCAGGCGGGCGCCGGTGATCAGCGGCAGGAAGAGTTCGAGGAGCGCGATGTCGAAGAACGGGGCGGTGACGGCGAGAAGGGTGTCGTCCTCGCTGATGCCCGGTGCCTCGGCCATCGTGGTCAGGAGGTTGAGGAGGGCGGGATGCCCGACGGCGACCCCCTTGGGTTCGCCGGTGGACCCGGAGGTGTGCAGGATGTACGCCGTGTCGTCGCCCGTGTTGCCCGGGTCGTTCGTGCCGCGTGCGAGAGGTCGCCGTTCCGGCGCCGCGGCGGCGGGTGCCGGGGCGGCGGTGGCGCGCGGGTCGAGGGGGTGGACGCCCGGCGGGAGGGCCGCCGCCGTGTCCTCGACGGCCCAGGCCACGCGGATCCCGTTGCGGCGTACGAGGGTGTCGACCTGGGCCGGTGGGGCGTCCAGCGGGATGGGCAGGAAGGGGGCGCCCGCCCGGACGCAGGCCAGGAGCGCGGCGGGGAGGTCGACGGTGCGCGGCAGGAGCACGCCGACCGGGGCACGGTCGGGGTCGTGGGTGCGCAGCAGCGCGGCCAGCCGGTCGACGGCGGTGTCCAGCTCGGCGTAGGTGAGGGTGCCGCCCTCGCCGGTCACGGCGGTCCGCCCCGGGGTGCGGGCGGCCTGCGCCGTGAACAGGTCGTCGACGGTGGTGTGCCGGGGGTGGCCGGGCGCGGCCGGGCCCCTCTCCCATCGCCCCAGGCGGGCGGTGTCGTCCGGGGTGAGGCCGGTGAGGTCCCGCAGCGGCACGTCGGGGGTGTGCGCGGCGGCACCCGCGAGGGCGGCCCAGCGTGCGGCCAGGCGGCGGGCGGTGCCCGGGGTGAACAGGTCCCGGTTGTGCAGCAGGGTCAGCCGCAGGGTGCCGTCCGGCCGGGGCGTCAGATGGACCTCCAGCTCGAACTGGCTGACGCCCGTGTCGAACGCGACCGGTGCGGCCCCGACGCCGGGCAGTTCGAGGGAGCCGGGAATGTCCTGGAGGGCGAGGAAGGTCTGGAACAGCGGGTTGCGGCTGGTGTCCCGCTCCGGGGACAGCCGGTCGACCAGGCGCGCGTACGAGAAGTCGGCGTGGTCCCAGGCGGTGAGGCAATGGGCGGCGGTACGGGCCGTCAGTTCCCGGAAGGTCGGGTCGCCCGACACGTCCGCCGTGAGCGGGAGGGTGCTGACGAAACAGCCCATGACGTCGTGGAAGCGTTCCTCGGGCCGGTTCGCGTGCGGGGTGCCGACGGTGTTGCGGTCGCTGCCCGTGTGTCGGTGGAGGAAGGTGCCGTGCACCGCGAGCAGTGCGGCGAAGAGGGTTCCGCCGGCGTCGTCGGCGATCCGCCGCAGTCGCCGCGTCACCTCGGCGGACAGATCGAGATCGACCCGTGCGCCGGTGTGGGTGCGCAGGGCGGGACGGTCGGCGTCGGGTGCGATCTCGCCGTCGCCGCGGGTGCGCAGCCGCTCCGTCCAGTGGGTGAGGGCGGTGTCGCGGTCCGGGTGGTCGCGTCGTTCGGCGTCCGCGAGCACGAAGTCGGCGTAGTCGGTACGTGCGGGGGCCGGGGTCGGGTGCGGGGCCGGGGTCGGAGGTGTGTCCGGGGCCGGGTGCGGGGCGCCGGCGGAGGGCGACAGCAGACGCCGGTAGGCGGCGGCGAGTTCACGCTGGAACAGGGCGTGGGTCCAGCCGTCGGCGACCAGGTGGTGGAAGGCGACGCCCCACAGCCAGGTGGTGTCGCCGGTCCGGGCGAGCAGGGTGCGCAGCAGCGGCGGGGCCGACAGGTCGAAGGGGCGTATCAGCCGGGCGCGCAGCCGGGCGAGCGCTGTCGGCTCATCGGCTCCGCGCCAGTCGGGTATGGGACCTTCCGGGGCGATACCGGGTCCCTGCCGGTCCGGTACGGCGCTCTCCGGGGCGATACCGCGCCCTCGCCCGTCCGGTACGGCGCTCTCCGGGGCGATACCGCGCCCTCGCCCGTCCGGTACGGCGCTCTCCGGGGCGATACCGCGCCCCCGCCCGTCCGGCACGGCACCCTCCGGGGGGACGCGGAGCGGCACGCGCTGGACCGGTGTGCCGTCGAGGTCGTGGAAACCGGCCCGCAGCCCGGGGTGCGCGGCGAGGACCTCCTCGGCCGCCGCGAGCAGCGTGTCCGGGGCGAGCGGGCCGGTCAGCCGGGTGACCTGCGCGAAGACATAACCGGTGCCGCTCGGGTCGAGTTGCTGGAGGAACCAGAGCCGGCGCTGGACGTCCGAGAGCGGCAGCAGCGTCCCGCCGCCCAACTCCGCGAGGAGGGCGTCCTTGTGCGCGCGTACCGCCTCGACGAGGCGCGGCTCCAGCGCTCCGCCGGGGGCCCGCAGGCGGAGTCGGCCGTCCTGCGCCTGAAGCGCCACGTCCCGGCCGAGCAGATCGGCCACCAGGGCGGCCGTCACGGACGGGTCGCCGACCGGGTGGGCGGAGGGTGCGTTCACAGCAGAATCTCCTCGTACGACGCGTCGTCCCGTCCCGCCGCTTCCGCGCCGTCGTCGCCCGCGCGGGCGTGGATCTCCGCGGCCAGGCCCAGCAGGTCCGTGTCCGCCAGCCAGCGCGATACGGGCAGCTCGACGCCGAATCGTTTCATCGTCGTATTGCGGAGTTGCATGGCGGCCAGCGAGTCCGCGCCCAGGCTCCGCAGGGTCCGGTCCGGGGCCACCTCCGTGGAGGGAATGCCCAGGAGTCCGCCCACGACGGTGGCGAGGTGCTCCTGTACGGAATCCAGGTCGTCCGGCGCCGACGGCCCCGTGTCGCCTCCGGGCCCGGTGTCCGGGCGTGAGGTCTCCGGGGCGGCGGGGGCGAGGGCCTGCCCGGGTGCCTTCGGGGGCTCCCCGGGTGCCCTCGGGGGTTCGTCGGTGATCCAGTGGCGGGTGCGCTGCCAGGGGTACGCGGGCAGCCGTGCCCGGCCCCCGGCCGGGACCGGAAGGCGGTCCCAGTCCAGGTCCACGCCCGCCACGAACAGCGCGGCCACCGCGTGCAGCAGGACGTCCAGCGGCGGTCCCGCGCGGCGCAGCCGTACGACGCCGGGGGGCGGGGCGGCGGCATCGGGTGCGGGGGTGGGTGTCCCGTGCGCAGGCCCGCCCGAGCCTTCTGGGCCCTCTGGGCCTTCTGGGTCTTTTGGTCCCCCTGGGCTCCCCGGGATTCCTGGGATTCCCGGGCCCTCAGGGTCCCGTGTCCGCAGGTCCAGGACACACAGGGCGCTGCCCCCGACCGTGATCCTCCCGGCCGCCGGGGCGCAGGGCCGGTCCGACGCGGCGAGGCGGCTCCAGTACTCGGCGTTGAGCGCACGCCCGGGATAGGGGGCCAGCGTCGACGGCTCCAGGAACGGGATCCGCGGCTCCTGCGGTCGCAGCGCCACGAGGGCGCGGGCGTCGACGACCGGAGGTCCGGGACGGCCCGCCGCACCGGTTCCGGTTCGGCCCCCGCCCTGCCCGTCCCGGTGGGCCAGCACGGTCCGTACCGCGTCGGGCAGGGTGAGTGCCCCGGTCACCGCGGCTGCCGCCACCGCGCCGATCCCCTCGCCCGTCACCGCCGACACCGGCAGTCCCCACGACATCAGCAGTGCGGCAAGGCCCACGCCCCAGGTGAACGTGGTCGCGTCGGCCGCCGTGCCGGGGGCCTTGGGGGCGGCACCGGTCAGCCAGTCGCCCAGGTCGGGGCCGCCGTGGGCGCCGAGCGCGTCCGCGCACGCGTGGGCGGCCCGGCGGAAGGCCGGGAACCGGGCGCACAGGGCCGGGGCCGCGGAGGGGTCCGCTGTCCCGGCGCCGGGCAGCACCAGGGCGACCCCGGCGACCGGAGCGGACACCTCACCGCGATACCAGTCCCGTCCCTCGGCGGGCGCCGCCCCCTTCCCCGGGGCGTCGGCCACCGTGTCCAGATGCCGCCGCGCGGAGCGCGCCGAGTCGGCGACGACCGCCAGACGGTGACGGTGGTGCTGCCGGTCGCGGCCCGCCGTGCGGCACACGGCGTCGAGGACGGCGGCGTCCGACCCCCCGGACACCGCCGACAGGTGACGCGCCATAAGGGCCGCCGCCGCGGTGAGGGCCCGGGGTGTGTGACCGGTCAGCACCAGCAGCCGTGGTCGTCCCCCGGCCGGGTCGGTGTGCTCCGGCTGCCCCGTGCCCAGTGCGACGGGCCGGGGCGATGCCGTCCCGCCCGCGGACGCGCGGGCCGAGCGCACCGCCTCGACGGCGTTCTCCCACACCTCGTCCGGATCCGCATGCCGGCTGAGCGAGGGCACCGCGAGCGCGTCGGGCGCGCAGGAGCGGATGTCGTCCTGGCAGATCGGGTGCGGGTTCACCTCGATGAACACACGGTGTCCGGCCTCGCCCAGCCGGGCCAGGGCGGGGCCGAAGCGCACCGTCTCACGGAGGTTGCGCGCCCAGTAGCTGGCGCCCAGCGCGGTGCCGTCCAGCGGACCGCCGGTCACCGTCGACCAGAACACGGCGTGCGCCGGACCCGTCGACATCCGGGACAGGGCCGCCTCCAGATCGGGCAGGAACGGGTCCATGTGGCTGCTGTGGGACGCGTAGTCCACGTCGACACGGTGGAAGTCCGCCCCCGCCTCGGCGACCCGCCCGGCCAGGGTCCGCAGAGGGCGGTCGCCACCGGCGACGACGGTACGGTCCTCGCCGCCGATCACCGCGATCGCGAGGTCCGTCGGGCCGAGTCCGTCGATGAGGGCGGCGAGGGCCGCCCGGTCGAGGCGGACCAGCGCCATGCCGCCCCGGCCCCGGGCGGGGGTGATCAGCCGGGTCCGCTCCGAGAGGACACGGGCCGCGTCGTCCAGACCGATCGCACCGGACACATGGGCCGCCGCCACCTCCCCCATGCTCTGACCGACCACCACCGAGGGGAGCACTCCGTACGACGCCCACCGCTCGGCGAGCGCGACCTGGAGGGTGAAGACGGCCGCCTGGATCCAGCGTGTGTCGGTGAGCGGCCGGGTCCCGCCGAGCAGTGCGTCCGCGAGTGATCCGCCGAGGTGCGGAGCGAAGGCGCGGTCGCAGTTCCGCAGCACACGGGCCGCCGCCGGATCACCGGCCAGCGAGGCAGCCATACCGGGCCACTGGGAACCCTGACCGCCGAAGACGAACACCGGGCCCCGCGTCCGGGGGACGGCGGAGCCCTTCGCCGCCGCGCGGCGGGGACGGCCCGGGGGACGGAGCGGTGCCGCGCGGCCGACGAAGGCGGCGGAGGTGAGGGAACTGGTCGAACCGGCGGAACTGATGGACCCGGCGTCGTCGATGCTGCCGGTACCAGTACCGGTACCGGTACCGACACCGGTGTGGGTGTCGATGTCGCCGGCCCGGCCGGGGGCGGACCGGGCCGGGCCGGTGGAGGCGTCCGCGCCCCGTGTGCCGTGCCCGGACAGGATCACATGGCAGTTCGTCCCGCCGAAGCCGAACGAGCTGACGCCGGCCAGCGCGGGAGCGCCGGGCGGCCCGGGCCATGGCCGCGGGCGGACCGGGACCTCCAGGCCCCAGCCCTCGAAGTCGATGTGCGGGCTCGGCCGGTGGAAGTGGAGGTTCCCCGGTATCTCACGGCGGTGCAGGGCGCACGCGGCCTTGATCAGTCCGGTGATTCCGGCGGCTGCCTCAAGATGGCCCAGATTGCCCTTGACGGCGCCGAGCAGCAGCCGGTCCCCCCTGGGGCGGCCCGTCCCGTACACCGCGCCGAGGGCACCGGCCTCGATCGGGTCGCCCAGGCTGGTGCCCGTACCGTGGGTCTCGACATAGGCCACGTCGCCGGGGGCGATCCCGGCGTCCTCGCAGGCCCGCCGGATGACGTCCTCCTGGGCCTGCGGGCTCGGCGCGGTGAGTCCGTTGCTGAACCCGTCGTTGTTGACGGCGCTGCCGAGTACCGTGCACAGCACCTCGTCCCCGTCCGCGAGGGCCCGGCTCAACGGCTTGAGCAGCACCATGCCGCCGCCCTCGCCCCGCACATAGCCGTTCGCCGCCGCGTCGAACGGCTTGCACCGCCCGTCCGGGGCCATCGCCCCGAAATGCGACATCGCGACCGTCTCCTGCGGCCCGCAGAGGAGATCGACACCTCCCGCGAGGGCCGCCTCGCACTCGCCGGACCGAATGCTCCGGCATGCCTGGTGCAGCGCGACCAGCGAGGAGGAACAGGCCGTGTTCACGGTGATCGCCGGTCCGCGCAGGCCGAGGGTGTAGGCGATCCGGGCCGAGATGATGCTGAGATCCCCGCCGGGCGCCGAGTAGGACGTGATCCTCGCCGGGTCGGCCGCCGTCAGCGCCGCGTAGGTCGTCCACATCGCGCCCATGAACACGCCGATCCGGCGTCCCCGCAGAGCGCGGGGCACGGTACCCGAGTCCTCCAGCGTCTCCCAGGCCAGTTCCAGGGCGAGCCGCTGCTGGGGGTCCATGTGCCGTGCCTCGGCCGGGGAGATCCCGAAGAACAGCGGGTCGAAGCCGGCGATGTCGTCGAGGAACCCGCCCCACCGGGTGGACATTCGGCCCGGGGTGCCGGCGGGCGGCGCGTACCAGGCGTCCGCGTCCCAGCGGTCGGCGGGGATCTCGCGTATCGCGTCACCGCCGTCGGCGAGCAGCCGCCACAGTTCCTCGACCCCGGCCGCACCCGGGAAGCGGCCGGCCATCCCCACGACGGCGATGGGCTCGGAGCCGAGGTCGGAACGGACGGCGGCTGCCCAGGAGTCCCGTTCCTCCCCGCCCCCGCCCCCGCCCCCGCCCTCGCCCCCGGCGACGGGCACGGCAGCGGGCGGCACCTCACCCCTGCTCAGCGCCTGGGCCAACTCGCAGGGCGTCGGCCAGGTCCAGGCCGACGTGGGCGGCAGCGTCCTGCCGAGGAACCGGGACAGCTCCGTGGTCAGACGCGTCAACTGGAGCGAAGTGAGGCCGAGTCGATGGAACCGGTCCCCGGACCGCACCTGGTCCCGTGACAGCCCGGCCAGCTCCGCCACGCGTCCGACGAGCCAGGTCTCCAGCTCCGCCGCGCCGGTCACCGACCGGTCGCCGGGTCCTTCCGGTCGCGCCGCCGACGGACCGGCTCCGCGCAGCGGGGGTCCAGTTGCTGTCATGAGGGGTTCCTTCACCGTCGAAAAGGGCGGCGGAGTAACTCAGCCGGGCCGTCGACAAGGTCTGCGACGGTGATGAAGGCCGGGCCGACCCTGCACCTCAACCGCTGTCCTCGATCTGGAGAGGGAACCTCGCAGAGAGTGCGATATCCCGTCAAGTGATATGCACTGGCTGCGTTTGCTCATCCCTCGTGTTATGGATCGCATGACGGCGCAGGGCAGTTGAGGCCGTTCGACGCGGAACACCATCCCCTGCCCGCCCACTTCGAAGTCCCCGGAAGCGACGGTCAGCCCGGGCCCGCAGCGGCGGCGCCACTTAAGCGGATACACAGCGAATCCCCAGGTAGCGCGAGAGGAAGACGCCACTGACATCTGCGGGGACGACGGGGACGACACCGAGCCCGGCCGACCCCCACCCGGCACGCGCGTCCACCGCGCCCCAGCACCCACCCGCTACTGAAACCACGCGCAGCACCCTCCTGGGATATGGGCCCAATGGCGCAACAGACCTGCCCGAAGAGGCAGATGTGGCGGGCCGAGGGGCGGACAGGTCGGAGAGATTGCGGTCGCGGGCGCGCCGCAGTCCCGGGCGGAGGGGTTCCGATGAGGCTGGTGCGGCCGGTACGCGGGCGGCTTCGGACCGGAGCCGGAGCCGGAGCCGGGGGTGGAGGTGGGGCCGGGGCTGGGGTGTCGGTCGGGGCCGGGGGCCGGTTCCGTGCGGGGGGCCTTCTCGATCACCCGGCACGGCGTCGACACCCTCCGGGGCGCGGAGGGTCTGCTGGTGCAGCGGATCAAGGACGTTCTCGGGGAGACCGGGGATGCCGTCGAGGCTTTCAGGGCGCTGCGCGTGGAGGAGATCGAGGCCGCGCTCGACATACAGGCCGAGAAGGACTTCGGCGGGGGCGGGCGGCGCGCCGGGGCCGGGCGGGCGAAGAACGGCTGATGGCTCACCGCCCGCCCAGGGCCGCCCGCCGCCAAGGTCGCCCATGCCCAGGGCCGCTCACGCCCAGGGCCGTCCGCAACGGCCCCACCGTCGCTGGCAGGTACCGGGTCGCGGTCTAGGATCCCTCGCATGCCCCGGACACACGTCGACATTCTCGTCACCCATGCCCAGTTCTACCTCGCCGAACTGTGCGCCCTGGACATGATCGACAATGACATGTACCGCGGATTCAACGGCCTGGTGTCGGCGCACACCTGCCTCGCCATCGTGATGACCGGCACCGAGTCCGGACACGTCTCGCTGACCGCCGACTGGCGTGCGGAAGAACCACCCCTGGACCTGACCGCCTGGGAATCGGTGGTCGACGTGAGCATGGTTTTCGAGGAGGAGCCCGGCGCACTGTCCGGCCCGAGGGACGAAGACGGCAGAGGCTTCCCGCAGCTCGCCCCGGGTTCCTACCGGGTGCGGTTCCACGCCCGCGGGCGGGACCGGGGTTCGGCGCAGAGGAACGTACCGGGCAGCCCCGTGGAAGAGCATCTCGTCGCGGCATGGCCGGCTCCCCCGGCACCCGAGACCTGCCACAAGCTGGGTGATCTGTACGGAGCGGAAGTCCGGGCCCGCTGATCCCGGTCCACCGGGCCCGCCGCTGACCAGGCCGGCCCCGCGCTGTCCCGTCAGATTCATGCCTTCCGATTGCGCGCAGTCAAACGACTGCCCGGTGGCCGGGCCCAGTTCACCGGTCGACTGACAGATGTGACGGGGCGGGATGTTCCCGAGACTCGTTCCAGCGGATCCGGCACCGACTCGGCCGCCCCAGTCGAAGGGAAGGCGGCCCTCGTGCCTGAGAACACTCGCGGTCCCACTCCTCCACGTCCGGCGCCGGGCCCGAACCCGGCAGGTTCCCGGCTCGCCGGGACCGGACCGGGTGTCTACCTGACCTGTGCCGCCTCCTGCCCGGCGACGACCACGGCGAGGGTGGGTCGGCCCCGAGAGGCGGGCCGGTGCCCATCGCCCACGGCACGGGCGACGACGACCGGCTCGTGCCCCTCGACCCGACGGACAGATAGCTGAGCGAACGCCCGCCTCTGCCCCGCCCCGGCGTGCCGCGCCGATAGCCCGAACGCTCCACACGGCACGCACCGGACACAACCCGGGCCGTTCAACCGGCCCTTGCGCGCCCACCCGACCCGCTCACGCCCACCCGGATGCGGGTGGAGGACGGCACCGCCGAGGCGCCCCACCACGAGCACCGCGCCACCCCACCCCACTCACCTCGCCCCGCCCACCCCCGCGCACCCTTCGGAACCACACAGGAGCCCACCCGATGAAGACCCTGCTCACCGGCGGCACCGTACTCAGCATGGACCCGGCCGTCGGCGATCTCGCCCGCGGCGACGTGCTCATCGAGGACGGCGTGATCGTCCAGGTGGCCGCGCAGATCGACGCGGCCGGTGCCGGTGCCGGTACCGAGGTGATCGACGCCACCGACCGCATCGTCATGCCCGGCTTCGTGGACAACCACCGCCACACCTGGCAGACCACGTTCCGGGGCATCGGGGCGGACTGGACCTTCGCCGAGTGGGACGCGGCCATCCACGGCACGGTGAAGTCCCACTACCGCCCCGACGACGTCTACTGGGCCGTTCTGCTCGGCCGTCTCGAAGCGCTGCACTCCGGCGTCACCACGATGCTGGACTGGTTCCACTGCACACTGAGCCCGGCGCACGCGGACGCCGCCGTCGCGGCGCTTCGGGACGCGCCGGGGCGGTCGATCTTCTGCTACGGGGCGGGCTGGGGTACTCCCGACCCGGTCGAGGCCGAGATCCGGCGCGTCCGCGGCGGCCTGGCCGGGGACGGCGCGGCCGGTGACGGCCTGCTCACCATGGCGTACGGGCTGCGCGGACCCCAGGACACCGGCGTCGAAGGTCTCGCCCGCGAGCTGGACCTGGCGGCCGAACTCGGGCTGCGCACCAGCCTGCACACCGTCTCCGACGGCATACGGCGTCCGATCGCCACCCTGCACGAGCACGGTCTGCTGCGGGACACCACCACGTTCGTGCACGCCAACGGGGTGAGTGACGAGGAGTTGCGGATGCTCGCGGACGCGGGGAGTTCGGTGTCGGTCAGCCCGGACGTCGAGCTGAGAATGGGCTTCGGCTGGCCCGTGACCGGACGCGCACTGGCCGCCGGTCTGCGTCCCACGCTCTCCGTCGACGACGTGCCGTCCGCCGCCGGTGACCTGTTCTCCGCCATGCGTACCGCATTCGCCGTGCAACGCGGCCTGGACGGCGGCCTGCGCTCCCGCGATCTGCTGGCGTCCGCCACCGTCGACGCGGCCGGGTCGTGCGGGCTCGGTACCCGGACGGGCAGTATCACGCCCGGCAAGGACGCCGACCTCATCCTCCTGCGCACCGACGATCTCACCGTGTTCCCGGTCACCGACCCCGCCGCCACCGTCGTCAGCGCCGGGCACCCCGGACTGGTCGACACCGTGCTCGTGGCCGGCCGCACGGTGAAACGGGACGGCAGGCTGGTCGACGTCGAACCGGCACCGCTCATGGCCCGGCTGCGCGCCTCCCGCGACCGGATCGCCGCAGCCGCCGGAGTTCCGCTGGACGGCACCTGGCACCCGGAGCCGAAGGGCTGGTGACATCCCTCCCTCACCGCGCGGCGGGCACGCCTCGGCCGGTTCCCCGAGCCCGGCGTCCGAAGGCTGCCCGCTCCTCGGATGCCACCGACGGCAGGGCAGGCACGGCAGGCACGGGGGCGGGGGCTTCCGGCACCGGATGACAGCGTCCGGCCGACCGTGTCACGGCACAGTCGGCCCGCATGGAATATATGAGCAGTCATGTTGTTGAGCGGAGTGTGCGCCCCGGTGGACGCACAGAGCGGAGAGGAGAACGCCATGCAGTTCGGGATCTTCAGCGTCGGTGACATCGCCCCGGACCCGACGACCGGCCACACCTACAGTGAGGCCGAGCGCATCGACAACATCGTCCGGGTCGCGCGGCGGGCCGATGAGGTGGGGCTGGACGTGTTCGCGCTGGGCGAGCACCACAATCCCCCCTTCATCCCCTCCTCGCCGCCGACCCTCCTGGCGTACATCGCCGCACAGACGCGGCGCATCACACTCAGCACCTCGGTCACGCTGATGACCACGAACGACCCGGTGAAGATCGCCGAGGACTACGCCATGCTCCAGCACGTGGCCAAGGGACGGCTGGACCTGATGGTGGGGCGCGGCAACACCGTTCCGGTCTATCCGTGGTTCGGCAAGGACATCCGCGAGGGCGTCGCACTGGCGCTGGAGAACTACAACCTGCTGCACCGCCTGTGGCGCGAGGACGTCGTCGACTGGGAGGGCACGTTCCGTACGCCGCTCCAGGGGTTCACGGCCACCCCCCGCCCGCTGGACGACGTACCGCCGTTCGTGTGGCACGGCTCCATCCGCTCCCCGGAGATCGCCGAGCAGGCCGCCTACTACGGGAACGGGTTCTTCGCCAACCACATCCTGGCGCCGAACCTCCACTTCAAGCGGCTCGTCGACCTCTACCGGCAGCGCTACGCGCACTACGGGCACGGCACCCCCGAGCAGGCCATCGTCGGCCTCGGCGGGATGTCCTTCATCGCCGCCCGCTCGCAGGACGCGGTGGAGCGCTTCCGCCCGTACTTCGAGAACTACCCGATGTTCCAGGGGTCCCGCCTCGAAGATCACATGGCGGCCACCCCACTGACGGTGGGCAGCCCGCAGCAGGTCATCGACAAAGTCCTCACCTTCCAGGAGGGCTTCGGCGACTACCAGCGGCAGCTCTTCGCCATCGACGGGCTCGCGCTGCCGGTGGAGACCGCCCTGGAGCAGGTCGAACTGCTCGGCACCGAGGTGGTGCCGGTGCTGCGCAAGGAGCTGAGTTCCCGACGGGCGGAAGGTGTGCCGGACGCGCCGACGCACGCCTCGCTCGTCACCGCCAAGTACAAGGGCGCCGAGCCGCGCCAGCCGCGGCCCAACCCCAACCGCGGTGACAACCTGTCCGGCACGATGCCCTACCAGGACAGCGACCCCACCGTCCGGGCCACGTTCCCCGCGGTCCGCTGATGGACGCCACCACCACACAGATCGCCGTCGCGGCCTGGGAGTCCCTGCTGCGGGCCCAGGCCACGATCGCCCGGGGGTTCGAGCGCACGGGCGACTGGACCGACGTACTGCCACGCGAGTACGCCGTCCTGCACGCCCTGTCCGCCTCGGACGACGGCCGCCGCATCACCGAACTGATCGAGGACGCCCTGCTGACGCAGGCGGGAGTGTCACGCCTCGTGGCCCGGCTGGAGAAGAAGGGGTACGTCGAACGCCGCGACGACCCCACGGACGCCCGCGCGTGCCGCGTGGCCCTCACCGCCGAGGGCCGCGAGACCTACCTCAGGCTGGGCCGCGTCCACGCACGGCACGTACGCGAGGTGATGACGCGCTCGCTGGACGCACAGGCACTGGAAACCCTGCGCGAGCTGACCCAGGCCCTGATCGCCCCCGATCCCGCCCCTGCCCAGGCCCCCACCCGCTCACAGCGAAGGAAGCCGACATGACCACGGACAAGACAACGGACAAGGCCGTAGACAAGGACAAGGACAAGGACAGGGACAGGGACAAGGCGGTGGATATGACTACCGTCCTGCGTGACGGAGCGCGGAAGATCGTCGTCATCAACGCCGGCGTCAGCGAGGAATCGTCCACCCGACGGCTCGCCGCCCGCATCGCGCAGCACAGCGTCGACGCCCTCGGCGCCGCCGGGATCCCCGCCACCGTGACCATGCTCGACCTCGGCCCGCTGGCCATCGAGACCACGCGTTCACTCGTCTCCGGCTTCCCCACGGAGGCGGTCAGCCAGGCGATGGCCGCGCTCGCGGACGCCGACGCGGTCATCGCGGCCACGCCGGTCTACAAGGCGGGGATCAGCGGCCTGTTCAAGTCGTTCGCCGATCTCATCGACAACGACCTGCTCATCGCGGTGCCGGTGATCCTCGCGGCCACCGGCGGCACGGCCCGCCACGCGATGGTCGCCGACGACCAGCTCCGCCCGCTCTTCGCCTTCCTCCGGGCGCTGCCGGTCCCCACGTCGCTGTACGCGGCCCCGGAGGACTGGGGCTCCCCGGAACTGGGCAGGCGGATCGCTCGGGCGGCCGGTGAACTCGCCGCACTGCTGCGCACCGACGCCCCCCGCCGCATGGCCGACGACAACTGGACCGGCTACCAACACCAGTTCGCCGGTCAGGCCAACCGTGCCGCGCACACCGCGGCGGACGTCGACTTCACGACCGACCTCATGCGCCTGGCCACCGGCGGATCAGCGGCCTGACCTCCCGGTGGGACGGGTTGTGGTGCGGCCCCTGGCGCGGACGCCGCTCGTCTCAGGCGGCGGCGCGAGCGCTGAGGCCCAGTCGCGCGCTTGCGGGGCCTGATAGTGATCTCCGGGAGCGGGGGACCGGTCGCTACGCTCGCGGCGAGCGCGGGGCAGGCGTCGCGGAAGCCGTCATCGAGGGAGTCCTTCCGGGTACGATTCCCTGTCGTGTACATACAAAATGATGAGGGTTCGTCGGAGTCGGGTACCGGATCCGACGTGGCGGTCGAGCTCCGCTACCGGCTGACCGTTGTGGATTTCGAGGAGGCGCTTCGTGTGCGGGCGTTTCGCACACCGACCGGGCTGGTTGAGGTGCTCATCGCGCCGTTGATGACGGTTGTCGCGATGATCGTCCTCGCTGTGGGCACCGATGTCCGGCCGTTGGCGCTGGGTGTGTCGGCGGTGGTGGCGCTCGGGATCGTCTGCTGGGGGGTTGCGCGGCAGTTGCGGACCGCGGCGCGTCGGACCGCCGGTTTCGTCGAACCGTACGGGCTGTGCCGGACCCTGGTGGATGAGCGTGGAGCTGTGTCCACGGGTGAGCGGGCGTCCAGCAGTTGTGAGTGGTCGATGTTCCGGGAGTATGTGGAGACGCCTGGGCTCTTCGTGCTGCTGGGCGGTGACGGGGCGGTCGGGCTTGCTGTGCTGCCCAAGAGGGGGGCGCGGAGCGAGGCGGATGTTGCGCGGGTCCGGGGGATTCTGGAGCGGAGTCTCAAGGGGCGTTGACGGTCCCGTCCCGGGCCGCCTCCCGCCGTACCACCGGTCAGCCGTCGACGGCAAGATGGAACGGCGCGCCGGGATGCGCGGGCATCCACCCCTGACCCAGGGCACTGCGGACACGGGCCCGCACCACTGCCGACGCGATCGGGGACATGGCGTGCGACGCTCCCACCACCAGAAGAGAGCCCTGCGGATCCACCTGCTGGACCACGAAGGACGCCCCCAGCCCGCCGCCGCAGAACCCGCACGGGGAGTTCCTCCGCACCTGCCACCGGTAGTCGATGCCGTCCACCGTGATGAGCCGTGAGTACCGTCGGTTGAGAGCCATCACCAGCCTCCCCTGCCAGAGCTGCGCCCTGCCAATGATCCCCGACCCGACCGTGGCGGAGCACCACAACAGAGCGAACGCTGTCCGATGCGGCATCGGCATCGGCAGCCGCGTCGGGCGAGAGGGCCGGCAGGAGCACCGCGGCCCCCGTCCGACCGCATGGGCCACCCCCACCTCCCTCCATCCGGTCTGGTCCCCATTCCATCCGCGACAGCATGAGCGGAGACCGCCCTCTCCGGCCCGGCGAAGGCATGAGCCCGGCGAGGCCCCTGCACGGCGCGCCCGCCTCCGCCGCGTCTTCGGAATCACCATCGACGGACCGGGCCGCACGACACCCCACCCGGGGACAGTCGCCCCGGGCACCGGCACACCACCGGTGCCCGCGGTCGGCGCACCTCCCCGGCCCGAGAGGGCCGGGCACCGCATCCCATCCGCCGAGGGCGCTCATGACGGGGATCACCGGACCGGATCCCGTGCCCACGAGCCGCGGAGGAATGGGAACGGGGCCTTCCCTGCGGCTCGGAGTACGGCGGTCGGTGCTAGACCTCCCGGAACCGGAAGCTCTCGTTGGAGCCTCCGGTGCAGTTGTACTGGATGATGCCCGCCCCGGCCGCTTCGTCGCCGTTCTCCACGTCGAAGCACCCGAGGTCGACGGTGTGGATCGTGGACAGCCCGTCACCGGCCGGGAAGGTGAGGAAGGTCTGGGTGAACCGGGGGAGCGTTCCGCACGGGTACTGGATGATCCGCGTCCCGTTGCCGGGCCTCGCGGCCTCCAGATCGAGACACAGGTTCGCGGAGGTGCGGATCTCCACGCCACCGGACACGGTGTTCAACCAGAACCGCTGGGTGCGGGAGTTGGCGTCGCAGTCGGCCTGTACGAGCGGGGCACCGCTGTCCCCGGTGCGTACGTCGAGGCACTTGCCGGCGAAGGTCTCGGCAGTGATCTGGGTGCCCGGCGGATCGGCCACCGGTTCGGCGTCCGGCGAAGCCAGGGCCGCCGGACCGGTGATGACACCCACGGCGGCGGCCAGGACGGCCAGGACGGTCAGCGCCTTGTGATGGGTACGCATGACAACAACACCTCGGTTCTTCGATTCTTCGGCTCTTCGGGGCGGGCGCGCCATGACGCGCCCGCCCTGCGGGCAAGCTGAGACTTGCCCGCGGCAACGCGCGGAAACGATCGAGTCACCCACTTCAGCCTTTCGGATGGAGATACCTCGGACGGCGGCGCGGCACCGTCACGATGTGACGGCCAGTTCGTCGGAGGGGTTGGCGAGCCGAGTGGAGCCGACTGGGCGGGAGCGGCCGGTGATCCGGCCCCAGCCACTCCCACCGGGACGGGAGGGCATCGGGGTGACCGCCGGGGGCGATCCCGTGCCGGCCGCACGTTCGGCGGGCAGGGCAGGGCAGGGCAGGGCCGTGCGGGGCGTATGCCGCTTACCGGGGCGAAGGTCCCGTCCGAGGCCGGGCCCTACGGCCGGGGCCGGGTTTCCCCAGCCCTGCCCGCTGGTGGGCCGCAACCGTTGGACAACCGTCCGGTGCCGGAAGCGGCAACCATGCCGACGCAGGCTCGGTCCCCATGACCTCACCCCGCACCACACCTCCCGCAGCACGTCCAGGCGGTCGCACGACCCCGGCCGCTGTCGCCGCCCTCGCCGCAGGGATGGTGTACGCGGCCCGCGCGCGGCGCCGTCAGCGGCTCCGACTCGCCGCGGTGCGCGAGGTGGCCCGTGCCGCCCAGGAGACGATCGTGCCGCCCCTGCCCGAACGCGCGGGGCCGGTGGGGATCGCGGCCTCCTACGAGTCGGCGGCCGAGGCGGCGCGGATCGGCGGCGACTTCTACGAGGTGGTCCGGATACGGGCCGGGCTGCGGGTGCTGATCGGGGACGTCGAGGGCAAAGGGCTGGGAGCGGTCGGGCCGGCTGCGGCCGTTGTCGGCGCGTTCCGGGAGAGCGCCCCGGTCAGCGCCCGCCTGGAGGAAGTCGCCCTGCGACTGTCCTGCGCCCTGGCCCGCCGCGACGACGAACGCCTCGTCACCGCCGTGCTCGCCGAACTCACCTGGGACGGCCGCCTGACCGTCCTCAGCCACGGACACCCCGCTCCGCTCATCGTCCCCGAACGGGCACCCGCGACCGAGGCCGCGCCCGTTCGCCCCGGGGTACCGCTGGGGCTGGCCGCGCTCACCGACGGACGGCCCGGACGCCACGACGGCCGGCTGTCGCCCGGCGACCGCGTCCTGTTCCACACCGACGGCCTCACCGAGACCCGCGACCGCACCGGCCGCCTCTACCCGCTGACCACCCGCTCCGCCCTCCTGCGCACCGGCCCGCCCGCCACCGCCCTCGCCCGCCTGCGCACCGATGCACGACGCCACAGCGCCGCCGACCACGCGCACGACGACTCGGCCCTCCTGCTGCTCCACTACCCGGGCCCCTACCGGGCCGATCCCGGCGACTCGGCCCCCGCCCCTCGCCTTGCCACCCCTGCCGCGCCGTACCTGCCCGCCGACCTGGGCTGCGACATCTGTGCCGTACCCGACTGCCCGCTTCCGGCAACGTTCACTTCCCCCTGACCTCGCGAAACCCCGAGCCGAGTCAACCGGCCATGACATGGAGGCCGGATCAACCTACGGAGGCCCGGATCAGCCCAGGGAGGCCGGATCGACCTACGGAGGCGGCACCCGCACATCCGCACAGTCGTATCCGGTGGCGCCGGCTCGTGCGTGCTTGAGTCGGCGCAGCCCCGCCCCGCTCCGTCCCGTCCCGCCCCGTCCCGGCCCCTTTAACCCGGGAGCGGCTCCGGATCGGTGGGGGAGTCGGCGGCATGGTGATGAGCCCACATGACAGTGGAGTCGACCGAGATGCCCCAGCCGATCTCGCGGCGAGTCAGCCGATGTCGGGCCGTGGCTGTGCAGAGATCGCCCGGACATGCTTTGGTCGCGCCTCGCCGCAGCGACCGTACTGCGCCTTCAGCGGCCCGGATTCCGGCTCTACATGGGCTGTCGGGACGGCCCCGGAGCCGTCCCGCACGTCAATCGGCAGGAGGACTCACGATGACCACACCGCGCAGGGCCCTGACCGCTCTCGCCCTCACCGTCCTGGTCACCATGGGCTCGGCGGGCGTGAGCCACGCCTGCGGTTCCGTACCGAACCCCAACGCCGGCGATTTCTCCTGCCAGCCCGCCTGACCGATACCGGCGGCAGCCGCCGCAGCGGTCGTCATCTGGCTCCGAACATGGTCGACCGGACGAGTTCCGGGGCGACACCGTCCCCTCTCCGGACGGATGCCGCACGTCATGGACGGCCTCTCATGCCCGGCGACGGCCGCCCCGCTGCCCGCGGCGACTTCCCGCGCCCCCGCCAGTAGCCGTCTCACCGCCCGTACCCACCCGTACCCGTACCCGTACCTTCGCCCGTCGCCGTACCTCCGCCGTCCGTGCCGCCCGTGCGCCGGGTCGTCGTCTGTGGTTTCCCCGACCCGGTGAACATCGCCACCATCGAGCGGAACGCCGCCCGATAGGCGCCCGGGGTGGTGCCGTTGAGGCGGAGGAACTGGTGGCGCAGGTTGGCGGGGGTGCCGAGTCCGGTCAGGGACGCGATCTGCGCCACCGGCGTGTCCCCGCGCTCCAGGAGCGTCTGGGCCCGTTCCACCCGGGCCCGCAGCAGGTACTGGAGCGGGCTGAGCCCGGTCTCGGCCCGGAACCGGCGATTGAGTGTACGGACGCTGACCTGCGCGAATCCGGCGAGGTCGGTGAGGGTGAGTGGGCGGTGGAGTTCCTCCTCCAGACGGCGCAGCACCGGGGCGAGCCCTCGGTCCCCGTCCGGTGCCGTGGCGCCTGCCCGGATCACGCCGCCCGAACCGGGGAGTCGCAGGAACAGGTGGCGGTCCGCTTCCCGCCCCACCACCGGGCCGTGCCGCTCCTCGATCAGGCGCAGCCACAGATCCTTGCCGCCGAGCACCCCTGAGGAGGTGACGAAGGGGCCGTCCGTGACGACCTCCGTCCCGTCGGTCACCTCGACCTCCGGGTAGCGGGCGGCCAGTTCGGCGGTGTGCCGCCAGTCCGTGGTCGCCCGTCGGCCGCCGAGCAGACCGGCCGCCGCGAGCGCGAAAGTACCGGTCCCGACCGCGCCCATCCGGCAGCCGCGCGCGGTGGCCGCCCGCAGCGCCTCGCACACCGCGGCGGGTGGCGGCTGCCGGAGGAAGTCCCGGTACCCGGCCACGACAAGGGCGTCCGCCCTGCCGAGGGAACCCAGCGGGCCGAGGGCGTCCCCGTCGTCGGGGGCGCACAGGGCGTCGCCTGCGCCCGAGGTGGCGCGCCCGCCGGAGTCGGCTGGCCCGGCGAGTCCGAAGGTCCCCGGGCCGCCGCCCGTGCCCCGGAAACCGGGTGCGGCGCAGATCCGCAGGGTGCAGCAGTCCCGGCGGCAGGCGGCCGAGGCGGCGCCCAGCAGCAGCGCGGGAGTGGTGATCTGGTGCCCGGGAGCACCGTCGAGTACGAGAAGAATCGCCGCAGCCATGGCCAGAATTTAACCAAGAGCGGGCATATGGCCGCTGTTTCCGGCCGTTCGGGGCCCACAGGATGGGAGCGCACCGGCCGGGAGGCGAGCGAACCCCGGTCCCGTGCAGTACGGCCCGACCACCGGCACAACGACTTGCACAGCGACTTGCCCAACCACTTGCACAACCATCTGCACAAAGGGGAACTCCGTCATGACGCACGCCCACCAGGCCTCCCGGCACAGCGACCACAGGGCGGTCCGCCCGCTCCGGAGAGCCGCCGTACGCGCCGCGGTGACCGGTGCCGCGACGGCGCTCGCCGTCGCCGGAACGGCCGGCGGAGCCGGGGCCATCGTCAACGGGGAGGACTCCACACGCCCCTACGGGTTCATGGTCTCGATTCCGATGACCGTGACATCGTCGGATCAGTCCTTCGACGGAGTCTGCGGCGGAACGCTGATCCACCCGCAGTGGGTGCTCACCGCCGCGCACTGCGCGGGCTGGTCGGGCAACCCCGCCCAGCCGGACGGGACCGTCCGGATCGGCAGCGAGGACCGCAGCTCCGGGGGGAGCGTGCGCACCATCGTGAAGAAGGTCCTCCACCCGGGCTACGCCCCCGACGCCGGAGCGCCGCGCGGGCATCACGATCTGGCGCTGCTCAAGTTGGACCGCCCGGCCTTCCACAAGCCCGTCGGGATAGCCGACCGGGCTCCCCGGGTCGGTGACCGGACCCGGATCCTCGGGTTCGGCAAGACGGACGACGGCCCCTCCTGGGAGTTCCCTGAGCGGCTCCAGCAGCTCGACACCCACCGGCTCGCCGACACCGCCTGCTCGCCCTTCAAGCCCGGCGCCGAACTGTGCACCGGTTCACCCGCCCCCGGGGCGATGGCGTGCTCCGGGGACTCGGGCGGCCCCCAGATCCAGCGGGTCGGGGGACGCTGGCAGCTCGTCGGGACCACCTCCGGCGACGGCAACTACGCGACCGGCAAGAAGTGCGGCGACGGCCCCGGTGTCTACACCTCAGTGCCCGCGTACAAGGGCTGGATCAGCGGGACGATCGCCGAGCACCGCTGACCGTACCGCCCGGAGCCGACGGGCTCGGCGCACAACCCGCGCCGGGCCCTGGCCAGGGTTCTGGACACGGACGTGGATAGGTTGGACCCGTGCCCGCCCCCCCGCACGCATCCGAGCCCGAGCCCGAGCCCGTCGGCTCCGGGCGGTGCGCGGGAAGTCCGAGCCCCGGCGCGGACCGGTGTCTCGTCCACGGTCCGGGCCAGACACCCCCGCCCTCGCCCCCTCGCCCCCACCCCCACGCCCACGCTGTCCCCGGGGGCACCCCGCGCCCGCCGTCCGCCCCGGAGCGAGCCCGTGCCGCTGATCGCCCTGCTCGTCCGGGACGGTGTTCCCGGACACCAGCTCACCACCCCCGCGATGGTGCTGGAGGCCGCCTCCCAGAGCCATCCCGCCGCCCGCTACGACCTGCGGATCTGCGGCCCGTCGGGACGGATCACCACAGCCGGGCCGCTCCCCGTCGCCGTGACCGTGCCCTGGGGGACCGACGCCCTGGCCGAGGCCGGGACCGTGCTCCTGACCGGTCACGACGGTTTCCTCGCGGAACCCCCGCCGGAGATCGTCGGCGCCCTGCGGGCGGCGGCCTCCCGGGGCGCACGCATCGCGGCCGTAGGGACCGGCACCTTCACCCTGGCCGCCACCGGACTCCTCGACGGGCACCGCGCCACCACCGAATGGGCCCACCTCGCCGAACTGGACCGGCGCCACCCCCGCGTGACGGTCGATCCGTCCGGGACCCTGGCCGGGGACGGGCCGTACCCCACAGCGGCCGGTGTCTTCGGGGGAGTGGACCTCCTGCTCCATCTCGTCGCCCGCGACCACGGCCCGGCAGTGGCCGCGCGGACCGCCCGCAGGCTCATTTCCCCCATGTACGAGCGGGCCGGGGCCACCCGGGACGCGATCGAACGGGAACTGGCCGGGAGCGCCGGGCTGGAACCCGCCCTGCGCCTGCTGGAGTCGGCGGACCTCGACCGCACCCCCACTCTCGCCGAGATCGCCGCCCACGCCGGAATCAGCGCGGGCGCGGTCCGCCGCCGCTTCCGTGAGCGGACCGGGCTCACCCCGCACCAGTACCTGCTGCGGGTCCGGCTGGAACGGGCCCGTCGGCTGCTGGAGGACGGCGACGACCCGATCGAACGGATCGCGGCCACCGCCGGCTTCGGCTCCCCAGCGGCCTTCCGCCGCCACTTCCACCACCTCACGGGCACCACACCGAGGGCCTACCGCACGGCGCACAGGAACAACGGAAGCCCCTGAGACACAGGGCGGCCCGACGACCCCGCGCCGGGCATGGATACGCCACCGCATAGGGCAGCCACATCCACTCGGGCACGGGTGGGCCACCGCAAGGAACTGCCCCATCCACTCGGGCACCGATACGGCACTGCATGGGCAACCGGCACATCCACGACGGATCGACGACCACTCCTCGACCCCGCCCCGCCCTCCCACTCAGCTCGGGCGGAGGTGTTCGGAGATGGTGTGGGGGTGCCAGTGGGCGTCGGCGCTCAGGATGGTTCCGTCGGGGGCGAACCGGAAGGTCTCGCTGCCCTGGTAGGCGAGGGGGGCGCCGAGATAGGAGACCGCGTCGATATGCCAGTCGACGCGGGCGGTGTCGTGTTCCAGGCGCAGGTTCCGGTACCGGGGCTTCATCTCGCTGAAGGCGGCGAAGGTGGCGTCCAGGAAGACGCGGAGCCGGGCGCGCCCCCGGAAGGGCCGTGTCCCGGGGTTGTCACGGATCTGCCCGGTCCGGGGATGGAACAGCCCGACCCAGGCTTCGGTGTCGCGTTCGGCGATGTACCGGAAGTACCGTGCGACCTGCTCACCCATCACCGCGGGCGGGCACGGCCGCCCGACGGGGCGGGGAGTGTACGGGTTCCAGCCGGCGTTGGTCTCATGGGCGAGGACGGTCGATCCCGCGGTGTGCGCGTAACGGAGGTTGGTGACCATGGCGAGGTCGTGGTGGGCCTGGTCGATCTCCGCGACCGCCGGGCGGACGGCGTGCTCGGCGAGCCTGCTCACCTCGTGGCCGAGGGAGCCGCGGGTGTGGGTGCCCAGGACGTCGAGGACCAGGAGGTAGTGGGAGAAGAGGAAGCCCTGGACCGTCTTGGACAGTTGCTTGACCGCGCACAGATACCGGTAGCGCTCCAGGGAGCGTTCGGGCCGGTCCAGCAGGTCCTGGAGGAGGATCCGGTCGCCGGTGAGTGAGTCCAGCAGGGGGCGGGCCGCGCGCCGGGGTGCGGACGTGAACCGGTGCGCCGAGGCGGACTGCGCGCCGCTGCCGTCGCGGAGCTTCACGCGCAGAGGGTGGTAGTCGGCGAGGTTCATCAGATCCAGGAGCTGACCGGCCCGGGACGCGAGGCGGGCGGCCCGGCAGGCGTCGTCGAGACTGTCGGCGGCGCTCTCCCACCGGCCGGCGGTGGCGGCGGGCACGGCGAGGTCCAGATAGTGGTGCGCGACCCGCAGCCAGCATTCGGTGATCTGGTGCGCGGTGGAGAACAGGTGGTCCTCGGGGCCGTCGCTGGTGCGCAGCGCGTAGACCCGGTCGGGTCGCACCACGCGCCGGTGGTCGAGGCGGGGGGTGCCGGGGGTGATGCGCGGCCCGGTGACGCCCGGGGCCCGGCAGGCCGCGGCGAGGGCTTCCTCGACTCCCAGGGCGAAGGGCGGGCAGGGGTCGTGGAAGAGGGCCGTCAGACGGGCGAGATGCCGCGCGGGCAGAGCGCGCAGGATCTTCATTCCCGGGGACACGGGGGCCCCACCCGGGTGGTGCCGGAGGGTGCGCGGGGGCGGGGGAGGAGCGGTGCGGGACAGGTCCAGGGTGAGAGCGAGGCCCTCGGCGAGGAGATCCACGTACCGTTCCAGGCGGCGGGGCGCGAAGGCGGCGGGCCGCCGATCGTGGAGTGCGTCGTCCGCCAGCCGCAGACATAGCTCGGCCGCTTGCAGCGCCGCCGCCCAGACGACAGCACCGGGCCGGGAATCGCATCCCGCCCATGTCTCCCGGAAGGTGTCGAGGCCGATGTACAGCTCGTACGGCGAAGGTTCCGCAGCCGCCGCGGAGGTGCGTACTTCTTCCGTCATGCGAACCCGTTCTCTCGCTGGTGGTGTCGAGGGATCGATCGGGAAGGGGACAGGAGGATGTGCGGCCGGGAGGGGTCCGGATGGGGAGGGCCTTCACCGGGACCGGGACGGCGTGAGGAGATGCGTCCGAACACACGATGCCAGAGCATGGTCAGCAATGCGCCGACGGTAGGGAAGTCATGGGCGGCGTGCGGCTGCGCCCATCTTGCCGTCGTATTTCTGGTATCCGTGCAACTCGCCGACCGTGCCCTGTTCCTCGCGGAGAGACGCACTGCGCGCGTCGACCCAGCGGCGCAGCGGGCCCTCCGTCCCGGCGATCCCGTCGCGGTCCAGCAATTGGAGGGTGGAGGTTCCGAGGGGGTCGGACGCGGCGGCCCGGACGTAGGCGGAGCGGGCCGCTTCCATATCGCCGAGATGTTCCAGGCACTGACCCATCATGAATTGCGCCATATGGGTAACCTGAGGGCCGATGAGTGTCGCTCTTCGGTAGGCGTTCACCGCCTCCGGGATCTTGTCCCGCTCCACATATGCCTGCCCGAGGGTGAGCAGGGCGCGCGGCTCGGACGGCATGTGTTCGGTGAGGCTGACCGCGTATTGCTCAGCGCGTTCGAAGTCTCCCAGAACGAACATTTCCTTGATTCGGCTCTCCAGCAGGGCGTATCGCAGGGGAGCCCATTCCGCGCGGGTCAGAGGCGTGTCCCGCTGCATGAGGGCACAGAAGTATTCGGCCTGGTTCATCTCCCGGGACATCGCCCCGTGATCGCCTGCCAACTGCGGTGCCAGCGCCGCGATCCGGTGATAGCGACTGAGGAGTTTGTTCTGCTCGTGGCCGATTGATTCGGACGCCTCGATGGATTGAGCGTGCTGCTCAAGGCAACGCAGGAAACCGGGTACGTCGTCCAGCATTTTCACGCAGATGCTGGCGAGTAGGTAGGTCGTCTCCACATGAGCCCAGGAGCCCGGTCTGGCCCGCTCCCGGACCGCTCGCAACTCCACTGCCGCAGCGTCCGCGGGGGCGCCGTCCATGGCTTGCGCGTACAGCGCCTGACCTCGCATGAAGGCGAGCGCGGCGGTGTCGTCGTCCAGTCGGGGGCCGGTCGGTGCGGTGGGGCCGCGCTCATGGCGCAGGACGGATGCGTGGAGCCCCGCCCGGTGCAGCGCCCACAGCACCCGCATACGGGCCCGGCCGCCGAGAGCGGAGTAGCGGGCCAACTGCTCGCAGAGGAATCGCCAGGCGGGTGTGCGCAGATCCGGAGCGAGTTCGGCGGGGTCGTCGAGCAGATACTCAGGGAGCATCGCGTGCCGCACGATCTCACGCCGCACCGACGACGGAGAGAATCCGTGCAGCCGGGGATAGTCGTCGCTTTCCTCGACCAACGACCGGACGGCCAGCGCCAACCCCTCGACGGCGGCGTTCCCGTCCCCCTCCCAGTCACCGAAGTCGAAATAGGGGCGATACAGCCAGCCGATAAAAGTCGACGGCACATCAACGCGCTGCATCGCTCCCTCTCTCCTCAGCGCTGGAGGGGCGCAGTCGCTACCTGACCGCGCCCCTGATCCGCTCCGGACGGCGTCCGCCTAGAATGCCTCGCGGGCCGGACGGGAGGGCGTGAGTGTGCGGTACGGAATCACCTTCATGGCGTCACCTTTCACTATCGGGTGGCAGGGGAAAATCTGCTCGTCCCGAAGGACAGGACATTGCCATGCTATCGCAGAAGGGGGTGGGTCACATCTCAGAAGTGGGTATCCGTGAATTCATGGGTGAGGTACAGAATGGGTTGCGGAATGGGTTGAGTACCGACTTCCGGACCTGGCCGCCGCCACTCGTCGGCGCCTGGGCGGTGAGCCGTTATCCCCTGACTGCGCGGGCCGAGTCCGGAAACGCCGGACGACGTCAGCTTGCCGCTGCCGTGGTCGTGTGCGGTTCGGCCGAAGTCATGCCGGGAGGAAGCTCGGCCACCAGGGCGGGACATTACCCGGGCACAACGGGTCGGGATAGGAGTTCGGCATACCGATCCATGTGATCAGGAACCAGGCGCGCCACACGGTGAGGACGAGCCCTGCGGCCAGGGACGTCCGGCGATGACGCTCTCCGAGGGTGATGTGCACGGTCCCGAAGGCGTGGGCTTCTCGGTGGTCACGCGTCGGGCACCCGAAGGGCACGGTGCTCGACGTACCGGTCGTCTCCAGCCACCGGGAGGTGACGGTGACAGCCTATCCGGGCGGGAGGCCGTACGCGTTGCTCCCCGGCCTGCGCGAGCAGGTGGCCCGTCGGCCGGGCCGAGCGGCAACGACGCCATGACGTCCGTGTGTCCTCCTGGGGACGCGGGAGCCCGGTCCGAACCCATGTGCGCGCCAGGACCGGAGACGGGGACGACGCCGCTGTCGCGTGGGCGGTCATGGTCCCGCGGACAGCCGCCCCCCGATCGGCGTTTCCGGTCCTGCCCGGGACGGGGAGTATGGGGAGGTGGCGGGTGCGTGCCCCCGTGTCGTGGGCGGGAGACGCTCCGTGCGCACGGTGTACTGGGAGTGCATGGTGCGACCGTGATACTCGGTGGTCTGCGTGGTCCGCACCGCAGGTCTGAACACGAGGAAGGCGCACATGAAGGCCGGAGTCAATGTGCTGAACTACGGACCCGGAACCACTCCCGATTCCCTGCTCGCCTGGGTCGCCGGAGCCGAGGAACTCGGCTTCCACCTGGCCATGATCTCCGACCATGTCACCCTGCCGCCCGAGGTGGCCGCGAAGTTCCCCGCCCCCTTCTACGACCCGTTCACCACACTCGCCTGGCTCGCGGGTCAGACCCGCACCATCGGGCTCGGTACCACCGTCACCGTCATCCCTTACCGGCACCCCCTCCACACCGCCCGTGTCGCCGCCAACCTCGACCGGCTCAGCGGCGGGCGCCTGGTGTTCGGTGCCGGAGTGGGATGGTCCCGGCAGGAGTTCGACGCACTCGGCATCGCCTTCGGCCGCCGAGGTGAGATCACCGACGAGTACCTCGCCGCCATCCTGGCCCACTGGGCCCAGGACACCGTCGCCGCCACCGGCCCGCACGCCCGCTACACCGACATCACCACCGGACCGTCACCGCTCCGGCGCCCCCCGGTGTGGGTCGGCGGACTCGGCGACGCCGCCCTGCGCCGCACGGCCCGCTTCGGTGACGCCTGGCATCCGTTCGGGTTCGGCGCCCCCGAAGTGCGGGAGCGGCTGCCCCGTCTCGCCGCCGCGGCCCGGCACATCGGCCGCCCCACCCCGGCAGTCACCCCGCGCATCGCCCTGCACCTCACCGACCGGCCCGTGACCGGTCCCCGGCGGATCGCGGGCTACGGCACACTCGGTCAGGTCCGGGACGACCTGGAGGCGCTGTCCGAACTCGGCGTCCCCTGCGTCGTCTTCGACACCTATCTCACCGAGTACCTGGGCCTTGTGCCACCGGGGAGCGGTCCCCGCCATGACACCGCGCTACTGGAGGCGGTCGCGGGCGAGCTGATGGACCTCACCCCGGTCCCACCCGGGTCGGCCGTCCCTCCGCCGGTGCCACCCTCCCCGTAGACCGGCGGGCGCTACGAGTCGTCGGCGGGCAGATCCCGGTCCCGGCGGTCGGCCTTCGGCGGGGTCGTCGGGTGCCACTCGCGGCGCAGGAGGCCGAAGACCCAGGAGTCGGAGACCTCGCCGTTGACGACGCAGTCCTCGCGGAGGGTCCCTTCGTGGACGAAGCCGAGCTTCTCCAGGACCCGGGCGGACGCCGTGTTGCGGGTGTCGGCCTCGGCCTGGACGCGGTTGAGGTCCAGGGTGTCGAACGCCCACCGCAGGACGGCGTGCGCGGTCTCCGTGGCGTAGCCCTGCCCCCATGCGGCGGCGTCGAGGACATATCCCAGGGACGCGCTGCGGAAGTCAGGGTTCCAGTTCGTCAGGCCGCACCAGCCGAGGAACGCTCCGTCGGCGGCGCGGTCGACGGCCACCCGGGCTCCCGTGCCCTCCGCCTCGATCGTCCGGCAGGTGGAGAGGAAGCGCTGGGCGCGGGCCGGGTCGGTCCAGGGCGGGGAGTCCCAGTAGCGAAGGACGTGGGCGCTGCTGTGCAGGGCGTAGAGGGGCGCGGCGTCGGCGTCGGTGAAGGGGCGCAGCCGCAGGCGGGCGGTGTGGAGTTCAGGGGTGGGCAAGGGCATGCGGGGCATCCTGCCGTCTGGCGTCCGTCCCCGGCCAGCCGTTTTCGGGGGGTCGGCGGTGTGTACGGCGGCGGTGGTCGGGGTCGGTTCCGGGGGTGCACCTCATGTGGTGGCCGGGGTTGACCTCGTTGCGGAGGAGCAGGGGGTCCCGAGCCGCACGGACGGCCTTGTCTCACCACCGTGGTGCCGGTGGCGGTGGGGAGTCGTCGGTGTCGAGCGGTGGGCGGATCGGGGCCGGCGGGCGGTTGAGGGCCTCGCGTGCCCGGCGCGCGTGGACGTCGGTGCGGCGGGAGCCGGTGACCAGGGACCTGCCGATCGCCACCAGCCGGGCGAGCGGATCCATGACCCTTTTCATGGTGATTCCCCGTGTGGGTGGGCCGGGCCGGGCCGGACGGCCGGCTGCGGCTGAGGACGGTTGCTGTCGACGAGCGGGAGGGGAGGCTTGCCGTGCAGTGGGGCGGAGGCCGGAGCACCGGGGCGGCGCCCGGGGCGAGGGCGCATGCGGTGCCTGGCGGTGAGCCTCCCGGCGGCAGCGAGCCCCCGCCCGTGCGCGCAGCGGCCCCTGACCCCGGCCCCGTGCCCCGCCCAAGCCGAAAATCGATCTCCCGTCCGAGGCGGGCTGGGCATCTCCGGCACATGACTGCACAATGCACGAGCGTCCGGGTGCGGGCGGGGTCATCCAGGTGATGGGGGGAGCCGGGTGGGCGGCACGGGTGAGGGCGGCCAACTGCCGGGGGTGCAGGAGACGGCGGGGCGGACCGTGCCGGTCACCCGGCTGTCGGAGGAAGCCGTACGGCTGTTCCGCTGGGTGAGCGACCGGGGCCCCTGCGACGCGCGGACCCTGGGCGCCACCCTGGACCTCCCCGAGCAGCGGACGGCGGCGGCGCTGGCCCGGTTGACCGAACTGCTGCTGGTCCGGCCGCTGCCGGAGGACCCCGATCTCATCGTGGCCGTGGCGCCGGAAGCCGCCATCGCCGCCCTGGTCGCGCCGACCGAGGCCGGGCTGCGCCGCCGGCTCGCCGAGATCGAGCAACTGCGCGGCGAACTCGCGCTCCTGACGCCGTTCTACACCGAGGCGCAGCGCCGTCGGCAGGGACGTCCGCCGCTCACCGAGGTGACGGATCTGGACACCGTCGTCGGGATGATCACCGACGCGACCGTTCACTGCCGCCACGATGTGCGCACGTGTCACCCGGGCGGGGGCCGGTCCCCGAGTCTGCTGGAGCAGGCGTACATCCGTGACCGGGACATGCTGCGCCGGGGGGTGCGGATGCGCACCCTGTACCAGCACACCGCCCGCTACCACCTGCCCACGCAGGAGTACGCCCGGCGGATGACCGGTGAGGGCGCCGAGATCCGGACATTGAGCGAACTGTTCGGCCGGATGATCGCCTTCGACGCGGAGACCGTGTTCATCCCGCACCAGGGCGACCCCGACGCGGCCATCGTCATCCACGAGCCGTCCACGGTGGCGTATCTGTGCGCGGCGTTCGACCACGCCTGGTCGCTCGCCGAGCCCTATCAGCCGGCCTGGACGGAGAGTTCGGCCCGTGAGGAGGTCAAGCAGGCCATCGTGCGGCTGCTCGCGGAGGGGATGAAGGACGAGATGGTGGCCCGGCGGCTGGGCATGTCGCTGCGGACGTGCCGCAAGCACATCGCGGAGATCATGGAGCAACTGGGCGCGGCCAGCCGCTTCCAGGCCGGGTACCTGGCCCGGGTGCAGTCCTCCGGACCGGCACCGGCCGCGCCCGTCTCCGGCGGGAGCTGAGTCACGGGCCGTCGGGGTGTGGGCGGGGAGGCCCGGTTGCGGGGTGGTGTCCGGCGGGTGGGGCTCTGGCCGTGGCGGACGGCGGTCCGGGTGCGGCCGGTGCTCGTGCTCGCCTCCGGGACGGTGGGGGGACGCGTGGGCCGGGGCCCGGGGAGGCGGGGGGACCGCCGTGGTCGCACGCCTCAGCACGGCCGCTCCGCCGCCTGCCCGGCCTGCTGCTCCCGGGCGAACAGCAGGGTCAGCCAGGGGAGTGCGTAGCGTGTGGTCTCCTCGTCGGTCGCGCTGTGGGCCGTCACCTCGGGCGGGGGCGGCGGGGCCAGGACGCCGGTGTCGATGAGATGCTCCACGGCCCGCCGGGCGTCGCGGTGGCCCACGCCCAGGGCGCGGGCGGCTTCGGGCAGGGCGAACGACGGGTCCGGCAGGGTCGACAGGCCGCGCAGGGCGGTGCGGGCGGGGGAGGGGAGCCGGATCCAGGCGTCGCGCAGACGGGCGCGTACCCCGTGGCCGCCGGACGCGAGTTCGTCCAGGGCCTGACCGGGGTCTTCGAGCCGGTCCGCGTACGGGCCGAGCGGCATGTGGCGCAGCACGGACAGCCGGTTCCCGGCCGCGCGCAGCGCGAACGGCAGCAGTCCGGTCGCGGCGGCGATCCGCAGGGCCGCGGGGCGGTCCACCGCGACCCGGTCCGGCCCGATGATGCGGCCCAGCAGACGCAGGGCCTCGTCGGGTGACAGCGGCGGGAGTTCGGTGCGGTGAGCCGGATCCAGCCAGGACAGTCGGCTGCGGGAGGTCACCAGGACGGCGGCGGGGCCCGCGGGCGGCAGCAGCGGGCCCAGGGTTCCCGCGTCGCTCGCGTCGTCCAGGAGCAGCAGGACCCGGCGCCCGGAGAGCCAGGAGCGCCAGACGGCGGCGGCCTCCTCCCGGTCGGTGGGCAGCCGCTCGCCGCAGCCCAGGGAGCGGGCCAGTTCCGCCAGCACCGACGACCAGGGGCGGGGGGAGCCGTCCTCGGTGCGCAGCCGGGTGAGGACCACCCCGTCGGGGTGGCGCGCGGCGTACCGGTGGGCGAGATGGATCGCGAGCGCGGTCTTGCCGGTCCCGGCCGGGCCGCTGAGGAGCACCGGGGGGCCGCCCTCCTGGGCGAGCCGGGATCCGAGGGCTTCCTGTTCCCGCTCGCGGCCGGTGAAGTCGGCCAGGTCCGGCGGGAGCAGACGCGTCGCCGCGGGGGTGCGGGGTGGCCGGGCGGGTGCCACCTCTTCGAGCAGGGAGCGGTACAGGCGCTGGAGGGCGGCGCCGGGTTCCATGCCCAGCTCGCGGGAGAGCTGCTGGCGGCAGTCGTCGTACACGGCCAGCGCCTCCGACCTGCGGCCCACCCGGTGCAGCGCGGTGAGCTGGGCGGCGCGCAGCCGTTCGCGCAGCGGATGCCGGCTCACCATCTCGCCGACGGTGTCCGCCACCGGGGCCGGCTCGCCGGACTCCAACTGGGCCTCCGCCCATGCCTCGTACACCGTCAGCCGCCGGGTGTGCAGCCGGTCGGCTGCGGCGCGCAGCATCCCGGCCCGGGCGGCGAGGTCGCTGAGCGGGTCGTGCCGCCACAGGTCGAGCGCCTGCCGGTACAGCCGGGCGGCGCGGCTCGGGGCGCCGCCGTGTGCCTCGGTGTCGCCGGCGCGGGCCAGCTCCTCGAAGCGCAGGGTGTCGCACTCGGCCGCGGTGATGTGCAGGACGTAGCCGCCGGGGCCGTGGTCCAGCCTGCCGGGATCGCCGGGGTCGAGCACGCGTCGCAGGGCCGAGACGTAGACCTGGAGGTTCTTGCGGGCGGTCCTCGGCGGGGCGTCGGGCCAGACGGCGTCGGTCAGTTCGGCGAAGGAGACCGGTGCGTTGGGGCGGGTGAGCAGCGCGGCGAGGACGAGCCGCTGCTTCAGCGGGCCGAGGGCCAGCGGCAGACCGTCGCGGTGGGCCAGCAGCGGGCCGAGGAGGGAGAGACGCAGCGGCGCGGTGGGGCGGTTTTTCTCCATGCTGTTCGGATCCGGTGGGAATGCTTGCGCGGATCTCTCGGTGAGGGTGTCGGACATTGTTTCATCAGCCCTTTCCCCAGCCCGTGTCGTCGGAGTTCGGGGAAAGGGCGGGAATTCTGTGCACGAGAGCCTCCGTGAGGGGGGGTTGGGGAGAATCTGCGAGCTTTCTTGAAATGCAGAGGGGATTCCGCGCGGAATTCCTTTGAGTTCGCTCAGCATGCCCAGCCGCGAGGGGCGGGGCCATGGCCGCGTGGGTGGATCAAGATGCATGCAGCAACGCACCCGCCGGGAGAAATGCCGTGGAGGTGGGTGAAGGGGAGTTATCGGTATGCCGGTGGCGAATGCCCTGCCGGGCGGGCAGGGGGATGGGGTGACAGGCGGCCTTTCGGTGGAGCTGCGGGGGCCGTCCCACGGCCGGTGGTGGGGCCGTGCGGGCTGCCGCAGGGTTTCCGGTGGGGCCGTGCGGGTTCCCGCAGGGTTTCCGGTGGGGCCGTGCGGGCTGCCCCAGAGATTCCGGTGGGCCGTGCGGGCTGCCCCGGGGCTTGCGGCGGAGCCTTGCGGTCTGTCCCGGTTGGTCCGGCGTCGCACGGCAGGTCTCTGTCCCGGCCGGTCCGGTGGCCCAGGGCAGGTCTCTGTCCGGGCCGTCCGGCGCCACCGGTAGGGGCCCTTCGCCGTGTGCTGGTGCCTTGCGGCCCGCTCCGGCCCGTACGGTGCCCCAGGGCAGGTCTTCGTCGCGGCTGGTCCGGTGCCCCAGGGCGGGTCTTCGTCGCGGCCGAACCGGCGTACCCGGGTAGGTCCCCGTCCCGGCCCGTCCGGTGCCCCGGGCAAGGCCCTGCCCCGCCGATTCGCCGCCCGCGGCAAGCCCCCGCCCCGTCGGTCCTGCACCTCCGCCAGAGCCCCACCCGGGCAGTTCCGCCCCTCCCTGTCCCGCCGGTCCGGCCCCCCGGCAGAGCCCCCACCCCGGCAGTTCCGGCGCCCCCGCCCCGTCCCCCGCCCTCGGCACAACCCCGCCCCGCCGATCCAGCCCTCCCCCGCCGGCGCAGCGCACCTACCGTTCCCCAACCCACCTCCAACCGTCCCCGAACCACCCCCCGGCAGGGTGGTACCGCAGGTCCAGGGGAGTGGCGGAGGTGACCGGATGAGGCTCGCCGAGATCATCGGGCTGCGGCCGGTACCGGCCGCCGGACTGTTCGTCACCCTCACCAGACGCTGCCCCCTGAGCTGCGCCCACTGCTCCACCTCCTCGGGGCCGCGCGGCGAGGACGGCCCGGCCGGGGAACTGCGCGCCTTCGTCGGCGGGTTCACCGCGCGCGACCGCCCCGAGGTCCTCATGCTCACCGGCGGCGAACCCCTGCTGCGGCCCGCCCTGGTGGGTGACCTGGCCGCCCTCGCCCAAGCCGCCGGAACCCGGGTCGCGGTACTGAGCGGCATGTTCTTCGCCCGGGGCGGAGAGGTGCCCCGGCAGATCATGCGCGCGCTGCGCAACGTCGACCACTTCTCGGCGAGCATCGACGCCTTCCACGAACGCGAGGTGCCGCGCGCCGCCGTGTTCCGCGCCGTGCACCGCATCATGGACAGCGGAATCGACGTGAGTTTCCACGTCGTGGGCGAGACGCCCGACGATCCCTATACAGAGGACGTCACCGGAGCCATTCGGACCGAATTCCGAGACCGGGCGGCCATGCTCGTCAACCACGTCCGCCCGGTGGGCCGCGCGGCCGGCTGGGCCGCCGCGCGCTCCGCCAGACTGCTGGATGGGCGCTCGGCCGGACCGCTGGGCGAACGTTCCCCCGGACCGTTGGACGGGCGCTCGGCCGGACCACGTGAGGCCCGCCCCTCCGGACCCCTGGACGGGCGCCCCTCCGGACCCCTGGACGGGCGCCCCGCCCGACCGCCGGAGGCACGCTCCCCCGACACCTGGGACGACCACCCCGCCCGACCGCCGGAGGCACACCCCGCCGGACCGCAGCACCAACGCCCCTCCGCCCCGCCGGAGGCGCACCCCGCCCCGCCGGGGACGCATCCCGTACCGTCGGAGGCGCACCCCTGCCCCATGGCCGCCTGGCCCGTCGTCGCCTTCGACGGGACGGTGGTGGCCTGCTGCAACCAGCGCGTGGTGGACGCCCGCCCGGTGCCGGAGCATCTGCGGCTGGGACACATCGCCGAGGACGACTGGGCGCGGATACGGAGCCGCTGCCAGGAGTCGCCGGTACTGCGGACCGTGCGGACCGCCGGAGTCGGCTCCTGCGCCACCTGCCGCGGTCTCGCCCGGCGGCCCGCCGCCCTGGAAGCGGCCCGGCGCAGCGGCGCCCGCCCCGCCGCCGGGGCCGTCGACGCGCTCGCCGCCCGGCTCCAGCGCGAGGCCGGGCCCGAGGCACTCGTCAAGCGCTACGGCAGTGCGCGGTACGCGCCCCTGGTGCTTCTCGGCGAGCCCTCCGACGGCGGGGCGGAGGGGCACGCGTGACGCCCTCGGCCGCCACCGGCCTGCGCCTCGAACTCGCCCTCGTCCAGCCCGTGCTGCGGACCGCCGCGGCCGGCATGTGGCGGTCGGACGCCGGACTGGGCGACCGTTACCGGCGCTATCTGCGCACCATGCACCAGGTGATCCGGGCCTCCGTACCGCTCATGGAACGGGCCGCCCAGCGCTGCGAGGCGCTCCCCCCGGACCCCGTCGTGACACCCCTCGCCCGCTATCTGCGCGCCCACGCCGAGGAGGAACGCGGCCACGACGACTGGCTCCTCACCGACGCCGCCGTGACCGGGATGGCGCCGGGCGACCTGACCGGCCCCGGCCCCCCGGCCCATGTCGCCGCGCTGGTGGGCGCCCAGTACTACTGGATCGAGCACGGTCACCCGGTGGCCCTCCTCGGCTACATCGCCGTCCTGGAGGGCAACGCCCCCGCGCCGGGGCTCGCCGGGCGGCTGGCGCGGGAGACCGGACTGCCGGGGTCCGCCTTCGGCACCGTACGGCTGCACGCCGGGCTCGACGGCGGGCACAGCGACGACCTCGACCGCCTGCTCGACGGGCTGCCGCTGGACGAGGCGCAGCGCTCGGCGGTCTCCGTCAGCGCCCTCTACACGGTCGCCGCCCTCGCCGAACTCTTCGACCGCATCGCCGAGGCACCCGCCGCACCGCACCGCCCGTCAGGAGAGCCCCGATGACCGACCGCCCGCACCCCCACGACCCCCTCCGCGCGCTGGAGGACGCCGGGTTCCCGCTGCACAGCCTCTCGCCCGAGCAGCGGGAGGTGCTCCAGGCCCTCGACGAGGAGGAACTGACCCTGCTGCTCGGACTGAAGGAGCGGCTGGACGCCGCCGAACCGGAGGTGCAGGCACACAGCGAGATCGCGGGCGGAGCGCTGTTCTGATGCCCGCCCCCGCACCGGTCAGGTGCCCCCGGTGCCCGGACCCGCCCCCCGACGGCTCGGCCTTCTGCCCCCGCTGCGGCACCGCCTGCGTGGCCGCCGCCGACACCGCCGCGGCCGAGGAGCGCCGCGTCGTCACCGTCCTCTTCTGCGACCTGGTCGGCTCCACCGCCCTGTCCGGCAGACTCGACCCGGAGACCCTGCGCACCGTCACCCTGCGCTACTTCGCCCTGATGCGCGCCCGGATCGAGGAGCACGGCGGCACGGTGGAGAAGTTCATCGGCGACGCCGTGATGGCCGTCTTCGGCATCCCCGCCCGCCACGAGGACGACGCCCGCCGCGCCCTGGCCGCCGCCCACGGCATGATCACCGCCCTCCACGGACTCAACGCCGATCTCGAAGAGTGCCACGGCGTCCGGCTCGCCGTCCGGATCGGGGTCAACACCGGCGAGGTCGTCGCCTCCGTCGACCCGGCCGCCCGCCAGACCCTGGTCTCCGGCGAGGTCGTCAACATCGCCGCCCGCCTGGAACAGCACGCGGGCGCCGGGGAGATCCTGGCCGGACCGGCGACGGTCGACGCCGCCGGACCCTCCGTCGTCACCGAACCCGCCGGGGCCCTCGCGCTCAAGGGCGTCGCCACGCCCCTGCCCGCCCGCCGCCTGCTGGCCCTGCACGAGGACGACCCGGAACGGGTCCGCCGCTTCGACACCCCCTTCATCGGCCGCGGCCCGGAACTGGCCGAACTCCGCCTCCTGCTGCGCAAACTCGCCGCCGACCCCGCCTCGCACCTGGTCACGGTCTACGGCGAGGCCGGACTCGGCAAGACCCGCCTGCTGCGCGAATGGCTGCGCGACTGCCCCGCCTACGGCGAGGGCCGCTGTCGCCCCTACGGCGAGAGCGGCACCCTCGCCGCGCTCGCCGAGGCCGTACGCCACCTCCTGGCCGCCGTCGGCGAGGACGCCGGGCTCGACGGGCTGCCCGAGCCCGAGCGCACCGAGGCACGGCAGGCGCTGCGCCTGCTGAGGGCGGGCCTGCTCCGCGACGGCACCCCCAGCCCCTCGGCCGACGACACCGTCATGGCCCTGGCCGCGCTCCTGGACGGACTGTCCCGCGAACGGCCCGTCGTCCTCGTCCTGGACGACTGCCACTGGGCGGCCGAACCGCTCCTCGACCTGACGGCCCGGCTGCTGGACGAACTCGACCGTGCCCCCGTCGCCCTGGTGTGCGCCGCCCGCCCCGAACTGCTGGAGACCCGGCCCGGCTGGGGCAGCGGACGCATGCGCTCCGCCTCGCTGACCCTGGCCCCCCTCTCCCGCGCGGAGGCGACCGCGCTGGCCGGTGAACTGGTCGAGGTGACCGCCCACCGGCAGGACGTCCTGGACGGTGTGCTCGCGCGGGCGGAGGGGAATCCGCTGTTCCTGGAGCACCTCACCGCGATGGCCGCCGAGGGCGACGAACTGCCGCCCACCGTGCACGCCCTGCTCGGGGCCCGGATCGACGCCCTGCCGTCCGGGGAGCGAACCCTGCTGCAACTGGCCGCGGTCCTGGGACGCGAGTTCCACCGCGCCGACCTCGCCGAACTGGCCGCCGCCCGTGACCCCGCGAGCCCGCCGCCGGAGACCTCCTCCGCGCCGACCGGGGACGGTACGGCAGCCGCCGCCGGGCTGTTGCGCGGCCTCGCCCGGCGGCGCCTCATCGAGGCCGGCGGCCGTACCCTCACCGCGAGCACCGTGTTCCGGTTCGGCAGCGCCCTGGTCCAGGAGATCGCCTATCAGGGCATGGCGAAGAAGGTCCGCGCCCGCCGCCACCGCCGGGCCGCCGAGGTCCTCGCCCGGCACGCCGCGGGCGACGCCGCGGCCGGCACCCACCTCGCCCGCGCCCACCGGCTGCTCACCGAACTCGGCCTGCGCGACGAGGACACCGACGCGCTGCGCGCCCGCGCCGCCCTCCTCCTGGCCCGCGCCGGAACCGCCGCCCTGGCCCGCTCCGACCTGCCCTGGGCCGACGACCTCCTCACCCAGGCCCTCGCCCTCGCCGCACCCGGCGAGCCCACCGCCGTCGAGGCCGCCCGCCGCCTCGGCGAGACCAAGGTCGCCCGCGGCGAACCCCGGCGCGGCCGGGAACTGCTCGCCGACGCCCACGACACCGCGGCCCGCCGGGGCGACGCACTCGGCGCCGCCCACGCCCAGCTCGCCCTGACCGCCCTCGACCCCCGGCACGGCCGCGCGGCCGAGGTCGCCGAGACCGCCCTCCCGCTGTTCACCCAGGCCGACGACGACCAGGGCATCGCCCGCGCCTGCGTTCGGATCGCCCAGGACCGCCAGCGGCGCGGCCGGCACGGCGAGGCCGGCACCCTCCTGCGGCGCGCCCTGCACCACGCCGACCGGGCCGGGGCCGAACCCGAACGGGCCCTCGCGCTCGGCGCCACCGGCATCACCCTGTGGCGGGGACCCACCCCCGTGGCCGAGGCCCTCGCCCGCTGTGAGGAACTCCTCACCACGCACGGCGCCGGCCGCCCCACCGTCCGGGCCACCCTCGGCTGCCCGCTGGCCGTGCTGCTCGCCCTGCACGGCCGGGACGCCGAGGCCCACGAGCGGCTGGACGAGGCCGGACGCCTCGCCCGCAGTCTCGGCTACGCGGAGAGCGCCCTGTTCGTCCCGCTGTTCGCCGCCGAGGTCGCTTCGCTCACCGGGGCACCCGACCGCGCGCTCGCGCTGCTCGACGAGGCCGTACGGGCGGGCCGCGCCCTCGGCGTCACCGGAGCACTGCCCGGCATCGCCCGCGAACGGGCGCGCCTGCTGCTGGACGGCGGGGACCCGGCCGACGCCCTCGCCCTGCCCGACCCGCACGGCGCCGGTCTCGGACCGGCGGAGTCGGCCGACGCGTACGGGCTGCGGGCCAGGGCCCACGCCCTGACCGGACGTCCGGACGCCGCCCGCGACGACGCCGAACGGGCCACCACCGCGGCCGGTGACAGCGACTCCCCCCTCGTCCGAGGCACCGCCGCCCTCGACCTCGCCCAGGTGCTGCGCGCGCTCGGCCACCCCGGCGAGGCGGCCCGCCACGCGCGGGAGGCGCAACGGCTGTTCACCGCCAAGGGGCACCGGCCGGGACAGGACCGCGCGGCCCGGTTCGCGGAGGAGACGCAGTCCGCGAGCCGAGCGGCCGGGGGGTCCGATGACGGCGGTCGGGCCGGTGAGCCCGATACCGGGTCCGGGTCGGGGCCCGCCGAAGCCGCCGGAACACCCGGACCCACCGGAACACCCGGACCCTCCGAACCCACCGGAAGGTCCGAACCCTCCGAACCCGCCGCAACCGTCGACCGCACGGCCCCGCCCCCCGACCGCACCACGCGACGCCCCGCCGGGCGGGAAGGCGGGGCCCGATGAACCGCGCCACGGCCGGACTCACCTGGAGCCTGCGCGACCGCACCCCCGAGGACCTCGCCCTCGACGCCGACACCGTGCCCGACCTGCCCGCCGACCCCTGGACCTGGTCGGACGGCACCGGCGTCCGGGTCTGCGTGGTCGACACCGGGGTCGAGCGGGGGCACCCCCTGGTGGGCGCCGTCCAGGGCTCCTTCGAGGTCACGTCCGGACCCGACGGCACCCCGCGGGTCACCGACACCGGCCCCCAGGCCGACGGCACGGGCGACGGATGCGGACACGGCACCGCCTGCGCCGGGATCGTCCGGCGCGTCGCACCGGGCTGCGCGCTCTACAGCGTGCGGGTACTGGGGGAGGGCTTCACCGGAACCGGCGACGCCCTGCTCACCGGGCTGCGCTGGGCCGTCGACCAGGGCTTCGACGTCGTCAACCTCAGCCTGTCCACCACCCGCCCCCAGTTCCTCGACGCCCTGCGCGCCCTGGCCGACCAGGCGTTCTTCACCGGGACCCTCCTGGTGGCGTCGGCGCACAACACGCCCGTGGAGAGCTTCCCCTGGCGGTTCTCGTCGGTCATCTCCGTCGGCACCCACCGCGAGGACGACCCCGCCCTGTTCCTCTACAACCCCGAGCCGCCCGTGGAGTTCTTCGCCCCCGGGCAGAACGTCCAGGTGGCCTGGGCGGGCGGCAGGACCATCAGGACCACGGGCAACAGCTTCGCCACCCCCTTCGTCAGCGGCCTGTGCGCCCGGCTGCTCGGCAGCCGCCCCCGGCTCACCCCGTTCCAGATCAAGCACGCCCTCTATCTCTCCGCCGCGAACGTCCGTATCGGCGCCACAGGAACCCGAGGTGCATCATGACCCAGTCCCACGGCCTCGTCCCCGGCCCGGCCACGGGCCCCGCGACGCGGGTCGGCAGCGCCGAGCACGATCTGCTCCAGTCCGTCGTGGAGACGGCACGCGCCATCTTCGGCGCCGCGGCGAGTTCCGTGCTGCTCCACGACCGGGACGCCGGTGAACTGGTCTTCCAGGCCGTGTCGGGCGAGGGCGAGGAGTCCCTCGTGGGGTCCCGGTTCCCGGCGGGGCGGGGGCTGGCGGGCTGGGTGCTGGTCTCCGGCGAGCCGATGGTCGCGGACGATCTGCGGGAGCAGGGCATGTTCGCCCGGGATGTCGCCGAGTCCACGGGCTATGTGCCGGACGCGCTGATGGCGGCCCCGCTCGCCCACCGCGACCGGGTCCTCGGGGTGCTGGAGGTCCTCGACCCCGTCGCGCAGTCCCGCTCCAGCCTGTCCGAACTCGATCTGCTCGCCCTGTTCGCCCGGCAGGCCGCCGCCGCGCTCGCCGTCGTCACCGAGCGGCGCCGGGAGGAGCCGTCGGCGGCGGTCCGCGCCCGGAGCCTGGAACTGGTCGCCGCCTTGCGGGACGTCCTGCTCGACGCGGAGACACCGCGCCCAGTCTGAGGAACGGCCCGGGGAACGACCTGAGGAACGGCGCGGCGCGAGGCGCGCGAGGCGGGGGAGGGAACCGACGGGCTACGGGCCCGGCATCGGGCACCCTCCCCGGGCCGTCCCGGGCTCAGCGTGCCGCCGACTCCACCGCGTCGGCCGCACGGCTCTCGCTCTTGCTCCCCGCCAGCAGACCCCCCACCTCGACCGCGCGGGCCCGCAGCCCCGGGTCCCGGGCGGCGTCGTCAAGGGCGGCCCGCAGGGTCGCGGCGCGAGCCCCTTGCGCCGGGAGACTCCGGGCGACACCGGCCCGCAGACACGCCGCCGCCAGCACCTGCTGCTCGGACCCGTTCGGGGCGACCAGCAGCGGCCTGCCGTGCAGGAGCGCGCCCAGCACGGGGGCGGAGGTCGCGTTGGTGAGCACCAGGTCGGCCCGCTCCACCAGCGGCGCCATCCACGGCCGGCGCCCCGTCACCACGGCGGCGCCCGGGGCGGCCTCGGACGGACCCGACCGGCCCAGCTCCACCACGGCCCTGCGCCCGCCCCCGGCGAACGCCGCGTTCAGCCGGGGCCACAGGCTGCCGCCGCCGAAGGTACGGCCGAGATGTACGTACACCAGCGGCCCCGCGCCCGGGTGCACCTGTACGGCGCCCGGCTCCGGCTCCGGCTCCCACCAGCAGGGGCCGACATGCCGTACCGGCGCGGGCAGTTCGGTGCCGGGCACCTCGAGGACGGGATGCCCGCGCAGCAGGAACGCGGTCCCCAGCAGCGGCGTGTCGGAGAAGCGGTCGCGGCGCGGGGGCAGTCCGGCCGCGCTCCGCAGCGCCGTGTAGTGCTCCAGCGTGCCGGCCAGCCGCCACGACCGGTCGTGCGCGTCGGACGGTACCGCCCCGGCGCGGTACGGCCACAGATGGGCCGTCAGCCCGAGCACCACCACCGGCAGATCCGCCGCCTCGGCGGCCAGCAGCGCCCCGTGGCACAGGACGGACGTCACCAGCACGTCGGGCCGCAGCCGCCGGATCTCCCGCGCCACCAGGGTGTACTGCTCAAGGCCGCGGACCGTCCAGTGGCCCACCGACAGCGCGGTCGCGTCCGGGACGGCCGTCATCGCGAGCCCCGCCTCCCCGACCACCGCCGCCGTCCGCGTCGCCGCGAGGACCTCGACCCGGTGGGCGCGGCGGCGCAGCTCCCGGCCGAGCGCCAGGGCCGGATACAGGTACCCCGGGTCGCTCAGCGGGCACAGCAGCACCTTCATCGCGGCCCGCCCCCCGGATCGAGCCGCGAGTCCACTCCCAGATCGAGCCCCAGACGGTGGCCGAAGAACGCCATGACGTCCGCGTACAGCCCCGCGCTGCGCGACACCCCCCGGGTGCCGTGGCCCACACCGCGCTCGGTGCGCAGCAGCACCGGACCGCCGCCGGGATCGGCCCACTGGAGGGCCGCGCACATCTTCCGCGCGTGCGCCGGATCCACCCGCGAGTCGCCGTCGAACACGGCCAGCAGCACCGCGGGATAGCGCACCCCCGCACGGACCCGGTGGTAGGGGGAGTACGACAGCAGCCGCGCGAAGTCGGTGGGATCGTCCGCGCTGCCGTACTCGTCGCGCCAGCTCGCCCCCATCCCCGACCGCTCGTAGCGCACCATGTCCAGCAGCGGCGCCGCGCACACCACGGCCGCGTAGGTCTCCGGCCGCCGGGTCAGCGCGGCACCGGCGAGCAGCCCGCCGTTGGAGCTGCCGAGGACCCCGAGCAGGCCGGGCCCCGTCCATCCCCCGGCGAGCAGATGGTCGGCCGCCGCGTCGAAGTCGTCGAAGGTGTTGGGCTTGTGCTCCCGGCGCCCGGCCCGGTGCCAGGCCGCGCCCTCCTCCCCGCCGCCGCGCACACAGGCCACCGCGTAGACGCCGCCCGCCCGCACCCACGGCACCGCCTGCGGGGTGAACCCGGGGGTCATCGACGCGCCGAAGCCGCCGTACCCGGTGAGCACGGCGGGACGCGGCCGGTCCGCGCGGCCCGTGGGGGACAGCACGAACATGCGCACCTCGGTGCCGTCCCGCGACCGCAGCACCTCCTGGGTGACGGTCACGCCCTCGGCGTACGACCCGGCGGGCGGCCCGCCCGGCCAGGTGCCGAGGCGGCCGGTGACGGCGTCGTAGTGCAGCACGGTGGTCCGGGTGAGGTGGTCGGTGTAGGCGAACCACGCCTCGTGACCGGGTTCCGGACGTACCGTCAGACCGGTCACCGTGCCCCGGCCGGGCAGCGCCACCCCGCCCGCCGGGTCGCCGGTCCGGGCGTCGTGGAGGGTGACCTCGGCGACCGCGTGCCGGGTCCGCACCACCATCAGCAGGGGGCGCGCCAGCGCCGGGCCGTCCAGGACCGCGAAGTCCTCCAGGACGGTGTCCGGCTGTTCGGCGACGAGCGTCGGCCACCGGTCCGGGGACGCGGCCGGACCGCCGTCGCGGGGCGCGGCGGCGATCCGGCCGCGTTCGGCACCCGCGGTCGTCCTGAGCAGCAGCGGCCCGCCGCCCGCCCGCAGCCGGGGCACGGTACGGGCGTCGGCGCCCTGCTGGAAGGGGCGCAGCCGGACGGGCCCCGGGGCGAGGCCGGTGGTGAGATCGGCGGTCCACAGGTCGGTGCGGGGCGCGGTGCCGTCGCTGGCGCCGACGACCAGCAGCCCGCCGTCCGGAGCGGTCGCCACCGTGTAGTACTGGGTGTCCGGCCGCCCGGCGCCGAAGATCTCCGTGTCGGTGTCCGCCGGGGTGCCGATCTCGTGCAGATACACCCGCCGGTCCCGGCCCCCGGGCAGTCTGCGGACGTAGTAGAAGCGCCGGCCGCCGGGCAGCCACGCCACGGGGGAGCGCCGCACCCGGTCCAGCGGGCCGTCCACCACCTCGCCGGTCGTCGCGTCGAGGACGCGCAGCACGGACTGCTCGGTGCCGCCGGAGGACACCTGGACGGCGACCAGATCGCCCTCCCACGACGGTGCGAACGCGTCGATCACCGTCGTGCCGGACGGGTCGCCCTCGCGCGGATCGAGCAGCACCCCGACCCGGTCGCCCTCCCGCACCGCGAGCACCGCGACCTCCTGCCCCGGCTCCCGGCGCAGATGGAACTCCCGCCGCCCGCGCGGCACCGGCACCGCCGCGCCCCCGCCCGCCAGCAGCTCCGTCATCCGCGCCAGCAGCGCCTCCCGGTGCGGCCAGCGGTCCCGCTCCCGCCCGTAGTGCCGGTCCTGGGCCTCGCCCCAGCGCACGGTGGCGGGATCCTCCGCGTCCTCCAGCCAGCGGTACGGGTCCGCCACCGGGAGCCCGTGGATGCGCTCCGCCGGCCCGCTGCGGGGGGCCTGCGGCGGCCCCTCGGGGGACGGCCCGGCGTCGCGGGACGGGGACATCGTCATACGGCACTCCAGGGGACGGACACGTCCGCGAGGACGGGGGGTCGGACGGGGCCGGGGGGGAGTCGGAGGCGGTGGATGGAGCCGGGCGGAGCCGACGGGAGCCGGAGCGAGCCGGAGGGAGCCGGGGGGAGCCGGACGGGTCGGACGGGGGCGGACGACGGCGGATGGGGCGGACCGGGGCGGACGACGGCGGATGGGGCGGACCGGGGCGGACGACGGCGGACGACGGCGTGCGCGGTCAGGGGCCGCCGGTCTTCTCGCCGGGGGCGCGGACCAGCCCCGCCGGACCGTCGGCGGCGCGCTGCGGGGAGGCCGGGCCGGGGTGCGCCGCCGTGCCCCCGCTGTCGTCACCGTCGCCATCCCCGTCAGCGTCGCCGTCGCCGTCCGTCTTCATGTCGAGGGCGGTCTCGCGCAGCAGCGGCACCGACGACAGCACCGTCACCGCCGCCGCGGTCCCCGCCAGCGCGAGCCAGGTGCTGCCGGCCCCCAGGGAGTCGACGAACAGACCGGCCAGCACCGGCCCGAGCGAGGCGAGCCCCGCCATCAGCAGACCGGTCGCCGTACTGACCCGGCCCAGCAGGTCACGCGGTGCGAGCACCAGTACCGCCCGCGCGACCACGATCCCGGCCGGCGGGCTGAAGAACACGACCACGACCAGCACCGGACCGATCGTCCACGGATCGGACGTGGTGGAGAACACCGCGAGCCCCAGCGCCCACACCGTCCCGATGAGCAGGAACAGCCGGGACGCCGGGATCGCCTTGATCAGCCGGGCAGCAGCCGCCGCGCCGAGGAGCGCGCCGACGCCCGCGCACGCCATCACCGCCCCGATCGCCGTCCCGCCCGCGCCGCTCTGGCGCAGGGAGACCACCATCGTCGTCTGCGCGGCGGCGGACACCACATTGATGCCCGCGGCGAAGAACAGCGCCGCCAGCAGCGCCCGCTGCCCGGTCAGCCACCGCAGCCCGGCGGTGAGCCGGTTGTCGCGCCCGGCACCGGCCCCCTCGGGCGCGGGGCGGCTCGCGATCCGCAGCAGCAACAGGGCGGACACCCCGTAGGAGCCCGCGTCGACCGCGAACGGCAGGATCGGGTCCACCGTGAACAGCCAGCCGCCGACGAACGGGCCGATCAGCGAACTCGACGCCACCGCTGCCTGGCTGCGGCTCAGCGCCTCCGTCAGATCCCGCTCCGGCACCACGTCCCGCACCGCGATCGTGGCCGCGGGCGCGAACAGGGCGCTCGCCGCGCCCTCCACCGCCGCCACCAGCAGCAACTGCGGCTGACCGAGATGCCCGAGCCCCGCCACGACCGGGATGCTGACCAGCGCCACCAGCCGCACCAGATCGCAGCCGACCATGATCAGCCGCCGGTCCAGCCGGTCGGCCAGATGCCCCGCGGGCAGCCGCAGCAGCGTCCGGGTCACCAGCGAGCAGGTGGCGACCGTGCCCGCCTGCGCGGCGCTCCCGCCGATCGACAGCACCAGCAGCGGGAAGGCCAGCAGCGACAACTGGCTGCCGAAGGTGGACAGGGTCGTGCTGAGCCAGTAGCGGCGGAAGTCGGCGTTGCCGCGCAGCACACCGGAGCCCTTGGCGGTGCGCGGTGCGGCGGGCGGTGTGTCCGGGGCCGTCATCCGAGCCGTCCGGTCGTGGCCAGGCAGTCCAGCACCCCGGCGTCCACCCGGTCCTGGAACGAGGCGCGCACCTCCGCCCCCTCGTCGTACCGGTAGTGGTCGTGGCAGCTCACCCAGCGGCCCTCGGTGCGCTCCGCCGGGAGATAGCCGTCGGTGACCGTGCCGACCTCCATGCCCGGCTTACCGGCGGTCTCCCAGCAACTGGCCAGCACCCCATCGGCGTTGACGACCGCCCCATAGCGGCCGTCGGCGAACGAGCACGCCTGGCAGGGGACATGGGCGCGCGGCCGGGGCACCGAGAAGCCCAGCTCCAGGGCGCGGGCGTGCCAGCGCACGAAGTCCGCGACGAGACCGTCCTCGTGCAGCAGGTTGTTGGCGTAGCCGACCCCGACGTCGCCGACCCGGGCGAAGTGGATGCCGCAGCGCGCCGGGTCGAGCCGGTCCGCGAGCCGTTCGACCAGCTCGTCCATGCCGTGCCGGTTCAGGTGCGAGACATTGACCCGCAGCATCCAGCGCAGGGACGTGGTCTCGATGGCGCGCGCGATGTTGGCCACGATGACATCGAAGGTGCCGCCGCCGGAGCGCCGGATACGAATGGTGTCGTGCTCCGCCCGGTCACCGTCGAAGGTGACCTGTACGGAGCCGAGGCCCGCCGCGTTGAGTTCCTTGGCGATCAGCGGGGTGAGCAGGGTGCCGTTGGACGTCATCGAGGCTGTGAGGGCGCCCAGTTCCCCCGCTCTGGTCAGCAGGTCGCGGCAGCCGCGCGGGTTGAGCAGCGGCTCACCGCCGAACAGCAGCAGCGACAGCCGGTCCATCCCGGCCGCCGCCATCCGTGTCCGGGTGAAGTCCACCACCTGCCCGACGGCCTCCGGGGTCAGCCGGGCATGCCGGATCCGCGGCGGCCGGCTCCCGCCCTTCGGGTCCTGCGCGGTGTTCTGGAAGCAGTAACCGCACCCCAGATTGCAGTCGGTGCTGGTGAGCACGGTGAGCGAGTACGAGGTGTAGGGCCGTACGTCGTACAGTCCCGCCTCCCGCAGATAGCGTTCCGCGGACGCCCGCAGGGTGCCGTCCGGGGCGACCTGGCCGGGCCGCATCAGCGCGTACCCGCCGCCGCCCAGGAACCACCACCCCCGGTCGGCGCGGATCAGCCGGGCCCCGGCGGCGGGGCTGCTGACGGACTGGGTACCGGACACGGCGACCTCCGGGTCGGGGGAGGGGAGGGGGACTCGCGGGAGGAACGGGGGCCGGGACGGCGGGCGCCCCGGCCGCGGTGGATCCGTACACCGCGACCGGGGAGAACGGCCCGCCTGCCGGACCGGCGTGCACGTGCAGGGGTACAGGTGCAGGTCAGAGGCTGTGGTCCTGGTGGACACCACACCACGGGGTGTCCTCGCCCTCCTCGGAGTGGGCGACCACCTCGGGCTCGTCGACCGACTCCTGATGCACGCCGCACCAGGCGACGTTCGACGCGGAGTGCGCGACGACCTCGGGGGTCTCCTCCGCGGGGGTCTCGGTGCTCTCCTCGTTGGGCTCGATGTTCTCGGCCATGCTGGTCCTCCAAGAGACGGGCGATCGGGACGACGGGCGACGGCACTGCGCCGACCGGCAGGACGCTAGGAGCACCGGGTTCGGCACCGGTTCGCCGCCGGTTGGCCGGCGGTGAACCCTCCAGGTCGGCGCGGCGCGCGGAAGCGGCGCCCCGGACGGCCGCATACCGGAAACCCACCGCGGCCGAACTGCCGCCCAACCGGCCCCGCCTACGGTGGCGCCGCCCGCCCCGCCGCCGCGAGAGGACGCCCGCGCATGGACACGGAACCCACCGCCCCGGCCGCCCCCCGGGCCGGCTCGCGCTCGTTGCCGGAACCGCTGGGTGACGCGTTCCTGGCCCGGCCGGGGGAGACGCTGGCCCACTTCCGCGAGACCTGCCCGGTCGCCCGGGTCAGGACCCCCGCGGGGCGGCCCGCCTGGCTGGTGACCCGCGCGGAGGACGTGCGGGCGGGCTTCCTCGACGCCCGGCTCTCCCTGAGCGGCGGCCGGGTCCCCGACCCGACCCGGCGGCGCCGGGCCCTTGAGGTGACCCTGGTCAACTACGACCCGCCCGACCACACCCGGATCCGCCGCCTGGCCACCCCCGCCCTGACCCCGGCCCGTATGGCGGCCCACCGCCGCCGTATCGAGCGGGCCGCCGCCGACCTCCTCGCCACCGCCGACGCCTCCCGCGACGGCGGCCCCGTCGAGCTGATGGACGCCTTCGCCCGCCCCCTCGCCTTCCTGTCCCTGTGCGAGGTGTTCGGCGTCCGCGAGGAGGAACGCGCCGCGCTGTACGAGCCGGTGGCCCGCCTCGCCGACAAGGCCGCCTGCACGCCCCGCGCGGTCGAGGACAGCGTCGCCCGCATCGACGCCTTCGTCCGCGCCGAGATGACCCGCCGTGCCGCCGGGCCCGGCGAGGACCTCGTCTCCCGCACCCTGGCCGAGTGGCGCACCCAGGGCGGTGCCACCGAGGACGAGGTGGCCTCGCTGCTGGCGATGCTGCTGCTGGCGGGCTTCGACAGCACGGTGCAGGCGATCGGGATGAGCACGGTCGCCCTGCTGGCCCACCCGCGCGTCCAGCGGCAGCTTCGCGAGGACCCCGCGCGCATCCCGCGCGCCGTGGACGAACTGCTGCGCTGGGACACCCCGGGCCCCTTCGCCACCAAGCGGGTCGCGCTGGAGGACATCCCCTTCGGCGACACCGTCGTCCCGGCCGGCAGCGGCGTCCTCCTCTCGGTGGCCGCGGCCAATCACGACCCCCGCTGCCACGCCGACCCCGAAACCCTGGACCCGGCCCGCCGCACCGCGGGCCGCCATCTGACCTTCGGCCTGGGCCCCCACTACTGCCCCGGCTCGGCCCTGGCCCGCCTGGAACTGACGGTCGCCCTGACCGCCGTCCTCGCCCACTGGAACCGGCTGACCGCCGCGATCCCCCTGGACGAACTGACCTGGAGCGGCGGCTATCTCCACCGCCGCCTCACGGCGCTGCCGGTGTTGCCGGGGGGTCTGCGGTAGGGCCGGTCGGGCGGTGGCTCGCGCCGAGGGGCGGAGCGAGCGAACAGCAGCATGACATGTCGTTAAATTCATGCCATAGCGCCCATTGAATGACATTCTTGTGCAGATTCGTCGCCCTATGCCCCAGAGGAGCCGCGCCGTGCCGTACATCCCCGACCACCTCAAGTACACCGACGAGCACGAGTGGGTACGCACCGAAGCCGATGGCACGATGTCGGTCGGCATCACCGATCACGCCCAGAACACGCTCGGGGACATCGTGTTCCTGGAGTTGCCCCGGGTGGGGACGCAGGTCAGGGCGGGTGACGCCATCGGCATCGTGGAGTCGGTCAAGGCCGCCTCCGACCTGTACAGCCCCCTGACCGGCGAGGTCACCGAGGTCAACGCCGACGCCCTCGACACACCCGAGGAAGTCAACAGCGACCCCTACGACTCCTGGCTGTTCAAGATCAAGCCGGCGCGGGGCGCGTCCACCGGCGATCTGCTCGACGCCGCCGCGTACAAGAAGCTGGTCGGCTGAGCCCTGCCGATACGCAACAGCGGTGCACCCGTGCGGTGTCGATTTCCGCCGGGCAGGATCCGCCCGGACCATCTCGCGATCAGCCCTTGACCTCAAGTTCGCTTGAGGTGTGAGAGTGGTCTGCATGGACACCGAAACCGCAGAAATCAAGGCCATCGAAGAGGTCGTCGCCACGGTCGAGCGCACGCAGCGCGCCAAGGACGCCGAAGGGTTCCTGGCGCTCTTCCACCCCGACGCCCTCTGGACGACCGGCCACGGCAAGGTCCTCATCGGCTTCGACGCGATCGCCGAGTTCACCCGCGCCGTGCTGCCCACGGCCAGTTGGGACGGTGAGGTCACCTACGAGGCGGTGCACACGCAGTTCCTGCGGCCCGACGTGGCGGCCGTCAAGGTCCGGCAGGTCTATCACTCGCCGAAGGGCGACACGGTGGGCGTTCCGCTCTATGTGATGACGAAACAGGACGACGGGAGGTGGCTGCTGCACGTGTGCCAGAACACCCAGGTGCATGTCGGGTAGCGCCCGAGTGGTCATGTGTCCGGTTCACCGGCACGCCGCGTGCGAGCGCGGACGGCCGCTGCCCCGCCCGCTGTCCCCGGCCGTCGCACCGGGGCAGCGGGCGGACTCCATTGAGGTCACGGCGCTGCCGGAGAAGACCGTCAGCCGGACCGCCGCACCGCACCAGGGCAAGCGCCGCACCTCGTTCATGGGGGCGGAACGTCGGACGACACCCCGTGGCCGGCGCTCGCACCATGCAGCGCCTCCAGCGGGACCTGGACACGGCCGTCCCGCCCGCTCCTGAGCCAGCCGTCCGTGTCCAGCACCCACCACTCCCGCACGGTCAGCAGATAGAAACGGCGCGGCCCCGGCCCCGCGAACTCCTCCAGCGGCAGGCGAAGCCGCTGCCGTACCGCCTCGTCGGGGAAGTTGGTCCGGTAGAAGTACTCGCTCAGCTCTTGGAGCCGGGTCCCGACGACCGGTTCCGCCGTGCCGGTGTACTGCGCCCCGTCCAGGCCGAGGGGGGTGTCGAGCCCGGTCATGAAGAGTGATCCGCCGACCGGCGCCGTCGGGGCGTTCTCGATGTCGCGCGAGTGCCGGGCCTCGCGCAGGGAGCACCACAGCAGGCGGAGCGGCCCGCGCAGTGCCACGTAGTTGACGGTCGAGGCCCATGTCCCCCGCGGTCCGTGCGTGGCCAGGGTCGTGAACCGGGCACGGTCGAGAAGGACGTTGCTGCGGTGGACGAGTTCGGGCCGTGGTGTGGCCATCCGGTCCTGCCTCTCATGGGGGTGGGTGTGCCGTGCATCGGAGCGTCCCCCGGTGGTGCGGCTCCTCGCGCCGCCCTCGCTGTCCGCCGGGTGCGCGCTTCGGCGCCGCCTCTTGAAGCCGCCCTCCGGTTCCGCCTCCTCAGTGCAGGAACACCGGAAGCGCCACCGGCCCGCGCATCAGGCTCCCGGTGCGCCAGCGCAGCTCCTCCACGGGGATCGCCAGCCGCGCCGCGGGAAAGCGCCGGACCAGCTCGCCGAGTGCCGCGCGCAGCTCCACACGGGCGAGCTGGGCCCCCGCGCAGACATGGCGCCCCGTGCCGAAGGCCAGATGCCGGACCGCCTCGGGTCGGGCGAGGTCGAGCCGGCCGGGCTCCGGGAAGACGTCCGGGTCCCGGTTGGCCACATGCTGGAGCGCCACCACACCCTCACCGGCCCGTACCGTCCAGCCGCCCAGCTCGGTGTCCCGGGTCGCCACCCTCATCATGGTGCCCGTGGGAATGAGGATCAGGTAGCGGAGCAGCTCCTCCACCGCGTTGTCCACCAACTCCGGCCGACGGCACAGCCGTTCGTACTGATCGCGCTCCGCCAGCAGCGTGATGATCGAGTTGGCGAGCTGCTGGACCGTGGTGTCGATACCGGCCCCCAGCACCATCAGCAGATTGTTGGCGATCTCGACCGTGTCCAGCTCCCCCGAGGTGTCGGCGAGCAGGACGAGATCGGAGGTGAAGTCGGGACCGGGCCGTGCCCGTTTGTGCCCGATCAGCTCGATCATGTACGTCTGGAAGTGGCCGAACGCCTCCCGCACCTCCTCGGGGTTCTCGGTCGAGTCCAGCATCTCCGACCAGACGCCGAAGCGTTCCTGGTCCTCGTACGGGACGCCGAACAGCCGGCACATCACGCGGGCGGGGAGCGGCGCGGTGAGTGCCGGGACCAGGTCGACCGGCTGCGGGAGGGCCGCCGCCGCGTCGAGCAGTTCACCCACGACCCCCGTGATCCAGGGGCGCATGCCGTCCGCCCGTCGGGGCGGCAGCGCGCCCATGACGAGCCGCCGGGTCCGGGCGTGCTCCGTGCCGTCCAGGCTGCTCAGCATCGCGGGCAGGGCCAGTCCCTCGGCTGAGCGGGGAGCGTCCGCCTCGGCCGCCGCGCGTCGGCTGAAGGCGGGGTGCGTCATGACCTGGCGGCTCAGCCGGTATCCGACGGCGACCCAGACAGGCGTCCCGTCCGGAAGTCTGGCGCGGGTGACCCCGCCCTGCCCGAGGGCCCGTTCCCCGGCCAGGTCACGCCCCGACTCGGCGGGCCCGACGAGCGGGAAACGGGGGTGTGCGGCGGGCGGTTCCATGTCCTGCTCCTCTGGTGGGGGCGGGGGAGTGGGGTGGCGTCACGGCAGCCGCGGATGGTGGGGGCGGGGGAGTGGGGCGGCGCCACGGCAGCCTCGGATGGTGGGGGCGGACGAGCGGACCGGCGCACGGCAGCCCCGGACGGCGGGCCGCCCGCGCGGCGGTCCCGTCATCGCGTCCCGGGCTTGGTGAGCAGCAGCAGGTAGTAGTCCAGATGGTCGCGGCTGAACGCGCGGAACCGCTCCACCAGCGGGTCGGTGAACGCGGTCGTCCCGGCGCCGTAGCGCCGTTCGATCTCGTCGTGCCGGTCCCGGTAGAGGACCTGGAGCAACTCGCCGAGCAACGCCATGTTGGGGCTCATGTCCAGGAGGCGGGTGACCCGGAGTCCGGCCTCGGCGATCTGGTCGAGCAGGGTCGCCAGCCGGGTGGGCGGCGGGCTCGTCCACAGCCCGGTGAAGGCGTGGAGAGCCTCCTGCGCCGGGTCGCCGCGCAGGGCGAACTCCGTCAGCAGGAACTGTCCCCCGGGGCGCAGGACGCGCCGCGTCTCGCGCAGTCCCGCCGGGCGGTCCGACAGATGCGGGAAGCAGTCGATGGACCAGGCGGCGTCGAAGGACTCGTCCGGGTGGGCGAGGCGCATGGCGTCGCCGTGGGCGAAGCTCACCCGGTCCGCCAGACCGGAGTTCTTCAGCCGCTCCTCGCACCGTTCGAGCTGCACCGCGCTGACGTTGATGCCGCTGACCCGGGCGCCGGTCCGCTCCGCGAGGCGCAGCGCCGGGCCGCCGGTGCCGCAGCCGATGTCGAGGAGGTGATCGCCCGGTGTCAGGGCGAGCTGGTCGATCAGGAACTCCGTCTGCCGCTCCTGGGCCCGGTCGGCCAGCCCGAGGAGGGTCGTCACCGGCCGGGGCTCGTCCAGGGAGGTGAACATGCCGATGTGGACGGCGCTCTCCCCCAGCGCCATGGCGAGCAGCTCGCCGTACCGGTCCCACATCGCCCCGACCTCCTCGGGCGTCGGGGCGGCGGGAGGATGGGAGGGGTTCGTCATGGGGGACTCCTTCAGTGGGCGGTGCGGCGGGGTGGATGTTCCATCCGGAATGTGCCGAACACGGTCTGCGTTGCCCGCTCAGCCGGGTGGGCCCTCCGTGGGCCCCGGGCCTCTGCGGCAGGTGAGGAGGAGGGCGTGCGGGCGGGTGACGTACCGGTGCCAGAACTTCTCCCCGTGTTCCCGGATCCCGGCGTCGGTCGGTGTGGGGGAGTGCCAGGCCGGGGCGGTGAAGCCCGCGCCGAGCAACGCCCGCCGCCACGCCGCGCGACCCCGGTAGTACACCGTGACGGAGAAGGGGGCCCCCATCCCGTGCACCCGCAGCTCCACCGGGCTCCCCTCGGCCGGCCGGGGCCCGCAGCGCAGGGACAGGCCGTAGGGGGTGTAGTGCTCGGGGTCGGTGGAGAAGTCCGGGTTCAGCACCAGGCAGACGCAGCGCCCGCCGGGGGCGACGGCGGCGTGCATCGCCCGCCACATGGCGTCCAGACGGTCCCCGCTGTCCGCGTACGACAGCACATGCACGGCGGTGACCAGGTCGAACGTGCCCAGGCGGCCGGCCGAGGTGAGGTCGCCGGTGATGTACTCGATGCCCGACCGCTCGGCCCGTTCGATCTCCCGGGCGGCGGTCATCATGGCGTCCGAGGCGTCGAGCCCGACGACCCGTGCGGCACCGAGGCGCCGGAACAGGCGGGCGTAGGCGCCGGTCCCGCAGCCGAGGTCGAGCACGGACAGCCCGGCCGGGTCGCCCACGGCGCCGAGCACCCCGGGAACCTCCAGATGGCGGCGGAGCGGCAGCCGGAAACTCGCCTCGTAGGCATCGCCGAGAGCGGCGAACGGATCGGTGCTGCCCATGAGCGGATCGGTGTCACCCATCAGCGGTCCCTGTCCCGGTTCCGATCCCTGTCCCGGTTCTGGTCCCTGTCCCGGTCCCGTTGGCGGGCCGGGCGCCCGGTGAAGAATCCCGTGGCCGTCAGATGCCGGACGTAGAAGGGGAGGAGTTCGGCCATCGGCGGGCAGGGGGGTCCGCCCGTGGCGGTGACCTGCCGCCACGTCCGGTCGCAGCCGAGCACCGGCATGAGGTCCTCCGTGTAGAGATCGAGGATGCTGATGCGGCGGCTCGTCCACCGCTCGGTGAGCATCGGCACGAACGGCGCGATGGGCGCCTCCGGATGCCGGGCCGCGTAGGACTCCAGCCGCTCGATCCACTCGGCGTGGGGCAGGGTGCCGACGGGGAAACCGGCGGTGTTGACGTGCTGGACGAACTCCTCCAGGAGCCGGGTACGCGGATTGTTGAGGTGGAACGCCTCGCCGACGGCCGGGCGCTCCAGCGACAGGTGGACGACGGACTCGGCCACCACGTCGACCGGCGTGAAGTCCAGCGGGAGGCGCGCGTCGGGCGCGTGCCCCAGATCGACCAGCGCCTTGAGGAGGGAGCAGAGGAACCCGTCCGTGTTCCAGGCCCCGGTGCGGGAGTGCCCGGACACGTCGTGCGGCCGGTAGACACTGAGCGGCATTCCGCGCCGCGCGGCTTCCCCGAGCAGCGCCTCGGACACCCACTTGGTCTCCGGGTACCCCATGAACAGGTGCTCGGGATGGGCCGGCGGGTCGTCCTCGTCGACGCTGCGCACCCCGTGCAGGCCGAGGGAGGAGAACACCGCCTGGGTCGAGATGTAGTGGACCGGTTTGACGCGGTCCCGGGCGGCGAAGCGGATGATCTCGCGCGTTCCGCCGACGTTCACGGACCGGAGGGCGGCGTAGGGATAGAGGAAGTTCACCCGGGAGCCGTTGTGGTGGACCGTGTCCACGGTCGCGGCCAGTCGCTCGTAGCGTGCCGGGGTCAGACCCAGGCGGAGGGCGCCGAGATCGCCGCGCACCGCGACCACCCGGGACGCCTGGTCCGGGGTGAGGGATATGCCGTAGCGGTCCAGGGCGGTGAGGATCCGCTGCCGGGCCGCTGTGTCGTCGTGCGCCCGCACCAGGCAGTGCACCCGTGCCGTGGTCCTGGCCAGCAACTCCCGGAGCAGATGGGTGCCCACGAATCCGGTGGCGCCGGTGAGCAGGATCTCCCGCGGCGCGGCCGGACGGGGCTCGGGTGCGGGACCGGGCGGGCCCGGAAAGGAGATGTCCTCGTCCAGGAGGGCCTCGGCGGCGAAGTCGGGGACCGTCCGCTGCGCCTCGGGCACGCGGGTGAGGTACGAGTCGTCCTCGCGGCTGATCGCGTCCAGTTCGCGGGCGGTGGCCGCGACGGTCGGCTCCCGCAGCAGCGTCTGCAACAGCCGCCTGCTGTGCCGTGTGGGCAGGCCGAACTCGCGGACGGTCGCGGCGACGGCCCTCGCCGTGAGGAGCGAGGTGCCTCCGGCGGCGAAGAAGTCGTCCTCGGCGCCCAGAGGGTCCGTACCGAGGACGCGGGCCCACAGTCCGGCCACCCGGCGGTCGACGGGGGCTCGGGCGGTCTCCGGTGGGTCCGGGTCCGGGGTGCCTCGGCGCAGGGGGCGGGCGGCCAGTTCCGCGCGGTCGGCCTTCCCGTTCGGTTGCAGCGGGAGGGTTTCGAGGCGCAGCAGCAGGTCGGGTACTTGGTGGGCGGGGAGGATCGTGCGGGCGTGGCGGCGGACGGCGTCGAGGTCGAGGCCGAGTTCGGGATCGAGTTCGGGATCGAGGTCCGTTCCCGGGACGGGCAGCAGATAGCCGACGAGTCGCGCGTCCGCCCGCTCCCCGTGCCGGACGACGACCGCGCGGGAGACAGCGGGATGACCGGCGAGTACCGCCTCCACCTCCCCAGGTTCGACGCGGTGCCCCCGGATCTTGATCTGGTCGTCGCCCCGGCCGACGAAGTGCAGGCGGCCCCCGGCGTCCCGGGTCACGAGGTCCCCGGTGCGGTACATCCGCTCCCCGGCCGCCCCGAACGGACAGGCCACGAAGGACGCGGCGGTGCGGCCCGCCCGCCCGAGATAGCCCCGGGCCAGCAGCGGGCCCGTCACATACAGCTCGCCCACGGTGCCGTCGGCCACCTCGCGCAGGGCGTCGTCCAGGACGAGGCAGCGCGCGCCGGGCACGGCGGTGCCGATGGGGGCGGGCCCGCCCCCGGTCAGGGGGTCGCTGATGGTCGCGCACACCGTGGTCTCGGTCGGCCCGTAGGCGTTGAGCATGCGGCGCCCGGGGGCCCAGCGGTCGACCAGGTCCGGCGCACACGCCTCCCCGGCGACCGTGAGGGTGACACCCTCGGGCAGGCCGTACGAGGTCAGGGCCGCGAGAGCGGACGGCGGCAGCGTCAGATGGGTGATCCCCTCCTCCTGGACCGTGCGCGCCAGGGACGGTCCGGGCAGGAGCCGTTCGGCGGACGCGAGCACCAGCCGGGCACCGCACAGCAGCGCCATGCACAGCTCCCAGAACGACGCGTCGAAGCTCGGCGAGGCGAACTGGAGCACACGGCACCCCGGCCCGGCACCGAGCCGCTCCCGCTGCGCGCGTACGAGATGGGTGACGCCACCATGGGTGACGACCACACTTTTGGGCAGACCGGTGGAGCCGGAGGTGTAGATCACATATGCCGCACGGTCCCCGCCCGCGCCGTCCTCCAGGTCGTCGGCGGGGTGGGCCGCGATCTCCCGGGCGGTGGCCGGGTCGGCGGGCAGCAGATACCGGACGCCGTCCGCGCCGGTGGTCCGCTCCCGCATCCCGGGCGAGGTCACGATCACCGCGGCCCGCGCGTCGCGGAGCATGTACGCGATCCGCTCGGCCGGATAGTCCGGGTCGACGGAGAGGTAGGCCGCGCCCGCCTTCATCACCGCGAGCACCGCCACCACCCAGTCGGGGGAGCGCGGCAGGGCCACGGCGACGATGTCCTCCGGACCCACCCCGCGCGCCAGCAGGGTGCGCGCGAGCCGGTTCGACCGGCCGTTGAGATCCGCGTAGGTCAGCTCACCCCACGCCCCGCCGAGCGCGACCGCCCCGGGCGACCTCGCCACCTGGGCCTCGAACAGCCGGGTCCAGGGCGGGCGGGCACAGGGTGGGCGGGTGACGGTGACGGTGACGTGGGCGGGTACGGGTACGGGGGCGGTCTGCGGGAGGTGCGCCCCGGGGGGTCGCGCGGACGGGGTGGCTGGAGTGCGGATCGGCGGCGGGGGGTCGTCGTCCGTGCCGCGGGGGGTGGGGATCGGCGGCGGGGTGTCGCCGTCTGGGTCGCCGGGGGTGTGGGCCCGCCACAAGGGATCGCCTTGCGAGCGGCCGGGGGTGTGGGGCGGCCACAAGGGTTCGCCGTCTGGGTTGCCTGGGGTGTGGGCCCGCCACAAGGGATCGCCTTCCGAGCCGCCGGGGGTGCGCGTCGGCCACAAGGCATCGCCATCCGGGCCGCCGAGGGTGCCGATCCGGCGCGAGGGATCGTCCGCCGCGGCGCTGAGCAGCCGTTCGAGTCCGCGGACCAGGCGCTCGACGGTGGCCCGTTCGAACAGCGCGCCGCTGTACTCGACCACACAGCGCAGACCGCTCACCCCGCCCCCGGCGTCCCCGCTGCCCGCCGCGTCCCCGCCCCCGGAGGCCCCGTCGCCCCCGGAGCCCCCGGTATTCCCAGGATCCCCAAGGTCCCCAAGGCCCCCAAGGTCCCCGGGTTCCCCGGGGCCCCCGGCATCCCCTTCCTCCCAGAACTCGAACAACAGATCCAGCTTGGCGGACCCCGTGGACATCGGTGAGACTCGGGCCGGTTCGTCGGTGAGGTGGACGGTGGGCCAGGGGGCGTTCTGGAGCGCGAGCGCCGTCTGGAACAGCGGGTGCCGTCCGGGTACCCGGGGCGGGTTGACGGCGGCGACGACCCGCTCGAACGACACCTCCCGGTGGTCGAACGCCCCGAACGCCGCCGCGCGGGCCCGCCGGAGCACCTCGTCGAACGTGGGGTCCCCGGACAGATCGGTACGCAGTACCAGGGCGTTCGCGACGAAGCCGACCAGGTCGTCCAGCGCCGGGTCGTCGCGCCCCGCCGCCACCGAGCCCAGCACGATGTCGTCCCCGGCGCCCTCGCGGGCGAGCAGCGCGGCCAGCCCGGCGTGCAGAACCGTGAACAGACTCCCTCGGGCCCGGCGCCCGAGCCCGAGGAGCCGTCGGTGCAGCGCGGCCGGCCAGGTCACGTCGACGACGGCGCCCCGGGCACTCGGCCGGGCGGGACGCGGGTGGTCCGTGGGCAGTGCCAGTTCGGGGGGCGCGCCGCGCAGCGTGTCCCGCCAGTGGGCGAGCTGGCGGGCGGCCGGACTGCCGGGGTCGTCCGCCGCGCCGAGCCGCTCGGCCGTGCGCAGGACGTGGTCGACGTACTGGAGGGGGAGCGGACGCCAGGTCACGGTCCGGCCGGCGCGGCGGGCCCGGTAGGCGAGCGCCAGATCCCGGAGCAGGACCGTCACCGACCAGGCGTCGCAGGCGATGTGATGCAGCACCAGCAGCAGTACCGACTCCGCGGGCCCGGTCCGGAACAGGTCGACCCTGATCGGCGGGTCGCGCGTGAGGTCGAAGGCGGTGGCCTTGCACCGCGCGACGCGCGCGTCGAGGTCCGTGCCGCGCACGGTGCTCACCCGCAGCCGGCACCGGGCGGTGTCGGCCGGAAGCACGGTCTGCCGGGGACGGCCCCCCACTTCGGGATAGACCGTGCGCAGGCTCTCGTGGCGGGCCACGACATCGGCGAGGGCCCCGCCCAGGGCCTCCGCGTCGACCTCGCCGCGCAGGGCCAGCCCGATCGGGACGTGATAACCCGCCCCGTCCTCGCCCACCCGGGCGAGCTGCCACAGCCCGGCCTGACCGTCGGACAGCGGCAGCACGGTCGGCCGGGGCCGGGGCACGGTGACGCCGGGCGGCGGCGGTGGGGCCGTCCCGGTCGCCCGGCGCACGACCCCGGCGAGGGCCGCCACCGATGCCGACTCGTAGAGCGTCCGGATGCCCAGCTCGACCCCGAGGGCCTCGCGCAGCCGGAACACCAGGCGCAGGGCGAGCAGCGAGGTGCCGCCGGAGTCGAAGAAGTCGTCGTCGGCGCCCACATCCGCGACGCCCAGGGTGTCGGCCCAGATGGCGGCGATCCGTCGCTCCAGGTCGTCGCGCGGGGCGGTGCGGGACCGCTCGGCGGTCGGCAGCGGAGCGCGGGCCGACAGCTCGCCCCGGTCGATCTTCCCGATCGGGTCCAGGGGGAGCGCCGGGAGCAGCACCAGCGCCGAGGGGACCATGTGCGCGGGCAGCGTGTCCGCCAGGTCGCGGCGCACAGCGGCCACGTCGACCTCGGCGCCGGGGAGCGCGGTCACGTACCCGATCAGCCGCTTGTCCTCGGCCGCCGCGCCGTGCGCCACGACGACGGCCTGGGAGATCCCGGGGCGGCGCAGCAGGGCCGCCTCCACCTCACCCGGCTCGATACGGAAGCCGCTGACCTTCACCTGCTGGTCCGCGCGCCCCAGGAACTCCAGCTCGCCCCCGGCGTTCACCCGGGCCAGATCGCCGGTACGGAACATGCGTGTCCCGGGCGGGCCGAACGGACAGGCCACGAAGCGCTCCGCGGTCAGTGCGCGGCGGTCGAGGTAGCCACGGGCGACGCCGAGGCCCGAGAGATAGAGTTCACCGCTCGCGAGGGCGGGGACCGGCCGCAGGGCGTCGTCGAGCACATGCGCGGCGGTGCGGTCCAGGGCCCGCCCGATCGGTACGTTGTCCGGCAGCGGCTCCCCGTCGGGCACCCGGTGGTGCGTCGCGATCACGGTCGACTCGGTCGGCCCGTACACATTGGCCAGGACGATGCCGGGGCAGGCGTCCCGGACGCGTTCCAGCGCCGACGGGGAGCAGACATCGGCCCCCATCAGCACCTCCCGCAGAGCGCCGAACGCCTTGGGCCGGGCCTCCGCGATCAGGTTGAACAGCGGCGCGGTGACCAGCAGCAGGGACACGTCGTAGGGGCCGGCCAGGGCCTCCAGTTCCTCGGCGGCCAGCCACGGCGGGGCCATGACCACGCATCCGCCGTTGAGGAGAGGCACCCACAGTTCGAAGGTGGAGGCGTCGGCGGCGAGCGGGGAGTGCGCGAGGAGCCGCCCGCGTCCCGGCTCCGCGTACCGGCCGTCGCGGGCCAGGGCGATGACACCGGTGTGCGTGACGAGGACGCCCTTGGGGCGGCCGGTGGAGCCGGAGGTGTAGATCACGTAGGCGGGGTGCCCCGCCGACAGCACGGCCCGCCGCTCGCCGTCGGTCAGGTCGTGGCCGGGGCGGCTGTCCAGGTCCTGTGCGGTGGCGGGGTCGTCGAGGAGCAGCCGGGGCGGGCCGACGGCGGGCATCAGCGCGGACTCGGCCCGGGAGGACACGAGTACGGTGGCCCCCGAGTCACGCAGCACGAAGGCGATCCGCTCCGCCGGATACTCCGGATCGAGCGGAAGATAGGCGGCCCCCGCCTTGACCACGGCGAGCGCCGCGACCACCCACTCCGGCGAGTGGCGCAGCCCGACGGCGACGATGCTCTCCGGGCCCGCACCCAGGGCCACCAGGGCCCTCGCCAGCCGGTTGGCCCGGCTGTTCAGCTCGCCGTACGTCAGCTCCCCCATCGGCCCCGCCACCGCCGGAGCCGAGGCGCGCGCGGCCCGCGCCTCGAAGAGTTCCGGGAGTGTGGCGTGCCCGGTCACCGGACGGTCGAACGACGGATGGGCCATGGAGCACTCCAATCACGAGGGTGGGGCACACCGGCCGGACGGCGCGGGCGCGGTGGGCACTCGTGGGGACACGGAGACGGTGTCAGCCCGCCTGCAACAGCCCGCCGAGCATGGTCAGCGGTGCGTCGGAAGGGCGTCCCACCAGATACTCGGGCCGGGGATCGCGCCTGCGCCGGGGCGCGTTGTCGAGCGGGTTGTAGGTCGCGATGAGGAGTCGCCGGGGACCGGGGGACATGTTCGCCGCCGAGCCATGGACGATCTGCGGATGAAAGAGGACGACGGAACCGGCGCGGCCCTTCGCGCTCACCATCTCGTGCTCCGCGATCAGCTCCGCCAGCGACCCCGGGCCCACGGCGTACTCGTCCGGATCGACATGGGCGTCGGACCGCCCGCCGCCCCCGTCCGGGCGGTTCTCCAGTGTGCCGAGGCGATGGGACCCGCGGAGAAAGATCACCGGGCCGTTGAACTCGGTCATGTCGTCGAGGAAGAGCGCGACGTTCACCGCTCGCGGTCCGGGCATGCCGTCGACATCGCGCCAGACGACGTAGTCCTGATGCCAGGACCACCGCTCCCCGCCGAACGGCTGCTTCACATTGACCTTCAACTGATGCACGTAGAGTGCCTCGCCCGCCAACTCCCGTGCCGGGGACAGAAGCCGGTCGAGCCGCACCAGCCGCCGGAAGACCGGATGCCGAAGGTGGGAGGCGTACAGGGCGCGCACCTTCCGGCCGTCCGCCTCGCGGACGACACAGGGCCCGCCGACCTCGCAGTCCTGCGCGAGCGCGGCACGCAGGATCTCCATCTCGTCCTCGGAGAAGTGATTCATCAGCACGACGAATCCGTCACTCTGATATCGCGTCAGCTCATCCTCTGTCAGTTTCATCAATACTCCGGGATCCGACGAAGCAACGAGGTGCCGGGCAGTCGTATCGCACACCTCGACCAGGTATCCGGCCGGGACACCCCCGAGGCGGAGAAGACAATGGGCGGACGAATTGAGGAGACCGGCGCCGGATACCGATGAGTCCATCGGCGGCTTTCACCAGGGGATCGGACCGACGAGCGAACCGCCTCGAAATTTCCCCCGAGGCAGGGGCGATCCGAGCCACCCCAGTAGTTTCATGGCTCACGGGAACAGCGGCAAGGGCGATATTCGCCAATACACCGAGACCGCATCCACGCCGAAATCGCATCCCGCCCTGCGTGTTCATTCGCCATCCGTCGACGATTTCCCGCCGTCGGAGGATCACGGCCGACCACACGGTCAATTCTTCATACAAGTATGTCTGTCATACATTCCGACGCCAATCGCGTTTCTCCTGACGCCAACCGCGTCCAACCTGACGCCGATCGCGTCCCATCCTGACGCCGACCGCATCTCTCCTGACACCGACCGCGTCGGCGGGCACCATCAAGTGGCTGGGCGGACATCTCGCCCTCACGGCCGCGGAGAGGACCCACCCATGACCCGGCACCTCATCACGCACCTGCGTCACATCGGCATCGCCATGCCCGACCTGGACCGCCAGCTCACCTTCTACCGTGACCTGTGGGGCCTGACCGAGGTCGCCAACGACACGGGCGTCCACTTCCTCGCCGCCGAGGGATCGCCCGAGCGCTACATCCTGCGCCTGCGCCGCGCCGCCCGGAAGCGACTGGACCTGATGGCGTTCGGCGCCGCGACCGCCGCCGACGTCGACGAACTCACCTCGCGCCTGGTCGCGGACGGTGTGCGGCTCGTCCATGAGCCCCGGGCCCTCGACACCCCCGGAGGGGGCTACGGAGTGCGCTTCTTCGACGGCGACGGCCGGGTGGTGGAGGTCTCGGCGGACGTCGTCCCCCGTACCCACCGCGTCATCGAACCCCGGGAGCCGATCCCGGTGCGCCTGTCCCACTTCGTCGTCAACTCACCCGCCCCCGAAGCCACCGTCCGCTGGTACACCCGGCACCTCGGGTTCCGGCTCACGGACTCCATCGGGTTGCCGGACACCGGGGAACTCATGTGGTTCCTGCGCTGCAACGCATGGCATCACAGCTTCGCCGTCTCCCGCGCCCCGCACGTGGCCCTGCACCACGCCTCCTTCGAGATGCGGGGCATCGACGAGTACCTGCGCGGTACAGGGCGTGTCCTGCGTGCCGGGGTCGAGAAGCTGTGGGGCCCGGGACGGCACGGGGCCGGCGACAACACCTTCAGCTACTTCATCGACCCGGCGGGCAACACCGTCGAGTACACCACCGAACTGGCGCTGGTGGACGAGGACACCTGGCACCCCACCCTGTTCGACGCCACCGACGAGGAGATCGTGGACCAGTGGGGAACGGCCGACCCCTGGAGCGAGACCCTGGCGGCCCGCCAGTTCAACGACCCCGACGAGAGCCTGTTCGTCGCACCGCCTCTGTGATCACGGGACCCCACTCGGCGCCCCGGCCGCCACGGACTCGGGGCCAGGGCGAGTAGATTCGTGGGGTCGGGGGCGGGCCGAGGAGCAGGGGTGGGTATGAGTGACAGTCAGGTGACGATCGAGCTCACGGGTGACGAGGCACTGGTGCTGTCGGACTGGCTGCACAAGCTCCAGATGACGGACCTGGGCCGCGTTGTCGATGATCCGGCGGTCTGGGCGCCGATCCATCGGATCGCCGCAACGCTGGACAAGGCACTTCCCGAGCTGTTCGCGCCCGACTACGACCAGCGGGTCGAGGCGGCCCGGCAGCGGCTTCGGCCGGAGGACTGACGACACCCCCCGGCCCGGCCGTTGCGGGTCGGGGCCGATCGCGGACGTTCCGGCGCTCGCCGACCGGCCGCGGCGCGTCCGACCAGTCGACAGCAGGAGACTCAGCGGGCCAGCAGGCCCCGGATCGCGGCTGTGATCTCGTCGGGTGCCTCTTCGGCCATGAAGTGCCCGGCGCGGGTCAGCCGGTGGTCCAGGTCCGGCGCCCACGCCCTCCACACCCCGGCGGCGTCGTAGCCGAGCCGCGCGCCCCAGTCCTGCTGGACGACCGTCACGGGCATGGCGAGCTGCGACCCGGCGTCCAGGTCCGCCCGGTCGTGGGTGACGTCGATGCCCGCCGAGGCCCGGTAGTCCGCGACGATCGCCGTCACCGCCGCGCCGCTCGCGCGCAGGTACTCGGCACGTATCTCCTCGGGCAGGGTGGCCGGGCGCCTCGGTACGGGCCGTGCCGCCGCCCGCACTCTCCCCTCACCCGGCCCACACTCCGCCCCCCAACCTCCCACCCCGCGCCACGCACCCACATCACCGGAATGGCCCGTGTCGACCCCCCATCCCCGGCCGACCTCTGGTAACAAGAAAATACGGCAGTCGGAATATCCGCCTTTGTCCCCTACCTCCCCGAGGAGGCGGTCTCATGACTCCGGCCAAACCCCGCGGCTCCGGCGCGAAACCCGGCAAGGACGCGTCCCCCGACGCAACCCCCACCGAGACCCCCGTCGGTACCCGCACCAGGACGTCCGCCGGTACCCCCACCGAGACGTCCGCGAGTACCCCCACCGAAGCCCCGGCCGAACCCCCCACCATCCACATCCTCTGGATCAACGCCGGTCTGAGCTGCGACGGCGACTCGGTCGCGTTGACCGCCGCCATGCAGCCGAGTATCGAGCAGATCGCCCTGGGTGTGCTGCCGGGCCTGCCGAAGGTGCAGGTGCACTGGCCGCTCATCGACTTCGAGTGCGGCCCGGTCGGCGGCGCCGACACGTTCATCGAGTGGTTCTTCAAGGGGGAGCGGGGCGAGATCGACCCGTTCGTGCTGGTCGTCGAGGGATCCGTACCGAACGAGGCGATCAAGCCGGAGGGCTACTGGTGCGGCTTCGGGGACGACCCGGAGACCGGTCAGCCCATCACCACCAGTGAGTGGCTCGACCGGCTCGCGCCCAAGGCCCTCGCCGTCGTCGCCATCGGCACCTGTGCCACGTACGGCGGTATCCACGCGATGGAGGGCAACCCGACCGGGGCCATGGGCGTGCCGGACTACCTGGGCTGGGACTGGAAGTCGCACGCGGGCATCCCGATCGTGTGTGTGCCGGGCTGCCCCATCCAGCCCGACAACTTCGCCGAGACCCTCACCTACCTGCTCTACCAGGCGGCCGGATCGGCCCCGATGATCCCGCTGGACGACAAGCTCCGCCCGTCCTGGCTGTTCGGCGCCACCGTCCACGAGGGCTGCGACCGGGCCGGATACTACGAGCAGGGTGACTTCGCGGGCACCTACGACTCACCCAAGTGCCTGGTGAAACTGGGCTGCTGGGGGCCGGTCGTGAAGTGCAACGTCCCCAAGCGCGGCTGGATGAACGGTATCGGCGGCTGCCCCAATGTCGGCGGCATCTGCATTGCCTGCACCATGCCGGGCTTCCCCGACAAGTTCATGCCGTTCATGGACGAGCCGCCCGGCGCCACCCTGTCGACCAAGGCCAGCAGCGCCTACGGCGCGGTGATCCGCAGACTGCGCCATGTCACCGAGCACACGGTCGACCGGGAACCCAAGTGGCGCCACACCGGCACGAAGATCACCACCGGCTACCGGCCCCCCTGGTGACCCCGGGCCGCTCCCGTCCGCCCGCCGCCCGCACCCCCGACCACCTCCCCCTTCCGGAAAGGCACGACTGAACGATGGCACCGACGACCAAGGCGGCCGGCGACGGCAGCGGCCTCATGGAGATGTCCTGGGACCCGATCACCCGGATCGTCGGGAGTCTGGGGATCCACACCAAAATCGACTTCAAGCAGAAACGGGTCGCCGAGTGCTACAGCACCTCCTCGGTGTTCCGCGGCTACAGCGTCTTCATGCGCGGCAAGGATCCGCGTGACGCCCACTTCATCACCAGCCGCATCTGCGGCATCTGCGGCGACAACCACGCCACCTGCTCGGTGTACGCGCAGAACATGGCCTACGGGGTCAAGCCGCCGCACCTGGGGGAGTGGGTCATCAACCTCGGCGAGGCCGCAGAGTACATGTTCGACCACAACATCTTCCAGGAGAACCTGGTCGGGGTCGACTACTGCGAGAAAATGGTCAAGGAGACCAACCCGGGCGTCCTGGAACTCGCCGAGCGCACCGAGGCCCCGCACGCCGCCGACCACGGCTACCGCACGATCGCCGACATCATGCGCTCGCTCAACCCCATGGAGGGCGAGTTCTACCGCGAGGCGCTCCAGGTCAGCCGCTACACCCGGGAGATGTTCTGCCTGATGGAGGGCCGCCATGTGCACCCCTCCACGCTCTACCCGGGCGGCGTCGGCACCAACGCCTCCGTCCAGCTCTTCACGGACTACCTCAGCCGCCTGATGCGCTACGTCGAGTTCATGAAGCGCGTGGTCCCGCTCCACGACGACCTGTTCGACTTCTTCTACGAGGCCCTGCCCGGCTACGAGGAGGTCGGCCGCCGCCGCGTCCTGCTCGGCTGCTGGGGCGCCCTCAACGACCCCGAGCACTGCGACTTCACCTACGCCAACATGACCGACTGGGGCCGGCGGATGTTCATCACCCCCGGCGTCGTCGTCGACGGCGAACTCGTCACCACCGACCTCACCGAGATCAACCTCGGCATCCGCATCCTGCTGGGCAGTTCCTACTACGAGGACTGGCAGGGCCGGGAGCAGTTCGTCACCCACGACCCGCTCGGCAACCCGGTCGACCCGCGCCACCCCTGGAACCAGCACACCATCCCCGCCCCGCAGAAGCGCGCCTTCGACGACAAATACAGTTGGGTCATGTCGCCGCGCTGGTTCGACGGCAAGGACCACCTCGCCCTGGACACCGGCGGCGGCCCCATCGCCCGGCTGTGGGCCACCGCGCTGGCCGGTCTGGTCGACACCGGCGGGGTGAAGGCCACCGGGCACAGCGTCGTCATCAACCTGCCGCGCACCATGACCCGGCCCGAGACCACCTTCGAGTGGAAGATCCCCCGGTGGAGCAACGCCCTGGAACGCAACCGGGCGCGCAGCTACTTCCAGGCGTACGCCGCCGCCCTCGCCCTGCACTTCGCCGAGAAGGGCCTCGAAGAGGTCCGCGCCGGACGCACCTCCACCTGGGAGAAGTTCGAGGTCCCCGACGAGAGCGTCGGCGTCGGCTTCACCGAGGCGGTCCGCGGTGTCCTCTCCCACCACATGGTGATCCGCGACGGCAAGATCGCCAACTACCACCCCTACCCGCCCACCCCCTGGAACGCCAGCGTCCGCGACCCCTACGGCACCCCGGGGCCCTACGAGGACGCCGTGCAGAACACCCCCATCTTCGAGGAGAACCCGCCGGACGAGTTCAAGGGCATCGACATCATGCGCGCCGTCCGCAGCTTCGACCCCTGTCTGCCGTGCGGCGTCCACATGTACGTCGGCGGCGGCCGGACCGTGCAGAAGATGCATGTCCCCACCGGCCTGAGCGGGCTCGGCGGATGAGCGCCGCCCCCGCCCCCTCGCACGCGGAACGGGCCGGACGCCGGGTCGAGGCCGCCCTCGACCGGCTCGCCGCCACCGGCGACCCGGCCGCGACCGCCGCCGCCGAGGAACTCGTCGGCTCCCTCATGGAGTTCTACGGCGCCGGACTCGCCCGCGTCCTCGACCTGCTGCCACCCGGCGCCCGCACCGGAGACCTCCTCGGCGACGACCTCGTGACGAGCCTGCTGCTCCTGCACGATCTGCACCCCGAGGACCTCACCACCCGCATCCGCCGCGCCCTGGACCGCGTCGACGGCACCGCCTACGACATCGTGGACCACGACGAGACCACCGGCACCCTGCGGCTGCGCGCGACGGCGTCCGCCACCGGCTGCGGCTGCTCCTCGTCCGGCGCGCCGGACGCCGCCGCCCGGACGGTCGAGGAGGCGCTCTCCTGCTTCGCGCCCGAGGTCACCACCGTAGAGGTGAGCAGCGAGCCCCGCCGCGCCGAACCCGCCCTGCTCCAGATCGGCGTCCGCCCGGGAACCGGCGCATGAGCCCCGCCCCGCCCGCCACCGCCCGCCCCCGCCAGGGGCTGCGCCGCTTCCTCACCGACCGCCCGCCGCCGCAGGAGCGCTGCGGACTGTGTGCGGCGCCCGTGGCGGACACGGACCACCGGCACCTCGTCGACACCGAGCGGCGCAGCCTGGTCTGCGCCTGCCCCGCCTGCTTCCTGCTGATGGAGCGGCCCGGCGCGGGCGGCCACCGCTTCCGCCCGGTACCCGCCCGCTGGCTCACCGACCCCGCACACCGCCTGGACGACCGGGCCTGGGACCGGCTGCGCATTCCCGTCGGCGTGGCGTTCTTCTTCCACAACGCCGCACTCGACCGGCTCATCGCCCTCTACCCCAGCCCCGCCGGGGCCACCGAGAGCGAACTGGAACCCGACGCCTGGACCGACGTCCTCGGCGCCTCCCCCCTCGCCGGGCTCCTGGAACCGGACGTGGAGGCACTCCTGCTGCGCCGCACCGGCGACGGAACCCGCAGCTACCTGGTGCCCATCGACGCCTGCTACGAACTCGTCGGCCGGATGCGGATGCTGTGGCAGGGCTTCGACGGCGGCGCCGAGGCACGCGCCGCCCTGGCCGCCTTCTTCGCCGCCGCCGACGAACGGGCCCGCCCGGTCGACGGTCCCCGGCGGGTCGACGGTATCCGGCGGATCGACAGTCCCCGACCGGCCGATCGTGCCCGCCCGGCAACGGGGGAGGAGGACCGGACATGAGCGAGTTCACCTTCGGCTGCACCGGCGTGCGCGCCGACCGCTACGCCGCCGGCCCGACCCTGGTCTTCCGGCTCAGAATCACCCACAGCGGCGACGAACCCGTCCACGCCCTCGCCCTGAACTGCCAGCTCCGCGTCGAACCCGCCCGGCGCGGCTACGGCCCGGCCGAGACCGACGGCCTGGTCGACCTGTTCGGCGAGCCGTCGCGGTGGGGCACCACCCTCCAGCCGCTCCAGTTCGCGCAGGTCCCGCTGATGGTCCCCGGCTTCACCGGGGAGACCGAGGCCGACCTCGTCGTGCCCTGCACCTACGACCTGGACATCGCCGCCACCCGCTACCTCGCCGCCCTCGACGGCGGGGAGGTGCCGCTGCTGATGCTGTTCTCCGGGACGGCGTTCACCGGCGCGGGCGGCTTCCGGGTCCGGCCGGTGCCCTGGGACCGCGAGGCCGCGTTCCGGATGCCGGTCGCGACCTGGCGCGAGATGGTCGACCAGCACTTCCCCGGCTGCGGCTGGATCAGGCTGCCCCGCGACACCATGGACGCCCTGCTCGCCCACCGCTCGCGCCGCGCCCTGCCCTCCTGGGAGGCGACCGTGCGCGATCTGCTCGACCGGGCCCGCGCCACCGGCCCCGCCGCCACTCTCACCGGCACACCGGGAAGGACCGCCCCGTGAGCGCGCCCGCGTTCGCCCCGCAGACCGAGGCCCGCCTCGCCCTCGCCCGGCAGGTCGCCGACGCCGTCCTCTTCGAGGGCTACGTCCTCTACCCCTACCGGGCCTCCGCCGCGAAGAACCGGCTGCGCTGGCAGTTCGGCGTCCTGGTGCCGCCCGGCTGGGGCGCCGACCGCGCCGAACACTCCTTCCAGCGCACCGAATGCCTCCTGGAACCCAGGTCCGGCGCCACCCTCTGCGTCGAACTGCGGTTCCTGCGCGCCCGCCGCCGCACCGTCCAGCGGATCCGCCCGGACGGCGGATTCGAGACCGTGCCCGAACTCCGGCTCGCCGACCGGACCCTGGTCCCCTGGGACGAGGGGGTGGAGGACCGCGTCACCGCCGTCGTCCCGGTCGCCGACCTCCTCGGCGACGGCGTCACGATCCCCGTCGAGCGGCCCGCCGGCACCGTCCACGGGCCCGTCCTCGACGCGGACGGCCGCACCGCCGGGCGCACCGTCCACCGCCACGAGCCCCTGAGCGGACGCCTGCGGCTCACCGCCCGCGAACTCGACGGCCCCTACCGGGTCGTCCACCTGACCGCCGTCGTGGAGAACACCGACCCCTGGACTCCCTCTCCCGACGGAGGGGACGACCGGGACGCCGCTCTGCCGCGCTCCCTGGTCGCCGCGCATCTGCTGATGGCGGTGGACCGGGGAGCGTTCCTGTCGATGACCGACCCGCCGCAGTGGGCCAGGGCCGCGGTCGCCGCCTGCCGCAACGAGCACACCTGGCCCGTCCTCGCCGGTGAGCCCGGCCGCGCCGACCTGCTGCTGTCCTCACCGATCATCCTGGAGGACCACCCCGCCATCGCCCCCGAGAGCCCCGGCGCGCTCTACGACGCCACCGAGATCGACGAGATCCTCGCCCTGCGCACCGCCGCCCTCACCGACGAGGAGAAGCGCGAGGCCCGCGGCACCGACGACCGGGCCGCCGCCGTCATCGACCTCGCCGACTCCCTGCCGCCCGAGATGCTCGAACGCCTCCACGGCGCGATCCGCGGCCTGCGCGAGGCGACCGCCCCCGGCACCCGGACCGGCCTCCCCGACGTGCGGGGCGTGTCCGAGCCCGAGACGCCCTGGTGGGACCCGGCGGCCGACGCCGGATTCGACCCCGGGCGCGACCGGGCCCTCGTCGCGGGCCGCCCCGCAGGCGCGGGCACCCGGCTCGTGCTGCGCCCCGGACCGCGCCGCACCGACGCCCAGGACCTGTTCCTGCACGGCCGGACCGCCACCGTCGAATCGGTGCTGCACGACGTGGACGGAGCCGTCCATCTCGCGGTCGTCCTGGACGGCGACCCCGGCGCCGACCTCCGCCGCGCCCAGGGCCGCTACCTGTACTTCCAGCCCGACGAACTCGCCTGGCCGGACGAGCCCACCTCGCCCGAGGAACGCGCCCGGCCCGGGGAACCCGCGGTGACCGGGAACCCCGCGGTGACCGGTGACCCCCGTTTGCCCGGCGAGGCCGCCCTGCCCGGCGAACGCGCCCGGCCGGGGACACCCACCCGGCCGGAGACACCCACCCGGCCCGAGGCCCCGAAGCTGCCCAGGGAACCCGCGCTGCCCGAGGACCCCGCATGAGCGCCCCGCCCGCCATCGACCCCACCGCCCGCACCCTCGTCGCCGGAATGGGCAACATCTTCCTCGGCGACGACGCCTTCGGTGTCCGCACCGCCCGCGCTCTGGCCGACCGCCCGCTGCCCGCCCAAGTCGAGGTCGCGGACATCGGCGTCCGTGGAGTCCACCTCGCCTACCGGCTGCTGGACGGCTACGACACCCTGGTCCTCGTCGACGCCACCGCCCGTGGCGGACCGCCCGGCACCCTCTACGTCATCGAGCACGAGGACGACGCCACCGCCGTCGCCGAAGCGGCCGGGGCACCCCTGGACGGCCACCGCATGACCCCCGACGCCGTCCTCGCCCACCTCGCCGCCCTGTGCGCCGGAACCGGCTCACGGCCCCCGCGCCGGATCCTCGTCGTGGGCTGCGAGCCCGCCTGCCTGGACGAGGGGATGGAGCTGAGCGAACCGGTCTCCGGCGCCGTGCCCCGCGCGGTGCGGCTCGTCGAGGAACTGCTGACGGCAGCCCCGGACGTACCGCCGGACCCGACACCGGCCGGCCACGCCGCGAAACGAGGAGAGACCCCGTGAAGAAGACCGTCGCCGGCGCGCTCGCCGCCGCACTGGCCGTGATCGCCGCCCTGTCCCTGCCCGACATCCGGCGCTATCTGCGCATCCGCAGGATGTGACCCCGTCCGTGCCCGACGACCGGCCCTGCCCGCGGATCCGCAGGATGTGCCCCGCTCGCTGCCCGGCGTCCATCCGTCCCCGCCCGCGCATCCGCAGGAGGTGACACCCGCCCGGCGGCGGCCGGTGCGGCAAACGACGTACCCGCCCGGCCCCGGCGGCGTGCCGGGACCCGGCACCGCCGTCCCGCGCCTCTAATGGGACCCGGCCCCGCGCCCCACGTACACCGCGCGCCGCTCGCGCCGGGACGGAGAGAGATGCACGAGATGTCCATCGCGCTGGCGGTGATCGAGCAGGTGGAGGAGGCGGCCGGACGGGCCGGTGCGGTCACCGCGGTCCGCTCGGTCCGGCTCCAGGTCGGCGAACTGGCCGGAGTCGTGCCCGACGCCCTGGCGTTCTCCTTCGAACTGGCCCGCGAGGGAACCCTCCTGGACGGTGCCGAACTCATCACCGAGCCCGTGCCGGGACGCGCCCGCTGCGCCCCCTGCGACCACACCTGGGCCGTCGGCATGCCCCCGCGGCTGACCTGCCCCCGCTGCTCGGGATCGGGCACCGACCTGCTCTCCGGCCGGGAACTGCGCATCACCGAAGTGCGCTGGGACGAGGACCCCGCGCCCGCCGGACGCATCCGTGAACCCAGCATCGAGGAGCGCTGAACATGTGCCGTGCGGTGGATCTGCACCAGTCCGTGCTCGCCCGCAACGACGAGTCCGCGCAGCGTCTGCGCGCCCGGCTCACGGCGGGCGGCACCACCATGGTCAACCTGCTCTCCAGCCCCGGCAGCGGCAAGACCGCCCTGCTGGAGCACGAACTCACCCTCGCCCGCGAACGGTCCGTGCCCGTCGCCGCGCTCACCGCCGACCTCGCCACCGACAACGACGCGGCCCGGCTCGCCCGCTCCGGCGCCCCCGTCCGGCAGGTCCACACCGACGGGCTGTGCCACCTGGAGGCGGGCATGCTCGCCCGGTACCTCGACGGCTGGCCGCCCGATCCGCCGCGTCTGCTGTTCGTGGAGAACGTCGGCAACCTCGTCTGCCCGGCCACCTACGACCTCGGTGAGACTCTGCGAGTCGTCCTCGCGTCCGTCACCGAGGGCGAGGACAAGCCCCTCAAGTACCCGACGGCCTTCGGCCTCGCCCACCTCGTCGTCGTCACCAAGACTGACATCGCCGCGGCCGTCGACTTCGACGAGACCGCGTTCCGCGCCCATGTCGAGCAGGTCAACCCGGGTGTCGAGGTGCTGCTCACCTCCGTGCGCGACGGCACGGGCCTCGGCACGCTCCTGGACCGGGCCCTGTCCGCTGCGGCGGCGGGCCACGCGCCGCACACCCCGGTCATGTCCGGCCGGACACACAGCCATGGTCACAGCCACAGCCACAGCCACGCCCACAGCCACCACGGCGACGGCGGCGAGCCGCACCCCCACACCGGGCACGCCCCCGCCCCCCACCCCCACACCGCACCCGGCGCCACCCCCGCCGCCGTCACCCCATGACCCTCACCGCACCCGGCGCCGCCGACGGCACGGTCCTGCGCCGCCGCGTCACCGTGCGCGGCGTCGTCCAGGGCGTCGGCTTCCGGCCGTACGTCCACGCCCTCGCCACCTCGCTCGGCCTGGCCGGGCATGTCACCAACACCCCCGCCGGGGTGGTCGTCGAGATCGAGGGCGACCGCGCCGGCCTCGACCGGTTCTGCGGGCGTCTCGCCCCCGACGCCCCGCCGCTGGCCCGCGTCGACGGCATCGACCAGCACGATCTGCCCGTCACCGGCGACGGCCGGTTCACCATCCTCGCCTCCCGCCCCGGCGACCCGGCCGGTGCCCTCATCCCCCCGGACACCGCCACCTGCCCGGCCTGTCTGGACGAACTCGCCGACCCCGCCGACCGCCGCCACCGCCACCCTTTCGTCAACTGCACCTACTGCGGCCCCCGCTACACGATCGTCACCGGTCTGCCCTACGACCGCGCCCACACCACCATGGCCGCCTTCCCCCTCTGCCCGGACTGCGCCCACGAGTACGCCGACCCCACCGACCGGCGCTTCCACGCCCAGCCCGTCGCCTGCCCGGACTGCGGCCCCCGCCTGCGCCTCCTGGTACGCCCCACCCGCCGCCCCGGCACCACCCGCGAGGACACTGGCGGCGCCAGCCCCGAGGAGACGGCCGCCGCCAACCCCCAGCAAGCCGAGGGCGCCACCCCTGACCAAGCCGAAGGCACCGCCCCCGAGGAGACCTCCGCCGCCGACCCGGTGACCGAGGCCCGCCGGCTGCTGGCCGAGGGCGCGATCGTCGCGGTGAAGGGACTCGGCGGCTACCACCTCGCCTGCGACGCCACCGACCCGGCCGCCGTCGCCGAGCTGAGGCGGCGCAAGGCCCGGGGCGGCAAGCCCTTCGCGCTGATGGCCCGCACCCCCCGGGACATCAGCCACCTGGTCACCCTCGACGAGGCCGAGCACGCCCTCCTCACCTCGCCCGCCCGCCCCGTCGTCCTGCTGCGCCGCCGCACCGGCGGCCCCGCGCCCGCGGGCCCGACCCCGGCACCCGGGGTCGCCCCCGGCAGCCCCGACCTCGGCGTCATGCTCCCCTACACCCCCCTGCACCACCTCCTGCTGGGCCTGCCCCAGGACCCCGAAGGGCCCCGGCTGCTGGTGATGACCAGCGGCAACCTCTCCGGCGAGCCCATCGTCACCGACGACACCGAGGCCCTCGAACGCCTCGCCCCGCTCGCCGACGCCTGGCTCGTCCACGACCGGCCGATCCAGGTGCCGTGCGACGACTCCGTCGTCCGGATCTGCGACGGACGCCCCCTCGTCGTGCGCCGCGCCCGGGGCTACGCGCCCCTGCCCCTGGACCTGCCCGTGCCGGTGCGCCCCGCCCTCGCGGTCGGCGGCGACCTGAAGAACACCTTCTGCCTCGGCGCGGGCCGCCGCGCCTGGCTGTCCGCGCACATCGGCGACATGGACGACCTCGCCACCCAGCACGCCTTCACCCGCGCCGTGGCCCACCTGGAGACCATCACGCCGGTACGGCCCGCCCTGCTGGCCGCCGACCGGCATCCCGGCTACCGCTCCGCCCGCTGGGCCGACCGGCGTGCCGCCGGACGCCCCGTGGTCCGCGTCCAGCACCACCACGCGCACATCGCCGCCGCGATGGCCGAGCACGGGCTCGACGGCGGCAGCCCGGTCCTCGGCGTGGCCTTCGACGGCACCGGGTACGGGGACGACGGGGCGGTGTGGGGCGGCGAGTTCCTCCTCGCCGACTACGCGGGCTTCACCCGCCTGGCCCACCTCGCCTACGTCCCCCTGCCCGGCGGCGACGCCGCGGTCCACCGCCCCTACCGCATGGCCCTGTCCCACCTGCGCGCCGCTGGCCTTGCCTGGTGCCCCGGCCTGCCCTGCACCACCGCCTGCCCGACCATCGAACTCACGCTGCTGGAGCGTCAGTTGGTGCGTGGTGTGAACTGTGTGCCCACCTCCAGCATGGGCCGCCTTTTCGACGCGGTGTCGTCCCTGACCGGTATCTGTCACCGTTCGGACTACGAGGCCCGGGCGGCCGTCGAACTGGAGGCCGCCGCGCTGACCGCCCCCGCCGACGACACCACCGCTTACGCCTTCGCCCTGCACGAGAGCGGCACCCCCGGCGCCCCGCTGCGGGCGGACCCCGCCCCGGTACTGGCCGCTGTGGTCGCCGACCTCCGGGCGCGGGTGCCCGCCGCGTGGATCGCGGCACGCTTCCACCGCGCGGTCGCCGCGCTCGTCCACCGCGTCTGCCTGCTGGCCCGCGCCCGCAGCGGAGTCGACACCGTCGCCCTCACCGGCGGGGTCTTCCTCAACACCCTGCTGTCCTCGGCCTGCGCCGCGGCCCTCGCCGCGGACGGCTTCACCGTGCTGCGCCACCACCTGGTCCCCCCGGGTGACGGCGGCCTGGCCCTGGGCCAATTGATGGTGGCCGCCCGCACCGGCCCACCGCACCCGCCCGTCCCACCCACAGCGCCCGCCCCCTGACACACCCCCCCGAAGCCCCCTGCACGACCCCCGAGCAACCCCCGAACCACCCCTGACGAAGACCCCCACAGCGAGGAGAGGCCCATGTGCCTGGCGGTACCCGGCAGAGTGCTGGACATCGGTGAACGCGACGGCACCCGGGTGGCCAGCGTCGACTTCGGCGGCGTGGTGAAGGAGGTGTGCCTGGAGTACCTGCCCGACCTCCGGGTCGGCGAGTACGCCATCGTCCATGTCGGCTTCGCCCTGCAACGGCTGGACGAGGAGTCGGCCCTCCAGACCCTGGAGCTCTTTGCCGAACTGGGCGTGCTCCAGGAGGAGTTCGGCGATCCCTGGGACACCGCGGAGGACCCGTCCGCGGTCCCGCACGACGGTGAGGAGGCCCACCGGTGAAGTACATCGACGAGTTCCAGGACCCCGCACTGGCCCGCAGGCTGCTGGACGAGATCCACGCCACGGTCACCAGGCCCTGGGCCTTGATGGAGGTGTGCGGCGGCCAGACCCACTCCATCATCCGCCACGGCATCGACCAACTCCTCCCCGAGCAGGTCGAGTTGATCCACGGGCCGGGCTGCCCGGTCTGTGTCACCCCGCTGGAGATGATCGACAAGGCGCTGGAGATCGCGTCCCGCCCCGGTGTGATCTTCTGTTCGTTCGGTGACATGCTGCGCGTCCCCGGCACCGGCCGCGACCTGTTCCAGGTGCGGGGCGCGGGCGGTGACGTCCGGGTCGTGTACTCGCCGCTGGACGCTCTGCGGATCGCCCGGGAGAACCCGGACCGCGAGGTGGTGTTCTTCGGTATCGGCTTCGAGACCACCGCGCCGCCCAACGCCATGACCGTCCACCAGGCCCGCAGGCTCGGTATCCGCAACTTCAGCCTGCTGGTCTCCCATGTGCGGGTGCCCCCGGCGATCGAGGCGATCATGGGATCGCCCGGCTGCCGGGTCCAGGCGTTCCTCGCCGCCGGGCACGTCTGCACCGTGATGGGCACCGGCGAGTACCCTGGACTCGCGGCCCGCCACCGCGTTCCCCTTGTCGTCACCGGCTTCGAACCCCTCGACATCCTCGAAGGCGTCCGCCGTGCCGTGCGGCAGCTCGAACGCGGTGAGCACACCGTGGAGAACGCCTACCCGCGCGCCGTCCGCGACGAGGGCAACCCCGCCGCCCAGGCCATGCTGACCGATGTCTTCGAGGTCACCGACCGTGCCTGGCGCGGCATCGGGGTCATCCCCGCGAGCGGCTGGCGGCTGTCCGAGAAGTATCGCGACTACGACGCCGAGACCCGGTTCGGCGTCGGCGGCACCGGCACCCGCGAACCCGCCGAGTGCCGCAGCGGGGAGGTGCTCCAGGGGCTGCTCAAGCCGACCGGGTGCGAGATGTTCGGCACGCGCTGCACCCCGCGCACCCCGCTCGGCGCGACCATGGTCTCCAGTGAGGGAGCCTGCGCCGCCTATTACCTCTACCGGCGTCTCGACGCCGCGCCCGCGCCCCGGGAGGCGAGCCCCGTTGCCTGAGACCAGTGACATCCTGGACGTGACCAACTGGACCTGCCCCGCGCCGCTGCGCGGCCAGTCCCGGGTGGTGATGGGCCACGGCGGCGGGGGTACCCTCACCGCGGAACTCGTCGAGCATGTCTTCACCCCCGCCTTCGGCTCCCCGCCCCTCGCCGAGCAGGGCGACGCCGCCGTCCTGACCCTCGGCGGCGCCCGGCTCGCCTTCACCACCGACTCCTTCGTGGTGCGCCCGCTGTTCTTCCCCGGCGGCAGCATCGGTGACCTCGCCGTCAACGGCACCGTCAACGACCTCGCCATGAGCGGCGCCCGCCCCGCCTACCTGTCCTGCGGGTTCATCCTGGAGGAGGGTGTCGGGATCGAGACCGTCGCCCGGGTCGCCGACGCGGTCGGTGCCGCCGCGCGGGCCGCGGGCGTGGAGATCGCCACCGGCGACACCAAGGTCGTCGAGTCCGGCCACGGCGACGGGATCTACCTCAACACCTCCGGCATCGGCCTGGTCCCGCCCGGCGTCGACCTGCGCCCCGCACGAGTCGTCCCCGGCGACATGGTCCTCGTCAGCGGCCCGATCGGCGAACACGGCGTCGCCGTTCTCAGTGTCCGCGAGGGCCTGGAGTTCGGTGTCGAGATCGTCAGCGACTGCGCGCCCCTCGCGGGCCTCGTGGCGGCCCTCCTCGACGCCGCCCCGGACGTTCGGGTGCTGCGCGACCCCACCCGCGGGGGACTGGCGGCCTCCCTGAACGAGATCGCCTCCGCCTCGGGCACGGGCATCGTGCTCACCGAACGCGATGTCCCCGTCCCGCCCGCCGTGGCCAACGCCTGCGCCGTCCTCGGCCTCGACCCGTTCTACGTCGCCAACGAGGGCAAGCTCGTCGCCTTCGTCCCGCGCGCCCACGCCGACGCCGCCCTCGCCGCCCTGCGGGCCCACCCCCTGGGCGCCGGGGCCGCGGTCATCGGCGAGGTGGTCGCCCGGCACCCCGGCATGGTGGTGGCCCGCACGGGCCTCGGCGGCACCCGAGTCGTCGACATGCCCCTGGGCGAGCAACTCCCCCGCATCTGCTGAGCCGCCCCGCCGGCCGGTCCGGCCGGCCGGCGGGTGAACCGGCACCGAGAGGCGGCCCGCCGGGCTCCCCGGAGTTACCGACCGACCGGCCGTCCGGGGCCATCCCCGCTCACCCCGTCCCGGCCCCCTCCCCGACCGGAGCGCCACCCACGAAGGTGTGCGCGGGCACCAGATCGCGCAGGACGTCGCCCGAGCAGAGGGCGGGGTCCCGCTCCCAGACGGTGAAGTCGGCGAGGCGGCCGGGGGCGAGGGTGCCGCGGATCCGCTCCTCGCCGGTGAGGCGGGCGGCGTTGGCGGTGTGCAGGGTGACGGCCTCGTCGTAGGTGATGGCGTGCTCGGGGCCCCTGACGCCGATGACGGTCCGCCGGGTGGTCATGCCCCACACCGACCGCATGGCCCCGAACCGGCCGACGGGGAAGTCGGAGCCGGCGCTGACCTGCGCGCCCAGGTCGATCCACCCACGGGCCGGGAAGAGCCGGGCGACCCGCTCGGGCCCCCAGTAGCCCTCCTCCACCTCGGCGGTGTCGTGCAGCAGAGGCTGCTGGATGGTCACGGGAACGCCCAGGGCGACGGCGCGGGCGCGCTGCTCGGGCCCGGCGAGTCCGCCGTGCTCCATCACCAGCGTGCCGGCGGGCAGCCCGGGATTGCGGTCCAGGACGCGCTCGTAGACATCCAGCAGGATCCGGACCGCGCGGTCGCCGTAGGCGTGGGTGCCGACCCGCCAGCCCCGCCGGACGACCGCTTCGACCGCTTCGGCCAGTGCGTCCGGTTCCCACATCAGCGTCCCGGAGAAGGAGTGGTCGCACGCGTAGGGCTCCTCGGTGGCCCCGGCCTCCAGACCGCCGTCGAGGCCGAACTTCACCCCCCACACCGACAGCCACGGATCAAAGGTGCCGCGCCACTTCTCCATCACGTCGAGGAGGTCCTCCACCTGGGCCGCGCCGGTCAGCCCGAGCGCCGAGATCAGTGTCCGCACCCGGGTGCCGAGCGCCCCCGCCGCACGGGCGGCCAGCAGCACCTCGTGGTCCTCGGGCGTGACCGCGCAGTCCCGTACGGTCCCGATGCCGGTGGCCGCGTACGCGTGACTGGCCAGGCGCAGTCCGTCGATGCGCTCCGCCCGGTCCTGGGCCGGGACCAGGCGCTCCACCAGGTGCAGGGCGGTGTCCGTCAGCCGTCCGTCCAGCCTGCCGTCGGCGTCCCGCCCGATACTGCCCCCGGGCGGTGCGGGGGTGTCCTCGGTGATCCCGGCCAGGCGCAGCGCGCGGGTGTTGACGACATCGTTGTGGCCGCCGCGCTTGACCAGGACCGGATGCCGGTCGGTGGCCCGGTCCAGTTCGGCCGCGGTGGGCAGCCGGCGCTCGGCCAGATGGAGTTCCTGCCAGTTGGTGGTGGTGCGGATCCACTCACCCGGCGGGGTGGTGGCCGCCCGCCGCCGGATCAGATCGAGGAACTCGGCGATGTTCCGGGCCCGGTGGACCGGTACGTCATGGGCGCCGAGCCCGGCGAGGACCAGATGGGTGTGGGTGTCGTCGAAGGCGGGCAGCACGGTGGCCCCGGGCAGATCGCGCACCTCGGTGCCGGTGCCCACCAGGTGGTCGAGGCCCCCGGGGTCGGCCGACACGGCGATGATGCGGTCGCCGCGCACGGCCAGCGCCCGCTGCGGGCCCCGGCCGGGCACCAGGGTGTGCACCGCGCCGGCCCGCATCAGCAGTTCGGCCCCATGATCGGTCATCGTCCGCTCCTCGCTCTCACCACTGCCGGATCCCGAACGGTTCGCGCCGCCCGGGGACGAGACCGTTGTAGAAGCCGCCCGCCCATCCACCGCCAAGAAATCGGCATCCACGCCGAAAACCCGCCACCCGACCGGCCTAGAATGCGGATCGTGCGACAGCGGCTCGACGAAACCGACCGGCGGATCGCGGCGGCCCTGGTCGCCTCGCCGCGCGCCTCCTGGCGCGAGGTGGCCCGCTGCCTGGGCCTGTCGGAGCGCACCGTCGTGCGCCGGGCCGCCCCGCTCTACGCCGACGGCACCCTGCGCGCCACCGTCGTGCGCAACCCGGCCCGCTTCCCGCACCTGGTCCCGCTCGCGCTGCGCGTCCGCTGCCGCCCCGGCCGGATCCGCCGGGTCGCCCAGGCACTGGCCCGCCGCACCGACACCGTCTGGGTGGACATCCTCGGCGGCGGCGACGAGATCTGCGCCGTCTTCTTCCTGGAGGGCGCACCGGCCCGCAACACCCTCCTGCTGCGCGATCTGCCCGCCACCGACGCCGTCGGCTCCTGGACCACCCACACCCTGCTACGGGTCTTCCCCACGGCGTTCCGCTGGACCGCCGGTCTCCTCTCCCCGCCGGAACTGGCCGCCCTCACCCCCGGCCCGCCCCCGACCGGCACCCGGCCGTTCACCCCCCTCGGCCTCGACGCCCCGCTCATCACCGCACTGGCCGAGGACGGCAGAGCCACCTACAGCGACCTGGCCCGCCGCGCCGGCACGACCGCGCTCAGCGCCCGCCGACGGCTGGAGACCCTCCTGCGGTGCCGGGTCCTGCGACTGGCCACCGAACTCGACCTCGCCCTGCTCGGCGCACACACCGAGGCGCTCCTCTGGATCAGCGTCAGGCCCGGTGCGCTCCAGGAGACCGCGCACACCCTGAGCACCCATCCGCACATCCGGTTCTGCGCCGCCACCACCGGCCCCGCCAACCTGCTCGTCGCGGTCGCCGCCGCGGACCTCGACGCCCTCTACACCTTCCTCACCGACACCGTCGGCCCGCTCGACGGGGTCACCGCCGTCGACACCACCCCCCTCCTGTCGACCGTCAAACGCACGGGCCTGATCCGGCGCTGACGGCACCGGCGGCGGACCGCGTGAAGAGGTCGCCGTGACCGGGATCCAGCAGGTGCCCCGGGGCGTTCCGCCCGTGGTGCGCGCGCAGCCCGAAGCGCTGGACCCGCGCCCGCCGGGTCACACCCGCACCCGTGATGCGCGGGGTATGTTGGCCCATGATCTATCACGTGGTCCCGCTGAGGGACTGGTCGGCCGCGTCCGGCCGGTCGTACGCGCCCGCGTCGCTGGCCGCGGACGGTTTCGTCCACTGCTCCCCGGACGAGGAGTCCACCCTCGCCGTCGCGACCGCCTTCTACGGGCAGACCCCCGGGCCGCTCCTGGCCCTGCTCATCGACGAGCGCAGGCTCGATGCCCCGGTGCGATGGGAAGCGGCGGATCCCGAGCCGCCTCCCGGAGTCCCGCCCGCCACCTTGTTCCCGCACCTCTACGGCCCGGTCGACCGTGACGCCGTCGAAGAGGTGAGGCAGATCGTGCGGGACGAGGAGGGCCGGGCGACGGGGCTCGCGACCTGGGGGTGATGTCAGGCACGGCGACGGCGACGGCGCCGTACCGCCGCCCGGTGACCGAGGCCGACTCATCGCGCGCCGGGCAGCCACGACCCCCGCCCGCCACGGCTCCGGCGGCCCGGACACCGCGGGCCGACGCGCCCCGGGCCCGCTCGGCCCCCTGCCGAGCGCGGCTCATCAGTGCCCGGGCCCGCCGTGGCGTCCCGGCCCGCCGCCGTCAGGAACGCCGCCGCGGCCTGCGACGGCATCGAGGCGATGTCCACGCGTCCGGTGCGCAGTTCGCGGACGGACGCCACGCCCGCCCGCGCGGTCTCCACACCGCGGACGGCCGTGCGGGCCGGCCCGATCAGCGCCCGGCCCGCCTCGGTGAGCACGGCTCGCCGCCCGGTCCGGTGGCACAGCTCCGGCCCGAGGCCGTCCTCTTGACGGATGTCCCTGCGACCCTCGCCCCGAGCGGACGGACGTCGTCGCACCCGCCGTTCCGGCACCGGGCGCGCCCCCGGCCCCGGGACCGGTACGCACCCGGCCTGTACATCCGTTGCACACGGGACAGCCCGTATGCCCGGCCCGGCGTCATCCCGGAATGCCGATGGGGCACGCGACGACCGGAGGCCCGGCGGCTTCCGAGGCAGCCTCGACCGCCCCGTCGCGCCCCGGCCGGCGACCGTGAGGTGGCACCCGGACTGCTCGGCGGCACCCCGGGCGAAGGACTCACGTGCACGCGGCCCGGCGCGCCCGCCGCCGGGGAGGGCGACGGGCGCACGATTCACCCGGGTACGGTGCGACGGATCGGGTGCGCCGCGGTCCGCTCAGGCACGGCGGCGCCGCCGCACCCCGGCCGCCATGGCTCCCGCTCCGCCCAGCGCGAGCGCGAGGGCCGCCCCCGCCCCCGCGGTCACCGGGACGGCGTTCACCGGGCCGCCGCCGCCCTCCCGTACCCCGGCCTCCTGGGCTGTGCCGCCCCGGGAGTACCCGCCGGCGTAGCCCTTCTTCGCGTACCCGGAGCCGGGGAGCTTGTCGCCGTAGGCGGCCCGGACCCGGGTGCGGTAGGCATCGAGGGTGGTGCCCCCGCCGCCGACCGCCCGGACCGCGTCCTCGTCCAGCGGGAGCACCTTCGCCCCCTTGTGCACGAACCAGGCGTCGATCTGGGGCTCGCGGAACACCGTCCCGCCGGGGAGCAGGTCCGCGCCGCGCCGGGCGTAGCGGAACTCGTCGTCACCGGTGGCGATGTTCACCACCTGCCACCCGCCGTCCAGCGGCGCCGCCCACACGGACGCCCGTCGGCCGTCCGCCGAGACCGCCTGGGTGGCCAGGAACTCCGTGCGGGCCACGGCCGCGCCCGGCTTCCCGGCGACGAAGTCCGGTGACAGCGTCAGGACGGGCACCGTGGAGCCCTCGGCGCGGGGCCCGGCCGCGGACCGGCCGACCGCCCCCTCCCCTTCCCCGGTGACCGCCCCCTCCCCGGTGGCCGCCCCGTCCCGGGCGAAGAAGCGGGAGAGGGTCTCCAGTGTGGCGGGAGCGGTGGCGGCGGACCGGGCCGCCGCCAGATCGGCTGCCGACGGTTTCCCGGCCGCGAGCACCGCCGGACCGCCGCCGCCGAAGCCGCCGTCGGCGGTGGCCGTGGACGCGCCCGCGAGGGTGCCGCCCGCGCCGAGGGCGAGGGAGGCCGCGCACGCGGCGGTGACCGACTTCCATGACCGGTCCGAGGTCCGCCTCATCGCGTTCACGCCCCTATCCGGTAGAGGGAGTGGGTCCAGGAGAAGGAGCTGTTGTTCACGTACCAGGCGTGGGAACCCCAGTTGTAGCGGCTGCTGGACGGCCAGGGGTCGGCCCAGTAGACCCAGTTGTTCGCGGTGTCATAGCCGTAGATCACATGCATGTGGCCCCCGCCGCTGGACCACTGGATCCTGGTCTCGATGGGGCGGTTCTGGTCGATGTCGGTCTGGACGGCCGGGTAGCGGAGCCAGTTGGCGATGTACGACCCGGGCCGTACGCCCGCCCAGCTCAGCCCGGTCTGCACGTTGCCCAGGGTCGCCTGGTTGTTGGGGCACTGGGTGTTCTGGGCACGGTTGAACGCGGCATTGCAGAACTGGTTCTGGCTGTAGGTCCGGCCGAAGTAGGCGGCGATGGTGTTGCCGCCCGCGGCCCAGCACCAGTTCGTCTGGAGCTGGGCCTGCATGGTGATGTTCAGCCGCTTCGCCGCGAGGGCGGGAGCCGCGTCCGCGACGCCGGCCGCGCGGGTGGCGGCCCGCTCGTCGGAGGGGGCCGCGACGGCCGGTGACAGGGGCACGGTCATGAGTGCGGCGAGTGCGGCGGCGACGGTGGTGAGTTCCGCCGAGACGGCCCTGAGCCGTCTCCTGTTCCTGTGCATGGCGTTCCTCCCTGAGGGGGTCGGTGGGGGCGGAGGAGCGCGTCCGGACGCTGCGGTCTGAGCATCCGTTCTTGTCGGGAGCAGGTCAACGCGCTTCAATGCGGTGGACACGGCGCTGTGAACGCCTCGGCCCGGTCGTGAACACCGTTCCTCCGTGTCACCTGGGCGGCGGCGTACACCCGTCCGCGCGGCCCGGCGCCGTCGTGAACGTTCACCGGGCGCCGTGCCACAGCCCGCGCGGACGCGCCCGAAGCCGCAGGAGGTACGTATGGGTCACACCGAGGCCGATCTGGTGCAGATGCTGCACACCGGGCCGTTCCATCTGGCGCTGCGCGCGGCGCTGTCGGTGCGCGGACTGCCGCTCCAGCGGGTCCAGCACCATCTCGCGCACCGAGGCATCAGGGTCGGTGTCACCAGCCTCAGTTACTGGCAGCAGGGACTGCGCCGTCCCCGGCGCCCCGAGTCGCTGCGGGCCGTCCGCGCCCTGGAGGAGGTACTGGAACTCCCCGGGAACTCACTGATCAGGCTGCTCGGCGAGGAGGCCGCCCGCTCCACCGCCGCCCGGCCCGCCGCCCGCTCCTACCGTGCCCTGCTGGAGGTGTCCGCCGCGGTCGAGGAACTGCTGGCCGGGCTGGAGAGCCCGCTGGACGGCGGACTGCACACCGTCGGCCACCACGAGCGGGTGACCATCGGTCCGGCCCGGGAACTGCTGAGCCGCGACTCCCGGCACGTCGTACGGGCCCACCGCGACGGCATCGACCGCTACCTCGCCATCCACCACGGCGACCCGGGCTGCGACCCCGCCCGCGTCCGGGTCACGGCCCGCGACAACTGCCGCACCGGGCGGGTCCGCCGGCACCGGGAATCCGGCCTGGTCATGGCGGAACTGCTCTTCGACGCCCGGCTGCGCGCCGGTGAGACCCATGTCTTCGGCTACGGATTCGAGGACGGCACGGGCGGCGCGAGCGGCGAGTACGTCCGGGGCTTCCCCTACGCGGGCGGACAGTACGTCCTCCAGATCCGCTTCGACGACCACGCCCTCCCGGTACGCTGCCGCCGCTTCGCCCAGGCGACCACGGGAGCCCCCCGAGGAGCCCGCACCGACCTCACCCTCAGCGGCCGACACCGCACGGTCCACCTCGTGGAGCAGGGGGTGCGGCCGGGGATCCTGGGGATCGAGTGGGACTGGGAGTGAACGCGGGAGGAGGAACACTGCCGGCGCCGGCGCCGGCGCCGACGCCGGTGCCGCGCCACGATGGGACCGCCCGGCCGGGCACGCAGGCCCGGAGCCGGTCCGCCGCCGCGGCCCTCCGGGTCTGATCCGGGCCCAGGAGCGACGGCGCCGGCGAGCGGGTCCCGCCCCTGGGGCTGTCGGCGGCGCGCAGTGCTCCTGAGCTACCCGCCTGCGGACTCCGGCTCCGAAGGGCCCGTGCCGTGCCGCGCCCCGTATCTCTGTCGCGCTGCGGCCGTCCCCGGACTGGCCACCATGAGGAAGGGGCCCCGTCGTCCGGGAAGACGCGCGGCTCAGCCGGCCCTGCCCCCGACCCTCGTGGCGGGCGTGGCATCAGAAGTCCGCATTGAGCGGCGGCAACATCTCCATCCCCGCCACGAGCGAACTCAACGCCGCTCAGGGCTACCCTCCCACCAGCAGCGCCCGGGACCACCGCATCCCGTTCTCCCTGTCCACCCGACATCAGCGTGTGGTGGAGCGGGAACATGCTCGACGCCATACGCACCGCCCTCCACTCGCTCGGGAACGCCGGTGCCGGCGACCGGGATCGGCCCTGATCCGTGCTTTACCGGACCGACCGTGCGCGCGGGAGTCCGGCGACATCCCGGATTCAGCACCTTCGGGCAGCACTTCGGTCCGAGTCGGCACAAGCACGTTCCGCCCCGTCACCGATCGCAGCGGTGTTCGAACACCATGTCAGTGCCATGGAGCGGCGCGGTCGAAAGGCTGAGGCATCCGCCACACGGCCCCGGGCCACCGCTCACCGCCACCGCTCACCGCTGTACACCGCTTGCTGTTCACCGCCGCCCGCCCCAGCCCCTTGCCCGCGCGCGCCGTCCGGTCGCGGACACCGACCCCGGCACGACGCCTGTCCCGGTCCTTCTCCGCACTCCCGCTCACAGGAGCTTCGTTGGACTCCTCCTCGCCCCGCACACCTTCCGAGCACATATTCGATGTCGTCGTCAACTTCTGGACCGCCCGCGCGGTGTACGCCTTCACCGTGCTGGGCCTGGCCGACCGGATGGCGGACGGGCCGAAGCGGGTCACCGACCTCGCCGCGGCGACGCACACGGACCCCCAGGCGCTCAAACGCCTGCTGCGGGCCTTGGCGGGGGCTGGGATCTGCCGTACGGACGCACAGGGGCGGTACACGACGACCGAGGCCGGTGACATGCTCCGCACCGACGTCCCCGGTTCGATGGCCCCCTACCTCCACATGGAGTTCAGCGACGCCCACCACGGCGCGTGGGGCCGGATCGTGGACGCCGTACGGACCGGCCGCCCGGTCTTCGAGCAGGTCCACGGCAAGACCCTGTGGGCGTACTGCGAGGAGGACCGTGTCATGGCGGACCACCTCAACAGGTCGATGACCGGGCTCACGGGCATGGTCGCCGACGCGGTGCTCGACGCCTACGACTTCAGTCCGTACCGGAAGATCGTGGACGTGGGCGGGGGAGAGGGCGGATGGCTCGCCGCGATCCTGTCCGCCAGCCCCGAGGCGCGGGGCACGGTGTTCGACCTGCCGCACGTCGCCGACGCGGCCCGTGCCTGGATCGGTGAGGCGGGTCTCGGGGAGCGCTGCGACGCGGTCGGCGGCAGCTTCTTCGAGACGGTCCCGGACGGCGGCGACCTGTACACCATGAAGTGGGTGCTGCACGACTGGGACGACGCGTCGAGTGTCGAGATCCTCAGGGCCTGCCGCCGTGCGATGACCGACGACGCACGGCTGCTCATCGTCGACACCGTGATCACGGAGACGGACGGGTTCTCCCCCGGGAAGGTGCTCGACCTGAACATGATGGTTCTCCTCGGTGGCCGCGAGCGCACCGCCGCCGAGTTCCGCGAACTGCTGTCGGCGGCGGGCTTCGCACTGGCCCGCGTGATACCGACCCGTTCGATGAGCGACATCGTCGAGGCGGTACCAGTCACGGCGGCCTGACCGGCGACGAGAACCGGCGGACCCTCGTTCCGTCCCCGTCCGGCCGCAGCGCGGGCGCCACGGGTCGTGCACCGGTGCGCCTGCGGAGCGGCCCGCTGCTTCACTCCGGCCGCCGTGAGTCAACGGCGCTGTGGTGCGCAGGGGTTGCGGAGTACCGGCGGTGGCGCGGCTCTGGTGCGGCGGTGGCCGCGCAGATGGTGCCGGTCTCGCAGGAACAGGAGTCCGGAGGTGAGGGCGGGCAGGGACACGGCGGCGCAGCTCGCGGTTCTCGGTCCGTGGGTGCCGGAGAGGATGGCCGTCCCGGCGGTGATCGCGGTCGTTTCGCGTCGGGTGGGGAAGTGCCGGTCGAACCGCCGTCCGCGCGGGAGCATCGCCGCGAGCACGGGCAGTCGGAGGAGGGAGAAGACCAGGCCGCGGGCGGGGGTGTCGTATCCGTGGTCCTCGTCCAGGGGCCGGGACATCTGTACGGGCACGGTGTAGAGGGCGAGTCCCAGGGCGTCGATGCCGGGGCCGACGAGGAGGGAGGCGCGTATCCGGGTCAGTTGGCGGAGGGCCCGCGGGTTGTGGGTGGGGGCTGTGCTTTGCCTGGGAGACTGTTTCCCAACCGTAGCCAGGGGGCACATGAGTGAGCGGGATGTCGATGCCCGAGTGGAGGAGCTGAACCGGGAGTTGCGACGGTTGGCGGGGGAGCTGCTGCTGGCGGCGGCGGACCATCCGGATCCCGGGCGTGCCCGTACCTTGTCCGCTGCCGCGGGCGAGCTGGCCGGTGCGGTGCTGGCGCGCCTGGACGGTCGGCCGGTCGAGGACTCGCCGGGACCCGGGGGGAAGCGCGAAGCATCCGAGGTGCCCGGGATACCTGAGGTACAGGACGCCGTGCCGCCGGTGAGGGCCGATGCTCCGGACTCCAACTCCCCGCTGGGCAAGCTGGTGGAGTGCTACGTAGACGACTTTGCCAGGATCGGGGAGGAGGACCCGGTGATGATCGATCCCGGGCTGTCCTACGACCAGTGGGCACATCTCCACCGGGTGGGGTCCGGCAAACGAAGGCACTTCGGGGGCGCGCCGCTGTGGAACGACACCGTTCCCGACCGCGGCAGGAAGGTGCGGCGTCTGACCTCCGGACCGGCGACGCTGCGCCGGTTGCACCGCACCTATGTGACCCTGCTGGATCTGGAGACCCCGGAGGGCGGGCTGGCGCTGCGGTTCCTGAGAGGGAGCCATGGGATCCAGCACTCCCGTGGGATCGTCGAAGGCGGATGCGTCGACAGGGGCAGCCTGGGACGGAAGCTGACGGTGCTGGAGTGGTGCGCGGTGGTGACCGCCGCCGAGCGTGGTGAGCACGCCCGGGCCCGGATCCTGGAACTGCTGCGGCAATTGGAGGTGCTTGCCGCCCCTGTCCTCGCGCTCGATGTGGCGTTCCGGCGGCGCAACGACAGCGTGGAGATGGGAGGCCGGGTGGCGGGCAGCGGGGAGGTTGTCAATGCGCTGCTGCGGAACTGGCCGCCGCCGGGGACCGGCGGCGAGGGTACTGCCGGCTGACGGCGGCGCGGCGATGTGACCCGGGCGGCCCGCCACCGGCTGAGGGCGACGCCGCGACCGGCCTCAGCCGACCCCGATGTCCGCCGGGACATGGCCCACGACGAGCTGGTAGTGGATCGGCTCCCCGGTCGTGGTGACCCGGTGCCGGAAGCGGGTGCGTTCCAGCACCACGAGGCTCCCGTCGTCCGCCATCCGCTCGACCGCCGCGCCGAATCCGTCCGCGTCCGCCGGATCCAGCCATCGCTCGTCCACCGTGAAGGCGACGGGCGCCCCGGGCGGCAGGACGGCGAGGGCGTTGCCGAGCGCCCGGGGTGTGGCGTGCGTGCCGCCGAAGGCCCCGGCCGCCACCAGTCCTCCGGGCGCGAAGGGGCGCAGTGCCTCCCGAAGAGTGCGGTCGTCGTGGAAGTCGCCGACCAGATAGCCGGCGTAGACACCGGGCCGGTCGCGCAGACCCGCCTCGCGTGCCGCCGGTAGCGCGTCCACGCCGACGACCCGCCCCGTGCCGGCGTTCCTCAACAGCTCCCCGACCAGCCCCGTTCCGGCGCCGATGTCCAGGACCGTCATCGAGCCCGGATCCAGTCCGAGCCGGTCGAGGGCACGCAGGAAGCCCTCTGCCGCGACCTGCGGCGAGACACACCCCAGCCGCTGCTGGACCACGTACTCGTAGAGGCCGGGCACCGCGTAGATCCGCGTGTACGCGTGCAGGTGCACGGTCTCCCGGTCGTTGAGCGCGATGTACTCGCCATCGGTCACCGGCGGGCCGAGCAGCCGGATCTCGTCGAACACGTATGCCATGGGACGAGACTATGTGTGCGGGGTGGTGTGTGGCCATCGGTCGCGGAGGCGAGGCGACAGGGGGCGGGGGCGGCGGACAGGGGTGACGCTGCTCCCCGGCGCGGGCGGGCCACCGCCGCCGGGTCGGTCAGGGAGGCGGTCCGCGCCGTGCGGAGCGCCGGATCAGCGGACCGCCGTCGCCCCGGTCCCGGTGAACACGCCGGGGCGGGCGAGCCGTTCGACGCCGGTGGCCGCGCTGGTGGGCCTGATGCCGGCCTTGTCGCCGCCGTCGAGCCGGTCGATGACATCGTCGAGGTGCATCCGGAACCGGAAGCGGAACCGGAAGCGGTGGGACAAGCTCAGAACATGTCTCGTGTGATGCGTGGGTCGCGGGCAGTGAATTCATCTTCCGTGTGCAGGACACGGTGTGCGGCGAACCGGTCGAGGGCCCCGAGGAAATCGCTTCTGTTCTCGCGGAACAGGATCACACTTCCGAGATTTCGGTATCCGAGGCCGTGGAGACCCCGGGACAGACCCCGGGAGAGTGCGACTGCCCTGCCCCGCTCGGTCACCGTGCCCGGGTCGACTGCAACATGAACGGAATCCTCCGTCCGCATCCGCACCACCAGAATGTGCTCCCGTCGGCGGCTGCTCTGCTTCTCGCTGAGACCGTGGCGTCGCAAGAAGCCTATGTGGATCGTGTCATCCCAGGAGATGTGCAGACTGGTGGTATGCCCATTGGCGAGTCGGCACGAGGCAAGCGTGAGGCCCTCTCGATCGAGAGTCATCTCTGCCCAACGGGGGAGGACGGGAAGGAAAGTCATGACGACGAATGCGAGAACGCCCGCAGGGACGAGCGTCTCCGGATTGGAGAGTGAGGAGTTGTTGAAGTATCCGAGCAGGGTGAAAAAGAGGAGCAGAAGATACAGTCCCAGGAAAGGACGTGTCATCACCCAGAGGCATCTTTTCGTGTCGGCGTGGAACCGGGCCCTGTCGTCGGGCCCGGGTGATGGTGTGCCGGTGTCCGGTGAGCCGTTCATTGAGACATGGTGACAACGGCGAGGCACACCCGTGAGGTCCTCCTGCGCCGTTCTCCATCGGTATCCAGCCGCAGGCAGCGGCTCATGAAACGCAAGGAACGGCCACCGGTGGACCGCGGCTTGTCCGGCACGGCGGCAACCGGCGCCACCCCGGCCCGGACGATGGGCAGCCCATCCGTGACCCACGGCTTCACCGGGAGGTGAGTGCGATCGGTGCCGGGTCGGGACAGGGCCGTGGGGCCGTGCAGTTCGTGCTCGGCCGAGAGATGCTCCTGCTGGTGGTGTGGTGGCCGCACGGGCACATGTGGACGTGGCTGTCGCCTGCGGGGGCGTGGGCGGCGGGGGCGGGATGGGGCGCTCGGAGCGGGGTGCCCGCCCGCTCAGGTGCTCGGGCCGGCCAGCGCTCGATGCCGTCATGGACGGCCAGGTGATCAGTGGAAAGACGCCTCTTCACTCGCCGCCGTCCGCCACCGCCCTGTCATCGCCTGGATGGATCTGCGACGGTTGTCCGACCTGGGTTCCTGCGGACAGCGGTCGCCCCTGGCCCGCCGGTCATTGCGCGGCACCGGTGCGTACACATCTGCCACGACCAACGCCCACTTGACCCGGCACGGAGCCGAATCCTTCGCGCTCGGCGTGTGGTGGGCAACCGCCGACGAACGCCACGTGGAATGAACCTTCAATGCCCGGTCGGCCGGGGATGGACTTTTGGCGGCGGGCCCGGGGCCACGGGACGATCCCTGACGGGCCCGCCCTCGGCCGCTTTCACGCTCCGATGCGAAGCCAGGTGCCGCCGGCGCGAAGCCACAGAAGACCGTCGCGGCCCTGACCGCAGCGCGTGACCACCCGTCCGGGCACTCTAATCCTGCGCCGCTCGGTCACATTCCAGGTATCACCAGTCAACTCGGCTCGCACTACTTCGGTCGACCGCTGGTTGTGATCGCGCTTGGTCAGGACTGCCCGACGGCCGTGCACGGCGAACCCGTCCGGGACACGGACGGGGCTGGGCCAACTGGCCACCTCACCGGTCGACGGGGTGATCCGCGTCAGAAACGTGCCGCCCCGCCGGCTGCCGGAACACCAGACCAGCCAGACCCGGTCCCCCTCGGTGGCAGCGGTGCATCCTTCCAAGGGCACGGCAGGGAGGCGGCCTTCCGGAGCCCAGGTTGCCCGGCCGTCGGCACTCCAGCAGGCAAGACCGGCTGCAGACTCCGGATGCCCTCCGTAGATGTCTTCGTCTCCGTAGGCCGTCCAGATCGATCCCCCGCGATCGGTCACCAGAGCAGGGATGTCGTCGCCGATGCCGAAGACGGCCTCCCGGTCACCGCTTTCCAGAGAGAACACCACGGCGTTCGGGCTCCATGCCCCCGACTCCTCCTTGCCGGCTCGACCGCCTGCGACGAGAAGTCGGGCCTCCGGGAGAAGCCCGATGTGGCTCGGCCTGACCGGGATGTCCTTGACCGGTCGACGTTGGAGTGCCCCGTCAGCCTGGCGAACCACGAGCACCGCATCGAAGGGAACCTGCGGGCTCCGTCCCACCCAGCCCTTCACATAGCGGCTCCGGCGCAGGTGCCGCCGATGGACGAGCAGAACGGCTGGCTCCCCCTTCGGCCCGACGGTCCACCACAGAGGGCGTCGTCCCGCCCAGAGGTCCGCCGCAGACGGCTTCCAGACCGTCTGCACGTCGACCGCCGACATCACATCCTCCCTGCTCTCAGATGCGGCACCCGAACGAAGCTACTGATGAGAGGAGTGTATTGATGTCAGAACCGATCACCGCCCCGCGTCGTCCGACTGCCCCGCGGTGAACTCACGAACGCCGTTCCGCGTAGCCGAGATGCCGTCGTCCCCGATGCCGTTGGTCGGGGGCTGTAGGGGACCGCGTTCCACGCCGTCTGGAACGGGTGGCCCCGCCATCGCATACCAGCAGGGCGGCTGCACCGGTCGCTGCTCTGGTCAGCACGTCGGTCAGAACCTCGTTCTGGGAGAGCGCGCGGACCTCTGGCCATCATGCTGTTCAACGAGCGGGAGTCGACCGAGCCCGCGGGTTCCGTACGGACACAATGGCGACTGGGCCTTCACGGAGCGGTGATAGAGGCGTCCTTGACGTGGCAGCCGTACTGCCGGCAGCGCCCGAAGCGTCGCCTCCTTTTCCGTCGCTGGTGACATGTTTCGATTAGTTCACCACCCCAAGATGCATCGTCAGCATGGAGATGTAACGGAGCGCATATAGAACACCAGGCTAAGGTTGCACCTCGATGGTGATTATCGAGATATCCGGAAGGATATTGGGCGGCTCATCCCCATGCCAGATATCTTCTATTTTCGAGAGATATTATCGGCAGCCCGCAGAGGTGAATCTCGCCAATCAGTAAACCTGGTCCTTCCAGTCGCGCCGGCTTCGTACTCCTCCGCGAGCGAGTTCTCCTCGCTCCGCTATCCGACTGCTGAACTCGGCACGGACACTACGATCGAGGAGTGACGGTCAAGTACGAGCGGCGGGGCGGCTTTGACAAGGCAGCCCTCAACACGCTGCACGCTGACGGCATCGGAGGCCCGGTCGCTGGGTCTGACTGGCGAGGACGACTCGAGCGCAACAGCCTCGGCTGGGTCTGTGCTCGGGAAGACTGCGTGCTGGTCGGCTTCGTCAAGGTGGTCTGGGACGGCGGAGTACACGCCTTCCTGCTGGACACGGTGGGTCGCCCAGCACCTCCGGAGAAGAAGCGTTGGCGCCGCGCTGGTCGCAGCAGCAGCCAACGAGGCTCGTGCCGCGAAGTGCAAAAGGCTCCACGTCAACTCCGATTAGAACCTGCGGTCGTTCTACTTCGATGTCTGGGGCTCCAAGGAGACGGCAACCAGTCTGATTGCCCCGCAGGCCATGGGCCAGGCTCTGGTCCAGGAAGCACAGGGCGCCAGAAGCGGGACCAACGGGCACCCACCAGCGGACGACTCGGGATTGCCCGTCACTAACCGGTTCGGGATGAAGTATCCAATCGATCCGGCCCCTCTCCTTGCTGGCTGTTCGGCCGGTGTGGAACACAGTTCCGGCAGATGGCTGGTGGTCAACACGGCCAGGCGGCGTGCCCGTATGTCCATGGTCCATGGGAACGGGAGTGCGCTGGGTCGGCGGGCCAGCCAGCATGGTGGGATGGCTAATCTGCTGTGGGACGTGAAGTGGTTGTTCGACCCGGACTTGATGGGGTCGTTGCCGGACGTGCGTGTGCCGGATGTTTCGGCGGAGGACTGGCAGGCGGTCCTCGATCTTGTCGCGGAGATGGGCTGGAAGTACCAGTACTCAGAGGGAGAGGCGGTGCTTCCGGTCCCCGGGCGGAGGCTGTGTTGTCCCGCCCGGAGGATGCCGAGTGCCCGGAACTGCGGGTCTGGCCGACCGCCGACACGCTGATGATCTTCCGATTTCGCGCCGACGATGAAGTCGACTTCGACGTAGACCTGCGCGAGTTGCAGGGCCAGGAACGGCTCGATGTGTTCTGCGGCTTCCTTCGGGAGATCGGGCGGCGGCTGGGTAAGCCCGTGCTGATGGACCCGGAAGGCGACTACGGTCATCCGGTGCTCGGCTACGACGTTGAGGCAGATCGAGTTGTTCTCCTCGCGGCGCCGCAGGTCAGGTGATTGAGGCCGACGGCTGCGGTTCGTGGAATGTCCCGTCACGGAGCATCGCGAACAGTACGTCGGCCCTGCGTCTGCCGATGCAGAGCAGGGCTTGGGTGTGGTGCCTGCCATGGGCGATCTTCCTGTCGCAGCAGGTCCGGGACTCGGGGTCGCCCAGGGCTGCGAATGCGAAGAGGAAGAAGGCACGTTTGAGCTGCTTGTTTCTCTCCGGGAGGGCTGTCCGCCGCAGATCGATGGTTCCGGGCTGCGGGTCGCCGGGGCGGGACACGCATGGGCGGCGAGGTTACGGGCGGTCGGGATGGTGGTGCTGCCATCGTCGCCTTCGATCAGAACCTTGGCTCCGGTCCTGACGCAGACTCCCGGCACACGCGGCCATCCTCGGTGGCTTCGGCCGCAGCGGGATGACCGGCCGGCGCCTGCCAGCCTTGAGTATCCGGGCCGGGGAGCCGAACGGCTCCAGCACGGTGAGGACGGCCGGGTGTTGCAACCGCGGGTCCAACGCTCGCTCCAGCGAGGGTTGGAGCTGAGTCAGCAGGCCGTGAAGTTGGTTGGCGACGCTGGTGGCTTCGCCTGCGAGGATGTCGTCGAACCCGACGATCATCTCCAGCTCGGCGATCGTCCCGTCCTAGTTGTCGACCGCCCGCAGTGTGTACAGCAGCGCACAGGCGCGAGTCGCGACGATGAGTACGTCCCTCGTGTCGGTCTTGGCCTCGCCGGGATTGAGGTCGGCGATGCGACCCATCGTCGGCCCCCTCACACAGGTAGGCGACCAGGCAGCCCGTGTCGCGAGCGATGGCGGGCGGCAGGGCGCTCATCGAGGCTGGCTGGTCGACCACGACCAACACCGTCCCGTGTCTGACCTGAAGGTCGGCGAACAGTTCTCGGAGCTTGGGTTCGGTGTGGGGCAGGCGCTTGTCGAACATCTTCTTCCCGATACGGGTGACGGTGGTGGCGTGATGTTCTCCCTTGCCCACGTCCAAACCGAGGAAGACGCTGATGTCGCCGGTGTCGATCACGTGCAGGCCCCTCCGTCATGCTTTCGTCCGGCCTTGCCAGGGCACCGACCGAGCTCCCACATCCACGCTACGGACAGCTCTTCCGGCCTGGGCGAAGCCGGTGACCAGCCCTTCATCAGCGGTCCGTCGATGCCTCCGGGCCAGGTGGTACCACCCTCCGGATCACGAACACCAAGGGGGGAAGCCATGCCGGACCCGAAGGCCGGAGGCCCGGTTGCGGAGCCACGAAAACGGTATCGGGAGGCTGGAGGGGGGCGGAGCTGTGGCTGTGAAGCCGTTGCTGACCGGGTGGAGGGCGCGCGCATCCCCGGGTTTTCCTACCTGGCGCTGCCGATGCCCCGGTCCGCGTCGGACCCGTGGAGCATCAGCGTGACCTCCTCGACGCGGCTGAACCGGCCGTCGGGTGCCAGGTCGCCGAAGGCGTAGACCTCCATTGTCACCTCCGAGCCGTCCCTCTTCGTGATGCGGACGGTGTGCCGGTCGGCGTACCTGCTGCCGTCGCGCAACTCCTCGTGGACGACCACGGAGCCGTCGGCGACGATCGTGCGCAGGTGGGCGATGTGCGCGACGAACCCGGCGCGGTCGTCCCACCGCCCGTCCGTGCGCTGCCGGTAGTCGGGGGTGAAGTGACGGTCGACGGCCTCCGCGGTGGTGATGCGGGGGTTGAAGATCAGGTCGGTGAGGGCGGCGCTCATGCTGGTGCCGTTCATGGGGGATACCTCTCGGGACGGGGGAACTTCACGCAGATGCGTGCGGCGCGCACGCACATTTGCTGCACCGTACCATCGAGTGTGTGCGTGGCGCACGCTATTGTCGGAGGTGTGAAGAACGAGGACGAGACCGGAAACGAGATCGCCGACGCGCTGGGTGTGCTGCTGCGGCGTACCACCCGGACCCAGTTGCACAGAGCCCTCACCGAGGGAATGGGGGAGGGAGTGGACGAGCTGACGTATCCGATCCTGAGCGGGCTCGCCCGGTCGGGCCCGTGCAGCGCGGCCGAACTGGCCCCCGATGCGGGACTCGACCGCTCCGGCGTCACCCGCCGCGCCTCCCGTCTGGAAGCCGCCGGGCTGATCCGCCGGGAACCGGACCCCGCAGACGGGCGGGCTTCTCTGCTCGTCCTCACCCCGAAGGGGGAACGCGCGGTGGCGCGCCTGCGTGAGCGCCTCGCCGATCACATCGCCGAGAGCCTGGAGTCGTGGCCGCCGGGCCGGGCGGCGGCCTTCGCGCACGACCTGCGGCGCTTCGTCACGGAGGGGCGCTTCGCCCGGAAGCTGTCCGAGGGGCCAGGCCCGGGGTGAGCGTCCAGGTCGCCCCGGGTGGGCCAGACTGCCGGGCCCCGCGTGCTCAGCCGGGATGCCACGATCACACCGCTGGGCCGGTCAGCAGCAGGGGCATCAAGGGGTTGATGAGAAGCGTCCGGTGGGGCCTTTGCCCCCACCCCCAGCAACCACCGTGACCCCGGCCGCAAGACAGGCCACAGCTCGGCACCCACCGCCCAGGGCCTTCCGGTATCCGCGACAAGACACTGTCTTCAACGCGACCGGTCCGACGTATTGGTAACTCCGCCCCGCGCACTCACTTGAGCCAACCTAGGGTCTGTTGCGAAAGTGGATCTTGTTCGTTCATGATCACGTCTCGTGGGGCGTGGAGATCTGACGAATGGCCAGTGGGTCCGGCTTGAGCCGCTGCTGCCGCGGGGCATCAGGCCGGGCCGTCCGCAGGTGTGGACGCGGCGGCAGTTGATGGACGGCATACGGTGGCGGACCCGGACCGGTGCCCCGTGGCGTGATGTGCCCGAGCGCTATGGGCCGTGGGACCGGGTCTACGACCTGTTCCGGCGCCGGCAGCGGGACGGCACCTGGGCCCGTATCGTCACCGGGCTCCAGGCCGGGGCTGACGCGAAAGGTCTGGTCACCTGGGACGTGAACGTCGACTCGACGGTCTGCCGGGCCCACCGGCACGCGGCCGGGGCGGCGAAAAGGGGGACCTCCGGAAGGAACCACCCGGAGGGATCTTCACGGAGCCGGCGGACCACGGCCTCGGACGGTCCCGGGGCGGGCTGACCACCAAGGTCCACCTCGCCGTCGAGCAGGGTCACAAACCGCTGTCCGTCGTGATCACGGCAGGGCAGCGGGGGGACTCCCCGCAGTTCGAGGCCGTGCTGGAGGCGGTCCGGGTGCCCCGGCTCGGACTCGGCGGACCGCGCAAGCGCCCGGACCGGGTACGGGCAGACAAGGCGTACGACTCCCGCAGCACCGTTCCTACCTGCGCAGACGTGGCATCAAGGCCACCATCCCCGTGCCTGCGGACCGGATTCGCAACCGGCGGAAACGCGGCTCGCGCGGCGGACGGCCGCCGAAATTCGGCAGAGACGACTACAAGGCACGTCACGCGGTCGAGTGCGGAATCAACCGGCTGAAGAGACACAGGGCAGTCGCTACCCGGTACGACAAACTCGCCGTGCGCTACGAAGCAACAGTGCTGGTCGCAGCCATCAACGAATGGCTGTGACCAGCACTTTCACAACAGGCCCTAGAGTACTTCCGACACACACCCTTTTGTGGGGCGGTGTCGGGAGGGTTGTCACGGGTGTGTGTGGGAGCGTCCGTCGGGGCGGGCGGTGTTCTTCTGCTGCGGTCCGTCTGCCCGGCCGGCCGCGGGCGGGTGGGCCGGTCCGTTCGTTCAGCCGCTGTTGGCCGTTCCGGTGTGTCGGATGTTTCGGGTGTGTCAGGTGTGTCTGGTCAGTGAGAGTCCGTTCAGCAGTACTTCGGCGACGCTTTCGGCGTACAGCTTCACCCGGGCTTCGTCCGGCGAGATGAATTCCGACCTCATCAGTTCGGCGAGTCCCGTCTGGCCGTAGGGTGCCGAGCCGCCGGAGGTCAGCAGGAAATAGAAGACCTCCGGCGGGATGTTCTTGATTCTGCCCTGGTCCTGGAGTTCCGTGAAAAGGGGCAGGAACCGGGACTCTATGGGTTCGATGTACTGGTGGTAGAGATATTCGAGGCGGTCGGTGGCCGCCGCGCCCTCGACCGTCACGAGCCGGGCCAGATAGGGGCGGGTCGCCGAGTACTCGATGAAATTGCGGATGAGCATCCGCAGTCGCACCATGGGGTCGGCGGCCGGGTCGTCGGAGGATTCCAGATGCTCGATGAACGGCCGGAAGGCCCAGTCGGCGGCGGTGCGCCAGAGGTTCGCCTTCGAGCCGAAACGCTGGTTCAGGAGATTGTGACTGACTCCCAGCTCGTCATTCACGGTCCGCAGCGAGACCCCGTTGTACCCGTGCACCGAGAACGCCTCGATCGCCGTCCTCATCACCTGGTCGACCGGGGCGAATTGAGCGTCTTTCGGAGGACGCCCACGCGGGCGGGCCGTGCGTTGGGGAGTCTCGGACATGTGCTGAGTTTAGCGGGCGTCCGCTCTTCTCCGAGGGGACCGGGAGCGCGCGGAACCGCTCCGACCGTTCGGCCGCGGCCGGGGGGCGGTTTCCGGATCGGCCGGGGTGTCGTCGCGCCGCAGGAGTGCGGTGGTGAACTCCTTTCCGTGCAGCTTCGCCCCGGGCGGCCCCGTGGGGATGCGGGTTGCGGGGGCAAGCCCTCGCCGAGCGGGTGCGTGCAGACCGTTTTCCGGGCGGGAGACCGCAGCCGGGGCATCGTTGATCCGGCGGAGCGGGGGCCGGGATCGGCCGGTGCCGGCGGCGTCCGGGCCGCCGGGGCCTTCGGTGTGCCGCACCGTCGGGAGCGCGGTCCCGGCGGGGCACGGGCACGGCCGGATGCGGGGACGGGGCCCGGTTCGCCGTGTGCAGCAGCCGGCCGGGCGCGCCCGTTTCGGGGGTTGTGGCCCGGAGGCGGGTGGTCCCGGGGAAGGGCGGGCACGACGTCCGCCGACGCCCGGTTGGCATGGTCGGGGTGGAGATTTAACTGAGGACCAGGTCGGCCACCATCGTGCCGGGGGCGGCCCCGTGCGTCCGGGCGGGCCGGAGGGAGTTCGCGGATGGCGGGCGGCGGGGCGTCCGGCGGCAGCGCGGGGCGCGGGGCCGGCGCCGAGGCCGGACACCACCCGGTGGCCCTGCCGGCGGGTGGGCGAGGAAGCCGCCGAACGGTGCCTGGAGCGTCCTCTCGCCATCCAGGGCTCCCGGCAGGCCCTGTCGGGCGGGGGGGGGGGCGCCTCGGGGCAGGCATGTCCGGGGGTGTCGGGGATGCCCCCGCCGGTCAGCGGGTGACCGGTCACATCGCTTGGAGGTCCCAGCAAAGGCGTGGGACGTGTCGGTGGGTGATCGGACGGGTGGCGGGGCTGGGGAATGCTTCGTGGATGTCGTCGCGTCGTTCCCGGCGGATGCGCGGGCGGCGGAAGCCATGGAGCCGGGCGATCGTCCGGACCGCATCACAGCCCGGGCCGGACCCATGTGCCCGGCCCCGCCCGGCGACGACCGGGCGGATGCCGCGTTGTCGCAGCAGGCGCCGGTACTTGTCGTGGTCGTAGCCATGGTCGGTCGGCAGGGCGTCGGGACGCCGTCGCGGCCGGCGGGCCGTCCCGGCGACGTCCGGGATGTTGTCGAGCAGGGGCAGGAGCTGGGTGACGTCGTTGCGGTTCCCCCCGGTCAGCGACACCGCGAGCGGGGTGACCTGTCCGTCGGTGATGTCATGGTGCTTGCTGCCGGGCCGTGCGCGGCCGGCCGGGCCGGGCCCGCTTCCGGGCCGCGCCGGGCCGCCGGGACGTGGCAGGAGGCGGTCACCGGCCGCGACCAGCGGGTTTCCTCGCCGCCCGCACCTTCCCCAGCAGCACCAGGTGCAACTGGTCCCACACACCGGCCTCGTTCCACACGGCCGGGCGGCGCCGGCGGGTCGTACCGGAGCCGAAGCCCAGATCCTGGGGCAGGCACTGCCACTGGGTACCGGTGCGCAGCACGAACAGAATCCCGCACAGCGCCTGACGGTCCGGGACCGGCGGCCTGCCCTCGGCCGGCTTCGGACCCGGCACAGGCAGCAACGGCTCGGCCAGTGGTACGCCGATCGTGAGCATGAAAAGGGCGGGCGGCAATTTAATGGGGTGCGGGGAGGCGGGAGGGACGAGCCCGATGGCCTGTGCAGGTTCCGTTCCGGCGGGCGGCGCGGCCGTGGGCGGGCCGCCGGAGCGGCGGGCTGCCGGACGAAGCGGTGGCCGCTCCATGTTGGCGGGGCGCCGGAGTGCTCCGCGTCACGGACGTCGCCGGAGCGCGCCCGGCCCTCGAACTGCCCGAACGGCGCCGCCCGCCCGGCCGCACGGCCTGCCGGGTGTCGCGCTGCTCCGCTCGTCCAGTACCTCCCGGTGTGTCACCGTCGTGAGGTGCTCGCCGACCCGCAGACGCCCCTGTGTAGCGGGCGCCCCCCCGGGCGGGGAGCCGCACGGTTGGTGCCGATGGCCTTGTCGCCGTGGCTGACGCAGGTTGCCCCGCCCGGGAACGGCGCCCCGTGGTGGTGCGTGGCGGTGAGCGCCCGACGGGGCCGCGCGGTGAGGATCTGCGCATGCTCCGAGGCGGGGGTGTCGGCGGGTGCGTGGGCCGCGTCGGGGGTGTGGGCCTCATGCACCTGGCCGTGGTCCCGCCAGGTCGCCCCGGCGGAGTCACGCGCCGGTATGCGGGGCGCCGGCTCGCCGGTGTAGGCCACCGCCGCCGTCGCCACCTCGCACGAGGCGGCGACCGGCACGGCGGGGGAGTCCCGGATGGTGCTGGGCCCGGCCGAGCAGATCGTGACGGCGACGGCGAACGGGCCGGTGCCCGCCTCGCCGAACAACTGCCCCTTTTCCTCCCGGCGGCACACGTGTTGCCCGGCCCGGCGACGGGGGCCGGCACGGGCCGGTGGTCTCGGTGCCCCGCGCCGACGCCGTGACCGCCTGCACCCCGGCCGGCCGCCGAGGGGGTGGATCTCGTCGGCCCCGGCCGGGTGTGTCGCGGCTACGGTCGCGGCCGGGGTGCGGGTCTGTGCCGGGCCGGGGCTCACGTCGGGCCCGGGTCCGGCGGGGGCGGGGCGGTCCGCGTCACCCGGCGGCCGGTCGGGCGGGTTCCTTCCGCTCCGCGCGGACCCGGCGCCGTGCCCCCCGGTGCGCGGCCAGTCACTGGGGCGCGGACCAGAGGTCGCAGTGGTGGTCCCGGTCGGGTTCGCTGACGGCCCGGGGGCCGTCGGCGCGCAGGGCGAGCCGGGTCGGGGTGTCCGTCTGCCGGGCCGGCCAGGCGGGCTGCCGCGGCGTCGCCGGGTCGCCGGTGTGGACGAACCGCGCCCAGTAGCCCACCATCTGGTCCGCCAGCCGCTGCTGTGCCGCGGTGAGCGGGCCGAAGCCCTTGATGTCGAAGAGGTAGCGCAGTTCGAAGGTGTGCGACGCGCCGAGGGGGAAGGACACCTCGGGCATGTCCCGCGGTGCGGGTGCGGTGGTGTCGGCGAACTCGTACTGGTACACCGCCGATCCGGTGCCGCGCAGTGAATCGATCGTCCGCTCGGTGGGGCAGGCGAGCATGGCATCGGTGGTCACGGCGGACAGGGCGAGGTGCGGATCGCCGCCGTACTCGGAGAGCGGGTACGCCTGCTCGACGCGGTCCGCGATGGCGGGGTGGGCCCCGGCCAGCCTGCCGGGGTACTCCCCGGCGGTCGTCGGAGGTTCCAGCGCGGTGAAGAAGGTGCCCTCGTCGGTGTTGCCGCCCACCAGTACCGGCCGCTTGCCCCCTGCGCCGTGGGCCAGTGCCTGCGGGGGAGCCACGGGCAGCCCCGGCCCGCCGGCGACCGGGCCGTTCGGCGCGCCGGCCGTCTTCTGGAGGGTGCTGACCGGCAGCTCCCGCAGGCAGGCGGCGGCGGTGGCGGGGTCGGTGCAGCCGACGGCGGCCGTGTACGCCTCGCTGCGTTCCGCGGTGGTGGACAACTGCGTCGAGCAGGGCGCGCTCTGGAGGATCCCGGCCCGGAACAGGCTGTCCGAGCCGGGCGCGGCCATCTGGTTGCAGACCGCGCTCCCGCCCGCGGACTCACCGCCGACCGTGACCCGCGCCGGATCGCCTCCGAACGCGGCGATGTTGTCGCGGACCCAGCGCAGCGCCGCCTGCTGGTCGAGGGTTCCGTAGTTCCCCGCCTTCCCGCCGGCGGCGAGTACGGGGTCGGCGAGCCATCCCAGTGCGCCGAGCCGGTAGTTGAGGGTGACGACAACCAGGTCGCCCCGGGTCACCAGGCGCTGCGCGTCGTACAGATCGCCGTTGCCGCCCACGTTGCCGCCGCCGTGGATCCACACCAGCACCGGCCGCCGGGCGTCGTCCCCGGCCGGGGGCGCCCATACGTTGACGGACAGACAGTCCTCGCTCTGCGGCAGCGGGGAGACGAACCCCGGCAGGACCGTACCGGACTGCGGGCACTGCGCTCCCGCCCGGGTGCCGTCGCGCGTGCCGCTCCAGGGCGGAGCGGGCTCGGGCGGCTGCCAGCGCAGGTCGCCGACCGGAGCGGCCGCGTAGGGGATTGCCTTGAACACCCGGTGGTCCGGTCGCACGGTGCCCCGGACCGGGCCGCCGGCCACCGTCACCACCGCCCCGTCACCCCCGGAATCCGAGGCCCCCGAGGCCCCCGAGGAATCCGGGGGTGACGGGGATTCCGCCGTGCACCCGGCGAGAGCCAGGGCGAGCACGCTGAGGCTGGCCAGTGTCTTCGAGAGTCGGGTCAAGGCACACCACCACCAAGTACCGGGGAACCCACCGGGCCGCCCCGCGGGCCCCCTGACAAATAAAGTGTCACTGGTCAACTTACTTGACGGGTCGGCGTATGTCGAAGCACGGCGGGCCCGTAGGAACCGGCCCGTGAGCGAGGCGGCGGGACGGCGGGGCGGACCGAGGAGGGATGCCGGCCCGGCAGGACCCGCGGGCGCCTGCTGACGCCTGTGACACCGGACTTCGGCGGCAGGTCCGGCGCCGTCTTTCTGACGACGCGGAGCTGACCGCAACCGGAGTCGGCCCGGCGGCGGTCCCACTCGCCGGCAACGGACAGACCGGCTGCGCCTCCACCACCCGTATCCTCTCCTCGCCCCCGGCCCACCGCTGCACACCGGCGTTGGAAGTTGTCACCTCGACGGTGTCCGCCCTGAGCACGGGTGATGGGTGCCCCGTTCGCTCCGGCGCCCCGGGTCGGCCCCACCGTGACCGCCCGTCGGCGCAAGAGCGCCGACGGGCACACCGCGCCGGCCGTGCCTCGGGTGTGCGGCTGACCACCGGCGGTGGCCGACCTGTACGAGGCCGCCGCACGCCGGGCCCGCGCCCGCGACCAGCCCATCCGCCACCGCCTGTTCACCACCCGCGTCCGGACCGTCCTCCACCAGTTCCCCCGCGCCCTGCGCGACGGCGGCACGGCCCCCCGGTACCCGTGATCTCCTCGACACCCTGCGCCGGTGGATCAGCACGGCCCCGGACCCGTCCGGGCCCCGAAGGGAGGGCTCCCGGCTCCGGCCCGGTTCTGCACCGCGGCCGCCGTTGCCGACCCCGCTCCGTCGTGCGCGGGGCCGCCGGATCCTCCGGGAGCACCCGCCGGAACGTGACGATCACCCGGGTACGTCCACCGGCTCGCTCCCGTACCGCTGGACCCGGCACACCGGCCCTCGCCGGTCCTGCGGACGGTGGCCGTCCCCCGCCGGAGCACGAGCACCTCCACCGCCCGTCTCCCCAGCCCCTCCCCGACGCCCTTCCGGGCCCCGGCCCGACGCTTAACTCCCGTACCTGTCACGCCCTGGAAGCCCCAGGCCCAGGCCCTGTCCGCCGGCACCGGCGACCACTATCAGGACGGCGACGCGGCGGGCACCTGTTGAGCGACACCCATGCCGTGCTCCACGACCCCCGGGCCTGACCGGGCCGAACTCGTCCTTCATCGTGGCCCGCACGAGGCCCTCGCCGTCGCCGTCCTCGCACGGAGGAACCCGGACCTCCTGTGAAGTGCCGTTGCAGTGCCACTGAGGGGATGTCGTCACTGAGCCAGTGTCAGGTATGCGAGATGGGCCCTCTGACCTGTAGTTGAAGGTGATGCCCTTGGTGGCGGCTGCTGACATCAGGCGGTGGTGTCAAGTGACGATCCTGCTGGACAGATCGACGGTACGTCCTATGCCGCAATACTGAGCCCTGAGGTGAAGCGGACGGGGAGCCGCAGCTCGACTTGTTGCAGCGAAGGTTGAGTCTTCACATCAATAGTCCCTGAGTTCGGAGCGTTGGGGAGTTCATCGATGGGTTGTCGGCGTGTTCGGTGGCGTAGATGGCTGTCGTGCTGCGATCAGGTAAGGAGCAGGCGGAGGTGAACACGCGGCTCGATCTCACTACTCTGGTGTCCCTGCTGATGTTGAGGGGGAGATCTTGAGGAGAGGGGCATCGGAGTACGAGGCGGCCCAGGAGGCCATGGCGGAGATCCTGCTGGAGCGGGCCCGTAACGGGGGCTGGCCGATCCGGTACGAGAAGTTGAGCAAGCTCTTGGAGGATGAGGGCCACACCGTCCCGGGACACAGCGTGGAGATGGATCATCTCTTGGCCGACGTCTCCCACCAGGAGAGCCCGGACGGCACGAAGGCGATACTCTCCGCCATGGTGGTGCTGAAGGAGAAGGGAGAGCCCGGTGCGGGGTTCTACCGCCTGGCCCGCGAGGAGTTCGGCCGAAAAGGCGACAACGTAACCGTCTGGGGCGAGGAGATGAAGCTTCTGGCCCGTGACTTCAGGCAGAGCTGAAGGCGGTCACGAGCAGGCTTGGCGAGCCCTGGACTCCTGCCCCGACCCAGATGACAGGGCTCATGGCCGGCAACCCCTGCACGCCTTCTACATCACGTCCGGTTCCCGAAGGCAGCGGACACCGTGCCTGCCACCTGGCCACCTCCTCGAGGGAGTGTCGCGTACCGACTGACGCAGACGGCCAGGGTTGAGGGGAATGAGGCGGGCTCCACCAGCCAGCACGACCTGGGTCATAACTGGCCAGGGCTTGTCGTATGCCATCCCAAACTGCTGTGACTGGTGAGGAACCGGGTAGCCGGGACTGGTGCGTCTGCCATACTTTGAGCCGGAACCTGGAGGAAGATGCGTGAGTGATGCGGGGCTGTGGGTGAAACGTCGTGTCGGTCCCGACGGGATGCACCTCTTCGACCGCCGCACGGGCCTGAATATGCTCTTCGACGAGGTCGATGTCCCTGAAGCGCAGTGGGCTCGTGCGCCCCGCCAGGTGTCGATCGCCCTGACCAATGCTTGTGATCTGGCGTGTCCGTTCTGCTACGCGCCCAAGTCCGCTGGGGTGCTCGAGGCCGCACGGCTGTGCGCATGGATCGACGAACTGGACACAGAGGGCTGCCTCGGCATCGGGTTCGGCGGCGGAGAACCCACCCTCTACCGCCGCCTTCCGCAGGTGTGCCGTCACACGGCTGAGCGCACGGGCCTGGCGGTGACGATGACGACACACGCACACCGCTTCACCCCTCAGTTGATCGATGCGCTGGCCGGAGCGGTCAACTTCGTCCGCGTCAGTGTCGACGGAGTCGACACCACCTACGAGAAGCTGCGCGGCCGCCCTTTTGCCGAGCTTGTGCAGCGGCTCAATCGGATCGGGCGGACCTTCCGGTTCGGGCTCAACTGCGTCGTTAATGCTGAAACGTTGCCGGATCTCGACGCGGTCGCCGACCTTGCGGCTTCGACCGGGGCTGCGGAACTCCTGCTGCTGCCCGAGCGTCCGGCACGCGGACGCCCGGGCTCCACCCCGCACACCGTGGCCGCCCTGCACCAATGGATTACCAACTACCGCGGGTCTGTGGCCCTCACCATCGGCGAGGGCGACAGCGGTGCATTGCCGACCGCTCAGCCGTTGCCAGGCGAGACGGGACTGCGCGCCTACGCCCACATCGACGCCGCCGGAACCCTGCGGCGCACCTCCTACCACTCGGCCGGCGAACCGGTCGACGACCGTGGCGTTCTCGCCGCGCTCGACCGCCTGCAGCAGAAGGGTGTCGCATGAAGGTCTGGTACGGGTACGGCACCGAGCACTCCATGAACCTTGTCATGATCGGCCGGTTCAAGGACGCCACTGCCGCCGAACGAGCCCACACCGTCATCAAAGAGTTCACCAAGGCTCTGCAAGCGGAGGAGGAAGCCGGCCGCCTGATCATCGGCGAGCCGGACGACCGCTTCAGCGACGAGGTCTTGAAACTGCTGAGCGACCTCAACATTCACAGCGTCGGGCCGCGTGAGCTTGAGCAGTTCCTGTACGACCTCACCATGCGACGCGAGGGCGACTCCATCGTGGTGACTACCGATGAGAACGATGTCCAGGCGCTGCTGAAGGTCTTCCTCGACAAGGGGGCCCGCATCGAGGTGTATTCCGCGCACGACTACCCCGGCACCGGCCACGGCCGGGGCGAATAGGGGGCGAACAATCCGATGACCGGGCTGGATTGGGAGAAGTTCACCGCGCTGCCAGGAAGCCGCCGGGACAACTTCGAGCTGCTGTGCCGGGGTGCCGTCACCCACGCATACGCTCGTTACGGTCGCTTCATCGCCCTGGCCCAGCAGCCTGGAGTCGAGTTCCACCTCGACATCGACCAGCCCGCCTGCCCGCTGGGTGAGCCCGGTCGCTGCTTCGGGTGGCAGACCAAGTGGTGGGACATCCCCTCGGGCCGCGCCATCGGCGCCGGCCGCCGAGCCGATGTCGAGGACTCCCTTAGGAAGACCGAGAAGCACTTCCCGGGTATCACCGACTTCGTGCTGTGGACCCGGCACCCTCTCACCGCCGGTGACCAGACGTGGTTCCGTGGTCTGCCCACCAGGATGCAGCTGCACCTGGCCACGGAGGTTGAGCTCGACCATCTCCTCGTCGGAGATGCCGTCTTGCTGCGCGAGTCCTACTTCGGTTCCCTCGTCCTGACCCCGCAGCGTCTGGCCGAACAGCATGAGCGGGCCGCCGCTGAGGCGGGCGAACGCTGGATCCCCGAGGTGCATCAGGCATCGGCTGCCGAGCACCGGCTTCGGCGGATGCTCGCCGAACCCGACGCGTGGGACGACCTGAGCGACACTCACCACAACATCGCCCGCTTCGAAGCGGCCCTCGACGACGCGGCCATTACCTTGCCGGCCCCGCTGGCCGAGCAGACCGCGACGATCATCGCCACGGGACGAGACATCTCCGAACTCCTGCACGAGGCACACCAGCAGATCCGCAACAGTCAGCCCTCCCCGCTGCTGGGCGCCACCGACCGCACCGTGGCCCCGGCCCCCTTGGCGCAGCCCGTCGTGCTCCGGCGGCTGCGGGCCCTGCGGCACGCCGCCACGCTGCCGCTGACCAACCTGATTGCCCACATCCGCGACGCCGCCGCTCTCGCTCACCACGTCACCGATCACCTATCGACCCGACTCGCGATCGTCACCGGCGACGCTGGATTCGGCAAAACACAACTGTCTGCGACGCTCACCGCGCCGACAGTGGCACGTCCTGCTGGCGTCCTGCTCTACGGCAGGCGCCTGAGCGCCCGCCAGACCCTCGACGACCTCGCCGGTCAGATCACCGTGGCGGGCAAGCCCCTGTCCTCCTTCGAGGAACTCCTCGCCGCCGTCGACGCGGCCGCACAACGCGCCGGATGCCGGCTGCCCATCGTCATCGACGGTCTCAACGAGGCCGAAACCCCCACCATGTGGCCGCCGTTGCTGCGCAGTCTGCAGGTGACCCTCAAGCGGTACCCGTCCGTGCTCGTGGTGTGCACGGTACGCGAGGCCTTCCTCGACGACACCATCCCCCCCGGCGTGAACGACATCCTCGAGCTCGACGGATTCGACGAAGACCTCGATGAGGCCATCGCCCGCTACTTCACCCACTACAAAATCGAACCAGGTGGCGCCGACCTACCGCGCGAACTCCTCAGTCACCCGCTGACACTGAAGATCTACTGCACCGCAGCCAATCGGGACCGCAGGCAGCCCGTCAGTGCGGCGAGCCTGCCCAGCTCCCTCACCGGAATCTTCAGCGATTTCCTCACCTCCGCCACCCGCCGCGTCTACGAACTCACTCTGTCCATCCACCCCAACGACGTCAACCAGGCCCTCGACGCGCTGGGAAGCGCCCTGTGGGAGAAGCAGGCCCGCGATCTTCCCGACACCCAGGCGAAGCAGCTCTGCCAGGACACCTATCGCCGCTGGCAGGAGAGTCTTCTCGCCGCCCTCGAACACGAAGGCGTCCTCCTGCGTCACCCCGACGACGCGGGCGGCGCGGCCTGGTCGTTCGTCTACGACCTGATGGCCGGTCACGTCATCGCCACCAGTCTGGTGCACACCCACGGCAGGGGCATCGCCCAGCTGCTGAACGAAGACACCACCACGGCACGCTTCAACGGCACGCCGGACGAACGCCATCCGCTCGCCACCGACATCTTCCAGGCCCTGGCAGGTGTTCTGCCCCGCGCCGGGGCAGCGCAATTGTGGCAGGCCGTTGCCGAACCCCTCCGCCTGCCTGCCCTCCTGCACGCTGCCCGGCTTGAAGCAGACCACCTCGACTCCGCCACCGTGGACGCCCTCGTCACCCACTGCGACGACCTCCGCGGGAGAAACGACATCCTCCAACGGCTCTACAGCACCCGCGCAGCCCCCGGGCACCCCCTCAACGCAGTCTTCCTCGACCGGATCCTGCGCGACCGCTCCGTCGCCGACCGCGACCTGCGCTGGAGCGAGTGGCAGCGCGCCCACAGCCGCCCCCTCCTCGCCGACACCACCGCCCTGGCCACACGCTGGCGAGACCACCCGCACCGCGTGGAATCCGACCGGCTGCGAGCCCGATGGCTGATGTGGACGCTGACCAGCACCGACCGCGACCTCCGCGACGCCGCCACGGCCGCCCTGTACTGGTACGGCCGGTACGACATCAGCGGACTGTTCACCCTCACGCTGGAAGCGATCACCATCAACGACGCCTACGTCGGCGAACGCATGGTCGCCGCCTGCTACGGCGTCGCGACGACCCACCCGCTCCATACCCCGGACCTGGAAGCCGCCCTGCCCGACTACCTGGCAGGACTACTGAACGCCTACACCGGAGCCGAAGCCACCCACCCCACCTTCCACGCCCTGACCCGGTACTACGTCTCCTCAACGTTAGACCTAGCCCACCACTCGTATCCTGCCACGGTGCCAGCCGCAGCCGAACTACCCCTGACCTTCAGCCCAGCACCGGCAATCACCCCGCTGCCCGAGGACGACCCGCGCCGGGATGACGTCGGCCCGACGATCGGCATGGACTTCGGCAACTACACCCTCGGACGCCTGTTTTCGGACCGCGATAACTACGACGACTCCCACCCCGGCCACCAGGAAGCCACCGCCGTCGTCCTCGGCGTAGTGCACGCACTGGGCTGGCGCCACGACCCGTTCGACGAAGTGGAACGCCGCATCACCTCGGCAGCGTCCCGGCGGCGGCGCACCCCCAGCGGTCGGATCGACCGCTACGGTAAGAAGTACGGTTGGATCGGCTTCCACACCATGGCGGGCATGCTCGCCGACCGCGGCCAGCCACCCGAGGACCTTGAAGTAGACATCGACCCGACCTTCCCCCAGCCCCCGCAGCCGGTCCTGGTCCCGCTCGGCACCTGGACGCCGCGGACACCAACCGACGACCTCGAATGGCTGCGCCACGGAATCGTTGACGTGCCAGACGACTTCCTTGCGCCGGCCCTGCTCGATAAGGACGAAGGTCCATGGATACTCGTGCACGCAGAGATCGACACCAAGGATGTGGCCACCGGACGCGACGCCTTCGGCCTGTTCAACACCGTCCTCATCGACCAGGAGAACCTGACCGACCTCCTAGAGGTGTTCGATGCCTTGCCCCACCCGGGCCGAGACATGATCGACCTGCCCGCCGAGTACTACGTCTTCGCTGGCGAGATCCCATGGCACACCCGGTTTGCTGCACCCGAACCGGGACTGACTACCGAGGACCTGTACAGCGGCACACCGCGCTACGACCGGCCCGACCTCCGCTTCGAGAGGCTGGCCCACCACTTCACCTGGGAGCCCCACCACAGCAGCCAGAACCAGGCGACCGCCTACGTCCCCAGCCGACTGGTCTCACAGGCTTTCGACCTGCGTGCTCTCCCGGCGGGCTTCGACCAGTGCGAACCCTCTGGTGCACTCGCCGCCCGGTCTTTCGCAGCCCCCTCTGGCTTCTCGGGCGGACTGTTGTACCTACGTTCCGACCTCCTTCGACGGTATGCGGCCGACCGTGCGATCGTCACCCTCTGCTGGGGGGAGAGGCAGATCAGGGCCGCCTGGCCCGAGAGACCGTCCGGTGCCTTGCGCGATCTTTACCGGGCTCATCAGAACATCTGGCGTCAGACGAAACAGCACTGAAAGCGCCGCCCTTCGGTGCGCATGCACATCTGGGGCAGTCCCCCTGTCCTCTCCACCCTTGCACACCGAGGCTCTGACAGGAGTTGTGCGCAATTGACCACTTGCCGACTGCGCGGCCGTGTCATGGCCCGCGATAGCCGCTGGCTCAGACCTTAGACAAGGGCCCCAGGAAGATCGCGCGCAGGACGGTCGCGATGCTGTCTACGGCCCTGCCTACGCCGACAGATGGATATCGGGTCGGGCTTCACGCCCTGGGCCGACCCGCTGTCTCAGCAGTTGGGCCACGCGACCGGTAACGTCGTTCCGTGCGCTCCGATCCGCGCCCAGGCCGCAGCCGACGACTGCGGACCGATTGTCAGTGGCGGCGGTTAGCCTCCACCCTCATGAGTCTTGCGCGCCGACCGGCCAGCGAACTTCCCAGTGATCCGGCCCAGCTGCGGCTGGTCTACAGCCATGGGCACCCTGCTGTGCCCTATGAGGACGAGGACACTCTCGAGCACTGGCATGTCTCCATCCGGGCCTACCACGATCAGGAGGAGGAATGCGCCGGTGGCTGCACCGATAGGTGCCAGCAGCTCATCGAGAACGGCAACGAGGCCGGCTGGCTGCGCCTGTGGCGGCTGCGTGACTACACCGGTGCGGACCGCTGGATGGTCGCGGACGCCCAGTCGGGAGACCTGGAGAGCATCGCGGCCACTGTCCTCGACGACGGCGAGTATTCCGATGCCTTTCAGGAGACCATCGACTGCCCGGTGGGGGATCTGCTCATCCTGGACCGCGTCTTCCTGGCCCGTCCCTGGCGCGGCTTCGGCCTGGGCCCGGTGTTCGCCGCCGAGACCATCCGCTGCCTGTCCGGCGGCTGCTGCGCGGTCGCGGCTGAGCCCGGCATGGCCGAATGGCCCGAGAACCGGGACGAGGTGAGTGACGTCGACCGCGCTACCGCGAAGGTCAAGATCGCCGCCCTGTGGGAGTCGATCGGCTTCCACGCTTTCCACAGTGGGGTGCAGCTGCTCGACACCAGCCTGCAGGAGCCCATCGACCTGCACCGTGCGCGCCGCAAGGACCTGGAGGACCTCTCCGCCGCTTACCGGGCCCACCTCGAGGGCCGGCCCGCTCTCCCGGAGCCGACCGTGACCCCGCCCGCCCCGCCGGCGACTCCCGTGCCGGCCGCTAACCGCCGGCGGCCCGCCCCCGCCCTGGAGGCAGAGGCGGAGCCCCGTGACGGACTGGCGGCCGCCGCGAGCCTGTCCGACCTCCAGCGCGAGTGTGAGTCCTCCGGCTGGAGCCGCAGCGACCGCGTCACTGCCCTGGCCGTCGCTGCACAGGCCACCCGCGACACCGACCTGCGTCACCTGGCCGCCCAGGTCAAGCACATGCACTTCGGCCTGCGCGACGCCTGGACCGACGCCCTCACTTTCCCCGGCTGCCACTTCAACGTGCATCTTTTCCGGGAAAACCCCGCCGCCCTCGGGCCGCTGGCCGATCTGTGGATCTACGGCAGCAACCTCGGCGGCCTTTACCAGGGCCGCTCCCACCTCGTGGGCAGGGGTTGCCAGTACGCCCGCCCCTTCACCCCGGACACCGAACGAATGCCCCTGGCCGACCTCCTCGACCTGACCAGTTTCTGGGAATGGAACGGCCCCAGCTGCTCCTTCTGCCATGGATGGTCCGGCCAACGCCTCACGCCCGACCAGTACACCCACTACCTCACTGTCCTCGCCGGCCACTCGCGTTAATCGCAAAGATCACGGAACCGGCCACGGGTTATCACCCCGCGGTGGTCCCGACCCGGCGGGCTGGAGGGCAAGGGCACTGTCCGACCGGCCGCGTGCCGTCGGTCCAGGCTGGCCCCCTGCTGCTGCGGCCGCACCCCAACTCCTCGCGTGGGAAGCGGAGTACCAGGTCGAGGTCCTACAGCCCGATGGGGTCGGACACGGCGCTGCTGTACGACCCGATCCTCAAGATCGAGCACACGCAAGGGACGGCCTGCACATGATCCTCAGGGCCGTCTCGCCGACTTGAACAGCGGCATTCCCTGATCGGCCCGACGTCGACCTTCTGGCCGCTTGCTGTTCTCCACCTGCCCTGCCCTGCTGCTGCAGTTGGGTGCGCTCTGGAACGGAACGCTGCACCGCCTCCCGGTCCAGTCAGAGAGCGACCATGCATGCCGATCGGGCAGCCCCCGGGGGAGCGGAGAGCTTCACGGGGGCCAAGGGCACTCTGACCCCCGTGACAAGGTGCCGCTGTGCTGCCACACACGCGTCGGCGCCGAGGTTCGTACGCCCTGCTGACTAGTGGAAGGAGTCCGCAGTCACCGGGGAGAACCTGCTGTGACGGGTCAGTGATCTTCAGGGGGCTGGACTGCTGTGGTCTGGTGTTTCGTCTTTTGGGGTGGGATTCGGGATGGGGTGAAGTGGTTGCGTTCGGGTGTGGTGGGTGTGGCTTGGGGCGTGTTCGGTTTGGTTGTTCGGGGGCTTGGCTTGCGGTTCGGTAGTTGTGGGGGATTGATCTTGGCTTTCTCGTAGGTGTGGTGGCACGTCTATGGGCGGCTGCGCTTTCTGGGGGTGTGGGGTTCTGGATGGTGCTGGTCAGTGGCGTGTGTGGGTGAGGAAGACCCGGATGGGATCGCTCGCATTGAGGGGCAGGCGGGGCAGTCCGAGTCGGTGGGCGATGAGGTTGAGGGCGTCGTTGGTGTCGTGGCGCGGCCAGCGCGGGAGGGTGGCGAGTGCGCCGACGAGGGCAACGGTTTCTGGATAGGTCACCAGGTCGCGGGTCAGGAGGGTGGGGGAGGCGCTGTGCGTGGTGGTCAGGTGGGGGTTGGTCGCGCAGAGCTGGGTCAGGCGGGTGTGCCAGCGGTGGGTGAGGTGACGTTGGTGGTCGTACCAGCGGGTGGTGATAGCGCGCGCGGTGGTCCAAGCGGTGGCGGCGCGTGGGTGCCGTAGGAGTCGCTGGTGTGCATGGTGCGCGGCGACAAGCTCCGGCACGGCCCAGGTGCGGACGGTGGAAGTGAGCCGCGGGTCGGGGGCTGCTTGCTGATGGCGTGGGCACACCAGCCGTTGTGGCGCCGGGTGGGCCCAGGCGGTGTCGGTGGCGTCGTGGCTGCGGTGGCGGGTGCACAGGGTGCAGGCGCGGACGGGCTGCTGTTCGGCCTCGAGCCGCTTCCAGTGCGCGGCGGCCTCGGTGCCGTGGGCATCGCCCGGCAGGGCGAGGTGGGGCAGGGCGCGCGTCAGGTGGGGGAGTGGGAATCGAGCGAGGGCGGTCAGGCGCCGGGCCGCGTTGTGATTGAGGTGGAGTTCGGCTGCTGGCAGGGTGCCGTGGCCGGGGAGGGTGATGCCGACGCCGTCAAGGAGCTGGGACAGCGTCACCTGGTAGGTGTCGGCGATCCGTTGCCCATATGAGGCGGTCGCCTCAAAGGGCAGTGGCCGTACACGAAGCACGCCCGGTGCTGCTGACGGGGTCCGCAGCCATGCCTCTGTGGTGGGGACGCCGCGCTGCGCGGGAGCGGCTGGGACCGTATCCGGGCCGTGACGTGTGTCCCGGTCACGGGGTGCTGATGCCGCGGCTTCGGGGCCGGGTGCGGGGTTGGTAGTGCTGTTCGGCGAGGTGGTCGAGGCGGATCGCGTCGAGGGTGGTCTTGGTGATGCGTTCGGTGCCGTCGACCAGGGCGGTGATGGCGGCTTGGCGGATGAGGCGGGCGAGGCTGCCGATGCGGCCAGCGGTGCGCTCGTGCAGGTAGGGAGCCAGCTTGGGGAGGGTTCCGGGCCGGTGGTGATGCAGGTCGAGCGCGCCTTCCATCGCGGTGATGAGGTCGCGGAAGGGCTCTTCGTCGCCGAGGCGGGCGGGGAAGGCGGCGCAGTCGATGAGGGAGGCGCGCCCGGCGAGCTGGGCTCCGCGTACCCCGGTGAACAGGGGTGTGGTGGTGACGTCGATGCCGGCGTAGACGAAGGTGGCGCCGATGCGTTCGGTGAGGTCTTTGATCAGGTCGGCGCTCTGGGCGCCGGTGGTGGTGCGGGGGTTGAGTCGGTGGATCTCGTCGATCATCACCAGCTGTACCCGGGCGGCGGTGTAGGTGTGGCAAACAGCGTTGGTGATCTGGGCCTGGGACATGCCGGCGGTGACGGGGATGCCGAGGTAGCGGGCGAACTCGATGGCGAGGGTCTTGGCGCTGGCGGCGGGTGGGACCAGGACGTAGGCGACCGGGGACTGACCGGCCGTCGCTGCGGCGCCGTGGCGACGGGTGTGGGCGAGGTGGCAGGCGCGTCCGACCTGGAGCAGGGCGGTGGTCTTTCCGGCGCCGGCGGGGCCGGTGACGATGAGGGATGGCCGTGCGGTGACCGTCTGGTGGCGGCCGAGGATCATCAGGGTGCGCACGTTCTTGGCGAGCGCGTCGATGGCCGGCGTGCGCACAGTGACGAACCGCGAGTGGTAGGCCAGGTGTTCCTCAAGGCTGCGGTGCGGCGTGCCGGGTGGGGGAGGGGCTGCCGCGGGCGTGGTGGCGAAGGCATGGAAGCCGTCCCAGGTGGCCACCGCCTGTGGCTGCGCATCAGGGGCGTCGCCGGCGGTGCTTGCCGCGGCACTGGGAGGCCGGTGCGCTGTCGACGGGGACCCGTCGGTCGGCGTATCGCTCGTGCCCGGTGAGGCGTTTGCCATTGCTCGGCTTCCGCTTCGGCGTCCCACAGCCCGTACCCGCCTGCCTCGGCCGGCAGCACGCCCTCTGGCTCGCTTGTGCCGGTCTCGGCCGTCGTGTCGACGCTGACGAGGCCGTCCAGGCTCTCGCCCCAGTCCGGTGCCGGGGCCGGTGCGGTCTCTGCGTCGAGTGGGCGCCGCTGGCCTGGAAGATCGGGCAACTGTGCTGCCGTACCGGAGCGGGAGGCTCTCCGACGGCGGGTTTTCTGATCGGTCTCGGCGGGGTGGCGGGTGCGGCGCAGGAGCTGGTCGAGGGCGTCGGCGATGTCGGCCTCGTGCTGGTCGCGGTCTCCGCGTTGTTCGACCTCGGCCTGGACGTGACGCCAGATGGCTTCATTGAAGGGCTGGTGGACGTGGTCGCGATGGATCCACGGGACCTCGTGGAGCTGGCCGTCGGTGAGTGCTGGTTCTCACTTCGATGTCCGGCAAATTTCTCACTTCGATGCCCAATGTTCCTCTGAAGCGACAGCCCTTCTCACGTGCTGATTTGCCAGTCCTCAGGGAAACCAAGAGTGACAGTCAGCGAGAATTTGGTGGGACGTCAAGTGAGAGAGTGCAGGACATTTTCGTGAGAAGTGCAATAGCGGCTGGCGCCTGACCTGCTAGAGCGCACGACTGATGAGGTCTTCCCCGCGTGTGGCGGGGCAGAGGCGCAGTTGCTCAACGGTGACGTCTCCGAGTACGTCATCCCTGCGTGTGCTGGGTGGAGACGGACCTGGTGGCCCGCTACGGGGAAAGCCGGGAGTCAGCCCTGCGTGGTGCGGGGCGGAACTCCCCGTGGCCGGCGGACTGGCAGCGGCACGAGTCATCCCTGCTGTGCGGGGTGGAGTCGGAGGCGATCGAGGGGGGCATCCGCGCCGAGGAGTCATCCCTGCGCGTGAAGGGTGGAGGTCGAGCGCGCCTTCGGCACCATCAACGCCCTGGAGTCATCCCTGCATGTGCAGAGCGGAGCGGTAGATCCACGCCCATGGCCTCAAACCGTGAGAGCCATCCCTGCGGGGGTTAGGCGTGAGCTTGCTGTTGAGTGGGCGCGACGATGATCAGCGAGTCTTCCCTGCGCGTGCGGGGCGGAGGGATCTCGCCGTCGTCGACGGCCGAGAAGCCTCGAGTCATCCCGGCGCGTGCGGGGCGGAGTTCGGATACCGGTTCCAAGATCGTATATGCCGGGAGTCATCCCTGCGCGTGCGGGGCGGAGGCCAGTCTGAGCTGGGACGATCTCAGCACGAACCGCGGTTTTTGTTCGGTGGCAGAAGAGTTCGTGGGGTTGAGTCAGGTCAGGTCAGGTTGGGCTGGTGCGGTGCGGTGGGTGATTGGCCCTGGCTGTTGGGAGTGACGTTGTGCTCCGGCAGGATGGGCCTGGGGAAGCGTCGGATGGCGCTGCTACGCCGGTGAAGCCCCTGCGTGTGCGGGGCGAGCCGGACTGGATGCACATCATCCGCTTTCAGGCGGAGTCATCCCCGCTTGTGCAGGGGGAATCCGGACCTGATCGCTCACAGCGGCGATCTGGAGTCATCCCTCCGCGTGCAGGGTGGAGCCGGTCGATCGGCCCCGAGACGTGGGCCGAGAGAGAGCCATCCCGGCGTGTGCGGGGTTGAGGCTTGTTGAGCTGGGACGTTACCAGAGCTGACTGTGGTTTTCGTTCGGTGGCAGAAGAGTTCGTGTGATTGAGCTTGGTGTGGTAGGTGAATTCCTTTGGGTATCGGGGAGTGACGTCCTGCTTCGGCAGGACGGGCCCAGGGGCAGCTTCTGATGACGCCTGCTACATGCGTGAATCATCTCTGCCTGTGTTGGGGCGGTATGGGGTAGACGGGGACGACGAGGGTGGCTGAGTCATCCCTGCGTGTGCTGGGTGGATCGTGTTGCTGAATCGGTGACATGTGGTGAAGTCTATTGTGCTGATTGTTACCGGTGTGACTGGGCCGGGGTTGAAGGGGGTTGCGGGTGGGGGCGGTTGAGGATGCGCGGTTCGGCGGTATTGATCTCGTGGCGTGGGCCGAGTTTAAGGCGGAGACTCGGTTGTCGTATCCGTTGTTGTTCCGGATGTTGGATGATGCGGCGGTTGCGGGGGTGCTGTGGGACCGGTTTTTGAGCTCTTCGCAGCGTGCGGTGATCTCCGAGGGCCTGGGTATGGGCAATGAGCAGGCGCGGTCGCTGACGGCGTTGCTGGCGGGCTTGCGGGAGTTGGGCAAGCTGGTGCCTGGCTTCCAGAGGGGTGAGCGTGGCGCGTGGGCGCGGCTGGGTGAGGATTTGGTGGCCGGGGCGGGCCGTATCCCGCCGGTACCGGTGGAGGTGGACCGGTCTTCGATGCATGTGGCGTTCGGCGTGCTGGCCGCGTTCGGTTTCCCTGCCGGCGGCAACAGCAGTGCGGCGGTGCGCGGTGCGCAGGTGGTCGGGGGCATGGGAGGCCGGTTCCTGCAGGTCGATGTGAGTGGCGGCGCTGCCGTGCGGAGGGTCGCGGCTACAGCGGGCGGGCCGGCCTGGCGGGAGTTGCGGGATCGTTACGCGGCGCTGGTGCGGTACCTGACCGGTGCGGTGACGGTTCCGGAGTGTTTCTCGGTGCAGGCGGCAGTACTGATCACCGGTGTGGGGATGCTGGCGGGCCGGCTGTCCGGGCGGCGCGGGCACTGGCTGGACGCGGCGGACATGCCGGCGTTCGGTGCGGCCGAGCATTTCGCGGGCGCCCGCTCCCGGGCGGTCGAGGCGGTCGGCGAGGCGGGACTGGAGCGCGTCGTGCTGGAGCCGCTGCCGTTCGCCACTGCTCACCGGCATGTGAGGGAACCCAACGCGCTGCAGGCCTCGCTGATGGCACAGATGCCGGGCCTGGTGGGCGAATACGGGGTCGGTATCACGGTGATTGCCGACGGTACGGGGTCGGGCAAGAGTGTCGGCGCTCTGGAGGCCGCCCGGATCTGCAACGGCGGGTGCGGTACGGCCGGTGTGGCGTGGCTGATGCCGACCACGGCGACCACGGATGCCGCGTGGGAGATGCTGGAAGGGTATGTGCGGGCGCACCGTCCCGAGCGGGCGCCCGTCACGCTGGTCCACAGTCACAGCAGGCTGAATGCCGCCTACGCCGGAGCATGGCCCACCGCCGGGGCGGCCGGCGGGCAGGCTGGTCCTGTCGTCGCTCCGGCCGCGCTGGTGCCCGACGGCACGGACAGGGCCGGCATCCCGGCGCGCGGCGGGGGCGGTGCAGGGGGCCCGGACGACGTTGTGCGGGAGCCGGCTGAGGCGGGGGAGGCGACCGCGCCTGAGGGGTTCCTCCTGGGCGGCCAGGAAGCCGCGCTGCTGGCCCAGTTCAGCGCGGCGACGGTCGACCAGGCGCAGATGGCCGTGCTGCCGGTGCAGTTCAGCGCGCTGCGGTTGCTGGCACTGTCGGGCAAGACGGTGGTCGTCGACGAAGCACATGCCCTGTCCCCGTACAGCCACCTGCAGCTGCTGCGGCTGCTGGGCTGGCTGGGGGGCCTGCGCGTGCCGGTGGTGCTGCTGTCGGCAACGATGCCCGCCTCGACCGGCAGCGCGATGGTGGCCGCCTATCTGGCCGGTGCCGGACATGAGCCGGGCCGGTCCGGGGCCGCGGACTACGCGCCGGGCTTTCCGGGATGGCTGTTCGCCGATGCCGCCACCGGCAGCGCCCACCGGATGCAGGACGGAGCCCGGATCCGGCATTCCCGGGCCCAGAGCCGCCCGCTGCGGGTGACGACGCGCCCGGTGACCTACCGGCGGCTCGGTGATGAGGGCCGGGCCGTGGCACCGGACGAGCGGCTCGCCGTGATCGGCCGGACGATCCGACAGGTGGTCCGGGACGGCGGCTGTGCAGCGGTGGGGTGCGCGACGGTCGCCGACAGCCAGGACACTTACCGCTATCTGCGCCGGTCCTGGACCGGCGATCCGGGGGAACTGATACTGCTGCACTCACGGTTTCCCGGCTGGGTGCGCGGACAGCGCACCGGCTGGGTACGCCGGGCTCTCGGGCCGGCCGGGCCCCGCCCGGACCGGCTGGTCGTGGTCACCACGAGCATGCTCGACACCAGCTTCGACATCGACGTCGACCTCATGGTCAGCGACCTGGCATCGATCGCCCGGCTCCTGCAGCGCGCGGGCCGTCTCGGCCGCTTCCACCGCCTGTGGCAGGACACCAGCCGCCGCCCGGCCTGGTGGGGCCCGGACCATATGCCGCACCTCACGGTCCTGGAGCCGCTCGGCGCCGCGGGGACCATCGCCGTACCGGCCGGGTGGCGCACCGTGGAGCCCGCTTTCCTGCTGCACGCCACCGCAGCCCTCCTGCGCGGCAGGAACCACGACCTGCACCTGGACGTGCCCGGTGACGTGCAGGATCTGGTCGAGGAGGTCCACGGCGAACACAGCCCGTTCGCCGAGGAGACGGCGAACCTGCGCCGGCTGCTGGCCGGGCACCTCGAACGCACCATGGCCGAGGAACATCTCAGCGCCGTGCACCTGATCCCGCCCCATGACCGGGTGTCGGCCCTGGCCGACCTGCACCGCCAGTACCTGACCGCCGCCCAGGCCGCCACCCGTCTTGGCACCCTGCCCAGGCGCCTTCTGCCCTGCTACCTGACCGCCGGCGGCGAACTGGCCCTGGACCGGGCGGGGACACGGCCGCTGCCCGTCCGGACACATCCCAGTTCCGACCAGGCCCGCCGTATCCTGCAGCACACGGTGACCGTCCCGGCCGCCTGGGTCGCCCGACGCGGCCCGCAGCACTCTCCCCCCGAGGGCTGGGAGAAGCATCCGCTGCTCGCGGACCTGGTGCTGCTCCCCGCCCCTGCCCGCGACCTGGCCCACAGCGAGGAGTACGGACGTCACCGTCTGCGCATGGATGACGAACTGGGCCTGGTCCACGGCACAGTGGACTGACCCTGACCCTGACCGGCACCGGCACGGCATGACACAGGAGCAGCCGGCCGGCGTGCACTGGCAACATGCGGCAGACACCCGCCGGAAGGCGCAGTGCCGACCGTCGCACCCGGCACGACGCAGCGTCAGGTCTGCCTGTTCATCACACTTTCTCACGCGTTGGACACGGCTGGTTACTGTGTGATTATCTCGGTGTCGGAGCGGCCCTGAGCCGTTCAGAGGCAACCGCCAGGCCACAAGCATCAGTTGCGGTATGCCCGCCCTGCCCCGCGGACGCCAGCGGGAACGAGCGGCCGCTCACCGGACCGAGCCGCACGCGTCACGGCCGCCGGCCCCCACCGCCCGCAGCCCGCACCCCGGCCAGCCCTTCCCCCCACCCACGCCCTTCGCGGTGCCCGCGCGCCCGCCCCCTCTCTTCCCCCTCATGGTCTTCCGGCCCCGGACTGCTGTCCCGGGCTTCCCGGAGCCATGTCCCCGCCCCGCCCGGAGACCCCCTCTTGATGTCTTGCGCTCCCGCCCGGTTCAGCGCCGCCGACGATCCCTGGATCGATGTCCGGTCCGGCACCGCCTACCGCCAGGTGGGCCTGCGGGAACTGTTCCTCGACGCCCACACCATCGACGACCTCGCCATGCCGGCCGCACCGTCCGCGTCCGGGTTGCTGCGCATCACCGCCGCCATCGCCGCCCGCATCACCGCCCTGGACGACCCGGCATTGTCCGCAGACCAGTGGAACGACCGCCGCCGCACCCTGCTCTCGTCACCCGGCGGCTTCGAGCCCGCCGCGGTGAACGCTTACTTCGACACCGAAGCCCACTGCTTCGAGGTGTTCCATCCGCAGCGGCCCTGGCTCCAGGACCCCCTGCTGGCCTCCCAGTGCAAAGCCCCCTCGGGCATCAACAAACTCGTCTTCGGCCGCCCCTCCGGCAACAACCTCGCCTGGATGAGCCCGCACCACGACCTCGACCCCGTACCCGTACCGACCGCCCAGGCCCTCCAGCACCTGCTCATCCACCACTACTACGGCGCCAGCGGCGGCGGCACCCCGCGCACCGTCGGCCACCGCGCACCCCGCCACCTCGGCGGACGGAGCGGACCCCTGCGCTCGACGGTCTCCTTCCACCCGCTGGGCCGCACCCTGCACGAGACGCTGCTGGCCCAGATTCCCAAACTCACCCGCGAACAGACCGGCACCGACCTGTGCCCCTGGGAAGACCCCGCCCCGCCCGCCCCCGACGCCCCGCCCGCCCCCGTGACCTGGCCGGGCCGGATCCTGACCGGCCGCTCCCAGCACGCGCTGCTGCTGGTTCCCGCCCCGGGCCGCGGCTCACACGTCAGCGACGTCTACCTCACCTGGGCCACCGAACGCCCGCCCCTGCCCGCCACCGACCCCTACCTGGTCATCCACACCGCAGGGAACACGAAATCCGGACCGCGCCGGTACCCGCGCAGAGCCGACGCGGACAGAGCATGGTGGCGGGAACTGGACGCACTGCTGCTGGCCCCCGACGAACACCGGGCCTTCCGCCGCCCCGAGATCTTCGACACCCTCAACGACCTGCCCGACGACGTGCGCAGCAGCCTCCGGGTCCGCGTCCACGGCTTCGACCAGGACGGCAAGGTCAACAACCGCCGCTGGTACACCACGATCACCCCGCCGATCCTGGCCTGGGCCCAGGAAAACGACCCGCAGCGCGCCGAACGGATCGCCGAATGCGTCGCGGCGGCAGAACACCATGCCGGACGGCTGACCTACCTGGCCGGCCAGGCATGGAAGGACACCACCGACGGCCCCGGCCACGGCCCGCCCGGGAAGAAATCCTCATCCCCCTGGACCGCACCGGCCCGCGCGGCGTACTGGCCGCTTGCCGAGCACGCGTTCTGGCACCTGATCGACCAGCCGGACCTCAGCGCCCGGCACGCCTTCGCCACCGCAGCGGAGCAGGCCCTGCGGGCCGCCACCGCCGCCGACCGCGTCCGCCTGCGACACGCCGCCCGCGCGGTCGCCGCAGCCGTCGCCGAACTCCACCGGCCCCCGCGCGCCCGACCCGGACAGGAAGACCGCTGATGCCCACGGCCGCCGAACGCCGCCGCCACTACCAGCACTTCACCGACGAGATCCTCGAACTGTGCACCGACCCCGGCATCCGCAAAGACCTCCAGGACGGCCGCGGCCGCCCCGTCAAGGAATGCCTGCGCCTGCACAGGTACCTCACCGTGCGCACCACCGGCCACGGCCAGCGCCGCGCCCACTACACCGTCGCCTCCCTCATCGCCCAGGCCGACCCCCTCGACGCACTGCGCCCCCGCCCCGCCAACACCCCCCACCCCGCCCACGAGTCCCCCGCCCCAGCCCCGCCCCAGCCCTCCCCCGACCAGCCCGGCGGCAGCACACCCCCAACCCCCTCCCGCACACCCCCCGACGGCCCCGCACCCACCCCCGACGGCCCTCCGCCCGACCCCTGGACGGCCGCAGTCTGGCGCAAGCGCCCCAACCTCGGCGTGACCCTCGCACACGCGGTGCGCCGCGCCGACTTCAACGAACAGCGCACCGACGACCTCCTCCACGTCATCGTCCGCGTCGGCGACGACCACCTGCACCAGCACCTGCTGCCGTCCCTGACCAGCCGCCTGCTGCGCGCAGGACACCCCTGGGACTGGCCCGTCCTCCTCGACGACCTCGCCTCCCGCGTCTTCGACCCGGACCAGGTCGCCACCCGCTGGCTCGACGCGTTCTACCTCACCCTCAACCCCGTCAAGGACCAGACATGACCAGCGGCTCCCGCTTCCTCGACCTCCACGTCCTGCAGCCCGTCACCGCCTCCAACCTCAACCGCGGCGAGAGCGGACACCCCAAAACGATCACACTGGGCGGCGCCGAACGCGCCATGGTCTCCTCCGCGGCCTGGAAACGCCCCGTCCGCCTGGAAATGGAGGAAGAACTCGGCGAGCACGCCGCCCGGACCCGCATGGTCCCCCCGGTCCTCGCCGAAGCCCTGCGCGCACAGGGCTGGCCCGACGACCTCGCCGAATTCACCGCCTCCCAGGTCGCCCTCAGCGCCAGGACCGGCGGCCTCAAAACCAACCCGCAGCAAGGCCACCGCACCCAGGCCATGCTCTACCTGCCCGCCGACACCACTGGCCGCCTGCAGAAGATCTGCACCGACCACCGCACCGAACTCGAACAGGCACTGGCCGAACAGAACACCACCGGCAAGCAGGCCCCGCCCCTCCTGCCCGCCAAACAGATCGCCGCCGAACTGACCCGCCGCACCACCACCATCAACCTGTTCGGACGGATGCTCGCCGAGATCCCCACCGGCCACGTGGACGGCGCCGTGCAGATGGCACCCGCCTTCACCGTCCACGACACCCGCCTCCAGCCGGACTTCTTCACCGCCGTCGAGGACTGGCCCCGCCCCAACGAGCCCGGCAGCGCCCACCTGGAGACCGCGTTCCTCACCACCGGCGTGTTCTACCGCTTCGCCACCGTCAACGTCACCGCGCTCATCGCCAACCTCGACGGCGACACCGCCGCCGCACAGAAACTGATCGGCCTGTTCGCCTGGACGTTCACCATGGCCATGCCCCGGGGCAAACAGACCTCCACCGCCCCGCACTGCGTCCCCGACCTGGTCCACTACGCCGTCCGCGACCGCCGGCCGATCTCCTACGGCCCCGCGTTCGAACAGCCCGTGACCGCCCGCGGACAGGGCTACACCGCCCCCGCCCGTCGGGCACTCGCCGACTACGCCGCCACCATCGACCGCCTGACCGGCACCCGCCGCCGCATCGCACACGGCCACGCCACCGCCGGCGGCCACCCCGTCGACCACCTGGGCACCTGCCACCCGGGATTCGAGGACCTGGCCGAGGCCTGCGCCACCGCCGTACTGAAACCCGCCACCGGCCCCGCCCAGGGCACCGGTGACACCGGGGACATCCAGTGAGCCGCGGACTGGTCCTGCGCCTGGCCGGACCGCTGCAGTCCTGGGGAGAAACCGCCGCCTTCCCCCACCGCGACACCGCCGCCTTCCCCACCCGCTCCGCGCTGATCGGCATGTTCGCCGCAGCCCAGGGCCGCACCCGGGAACAGGCCCTGGACCCCTACCCCGACCTGCCCGGCACCCCCAGCCACCACGACCTGGTCGTCACCCTCCGCCTCGACCGGCCCGGCACCCCCCACCGCGACTTCCAGACCGCAGGCGGCGGACGCCCCCATGGCACGGGCCTGCGCACCGCCTCCGGCGGATACCGCAGCCAGGACAAGTCGACCATGGTCACCTACCGCGACTACCTGGCCGGAGCCGTCTTCACCGCAGCGGTGCAAGGCCCCCCGGCACTGCTCCAGCACATCGCCGAAACCCTGGCCGAGCCACGCTTCTCGCCCTACCTCGGCAGACGCAACTGCCTGCCCGACGAACCCCTGATCATCCACACGGACATCCCCGACCCCGTGACCGCCCTGCGCACCGCGGTACCCCTCACCCTCCCGCGCCCGCCCGCCCCCGACACCACCCACATCCCGGTCACCTTCATCCACGAACACCCCCCGGCCCCCGGCGACCTCCCGCACCGCGAAAGCCCCGCCCAGCCCGCCGACTTCACCCCCCGCTCCCGCACACACCAACTGCGGCCGCTGTGGCAGACCACCGAAAACCTGCCCGCCGCCCTGTACGCCGGACCCCAGCCCATCACCACACTCACCGACTACATCCTCAAGGACACCTCATGCCCGTGACCCTGACCCGCATCATCGTCAACCGCAACCACCGCCTGGCCCGCTCAGACCTCGCCAACCGGCCCGGAATGCACAAAACCCTCATGCGGCTCCTCACCCACCCCGCAGGCCCCACACCCCGCAAGAGCGGCGGCCTGCTGTTCCGGCTCGAACCCGGCCTGGACCCCGTCCTGCTGGTACAGACCGCCGACACCCCCGACCTGGCAGGACTGCCCGCCGGCTACGGCACCACCGACACCCGCGACCTCACCCCCATCCTGAGCACGCTCACCCCCGGCCTTCCCGTCCGCTACCGCATCACCGCCGCCCCCACCGCATACCGCGCCACCAGCACACCACCCGACCCGGCCACCGGCCGCCGCCCCCGAGGCAAGATCACCACCCTGCACGGCCAGGACACGCAGACATGGTGGCAGCGCCGGGCCGCCGGCGCCGGCCTCCACCTGACCAGCCCCGCCGAAACCCTCCGCCGCCCCTTCCCCAGCCCCGGCCGGCCCGGCCCCTTCTACGAACTCACCCAGTTCGACGGCACCGCCACCATCACCGACCAGGACCTCCTGGCCGCCGCACTGCGCGACGGCATCGGCAAAGGCAAGCCCTACGGCGCCGGCCTCCTCACCCTCGCCGCAACCTGACCCCCCGAACCCCCACCGGACCCCGACACTGCACGAGGAACCCGTGAAGCACACACCCCCACCACCCCCGCCACCCGACCCCACCCACCTGCGCGCCCTGGCCGTACGCCTCCTGCTGCAGGACTCCGCCGACCACAAACCCACCAGCGGCCGCATCGCCGCCATCGCCCGCGCCCACGGCGTCACCCCCCGCACCGTACGCCGATGGATCGAGCGCGCCCTCACCACCGGAGGCACCTACACCCCCGCAGGCCGGCCGCACTTCGAACTCACCGACCACATGCTCGACGTACTGGCGCGCCGGCACGGCAACGTCAAACGCGCCCACCTGGAACTGAAAGCAGAAGCCAAAGAAGATCCCACGCTGCCCGAAGTGCCCGCCCGGGCCACCTTCCACCGAGCCGTGCACCGTCAGCTCAACCGCGGCCAACTCGCGGGCCTGCGCGGCGGAGAAGCCGCCCGCCGGCGCTTCGACGTCTTCGGCAAACGCGCACGCCACCACCGCAACTACGCCTGGGAGACCGACCACGTCGAAGCCAGCGTGAAAGTCATCATCGACGGCCACATCCGAAAACCATGGATCACATGGTTCATCGACTGCGCCACCGACGGCATCTGCGGCCTGGCCATCACCCCGCAAACCCCCGGCCGGGAAAGCATCCTCGTCGCCCTGCGCGACGCCCTGCTCACCACCTCCGAACATGGCCCCTTCGGCGGCCGCCCCCAACGCGTGCGCGTCGACGGAGGCAAGGACTTCCTGTGCAAGACCGTCGGTGAAGCGATGGACCTGCTGGGCACCGAACTCATCGTCCTGCCACCCCGCCGCCCCGACCTGAAACCCACCGTCGAAGCGGTCAACGGCGCCGTCAAGAAGACCCTCTTCGCCGACATGCCCGGCTACACCGAAGCCCCCACCCTGCCCGGCGGAAAACCCGTCGACCCCGACCCGGAACTCCTCCACTTCGAGACGTTCGTCATCCTGCTCCGGGACTGGGTACGGCACTGGAACACCGAACACACCATCAGGGGCCTGGACGACAGGACCCCCGCCCAGACATGGGCCGCCGACCCCACCCCCATCACGACCGTCACAGCCCAGGACATCCATACCTTCACCCTCGAACGCCTCGGCAGACCGCTGGCCATCACCAACAGCGGGGTCCGCTGGCGCAAACGCGACTACTTCGCCCCCTGGATGGTCGGCAAAGTCGGCGAGAAGGTCCACCTGCGCTACATGCCCCACCACGACCACAACGTCGAACTCTACGACCCGGCAACCGGCCAGTACCTCGGCTCAGCCGTCATGGCCAACCAGGCGCCCCCCGCCGTCCGCCGTGAACTGGACCGCGCCCGGCGGCGTGAAGCCGACAGACTGCGCCGCCGGATGGAGAAGGCTGAGAAGAACCGCAAGGCCCGCTACGAAGCGGTCAACAAAGGCCCAGCACGGCGGCTGGACGCCATCACAGAAGACCAAGCCGTCCAGGAACTCCGCAACCTCGGCGGCCCCGACCTGCACAGCCAGGCCCTGCCCGGCATCCTGCCACTACCGCAACCCACCGACGACGGCTGGGCCCAGCCCCAGCCCCGCACCCGCCCCGCCGACACCACCCAGAACGGCAAGGACAGGTGACCACCCCCACCTACATCACCGGACGGCTCCCCGACGAAGCCCATGACCACTTCCTCGGCCTCGAACACGCCGCCCGCATGGCCACCAACGCTGCCCTGCTCACCCAGGCCCTGGTCAGCACAGCCATCACCCGCACAGCCATGATCTGCATCCACGGACACGTCGGCCTGGGCAAGACCTTCGCCGTCAACGCCGCCTGCCGCGCACTAGCCCCCGACACCACCCTATGGCTGCAGTTCGCCCAGGCCCCTCGCGTCGCACAGATCCGCGCAGCCCTCTGGGAAAGCCTGGACCTGCCCGGCCCGCCACCCGTCAACACCCCCCACCCCTGCGACGAGCAGATCGGGCAGAAACTCGCCAGCACCTTCCACCTCCTCCTGATCGACGAAGTCCAGCACCTGGGCCCCGCCGTCCTCGACTACCTGCGGGACCTCTGGGACAAGAACACCAAAACAGCCAGAACCCTGACCGTCGTCCTCGTCGGCAGCGGCAACACACGCCAGAAGATCCTGCGCTGCAACGCCCTGCACTCACGCATCCACCGCTGGCAGCAGTTCAGCCCCCTCACCCCGGCCGAAATCCTCACCGTCATCCCCGGCTACCACCCACTCTGGAACGGAGTCGACGACGAAACACTGCTCTGGATCGACGACTGCGCCGGACACGGCTCCTTCCGCACCTGGGCCAACCTCACCGTCATTCTCCAGGACACCCTCCACGACAACCCGGAACTGACCCTCAGCAAGGACCTCGTCCGAGGCGCCTTCAGCCAACTCGACCCCACCACCCGATTCCCGGGCCAAGCCGGCACCCCCGGCTGAACGGCCGCCGCGCCGTTCCCCGGCCTCCCGCCGGACAGGTGGGACGGCGGTAGGGGAAGCCCGCTCGTAACGCTGTGCGGGGGCACGCAGACTCAGACGGGTGCCGGTGCCGGGCGGTGGCGACGCGGACAAGGGAGCACCGGACCCTGAGAACCGGGCGCAGTCGGGCGGGAGAGCGGCGGGACGGCCCTGCATTCCCTCGGGGCAGTTGCAGCCTGTCCCCTGGAGCGGGAGACGGGGCAGCGAGAGGCCGGGCCCGGGTCACCACCGCTGCGCCGGCACCCTGGCGAGCCGTCGAGCACTTCCCCTGCCGGCTCGATGGCGTTCTCCCGCTCAACCCCGGAGTCTGCTCTCCATCAGCGGCGCGGGCATTGACGGCGATATCACGGGCTCTCCGGCGACGACTGCCGCTCCGGCCGACATCAGGCCCGCGCTCCGGTCTTGGACAAGGCGCGGCAGGTAACGCTGCCAGCGGGAAGTAGGGGGTAGAGTCCGGGCGGTTCACGGCGCACCCTGTCGAGTTGTGGGGCCTGGCATACGGACGTTGCCGATCGTGGCTACCCAACGGGACATCAGGTGCCGTCGGGATGGGTGAATGCGCCACGGATGAGGATGACACAGGTCGCTCTGCGGGACTTGCTGACGGTGGTACATCCACCTGACGGCCGGGATGCGCCGCTACACCGACGAGCGGACTGGCTCACCGCATGCCAACTTCCTCCCTACGCACCTGACCTCAACCCGGTCGAAGCATGTGGTCGGTACTGCGGCGCATCACCACGGCCAACCGCGCGTCTCCGCCGGCCCTCACGACCTGATCACCGCCGGTCCGGCAGGGCTTGTGCCGGCTCCAGTTTCGCCACGATGTCGGGCGGTGTCCGGACAGCCGACCGCTCCCGGACAACACGGGTTGCACCGGTGCCGGTGCGACATGGAAAAGACCGGCACGATCCAGAAATGGTGTCAAATGCATTTTACTGGGATGAATTGCGGGCGGAGAGGAGCGGTGCAGGTTGACTGTTTCGTCACTTGCCCAGGACGGCCCCATGTATCGCAATGGGGGAGTGGATGACCGCAGCGAGGTGTCGGGGACCGGGGGACTCCAGCCACTCGGAGGGAGACAACGGGTATTCCTGGGCTGGGTGATGAGGATCATCGGAGCGGTATCGATCTGCTTCGGCTGCCTCCTGATCCTCGTCGCAGCCAACCGCTTGTTCTTCACCGGAACAGCCATGAACCGAGCCTCATACGCGGGGCAACCGTGGATGACGAGCCTCCTCACCCTGCACGCGGTGACTGCCCTCTACGTTCTGGGCGGTGGGGCCCTGCTGGCGGGAGGCAGACGACTCGCCCGGTACGGGCGGTCCCACACCCAGCGGGTCATCGGCTCTCTCGACCAGTTCGCGGGCCAGCCGTTCGTTCTCTATCTTCGCCCATTCCATGCCGACGCCGTGACGATGCAACAGGGAGCAGCATTCCACCCGAACAGTTCGGTGAGCTCGTTCCTGCGACTCGGTCTGGAAGACCCGCGGTCTGTGACCTTCGAAGAAGGGATTGTTCGGCTCTTCCGTTCCGTCGGCCAAGTGGTGGCCGTAGGGCAACCCGGGGAGAAGCTGCCTCTGCCAGGTGCTGCAAAACTCTATCTTCCGTTGAATGACTGGCAGCCGGTGGTGGGCGACCTGATTGCGAAAGCCCGGCTGATCGTCCTGATCGCAGGCCCGGGCCCTGGGACATTGTGGGAGTTCACCGAGGCGGTGCGGCTGGCGGAGCCGATTCGGCTCGTCCTGCTGGTGCTGAACGAGCCCGTGCAGACACCCGCCGAGCCGCCCCCTGCCTACGAGGCCTTCCGTAGAGCGCTTCCGGCTGCATTCTCCGAGCGGGGAATGACCCAGCCCGGCCCGCCCCTCCCTGACTGTCCGGCGCTGGCCCGTCCCGAGAAGCTCACGTGGCTGCCCGGCATAGACGGTCTCGTCCGCTTCGCTGGCGACGGAACCCCTGAGTACGTGCGATTCGACCCCACTGCCCTGCGGTCACGGGGTCGCATGTCCCAGTTGCGGCAAATGAACCAACATATTCTGCGTCCGGCGCTCAAGAAGATCGAAGAGGCGCTGCTGGCTGCTGACCAGAAGGACCCCAGATCACGAAAAGGAGGTGCGGGCCACGACGATTGAACTGACCGGCACGGCAGCAGCGCAGACCGGCGACACATTTCCCGCGTGATAACGCGTCCACTGGACGCTGAGATCTGGAAAACATCCCAGCTTCCAGGAGCACGAATCACAAGACGACCGAAAAGAACCCCACAAGATAGGCGACAGCAAAGATAACAGGAATCCACTGTTCTATATGGGTCAAGGGAAGATAGCGATGCCAATCACGCCCTTCTCCCAGGGCTCTCCACTCCGCACGGGAGTAGGCGTAGGCGGGAAGCCTCTCCTCCAGAGCGCCGATCACGGTGAACTTGGCCCCATTGAGAAGGCGGTACGACCGGACGAGCGCGAACCAGGCGGCACAGACGGAGACGATGATCACGAGACCGGGCAGCAGCAGCCAGACGGACACCTGGCTGTGCGCCTCCCGGAACGCTGCCGTCAGGACTGTGACGATGGCGCTGTTGAGGGCGAGGAAGAAGGTGTTCGACAGGTTTCGTCGGGCGCTCACCCGGTCGGCCATCTCAACGCAGAGCTTGTACTGCTCGAACACGGCGTTCTGATAGCTCGCGGTGTCTCCGTAGGCGGACTGGTCGATTGCGCTATTCCACAGCGAATCCCGGATGTCGTCCATGCCGGGCATCATGCCCAGCCAGGCCTCAGGCCGACACCCCCAGGACAAGTATTGAGCCGCACGGCGCGCACCGAAGGAAGACGCCCAGAGTTCTGGGCTCCTGCTACCCCTTCAGCCCCAACCCCTCATTGGCCGGAACAACACGTCAGTAGGCCGTGAACATCCTGGACGGGCCCTGATGCCCGCAAGTCGAGCACTGTCGTTTGGCTGTCCGGGCCCAACGCCCCTGTCCTGGCACACGGCTGAGCGGCTCCGGTGGCAGCGAATGGAGCCCTCTTTCAACTTGCTCAGGCACCACTGCATCAACGACATAGGGCTGGTGCACTCCATCGTGTGCATTCTCATGCCCATCGGCACCCAGACGTTCCGACGACTGCCGTAACCCCTGGCGCGACTACGCCCTGAAACTGGCCGAGTACTCGTTGACGTCGCCCACGAATACGGTAGTGCCGTCGCTGACAGCGTCTGGGCACGGTAGAGACCCGTGCCTACGACGGGCCGGCCCATTACCTCGAAAACACCACCGAGATCACCAAGTCCCTCATGGGCTCCGCCAGAGGCCGGGAACTCGGCAAGATGTTCGATACGAGTGCGCCCTTGTCTTTCTCTTGCGCAAGCCGTCACCGCTTCCTCGAGGACCGGAGCCATGCGACCACGAGCTCTTGGCCACCATCGACATGATCGCGCACCTCGAACTCAATGCGCGAGCCTTCACCTACTACGAGCCCTGACCTGCGCGGTTCTGTCTGCAGACGTGAGCTCTGATCTCAAGCGCCGAATCCGGCCTGCACCCGCCGGGGACGCCGTGGCGACGGTCGGTTCATCTTCACTGGGGTGCTGGCCTGCCGAGAGGATTCACGCTTGGGCCACGACTTCGGGCCATGGGTTGCCGGGCCGAGGGACGAAGAGGTTCCCGCCGACGATGGTGAGGATGTACTGGGCCGTGGCCTCTCCGCACAGCCGGCGCTGCGCGGCCTCGAAACCCTTCTCCAGATCGCGCTGGCAGCAGGACAGGATGAGTCCGCTCGTGCCGTTGTTCTGGCGGTAGTTGTAGCTGCGCCGGATCATCGGGGGCGGGCTGCGCGGGTCAGGTGCGGCTCTGCGGGCATGCGCGTCGAGCGGAGTTATCTTGCCTTGCGGGTCGGACGCAAAGACGGGCCGTTCGTCGTGGGGTGTTGTCAGGCCGGCGTCCGTCCCTGCGGCGGCCGATGATGCGCTCCTGCTCGGCCACGGTGTCCCGGTCCCGGAAGTCGGTGGCGAGCTGGATGATCCGGACAACCTGGCGGCTGCCGCCCACAGCCCAGGCGGGTTCGCCCTGTTCTGTACGGACGGCAGCCCGGTCGCTGGGCTCAGATGCGGGTGGCCGGATTGCCGTGGCCCTCCTCGAAGTGGAACGGGTTCTGCGAGAGCCGGCGGCCGTCCTGGGTCCGGTTCTCGGGCCGCTGCCCGGACCATCGCCAGTGCACCCGCCATTGCCCGAGCTTCGGCAGGGTTTGCTCGGCGGCATCGTGCACAGCGCCGGACGTGGACCCGGTGATCTGCAGCAGCAGATCCCCGTGCGTGTGGGTGGCGTCCAGTACGTCTCCGCGGACGAAGGCATCGGCTTCAAATGCTGTGGTCTGACAGCCTGTTCCGGCTGGATGATGCTGCCCAGTGCCAGCCACGAGACGGTCCTGCTGCCATCGATCGTCGCGACCGTCTCCTGCGCTGCCCGCAGCGCAGTGATCCGGTCCTCGGCTGCGGTGGTCTGAGCGGTGAGAGACAAGGTTTCGCGGGCAGGGAGAGTCCGCTGCACCGAACTTCACCATTGCAGCCGAAACGCCAGGTCAGAGGTGATTGTCAGTGCTGCTCGCTACCGTCGTCCGCATGCCTGGAGAACGCGGGTCCCCGCCCGCCGCTGTCACCGTGCGCTGCCGCGCAGCGTATGCGAACGCGCCCCCCGTCTACTGAACGAGCTGTGGTCCCCGTCGTGCGACCGCCGACACAGCGGCCCTGCCTAGCGCCGGGCCGTCGCCCCGCCCTGCTCTCACGGGAAACAGTGCTGCTCGCGGCGATTCCTCCGGCTCTGCGGATGCCCTCTTTCGGGGGACACCGCTCTGCCCGCCGAGGTGGCTACGATCCTGGCAACCCACCCCCGTGAAATTGCAAATGGGATCCCATAGCCAGTGGTGAGCAATGCGCGGGTCCGTGTGCGGGAGCCCGAACGGCCCTCGCCCGGTGGGATGTCGTCGAGCGAGCAGCAGGAAGGTGACCGCAGTGCAGTACGGCAACGGAGTTCTGGCCCATGAGATCCACGGCGCGCAGTGGCGCAGGAGCAGCCTGAGCAGCGCGACGGGAGGAAACTGCGTAGAAGTGGCGTCCTTGTCGGGTGGGGGAGTCGCGATGCGTAACTCCCGTGACCCCCAGGGGCCGGCGCTGGTGTATACCCCTGAGGAGATCGAGGCGTTCCTGGCGGGTGTCAAGCGCGGGGAGTTCGACGGTCTGACCGGCTGACCGGAAGGGTGCGGAACCGTCGGACATGCGGGCCGTTTGTCTGCAAAACTGGCCCGTCTAGGCCGTTTTCGCAGGGGAGCGTGGATGTCCGACGGTTCCGCGGCACGTGAGACCGGCGCTGAGACCCTGACCCCGTTACCGGGACAGGGCTCCCGGCCCGAGATTGCGGCACGCCTGCTCGGGGAGGCCCTGCGTCAGGCGCGCCGCGAGCGTAGCCTCACACTGCAGGCTGCAGCCCCGGCCATCCGGGGATCAGCGTCCAAACTGAGCCGTCTGGAACGGGGTGAGAGCCCCCCCCAGGACCGCGACGTTCGCGACCTGGTGGCCTTCTACCGGCTCCCCGGCGAACAGGCCCACGAGGTCCTTGGTCTGCTCCAGCAGGCCAAGGACAACGCCTGGTGGCACCAGTACAGCGACGTCACACCCAACTGGCTCAGACGCCTGATCGGCCTGGAGGCAGGCGCCACCCGCATCTACTGCTACGAGAACCACGTGGTGCCCGGGCTTCTCCAGACTCCCGAGTACTCCCACGCACTGGTGTCCAACGGGCTGCCCGGAGCCGACCCGCAGGAGATCAAGCGCCGGGTGGAACTGCGCGTAGAACGCCAGCGGATCCTGCGCCGCACCCACCACCGCCCCAGAGTCGTCGCCTTGCTGGAAGAGGCCGTCCTGCTGCGGCCCGTGGGCGGCCCGGACGTGATGTGCGGACAACTGGACCGACTGCTCAGCCTCTCCGAGAACGGAGGGATCAACATCCGCATCGTCCCCTTCGCGCGCAGTGCCAGCGTCGCCCCCAGCTACCCGATCACCCACCTGGCCTTCGGTGACGGAGGGCCCTCAGAACTCGTCTACGTGGAACTCATCGACAGCGCCATGTACCTCAGCCGGGCTGCGGAGATCGAGCAGTACCGACACGTGCTGCTCAACCTCATGGGCGCGGCGGCGCGGATGAAGGAGAGCCGGGAACTGCTGGAGGCGGCACGGGAGCGCTATGCAGCAGACGCAGACTCCCTCGGGTACTGAGGCGTCCCGGCACCTGCGGTACTTTCCCTGCACAGCGGCCGACTGATGGCATGACCAGGCCAATCCGTGCGTCGCATCGGCGATCCAGGAAGTCGAGCACCTCTACGACCTGGCCGAAGGCGCCTGCACTCTGGCCCGCTGCGCATGTCCTGAAGCCCGGGGGAGGGATACCGGCCTGCCGGCAGACCAGGCCGACTGGGGGATCAGATGGTGGACGGTGTCACAGCAGGGCGACCCCGCCCCACTCCACCCATTCCTCGTCCTGGGCCTGCGCAGGAAGCGGTGTGTCCGGCCGCCACTCGGTGACGTCGACCAGCCCCGGTTCGAGTATCTGCAGCCCTTCGAAGAAGGCCGACACCTCGTGCTTCTCCCGGACCCGGCCCCATCGGCCGCGGGTCGCTGCCAGCATCAGGTCGGTCACCCCGGTACGGACGCCGGCCCGGTCGCTGACGAGCTGGCAGACCACCAGGTAGCTGCCGGGCGCGAGTCGGCCCGCCACCCGGCGCACGAGTGCCCAGGGATCGTCGCCGTCGGGTAGGCAGTGCAGCACCGACACGAACAGGGCTGCGACGGGCTGGCTGTAGTCGATCAGGCCACGCACCTCGGGGTGGGCGAAGATGCGGTCCGTGTCGCGTATATCGGCTGCGACCACGACGGTGTTGTCGTCCTCCTCCAGCACGGCCCGCCCGTGTGCGAGGACAGTGGGATCGTTGTCGACGTAGACGACACGGGCGCCGGGGTCGGCGCGCTGGGCGATCTGGTGGACGTTGTCCTGCGTCGGCAGCCCGGATCCGTGGTCGATGAACTGCCTGATGCCGTACTCCTGTGCAAGGACACGGACCACCCGCTGGAGGAACTCGCGGTTGCCACGCGCAAGCCGCCTGCTGCTGGGGACGATACGCAGAAGTTCTTCACATGCCTCGCGGTCGGCCGCGTAGTTCTCGACGCCGCCCAGTAACCAGTCGTACATCCGCGCCACGCTCGGCGTGCTGACGTCGATTCCGTTGGTTTTTCTATTTCCTGCCCAGTACGTCACGCAGTCCCCCAGCCGTCCGCCTCGCTGAAAGGGCCATGCTAGAGCCGGAGATCACTGAGTCCAAGCATGAACGGGGGTTTCGGAGCTGCCGGGAAAAGCCTGTTGTCCGAGACGGAAAAGGCTGTCTGGTACGGCCCGGGCATGTGCTGCGGCAGGGTTCCCCGGGGCCTGTAGGGGAAGACCCCCGTCCGGCTCAGCCGGACGGGGGTCTTCCCCTACAGGGCAGGCGGTGCTACGGCGTGTCCTGGAGGTCTGCCCGGCAGCCGGGGCACGACGGATGCCACGATGACCCGGTGCCCATCAGGCTGTCGGCTGCCTGACGGGCCGCCTCCCACAGCGGATGGACGTCCTCGGGCCGGCCGCCCAGCGCGCGGACCAGGCGGGCAGTGCCCTGCCAGGGCGGGATGTGCTGCCCCGAGAGGATCCCGGCCAGGCATTCGGCAGGCAGCAGCGCCTGTGTGCTGAGCCGGTGCGGCGCGGGCGTGCCGGCAGCCAGGTGCAGGCCCCGCAGCGCGGCGAACAGGTAGCCCGCCGCACCGTCGGCGGGCAGATGGGGCGCACTGACCGAGCCGGTGGCGCTCTCCCACAGTATCCGCAGGTCCTCGGCCCGGCCCGCGAACACGCTCGCCAAGGTGTACACCTCCGGCCACGACGGGATGTCCCTGCCCTCCAGTACCTGCATTACGTAGGCAAGGGAGAGCCCTGAGCGCTCGGCCGCCTCGTCCACGGAGACGTCCGAGACGGCCTGCAGGTGAGCCAGGGCGCCGGCCAGCTGCTGCACTGAGGGACGGCTCTCGGTCACCGGCTTCGGCGGGAACAGTCTCCTGAGAGCGGGGGTGTCCCACTGGGTAGCTGCCTGTTGGGCCGTGACGTTAGCTGCCGTAGCCACATCCTCCCACCCGGCACCGGCAAGCCGGGCCTCGTGCACCATGGCCGCCGTGCAGCGTTTCGACTGCTGCCGGAGGCTGTCGATGACGTCCAGCCGGGTACGCAGCGGCATGTGCAGTCGCTCGAGGGCCACCAGTCGGCCGGTCAGCAGAGCCAGATCCCCGGCCATCCGCATACCGCTGGGCACGACGGGCGGCTGGCCCCGCCGTGCGTCGCGCTCGCGGCGGGCATCCCGACGGCACTCGGTGCCGCAGTAATCCGGCTGGCGGCCCCGTCCCTTCCGTGTCTTGAACTTTGTTCCGCAAGAACCGCACAACTTGTACTGAAGTGGTTGTGGCACGCCGCTTCCTCGTCCTCTGCGTGAATGGTCGGCCCAGGTCCCTGGACGCCTCGTGCACCGCAGAGCGATGCGGAGCGCGAGGCGTGTGCCGGGGCCCGGAGGAGCCCCGGCACACTGCCGGTTGTCAGGACCCGGTACGCAGACGGCGGAACGAGACCAGCGCTGCCGTTGCGGCCGCGGGCAGCAGCCACAGGCCGGTACCGCAGGCCGTGGACACGCCGACGGCGACGAAGACCGCAACTGCGACTACCGCCACGGCGACGGCCCGGCGCAGGCACACGTCCAGGGCAAGCACGCAGGTGTTTCCTGGAAGACGGAAGCGCGGAATGGTATTTTCGCGGCGCGGGGGCATGCGAAGCATCCCCCTGAAAAGCCGGATAGTCATATGGTTATAGCCTTTCCTGGTTGATTGTCCGTGGCTTGGGCCCCGGTGGTGTCCCTACAACACCCCGGGGCCTGCCCGTGTTGGACGCACGGCTCTTTTCTGGGCAGGAAGTTACCCCCTCATCCCGCCCTGCGTCACGTTAGTCCAGAGATCCCGTTGCGCGCCTCCCGTGCGAATCAGAACGGCGAACCCTGCGCCATATCGGCGAGTTGTCATTCCTGACGAAAATCTGTCCATCCGGGAACTTTCACCGGCCTTGGTTGAGCAGTTTGAGGCTCTTTCCGTTCAGGCAGAAGAACGGACCGGTCGAAGCATGCACGTGCCCCGGCAGTCGGGCGTCGCCTCGCGTCCGCATGCGTCACTCCGGAGAATGAAGGCAGCCCTCGGCGGAATCAAGGAATCCATCTGCGTGCACGTGCAGATGCAAAAAAGGGAGGCTCTGTGACACGCAAAGACCGCATCCGGTACGGGCCTTTCCCGGGGTAACCCCTGCTCCGGCCCGCTCCGGCGTACGCCGCGCCCGTCTTGGTGACGCTCACGCAAAACCAGAGCGGGCAGCCCGCCCGGTGATGCACTCTCGCCTGTACCGCTTGAGAGAACGGCAGCAATGTGGCCGCGCGGGCACAGGCGGGGCGCGCCCCTTCCGTCCGCGCGCCGCAGGCGCGAACCGGGGGAGTGCATGCCGCCACGCAAGATCACAGAAATCGAAGCCGTCCGCGTGCTGCTGGAGAGAGGCGCCCGCCCGCTGGAGCCGTTCCCCGGTACCCAGCGCCCCTGGCGAAGCCAGTGCCTGCGCTGCGGACAGGTCAATTCCCCCCGCTACAACGACATCGTCAGCAAGGGCGGCGGGGCCTGCAAAGGTGCCTGCCGCTCACGGAAGATCGCCGGCAGGCTCAGGCATGACGCCACCCGGGCCGCCGCGACCATGAGGGCCAACGGCTGGCTGCCCCTTGACCCCTACCCCGGTGCCGCCAAGCCGTGGCGCAGCCGCTGTGCCCAGTGCGCGGCGGTTGTGGTGAAGCGGTTCTCGCACGTGCGCAACGGCCGTGCCGGGTGCACCCGCTGCACCGGACGGGGTATGGATCCCGAAACGGCAGCCGCCCTCATGGCCTCCGCCGGGCTGACCCCCCTCGCGCCCTACCCTGGCCAGCAATTGCGGCCCTGGCTCGCCCGCTGCCTGAACTGCGGCCACCTGAGCACGCCCACCCTCGCCTCTGTACGTCTGCGCGGCCACCAGTGCTGGGCCTGCCGGGCCACGCCCTTCCCCACCCGCCGCCGACTCGACGAGCAGCAGGCGGTCGCCTGCATGCTCACCAATGGTCTCGAGCCCCTCGATCCCTACCCCGGGCGCTCCGACGCGCCGTGGAAGTCGCGCTGCGTCACCTGTGACAGCCAGATGACGGCTGTGCCGGGAGCACTTCCCGGTCACCACCGCGGTTGCCCCTACTGCGCACAGCAGGACATCAGCCCTGCCGAACCCGGATACCTCTATCTCGCGGTCCACGACGAACTCCAGGTCCTGGGCTGGGGCGTGGCCCACCAGGGCCGGCCCCGCCTTCATCCGGCACGCCGGGCCTGGCGCTGCCTGGCACGCTGGCACGTTTCCGCAGCCCAGGACGCCTGGGCCCTGGCACGCCATTTCAAGCAGCAGGTACGTGCCGAGGGCAGCCCTCCCGCACCGCAGGCGGACGCGGCACCGCCCGTGGCCTGGGCCCAGACGGTCCTGCTGCGCCACCTGCCCGGATCTCAGGCCGTCTGTCTCATTGAGGAGTTCGCCGGTCCCGCCGACCTACTGCGCTGAGCAGGGCCCGCCGACCCGCCGGACTGCCGCAGTGTTCGACCCGCTCTGGTGCACCGCCCGCGGTTGCCCCTGCCCCCCGCGCGTCACGGCAGCGCAGGATCCTGCTGCTGCCAGAACACGTCGTCGCAGGTGCGGTCATGGCGCCAGGCGGCGATCGTGCGGGCCGCCACGAGCAGGTCCAGGAGTTCCGCCGTCTGCTGGGGCGAATGCCCAGACAAGCGGGACAGCACTTCCATCGGTGTGCCGCTGCTGGGGGAGTGCGCGGCCAGCACCAGTGCCGTCAGATGCACGGCGGGCGGGGCGGCGGAAGGTACCGGCAGAGGGCGCAGCGCCCAGTGGGCCGCCCGCCGACGGGCACGCCGGCCCGGGGCCTGGTCCCGGACCGCGGCGTCGAGCAGCCTCAGCTCCACGCCCGCCGATCCCGGAACCGCAGGCTGGAGCCAGCGAGTATGGGTGAGTTCCCGCCACGGCTCGGGGCGGCCGTGCAGGCGCATACCGCGCAGCAGACCCACCGGCAGCCGGACACGGCCCCGGGTGTCAGCCCGCAGCGCGCACTGCAGGGCCACCAGGCGGGCGGCGGGTGAGGTGAAGCGCGGCAGCGCCGCGGCGAGATAGGTGAGCATCTCCCGCACCCGCAGCCGTGCGTCTGAACCGGCAGCGGGGGAGCGGTGAGCCGGAGCCTGCTGCCGGGTGGGGGAGAGGGCGGGGCGGAGCGCGGTTTCGGGCACGACGGCAGTGCTGCCGGTCGCCGCAGCGCAGGCCGCACAGACGTCGGCCAGGCGCCAGGAGCGGCCGCTGCCGCTACGGGTGAGTGCGAGCAGGACGGGTCCGGCGCAGCCGCGGTGGCGCGGATGCCAGCAGCACCCGCGCTCACGGCACTGGCAGACACGCAGATGCACCGGGAGAGCGTCGGCGCGGGCGTGGCAGGCCAGATGGGCCAGGGCGGCCGAGCGCGCGGAGGAGACCCGCAGAGGCAGGGCCCGGTCGGGGCAGCCGGGACACAGCAGTCGTGGCCCGCCCTCCTGTGGCCGCAGCTCCACCGTCCAGACGCGCCGCACCGTTGTGTGCGGGTCGGCAAGCCTCATCAGGTGGTCGTCCTTCAGTCGGTCCGGCGGCGGGGGCATGGTCCGGCGGCGCGATGCCGGGTGCCGCCGCACCGTAGTGCGGTTCCGGCACCCCGGGCGAACGTCACTCCCGCACCGCCAAATAGTGCAGAAGTCTGCACTGACAGGGCAGGGTGCTGCACCTTCGGATGGTGGGGTGACGATCTTGCCCCCCGACCCCGACTACGCGGCGCTCCGCACAAAGCTGGCGCGGCTGCGGGGCGAGCGCGGCTGGACGTACGACGAACTCGCCGACCGCAGCGGACTGTCCCGGCGCACCCTCATCGACCTCGAACACGGCCGCACCACCGGCAGCATCGGCACCTGGCACACCCTCGCCCACACCTTCGACGTACCGGTCGGCCACCTGCTGGACACCCTCTGCGACGACCACACCCCGCCCGGCGCACCGCCCCCCTGACCCGCTCCGCGAATCACCCGAAGAGGCGACCAGGCGTAGAACGTGCGTCCGCAACACCGGTTGTGCATTCGAGGTGACTGGGCCGATCGTGGGACATTCATGGCGCTGCTCGGCACCATGCCGCGTGTCGCCTGGCACCGTGCCCGCCATGCACCCAGCCCCCTCCGCCCGCCGCCACCGGGACGGCACCTCGCGCATCCCGCACCCGCTGAGCACCCTGCGGATCGCTCCCTCCAGCCCCAGCCGCCTCCTGCGCGCCGGGCAGAGCCGCCGCTGCCGGAACTGCGGCCACCGCGTCGACGTCTTCGAACGCGACGACCGTTGCCCCGTCGCCCTTCACCCCGCCGAACTGCTCACCGCCCACGTCCCCGACACCTGCCGATGGCACGTCAGCAGCGGCATCGCCCACCCCCACCCAGACCACACCGCCTACTGCCGCATCACCCACGCCCTGCTCTGCCCATCCCGCACCCCCGCCTCCCCCCTCCCGCCCCACCTCGGGCAACTCCGCCTCGAACTCGCCGTCCGCACCCGCCGGATGATCGACACCCAGACCCACACCCCCGCCGCCACTCCACACGCCCACGCCGCGCACACCGACCGGCCCGTCATGCGGATCCTCCTCGTCGACCACCGCGCCTCCGGCCCTCTCGAGACCCAGGCCTGCCTGGCCCGCACTCCGGCCTGACACCCCTGCGGCAGGCCGGTCCTCACGGCCACCGCCCCACCGGACACTGGACCGCCCCGCCGCCCGCGTTCCGCCCGGGTGCCCGCGTGCCGCACGGGCAGCCGACGGATGACATCTACGACCTCAGCCGCCTGTCCCGCACCGAGCAGGAACCGCTGTCATGGCATGGCGCTGCCCCGGCCATGCCCCCGCCCTCGCCGAAACCGCCGTCGGCTCCGACACCGGATGGCAGGTCCTCACCTCCCGCCGCCACCCCGCCCGCCCCGGCACGAATCCCGCTCATGCCCACCACGCCCTGGAAATCAGCCAGACAAGATCCCACACCCCCGCCAAACGGCACCGCGCCACCCGACCGCGGCCGCCGGCCAGCAACCGCGACCCCGCGCGAGGCCGGTAGCCCTCACCGCCGCTGACACCCCCCTGCCAGGCCGCACACCGCCGCGCCGGCGCCCCGGCACCAGCCCGACCATCGACATCATCACCACCCACGACCCCGACCCGGTCGGCCGGATCCAGATCAACATCACCCTCCCGCCCGGCACCCGTACCGCCCTCAACACCCTGCCCCTCAAACACCGGCCGCAGCCCCGAACACCTCCTGGAACAGGCCCTCCTCCGGGCCTCGCCCAGCACGCCGAGGGAAGCAGACCGTCTCAACCAGCCCGTACGCCAACTCCCCGACGGCACCACCCCACCCCACCTGATCTCCGCCCTCGCCCCGACTCCGCGAAAAGAAGCACCTGTTGAAACCAACCGACGAACAGACCGCAGCCGCCGACGCCTTCCATGCCGGCGACCACCTCGTGCTCCAGGCCGGAGCAGGCACCGGAAAGACCACCACCCTCACCCTCCTCGCCCGTGCCACCCCACGCCGCGGCCGCTACCTCGCCTACAACCGCGCCATCGCCCAGCACGCCCGAACTTGCTTCCCCGCCACCGTCCAGTGCAAGACCGCCCATGCCCTCGCCTACGCCGCAGTCGGCCACCGCTACACCCGCCGCCTGGGCGCACCCCGCCGTCCCGCCTGGCAGACCGGACGCGCCCTCGGCATCACCGGCACCCTCCGCATCGGCGACCGCGAGGTGACACAAAGAGCCCTCTCCAACGCTGTCCTGCGCACCGTCACCCGCTTCTGCCACACCGGCGACACAAAGATCACCGGCCACCACGTCCCCACTCTGCGCGGACTGGACGACATCGGCCTCCACACCGAACTCGCCGCCCACGTCCTTCCCTTCGCCCACAGAGCCTGGGCCGACCTGCAGAACACCGACGACGGCGCCGTCCGCTTCGACCACGACCACTACCTCAAGATCTGGGCCCTCACCCGCCCCCGCATCGACGCCGACTTCCTGCTCCTGGACGAGGCCCAGGACACCAACCCCGTCATCGAGCAGGTCTTCCTCGGCCAGCGCGACCACGCCCAGCTCGTCATGGTCGGCGACTCTGCCCAGGCCATCTACCAATGGCGCGGCGCCAAAGACGTCATGACCGGCTTCGAGGGCACCCAGCTCACCCTGTCCCAGTCCTTCCGCTTCGGACCCGAACTCGCCGACGAGGCAAACCGCTGGCTCCGCCTCGCCGACTCCCCCATCCGCCTGTCCGGGACCCCTTCCGTCCCCACCGAACTCCGCATTGTCACCTCTCCCGACGCTGTCGTGTGCCGCACCAACGTGGGAGCCATGACCCAGGTCATGAGACTCATGACAGCAGGAACCCGCGTCGCTCTCGCCGGTGGAGGCGACAGCCTGCGCGCCCTTGCCCAGGCCGCCCGCTCCCTCAAAGAAGGACGCCGCACCCACCACCCCGAACTTCTCCTCTTCCCCTCCTGGGGCGAACTCCAGGACTACGCAGCCAACGACCCCGACGGCTGCGACCTCCAGCCGTTCGTCTGCCTCGTCGACACCCACGGCACCGACGCCATCCTGGCCGCTGTGGCCGCACTCGTCGGCGAACAGCACGCCCAGACCACCGTCACCACCGCACACAAGGCCAAAGGACGAGAATGGCCCCGTGTCAAGATCGCTGAAGACTTCACCCCAGCCGACGATCCCAGGCCCGGGACAGCAGCAGAGCAAAACCCCCGGCCCGTTGACGACGGCGAGGCACGGCTCGCCTACGTTGCTGTAACCCGCACCCGGCGGCAACTGGACATCGGCGGACTTGCTTGGGCACGCGCGGGCGAGTGAGAGCAACCTGCGGCCACGGCTCACGGCTTCCACTGCCACGCCCTGGCAACCACTGATCCAAACCGCCGCAGGGCATCCGCCCGGCGGCGGTCCCGGAACGGCGGCCCTCCCGCAAGGGGCTTCAGCCTTCTGGAGGCGTTACCAAGTCTGCCGTATCCGCCTCTACTCGGAGCGACGGCCTGGAACAGGACCTGCGTCCGACGACCTGACACCGCCGGTGCCACGAGTCGATTCCTGTACCGAAGAGCGGCGTGTCCGTTGTCTCGTGGTGGAACACTCCGCACACCCCCGGACAGGATGAGCCCCAGTTACCCGAGTCCCTTCCGTCGCCGGACTCGGCGGCTGCGGTGACCGTCTGCCCGCCGCCGTGGCCGGGTGCGTCAGGTGTCACTGAACCCGACCGGACGCCTGGCCGGGGTGCCCGCCGTCGAATCCGGCCAAGAGGAGGAGCACCAACGGATCCTGCGCGCAATGACGGAGACGGGGCCGCGCTCGTCGGGGTGGAGTTCGCGCCCGGCCGGATCACGGTACGGATTGAGTCACCAGATATCGGCCACCGCGTGGTGGGAGGAAGCGGTCACCGGCTGGCTGGAGGGACCTGGCCCCCAGGTGGAACCATCTCGGCGGTGCCGGGGCCAGGCTGTGCCTCGATGACGCCGCCCACCGTTCGGTTCTGGGCCGGGCCACGGATACACCGGGGTGCTTCTCGGTAGATACCGGCCTGCGGCTCGGATCGAGGACGCCCAAGCAGTCTCTTCCTTGCCTCATCCGGATCGCCTGTAATCCCACCTGCCACGGACCGGCCGGTTGAGGTGGCCGGCCGTGTGAGGTGACTTGTTAGGGTCGGCGTCGGTGTCTACCGGGAGAGAGGTCGCTCATGTCGGAGCCCGCGCCGGATTCGGCAACCGCCCACTTCGGCGATGCTGGGATGCGTCGTTTCGTGATGGCGGACGCTGAGCGCCGCAGCCTGCTGCCCGAGGTTGTCCGCCAGGTCGAGGAGATCGGCGTCCCCCTGCAGGTGGCCCGATACTTCACGGCGGCCGAGCCGTACGATGGGCTCAGGCTCGGCCTGTTTGCCGGACATCAGCGTATTGCGGTGCCCCAGGAAGAGACGGCCGGGTGGCTGCGGGTGGGGTTCGACGGCCCGCTCCAGATGTGCGTGCGCCCGGACGGTGCACTGCAGGGTGTCTTCCTCGGCATCGGCGAACCGGCCGTGTTCGTCAGCTCGAGTGTGAACGCGTTCAATCAATCGCTCACGGCTCTCGACCGCAGTCTGGGGGTGATCGCTGCTGCCGCGGACCTTCCGTCGGCCGCTGTCGCGTTCCGCGAGCTCAACGAAGAGCTGCGTGAGATCGACCCGGTGGCCTTCGCCGGCCGGGAGAACTGGTGGCCGCGTGTCCTCGATGATGTCCGGCACACACTGAACTTCCCTTTCTCCGCCTCCTTCGAGTACCGGGACGGCACGGGCCGGAAGCACATTGCCACGGAATCGACCGGCCCCGGCCGCGCTCATCCGGAGGAGCTGGTGTGGCAGAAGCTGTCCGCCGGCGGAGTCGAACCGGCGCAGGTTCTGCGCGTGTACTGCGAACTGCAGCCCTGCATGATGCCCGGGCACTACTGCGCCGCCTGGATGCAGGCGGCCTTTCCGCACGCGGAGTTCACCCACAGCTTCGACTACGGCACAGACGCCGACTCGCGCGAGCAGGGCATGAAAGAGCTCATCACCTACGCCGCACAGCAGGCCGGCCGGCGGTGAGCAGCAGGGCGTGGGCGCGGCCGGCTGCGGGCAGGGAACCCGCCGCCGCAGCACTGCTGGCGTGGCTCGCCGACCCCGGGGCACCGCGGCTGTGCCTGGTGACCGGCAGCCCCGGCTGCGGGAAGTCGCAGTTGCTGGCCTGGCTGGTCGGGCACGGGACACGGCCGACAACGGCGGCGGCCCGCCGCGTGCACAGCTTTGTCCCTCTCGGCGGGCAGACCGCCCGCACGACGGGGTGGGCGATCGCCGGGCATCTTTCCGTCGCCGCCCGCACGCCGGGAGAACTCGTCCAGGCGCTGGCGGCCGACACCCGCCCCACGGTGATCGTCCTGCCCGACCTGCACGCGGCCGACGACGTGCCCGCCGTCACGGAACTGATCACCGCACTGCACGACCTGGAACAGGTCCGGCTGATCGTCGAGATCCGCGCCGGAAACCTCCGGGCACAGAGCCTGTTCGAGCGCGCGCCCGCGCTCATGGATCTCGACGAAGAACGATGGACGGACACCACGCGCCGTGCACTGTGGAACGCCGAGCACGCGGAAAGCCGGCAGCGGGCCCCGCAGGCGACCGTGCCGGATCCCGGACCCGATCCGGACGACCCGCGCGCTGTGTGCGCGGCGGACCCGTGGGCGGTCTGCGCCCTGTACGAGAGGTCCCGCAACCCTCACAGAGGGCTGCGGGCCGCCTGGCTGCGGGCAGCACAGTCCCTCACCCGTGAACAGGCACCCGGTGAGCGGGCACTGGTGCTCCGGGCCGCCCTCGGTGACGAAGCCGACCCGCGGCTGGCACAGGAACTCGACCAGCACAGCACCGGATCAACCTGGCAACTGCTCTGGACCCGGGTACGCGGCGACATCCGGCCGCCCTGGCCCGGCCCCGCCCGCGCCCTGGCCACCGGACACGCACCGGCCCCGCAGCTCCTCTGGGTGGCCGACCACCAGGGAACGGTCCGCGCGGTGAACGAAGCGGACGCCACGCCCCACGGCCGGTTACCTCACCAGGCGGCACCGACACGCGCGCTGGCGGCCGGCCCCGACGGCACCGTCCTCGTCCTCGACGCCCACGGCCGCGTCGACGCCGCGAAACCCGCCAGTCCCGCAGCCCCGACCGGCCTCCAGGCCCTTCTCGAAGACCACCCTTCCCACCTGGACACCCTCCTCGGGGCGGTGAACGCCCGCCTGCGCGCCTGCCCGGGCAGCGCCCTGGCCGCAGCCGGCAAGGGGATCGCGGTCGCCGACACCGAAGGAGCCGTACACGCCTTCACTCCCGGCGCAAAGACGCCCATGGCGCACACGGCCGGCCGGCTCCACGACGGAGCGGTCAGCGCACTGACCGCCGTCGAAACCGCCTCCGCAGACGGCACCGCCTTCCTGGTCTACAGCGGCGGCACCGACGGCCGCGTACGGGCCTGGCGCACCGATACCGAACCACTCACCTCACCAGTCGCTTCCCGCCCCTGCGCGGTGACCGCCCTCAGCGCCGCGAGAACATCCGCCGGGCTGGCCCTCGCCATCGGCTGGGCCGACGGCCTGGTCGAGCACCACGGACTCGACACCGGCGTGCTGCGCCGCTTCTTTCCCGGCCTGCCGGTGCGGTGCGTGGCACTCACAGCCGACGGCCACCTGGTGGTGGGCACCGACGAGACACTGACCTGTCTGAAGGTGGCCGAACGACACACGGCCGCCCCCCTTCCGGGTTGACGGCCACTCAATTCACCTGAAGAGTGACCCGGTTGGCGTCACACGGGGGAGCGGCACGTGGGGATGACTCTGCCCGGCGGACTGGTCGAGGTACTGGACCTCGTCGGCGTCGACTGGCCCGCCATCGACGAGGACGAGATCCGCGACAGCGCCAGGGACTACCGCCGGCTCGCCGAAGGAATCCGCGACGTCATCACCGAGGGCAACCGGGCCTGCTCCCACATCGTCGGCGGCAAAAGCAAGGGCAGAACGGTCCAGGCCATCGACCGCCGGTGGGGCCGGCTGACCACGAAAGACCTCTCCACGTTCAGCAGCGCCCTCGACGACCTCGCCGGTGCGCTGGACAACTGCGCCGGCTTCATCGAAGGCTGCAAGGTCGCCTGCATCGCCGAACTGACCGCCACGGCAGCCACCGCCACCGCCGGTGTCATCGGCATGTTCTTCACCGCCGGACTCAGCGGGCTGCTCAGCGCAGCCGCGATCACCGCCTGCCGGATCGCCCTGAACGAGGCCATCGACTACGCGGTCGGCGAGATCACCGCCATCGTCACCGACAAGATCGAAGCGAAGATCCTCGCACAGATCGAGAACCTCTTCACCGACCAGCTCGACGCCGACGACGACACCACCACCGACTACGCCACCGGCAGCGGCGACATGGCCCAGGACCTGGCCATCGAGTTCGACGAGTTCGACAAGGCATCCAGCGACTACGACGAGACCAGACGCAACTTCGACAAGAAGAAGGGCACACACCAGACCGGCAGCACCAAACGGCGCAGCTCCGTCAAGAAGGACAGCCGGTTCCACAAACTCGCCACGGTCATGGACAAGGCCGATGACGCCGTCGACAAGAAGGCCGACGAGACGGTCCTCGTCCTGGAGAAGCACGGCGGCAAGATCGACGAGAGCAAGAAGGAGCACAAGAAGAGCGACACGAAGGTCAAGGACGACCTCGACCAGTGCACCACCGACAGCGACACCCCCATGTACCTGCTCAACGCAGACGGCACGGTCGAACGCCTGAACCCCGACGGAACCACCGAACCGGTCAAGAAGACCGACAACTCCGGTATCCGGGACCTCATGACGGAACCGGGCCAGAAACCCGGCGAAGCAGGCCGCGTCTGGCGGCCCCGGAAAGGCGAGAAGGGCCCCTCCTACCCGGTCAGCCCGAGCAAGGACAAGGCAACCGTCACCTCCCAGAAAGTCGACCCCGGCACCACCGACCTCTCCCGCGCCACCCAGATCGCCCGCTACCACAACCAGGACTGGGGCGGCGGCAACTACGCCGCCGGCCGCTACATCGGCAACGACGGAAACGACATCATCCTGGTCACCAACAGCGAAGGACCGCACTCCGAACGCACACTCGGCTACCCCATCCTCAAAGCAGGAAAACAGGACAACCTCACCGAGATCTACACCGAACGCCAGCCCTGCCAGGGCAGACCCTCCTGGTGTGACAAATGGACCGCAAAATACTTCGGCGAAGACCTCGAAGTCACCCACTCCACGAAATACCTCAACTCCGAGGAAGCGAAGACCAGGGACACAGAACACGAGAAATACCGCAACCAGCTCGAGAAGGACCAGAAAACCGGCGGCGTCAGCGGCGGCTTCCGCTGACCTCCGAGTCGCACCGTAAAATGGAGAGCACCATGAGCACCCTTGCATTTGAACTGACCCATGACGAACTGGTCAGCTGGTTCGGCACCGAGAACGTCCAGCTCTCCCCGCGCAACGAAGCGGAAGCCCTCGGATTCACCGGACCCACCCTGGAATTCCTCTGCACCGTCGGCATTCCCTCCACACCCAAAGCCGAAGTGGGCGCCCCCGGCAAGGAGACCAGCCTGCGCGCCTCCGACGAGATGACCGGCCAGCAGTGGACGGTCCCCGAGGAAGCCCGCAACTGGATCATCATCGGCAACCTCACAGCCACCACCCTCGCCCTGGACACCGCCACCGGCACCGTGTACGGGTTCTACGAAGGCGCCGAGGACCCCGTCTCCCTCCACACCGACATCTCCTCACTCGCCTACACCATCTACGCCGTGAAACGCGCACTGCCCGAGATCGCCGCCCAGAGCTCGTTCGACGGCCGCGAAGCCGTACTCCAGAGGGTCCAGCACGACATCGAGCAGCACGACCCCCTCCCCTTCGGTGAGGACAGTGAATGGGTCGCCTCCTTCGAGGAAATCGCCATGGGCATGTGGACCTGAACACCTGAGCCACTCGCACGGCATGGGCCTCAATGCGCCACTCCGTCGTAGACCCGCCAGCCACCAGAGGCGCAAAAATGCGTCTGCCACACACGGCGACCAGGTCCTCCAGGTGACGCATTGCCACCATCCTGTCCCTCCCCTGACGTGGTCACCACGCTCTGCCTGCTGCGTGGCAAAGAGGACATCGGCACCGACGCGGTCCGGCGGCCACGTCCTGTCGCTGCTGGATTTCGCTGCCGTCCCATCCGCCTTCGCCAGAAAACTCGGCCTCGACCAGCGGGAGGCGGTGCGACATTTCCTCGGCCGAAGTAGCACCGCCGGTGCCACGCCGGACCACAGCCCGCGTCGTATTGATAACGCGAGGCCCGGCTCGCCCAGGTCCACGCCGCCGACCGCGATGCCTACCGCCGCACCGCCGACCACGCCATGAGGGAACTCGCCGAACGCCGGCAGAGTGACCCCGGGACACCGATGGCACCGCCCTGTGCCACGGGAGCGAGTACTTCACACCGCCCGCCGACTGGCCTGTCCCACCCTGGCGGAACAGGCCGCACACACCACGCTCGCCACACCACCGGACAACCTGTCCGGCTTCCTCACCGGCCGGGCCGGGACCGCGCTGGTACTGGCCGACCTCCTACCCCAGCCAGCCGACCCATGGGACTGCCTCCTCCTGCTGTCCTGACTCCGGGACCAGCACGAGGGCAGGCACCAAGTCCGGGGCACGGGCACCTCCGCGTAGTACTCGTTGGGGCGCACGGTCGCCGCAGGGAAGGTCATCAGGGTGTCGAGATCGGCGAGGTCTTCGTCGCGGGAGCACCGCGCACCGCTGGCCCGCTGCCGGCGGCGGTCCGGGACGGTGTTGCGGAGCAGGAATGAGGCGGTGGGCCCTCGACCGTGCCGAGGGCCCGCGTGTAGCCGATGTGACCGGTCAAATCTTGAGGATCAGCGCTTCCGTCTGTTCGAGCGTCGTGACGCTGGCTTGCGCCGCGGCCCGGGCCTCGTCAGCTTCTTCATCCACTCGATCCGCTGCTCGGGCGGGAGGCACTCCTCCTTGAACTGGACGCGCAGGCGGTGCGCCTCCTCGAAGTCCGTCATCAGGGCGTGGGAGGCGTCCACCGCCTTCTGGTAGTTCCCTTCGGCGAGTTCGACCCGCGCCGGCAGCTCCCGGCGCAGCTTGGCGAGCTGGTCGCGCGGGTCGGCGGCCGCCTCGCCGTGCGCGATGGGCGGGGCGTCGGCGTCCGCGGTGTTCCCGGCGTCCGCAGGCGCGTCGGCGGAGTTCACGGACGCGGTCGGCGACGGGCACCGAGGCTCACGGGGGAACAACTCGTCGAACCACGCCTTGTCGGCGACGTAGCGGGTGAGTCGGCCTCGGTGTCAGGGGCGATCACCACCCCCGCCGTGATCGCCGTCCGGTCCGCCTCGGCCCAGTGCTGGTCGCCGTAACAGATCAGGGGCGTGCCATCGTCCGGCTCGGGAGGCCGCGGCGCGTCCGGGTGACCCAGCACTGCCTTCGCGAACACGACCAGAAGGGCCGACTGACACCCGGCGCGCCCACCGTGTACGCCAATGTCAGGGCGGCGAGGGCACTCTTGGGGGTGCGGCGCACGCCCTTGCGCCCATCGCTGGCCTCGCTGCCCTGCCCGGGGTGATGAACGGCTGCGGAGCGTGGATCAGCGCCGGGGCCATCCGCCGGACCAGGGCGGTCCACGCGGTCGCGTCACCGGCCCTCCGGCCCGAGGAGTAACTCCGTGAGTGGCCTTGGATCCTGTCCGGCGCCCTTCTTGGTTTCCCTGGTGCCGAAGAGGCCGAGGACGGAGAGGATGTCGCCCCGGTGCACGGACAACTGCGCGACGGCGGCGGACTGCAGACGCATGCGTCCCTCGGCTGCCTTCGCCCGGATCTGGCTCCACGTCGGCTCCTGCAGCGTCCCTCTGACGACCGGCCAGAACCGGCCGGTGTGGCGGCCACTTTTACTTGCTGCGGCGCCTCGGGCGAATCCCGGGGAACACCAGCGCGGTGATGGCCCGGACCGCGATGTCACGCAGCACGACCGGGGAGACGTCGGCGCCCGCGGGGACCAGCGGATCGAGCGGCCCGTTGACCGTCAGCGCGTCGCACACCCCCGTCAGATCGAGAAGGTCCGCCCCGGCGTGCGTCGGGGAACGCCTCGGCGAGCGCGGCCGTGAGGAGGGACTCCCTGACGTAGGCGTCAACAAGTGTCGCGAACAGGGTGATCAGCCGCGCGTCCTCGTCGTAGGGCTGGATGCCACGCAGGTGATCATTGACGTTCGGGGCCCGCAGGACGTGTTCCAGTGCCTCGGGCTTCGTACAGCCGATCGCGATCTCCGCCGGCACCGTGGCGATCTTCGCCGCCCGGGGCGAAGGGTCGGTCGTCTCCGTCTCCGGCTTCCCACCATCCCGGTTGAGCCGGGCAGGGCGGTGACTGCCCGACGGACGACGGATGCGGTACTACCTGTCAGAACGGTGCGAGCGCCTGCGAGTCGTTTATCGAGGACCCGGCCTGAGTCCCCCGGGGAGGGCTGGCTGGGAGCGGTAGGCCCGGCCCCTGGGCGCGGCTGGGGGTGAGGGGAGGGGCTGTGGGGTCGGATGGCAGGGCGCCGGGCTGCATCGCAGTTCTCTCGTGTGTCTCTCGGTCCAACAGTTCATCGATGGCCCTTCTGGCGCCGCACGAGCTTCCCTTCACCCCCTGGAGTGACTGAGATCACACACATTCGAGGCGAATGATCACCTCCACGATCTGTTCACGTGATCTTCACGTGAATTACCGTTCCGCTTCATTGATCGTGTTCGTGTCAACAGGCCGTGTGTGGCGTCATCGTGGGATGCATTGCCGCAGGTCGGCCGTGACTGCTGTCCCGTCGTACCGTTCCGGGCCGCAGTCCATGGCTGTGGGGGGGTTCGGATGGCTCGTCGGCATGCCCGTTCGGTGTCCGTGACACTGGCGGGGGCTTTGCTAGCGGGGCTGTTGTCCGCTGTTGCCGTGGTGGCGCCGCCGGAGGCGAGGGCCGAGTCGTCGGATACGACGCCGCTGGTGCCGGGTCAGGGGGTGGGTTCTGTTCCGGGGCAGCAGGAGGAGGCCCCGGGAAAGCCTCTCCCGGCGCCTGACTGGCCCGTGGCGGCCGAGGCGACGGTTGATCTGGCGCAGGCGTCGCCCGGTGAGCCGGGAACGGTGACATCGGAGAGCCCGTCCGCTCCTGGCGGTGAGGTCCAGCAGGTCGCCGGTGTCGTCGAGGTGCTTCCGAGCGGCCAGGCCGCCGGCGAGACGGCGCAGTTGCAGGGCATGCGGTCCGCGACGGGCGGGCCGAGCCCGGCGGCGACTTCCCCCGAGGAGGGCGGGCTACCCACGGGAACCCTGCCCGACGCCGCAGAAGAAACGATTCCTCAGAGCGGAGACACCTCTGTTCCCGACCCCGGGAACTCCTCCGCTCCGCCGCCGTCCTCCGTGCCCGGTGAGGCACCGTCGCCCGGTGCGTCGCCGTCCCCGGACACGGTTTCTCCGGAGCAGGTGGACGTGCGGGTCCTGGACCGTCAGGAGATCGCCCCGGTGGGAGGTGTCGGGCTGGGCCTGCAGGTCACGCGGACCGACGGCGTGGCGGCGGCCGGGCAGGTGGACGTCTCCATCGACTACTCGGGTTTCCGGTACGCCTACGGCGGGGATTTCGCCTCCCGGCTCCAGTTGGTCCGTCTACCGGCGTGCGCGCTGCAGACGCCTGCCGCACCCGAGTGCTCCGCGGTGGAGCCGGTGCCCGTCGAGAACGACACCGTCCGGGGGACGCTCACAGCGACGGTGACCGCCGAGCCCGGTTCGACGGGGCTGGCGGCGCAGTCGGTATCGGGCGGTGCGTCCGTCTACGCGCTGACGACGGGCTCGTCCTCGGACAGCGGTGACTACCGCGCCTCCACCCTGACCACGACCGGGTCGTGGGACGTGGCGACGGGGTCCGGGGCGTTCACCTACAACTTCCCGGTAAGCCTGCCCGCTCCGGCGATGGGCAAGGCTCCGGCGCTGGGCCTGTCGTACAACTCGCAGTCGGTGGACGGCCGTACCTCCGCGACGAACAACCAGGCGTCGTGGGTGGGGATGGGCTGGGAGCTGAACATCGGCTACATCGAGCGCCGTTACCGCAACTGCACGCAGGACGGGCTGGCGACGATCGGTGACCTGTGCTGGGACTCACCGAACACCGCGATGGAGCCCAGCGGTGCGGTGTATGTCATCAACCTCAACGGTGTGACCTCGACGCTGGTGCAGGACAACAACGGGACCGGTTCCTACCATCTCCAGGACGATCCGGGCTGGCGGGTGCAGCACCTTTCCGGCGGCCACGGCGCGGACGACGAGTACTGGGTCGTCTCCACGCAGGACGGGCAGAGCCACTACTTCGGCTGGGGCCGCGCGGAGCGCTCGGGGTCGGCGACCGGGTCGGTCTACACGGTTCCGGTGGTCGGCAACAACCCCGGTGAGCCGTGCCACGGCCAGTTCCCCGAGCCGTGCACGCAGGCGTACCGGTGGAACCTGGACCGCACGGTCGACGCCAACGAGATCGAGTCGACCTACTTCTACGACAGGGAGACCAACCACTACCGCTCCGTCGCCAACACCGACAAGGCCCGCTCCTACACCGCGGGCGGCTATCTGAGCCGGATCGAGTACGGCTGGCCGCGGCAGATCGCGAACTCCAAGCCCACCGCCAAGGTCGAGCTGAGTCATGTGGGCCGGTGCGTGGAGCGGATGGCGGACGCTGACCCGCTGCGCAGCGAGCCGGGGGCGTGCCCGTCGATCGCGGCGAACCCTTCGTCGTACCCGGACGTGCCGGTGGACCTGATGTGCGACGGCACCGCGGGGGACTACCACTGTGCCGGGAAGACGTACTACCCCACGTTCTTCAGCAAGGACATGCTGTGGGACATCAAGACGTATGTGCTGAACACCGCGATGGACGGGTGGGACCCGGTTCAGCAGTACCAGACCAAGCACGGCCTGCCCAATCCCGCGGGGTCGGTGGGCAAGACGCTGTGGCTGGACTACATCCAGCGCAAGACCTACGGGACGGGCACGGACATCGTCCTGCCGGTGGTCAACTTCAACGGCGTGGACCTGGACAACAAGGTCGGTTCGACCGAACTGAACTTCCGCCGGGTCAGTGAGATCCACGGCGACCTCGGCGGCACCACGAAGGTCACCTACGGCGCGCAGAACGCGTGCAGCGCGGACGATCTGCCCCCGCAGGCCACGAACGGCAAGGACTGCTTCTGGGCGAAGTGGACACCCGAGGGCGAGACCGCGGCGCGCAGCGGATGGTTCAAGAAGTTCCTGGTCATGGAGGTGAGCGTCGACCCGACCGTCACCAGCGGCCAGGACGGCGCGCCGGAGATGACGACCACGTACGACTACCAGGGCGGGGCCGGCTGGCGGTTCAGCGCTGACCCCCTGGTCCCGGACGAGGACGAGTCGTGGACCGACTGGCGCGGCTACCAGAAGGTGGCGGTGACGACCGGCACCGGCACGGTCAAACGCTCGACCCTCCATTCGTTCCACCGGGGTCTGCACGGCGACCGCACGAGCAAGACCAGCTCCACCCCGACCCGTGTCGTGATGGTCGGCGACGGGCACAACGCCACGGTCCCGGACTCCGCCTGGCTGGCGGGCCGGGTGATCGAGACCGACAGCCGTGACCACACGGGCAGTTCGCAGAAACGGGTCGTCCGCCAGTACTGGACCCACAACACCGCGCAGTACGAGGGGCTGCCGGACGCCCGCTTCGTGCGCGAGGAGCAGACCACCACCGAGGAGAAGACATCGGCCGGCTGGCGCACCCGCGTCGTCCAGAACGAATACGACCCGGCGTCCTCCACCTCCACCACGTACGGTCTGCCGGTCCGCACGGACGACTGGGGCCAGACGGGTGTCTCCGACAACGCCTGCACCACGTACGGCCGGGCCTACAACACCGACAAGTTCGACGGCAGTGACATCCAGCGGTGGATGGTCCTCATCGACGAGACCCGCCACTACGCGGCCGGCTGCGACGACCGCGGCACGGCCAACCTCGACGGCTTCGCCGAGACCCTCTACGACGGTGCCACCAGCGTCGCCGCCAACAAGCCGGGCGACGGGAACGCCACGGAGGCCCGCACCCACACCGCGCCCGGCGAGCACCAGACGGTGAAGTACGGGTACGACGGCGCGGGCCGTGTCCGCTGGGCGGACGACGCCGGTGCGCAGCGTACGACCACCGCCTACAGCCCCGAGCACACCTGGCCCGTGGACGGCATCACCACCACGACTCCCGATCCCGACGGCTCCCTCTCCGCCGCGGGCCCTCTCGCGACGACCGTGTGGATGTCGCGGCTGTGGGGGGTGCCCTACCAGACCCGGGACGCCAACGGGAAGATCACGAAGATCACCCTGGACGCCGCAGGGCGGCCCACCGAGGTGTGGCGGCCCACGGAGACCGGCACCTCCCCGTCCATGAAGTTCAGCTACACGATCCCGACCACCGGCGGGGCCGTACCCGACTCCGTGAACGGCTTCCCCAGGGTCGCCACCCACACCCTGCAGTCCGGGGACACCTACCTGTCCTCGTACAGCTACCTCGACGGGCTCGGACGCGCCCGCGAGACCCAACTGCCCATACCCCACGGCGTCGACCCCCAGAACGGGCAGGAGGTCCCCAACCGGCAGGTCACGGCCACCCGCTACGACAACGCCGGCAACATCACCGGTGTGTCGGCCCCGTTCCGCAACCAGGGCACCGCCGGGTCCTCCGCACCCGTCTCCCCCCGCGTCGTGGACCTGCCCTCCTACACGGAACTGACCCTGGACTGGGCCGGACGCACCACCCGCTCCACGATCCGCGTCGGCGACGGCCAGACCAGCGCCGCCTCACCCAGCGGCTGGATCCAGACCGCCTACCACGGGGACTACACCAGGGTGACCCCGGCCGCGGGCGGCAGCACCGACACCCACACGGACATGTTCGGCCGCACGGCCAAGGTCGTCGAACACAACGGCAGTTCGGCCTTCACCACCCAGTACGCCTACACCGCGACCGGCGCCCTGCAGAAGATCACCGACCCCCGCGGCAATGAGACGAAGTACACCTACAACTGGGCCGGCCAGCGGCTGACCAGCGACGATCCCGACGCCGGCCGGTCCAGCACCGTCTACGACGGCAACGGCCGCATCACCAAGGTCACCGGCAACAACGGCCAGACCGTCCTCGACTACACCTACGACGCGCTGGGCCGCAAGACCTCCGTCACCAGCGGCGGCACGGTCCTGTCCTCCTGGCAGTGGGACGGCGCCGTACCCAACGGCAAGGGCCGGATCACCCAGAGCCTCAGCCGCTCCGCCGCCGGCAACTCCTACATCACCCGCGTCAACGAATTCGACGGCCGCGGCAGACCTCTCAGCACCACCGTCAGCCTCCCCTCCGCCGTCTCCCCCCTCAACGGGGACTACACGACAACCCTCGCCTACGACGCCGCCGACCACATCACCTCCGTCACCTACCCGGCCGCCGGCGGACTGCCCGCCGAGACCGTCACCACCGCCTACAACAACGAGGGCCTGCCCAAGAGCCTGACCTCGGCACAGGACACCTACGTCAAGGGCACCGTCTACGACGCCTACGGGCGGGTCACCGACCGCCTCTACGGCCAGACCACCACCGGCCTGCAGGCCCCCGCCACCGCCCAGCGCACCTACACCTACAACGACACCGACGGCACCCGCTGGCTCAAGTCCATCGCCACCACCACCAAGGCCGGGCCCGGCGGATACCTCATCACCAACACCCAGAACGACACCTACGGCTACGACGCCGCCGGCAAGATCACCTCGGTGAAGGAGGCCGCGAGCGGCCAGCCCCAGCAACTGCAGTGCTTCACCTACGACGACCAGAACCGCCTGACCAGAGCCCTCACCCGCGCCGACACCTGCACCAACGCGACCGCCTCCGACTTCACCGGCCCCGCCCCCTACCAGACCTCCTACACCTACGACCGCCTCGGAAACCTCCAGTCGGCCGCAGACACCGACGCCGGCGGCACCACGACCACCCGCGACTACCTCTACCCCGGCTACGACGACACCGGCGCCTGGACCACACCCAACACCGAACAGCCGCACGGCGTACGCAAGATCAACCAGATCACCTCGGGCACCACCACCGGCACCGAAACCCTCACCTACGACGACGCCGGCCAGATGCTCAAACGCGTCACCGCGGACACCACCACCGACTACACCTGGACCAAACAGGGCCAGCTCGCCTCAGCCACGACCACCAAACCCACCCTCACCCAGCAGACCCGCTTCGTCTACGACGCCGACGGCAACCTCCTGCTGCGCCTCGCACCCGAGGGAACCTTCGCCTACCTGGCCGGCATGGAACTGCGCTCCAGCGGCGGCACCGTCACCGCCACCCGCTACTACACCTGCGGCAGCGCCACCGTCGCCATGCGCACCACCACCGGCAACACCACCACCGGCGGCAAACTCAGCTACCTCATGGCCGACCGCCAGGCATCGACCCAGCTCGCCGTCGACGTCGCCAACGGAACCACCGTCCGCCGCCGCTACACACCCTTCGGCGACGAACGCAGCGGAATCCGCCCCACCGGCTCCACCAAGGGCTTCCTCGGCAAACCCGAGGACACCCACAGCGGCCTCTCCCTCCTCGGCGCCCGCGCCTACGACCCCCTCCTCGGCCGCTTCCTCAGTCCCGACCCGCTCAGCCTCCCCTACGACCCCCAGAACCTCTCCGCCTACAGCTACAGCCACAACGACCCCATCAACTACTCCGACCCCACCGGGCTGGTCCGGGAGCCGGAGGGCATGCCCTGCGGTGACGACAACTGCGGCATCAACAGCATCAACGACATCCCGGGCTACGAAAACACATCCAGCGACTCCTCGGTCGTCGGAGGAAACAGCGGCACCCCCGCCACAAGCAGCTGCCAGCAGTACGGCTACCACGTCAGGGACGCCTGCGTCCTCGCCCAGGCCGGTCCCGCCCAGAAAAGCGGCGGCATCGTGGTCCAGGTCATCAAGATCTTCCTCCCGGACCCCCAGGAATGGAAGGACTGCGCTGCGGATCTCGGCATCTCCATGGCATGCGCATCAACAGCCGGCGACGTCCCCTTCCTCAAAGCCCTCAAACTGCTCAAGCTCGGCGACCTCAAGAAAACGGACGAACTCGTCGACGAAGCCGGCGACACGGCGAAGAAGGACGACGTCGACGCCCCCACCAGTTGCACCAAGTGCTTCCTGGCCGGAACCGGTGTACTCATGGCCGACGGCACCACCGAGAACATCGAAGACATCAAGGTCGGAGACCAGGTCGAGGCTACAGACCCGGAAACCGGCGAAACCGGACCACGCACCGTCACCCACCTGATCGTCACCGACCGCGACAGGCACTTCAACGAACTCTCCATCGCCACCGACGACGGCATCGAAGAACTCACCGCCACCCACGAACACCCCTTCTGGTCCCCCTCCGAAGACGACTGGATCGAAGCCGCCGACCTCACCGCGGGAATGACCCTGCGCACCGACGACGGCACCACCGTCATCGTCACCGGCAACAGGAGCTACACCAAACGCGCCACCACCTACAATCTGACCGTCGACGACCTGCACACGTACTATGTGCTGGCGGGCGAGACTCCGGTACTCGTTCACAACAGTGACTGCACCGGTACGGTCTGGGATGACATCAAGGGGACACAGCCGAATTACCCTGGCTCTGACTTGCCTCGGTCGTTCGAAATGCAGGCAGGTGATGCGCGTGTTTGGGTTCACGGGAATGCAACCAAGCACATCGCCGAATATGCGCAGAATAAGGCGGCGAATATGGCGAGCCGAGAGCAAGTCGGACTGGCTACCCAAGTTCAGCTTCGCAGCTTGCAATCTGCCGTTGCAGGGGCGACTCGGAATGGCGTTCCTACAGGAAGGATGATTACTTCCGGCGGTTGGGAGCTTAAGTTCAGTCAGCGCCCGCAAGATCCGCTCCCCGCTCTCGTTCACGCTCTCTATGTCGGTTAGGAGTAGCCGATGGTAAAAGTAACTCGGTGGGCTCCCTGTCCCGGTGCCGTTGTAGAGCAGGATCCGTGGATCCCGCTGGACGCCTCATGGGAAGTCGACAGGGATCGCCAACCTCTTTACCTGATGATTTCCGGCAGCTCTGGCGGCTATCTTGAGGTCAGGGTGCACCCTGAAAGTGGTCAACTGATGGGCTTGACGGTTATCGACCTTCCCCCGGAAGGGGGTGGCCTGGACTCGGTTCCCGAACCGGAATTGCTCGGGGGTGTCGTGCCAGTATTCGACATCTCGGAATGGGAAGACGTCGACCCTGCTATTCGGATTGTGAGAAAAACCGTCGACCTGTCGCATGTTCGCCTTCCGGAAGGCGAACTACTAACCCTCGGTGGAGCTGTGACGGCTGTCGAGGCAAGCTGCGGCCCTGTTGTGGTGGGAGTGAGTCATCAAAGTGAGCTGACGCACTTCTGGTTCAGGAGTGAATCAACGGAAAGTTGATCGCGTTCGACGCGGCGCGCATGCAAATCTGAAGCCCTGCCAGGTGCGTTCTGGCAGGGCTTCTGCGTGGGGTGACGGCAGTAGTTGACGGCAACGTCAGCGGACGAGGGCGGCGCAGGGTGGCGGTTCGTCGCCGTCGGAGCGTGCCGTCTCGGTGTTCGTCGGGCTGCTGAGTGCGGTGCTGAGGGGTGTCGATGGCGTCTCGCTGGAGGCGGAGTCGGACGTGGGCGTAGACGGTGGCGGTGACGCCGATGTGGGCGTGGCCGAGGAGTTCCTTGATCACGACGAGTTCGACTCCCTGTTCCAGAAGCAAGGTCGCAGTCGAGTGCCTGAGGTCGTGGAAGCGGATGCGGCGGAGGCCGGCCTTGCGGAGGAGCGTGATGAAGGCGCGGGTGAGGTTGGTTGGGTCGATCGGTCCGCCCTGCGTGGTGGTGAACACGTGCCCGCCGTGCTGCCATGTGGTGCCCGCGGCCTCACGCTCGCGCTTCTGCTGCTCGTGGTGGAGCTTCAGCAACTGGACGCAGCGGGTGGGGAGGGCGATGCGGCGCTCGGAGGCCCGCGTCTTGGTGGGCAGCGCGGTGAGTCCGCCTGCGGCGGTGCGCTGAAGGGTGCGGCGGACGGCGGCGGTGCCCGCGTCGAGGTCGAGGTCTTCCCAGCGGAGGCCGAGGAGTTCGCCCTTGCGGAGTCCGGTGTGGAGGGCGAGTTCGAACAACGCGTGCAGCCGATGACCCTGGGCCGTGGTGAGGAACTGCCGAGCTTCGTCGGCGGTGAGGGGTTCGAAGTGGCGGGGCCGTGGGGTGCCGGTGCGGACGTTACGGGCGATGTTACGCGGGATCTCCTCTTCGCGGACGGCGTGACCCCAAGTCGGTCGAGCGCTGGGTGAACCTCGGGCGTATCCCACGTCGTGCCACCGCCCTCCAGGCGGCCAAGGCCCTGGGAGAAGACGTGCACGCACTCTGGCCGGCGCTCCGCCAGGCCCGCCCCGCCCGCGCCATCAGCCCCGAACTGGTCGCGCTCTACCAGCAGCGGGCCGACATCCCCGTCTCGACGTTCACCGACCTGATGGCCCAGGCCCGGCAACGGATCGACATCCTCGTCTACGCGGCCGTCTTCCTCCACGAGGCGTACCCGCGGCTGAACGAACTCCTCACCGAACGCGCCGCCGAAGGCTGCACCGTCCGCATCGCGATCGGGGACCCCGACAGCGACACCGTCCAAGCCCGCGGCCAGGAAGAGCGGTTCGGCCACGGCATCGAATCCCGCTGCCGCCTCGCCCTCATGCACTACAAGCCGCTCGCCGCCACCCCCGGCATCGAAGTCCGCACCCACGGCACCACGCTCTACAACTCCCTCTACCGCGCCGACGACCAGCAACTCGTCAACGCCCACGTCTGGGGCGTCAACGCGTACGCCGCCCCCGTATGGCATCTTCGCCGACACGAGACAGGCGGCATGTTCGACACCTATGCCGAGAGCTTCGACGCCGTGTGGACGACGGCGACCCCCGTAAGAGAGGAAGGCTGACCGTGGCCCGCACCGAGTACTACGACGACCCGAACGCGCCCAAGCCGAACAGCATGGTCGTCGCCGCCTCCGCCGTCGTCACCGACGTCCACGGGCGCATCCTCCTCCAGCGCCGCCGCGACAACGACCTGTGGGCGCTGCTCGGCGGCGGCATGGACCTCACCGACTCCCTGCCCGGCACGGCCGTCCGCGAAGTCAAGGAAGAAACGGCCTGGACGTCGAGATCACCGGCCTGGTCGGCACCTACACCGATCCGAAACACATCATCGCCTACACCGATGGCGAGGTCCGCCGCCAGTTCAACGCCTGCTTCACCGCCCGCATCACCGGCGGCCAGCTGGCTATCTCCGACGAGTCCACCGAACTCCGGTTTGTACCGCCGGAAGAGATCGAGCAGTTGCCGATGCACCACACCCAACGGCTCAGGCTCCAGCACTTCCTGGAACAGCGCGAGAAGCCGTACCTGGGCTGAACCGCCTGACGGCAGTAGCGACGGCAACAACCCCGCACAACCACGGACACCCACGCACCTCACCGGACCAGCAAACTGCGCTTGACCTGCGAAAAAGCAGGTAGAGGCAGCCGCGTAGCACACGTACTATGTGCTCGCCGGAGAGACGCCGGTACTGGTTCACAACTCGGACTGCCCGCTGACCGGCGGCTTCAAGGTGGGTGTGACTCCTGACGAGATCGCCGATATCAATCGCAGCTTTGGCGGTGAAACCCTGCTGAGTGGCTCACCCGCGAATACCATGGCCAACGCCAGTCGCTATAACAGCTTCTGGGATAAGTCTGCCGTCGTGATTCGTGATATCGCTGGTGGTCACATGTTCAACAACGGAAACAAGCGCACCGCTCAATCTGTTGTAGAGAAGTTGATGCAACGAAACAATGTTACAAGTGGCCCCACTTCTGACGATCTCCGAAATGTTATCGACATGGTAGGTAAAGGTCAGCTACACGATGTCAGTGACATCTCAGCGGCCTTGAGGGGCTATTGATAGGAGCGCAAGAAATGAATATGGAGCAGCTCATGGAGAAGTTGGGACGCTCAGGCGTCACCGTGATCCTTAAGGTGGACGATGAGAGGATGACGGAAGGTGCCGAGCCCTGGACTTTGGTGATGTCGGGTCCGGGGCTGGGGCCCGAGGGATTCATTCGCACTGAATCCTCCAGCCTGAGCGACTGCTTCGAGCAGGGGTTCACTCGGTTGCGTTCCCGGCCCGGCAACTGGGAATGGCTGGCAGAAATCTCGTAGCCGTTGAAGCGAGGCCCTCCTGAGGCGGCGTGGGAAGTGATTCTCGCGATCGCGGTTGTGTGGCGAGACTCGCCCGATCTGCCCGAGGAACTGCGCCCGCTGATACAGGATGCTGAAGAACGCCGATCTTGAGCATTGGCTTCGCAGGATGACGGTCTCGTCTCCGTCGCGTCCGTGCTGCTCACGCGGCTTGCCTGAGAAGGGACGGGGCGAGAGACTCACCGGCGAGGGTTTTCTCTGCGGCCCAAGCCCAAACTGGAGGGGGAAGTTTGACGAGCAGTGTCAACCCTGCGTAGCGGTCTGCGGTATGCCGATGAGCTGACGACCGACATGGTGTGGGAGATCGGCGACTTCCTGCTCCCCCGGCTGGAGCGAGCGGCAAGTACCCACCCGGTGGACAGCGAGGAGGGCATCACCGCCTCGGCACTCGCCGAAGCGGTAGTCACATTGGTCCTCACTTTGGAGTGGGCCATCAGCGGCGGAACGCCCGGCCGTGCCCGCGTCCCGGTCGGGATTCCACTGCCTCCGCCACTCCCCGAGGAGGAACGGCGGGTACGTGGGGAGGAGCGGCTGGAGCGCCTCCGTGAAGAGTGGAACACCCTCTGCCTACTCGCCGGCTACTGGCACGCCGCACCTGGATATCAGGGCTCCCGCTGGTGCAAGCCGAAGTTCTCCTGGACGAAGCCGTCACCCCGCCCCAGCAGGGCGCCGACTGCATGCTCACCGGGGGCTCGTGTGACCGTGCCCCGCCCTTGCGGAGCGCTCGATAGCCCGCCCTGACCCTCCTGGTTGCAGTACTAGACGAGTCATTCCGAATGCTGACGGTGTGTCCGGGAACGCAGACAGGGCGTCCAAGATCGTTGTGTGACGAACAACCTGGACGCCCTGCTGACCGCACTGTACGTGAAGATCGACGACGAGATCGGAGGTACCCGATGGCTTGGCCGGCCGCCGCGGCTGACGGATTCCGAACTGGTCACCCTTGCCGTCGCGCAGGCGCTGCTGGGCTTCACCTCGGAGTCGCGCTGGCTGCGGTTCGTGGACTCCCGGCTGGGAGCGATGTTCCCGTACGTGCCCAGGCAGCCGGGCTGGAACAAGCGACTGCGGGCAGCGTTGCCACTGGTCAAGAAGGCGATACGGCTACTCGCCGTCGATACGGACTTCTGGTTCGACAACCACTGGATCATCGACTCCACACCGGTGGAGTGCGGCCGCTCGCGTCCGACGGTGAAGCGTTCGGACATGGCCGGCTGGGCCGGATACGGGTACTGCGCCTCGCACTCCCGGTTCTTCTGGGGCCTGCGCCTGTTCCTGGTGTGCACCCCGACGGGGATGCCCGTCCTGTGGGCGCTGGCGAACCCGAAGCTGGACGAGCGGGAGGTGCTGTCGGCGATGCTGGACCGCGAACCGTACCTGGCCACGGACCGTCCGGGCCTGCTGGTGATCGTGGACAAGGGCTTCGCCTCCAAGGAGCTCGAGGCCCATCTGGCCTTCCGGGGTGCGGAGCTGCTGCGTCCTTCCTTCAAGCGCGAGAAGAAGCGCAGTGGTGAGAGCCTCCTGAAGTCGGTGCGGCAGCTGATCGAGTCGGTCAACGACACCCTCAAGGGCCAGCTCGACCTGGAACAGCACGGTGGCCGGACCTTCGAAGGCGTCGCCGTCCGCGTCGCCCAGCGCATCCTCGCGATGGCCGCCGCGATCTGGCACAACCACAAGACCCGCCAGCCCGTCATCCGGTCCTTGATCGCTTATGACCACTGATCACATCGGAATGACTCGTCTAGGACGATCTGCGAAGGCCAGGCGACTCGGAGCGGACCCGGACCGGACTTCCTCCAGCCCGAACGGCGCTCTGCTCGCCCGGTAGTTCCGGGCCGAGCAGCCCGCGGGTGTCAACCTGAGACGGCTTGTCTTCCCGAGTGCGTCGACCGGGCCCGGAGCGAGGTCGCCGAGGGGTGCGGGCCTCACCAGGACGGGGTTCGACGGCGTGAATGCCGGGGGAGTCTGGAGCAGGTCGGCGGAGAACTGCGGTACCTGGATCCAGCCGGTGAGGACGGATGCGAGGAAGTTGGTGGTGGTTCCGTCGTGGGTGAACCAGACCGGACCCCGCGCTTCGTTGACCGCGATCTGCCATCGAGTGGGTTTGTTCCCCGGCTCGGTGGTCCAGAACAGGTACTCGCCGTTGCTGGTCACGCCGCAGGCGAAGAGGTGGTCTGGGTCGTAGGGCACGGGATGAGTGTCGTGGTCGTGGTCCGAGCGCAGCTGGGCGCGGATCCGCCCTGGCATGGGTCCGGTGAGGTTCACGTGGTGAAGATCCTCAGTGTGCGGCGGGCGCGTTGGTGGCCCACCTGTTCGAGGTGCGCAAGCAGAGGCGGCCGGTGGCAGGGCTTCAACCGACGGCTCGGAGCCGTTCGAGGATTTCGCCGACACCGGCCGTGTGCGCGTATCGCGACAGCTCTGGTTCGAGGTCGCGCACCATCGTCACGCACCTGGGCGCGTCGATCCGGCTGGCTAGGTCGAGGGAACGGGTCGCGGTCGCCGCGGCAATCTCCGGTTCGCCGTCCCGGAGGTAGGTCTCGGCCTGGTAGGTCAGGAACACGGATTTGGTCTTGGAACGGGTGGCGGTCAGCAGATCGATGCCCTCGTCCATCAGCCGGTGGGCCTGACGGCGCTGGCCGAGATCCGCAAGACAACGGCCGCCGTCTGCTGCGAGGTCCGCGGTGGACATCCACGAGCACCAGGCGGGGGCCGGATCGTACGACGGGATGTCGAGCGCCTTCTCCGCGGCGGTGAGGGCCCGGCGGCACAGGCCGCCCTCGTCGAGGGCGGCGAGGGCGCGGGCCTCGCGCAGGTGGAGGAGGGACCGCGCGGTGGGGTGCTGGGTGCGGGGGATGGCGTGTTCGAGAATGTCGGCCGCGGCGCGGGCGTCCCCCAGCCACAGCAGTTGGTACGCGAGGTCGGAGAGGATGCCCGCGCCGAGGTCGCGCTGGTGGGCGGTGTGAGCGTTGTGGAGGGCGGCGTGCCAGAAGCGGCCGGCGGAGGCATGGCGGCGTTCGTCGAAGTGCTGCCAGGCGATGGCCTGCGAGAGAGAAGCGGCCAGGGTGTGCAGCCGCTGCCCGGCGGCGGGGGTGTAGCGGGACTCGCCGATGAACTCGGTGACGGTGGTGAGGTGCGCGTCGAGCAGATGGCGGGTGCGGCGCCTGCGTTCGGTGGCGAGGCGGATCAGCTCCGTCCCGGTGGCCTCCAGCCAGTCGAGCATCTCGCCGTCGACTTCGCCAGGTGCGGCGATGCGTGCGAACCGGCCGGGCTCGGTGACTGCCCACTGGTGGGCGAGAACGGCCAGTGAGCCGCTGGTGTACGCGATGAACGACCGGCGGTCCAGGGAGGACATCAGGGCCTCTCGGAGTGAGGGGACGGCCTTGAGCGGGCCCAGCGGCAGCGGTCTGTCCTGGCCCGGGAGCCAGTGGGGCCAGCCGAGATGGGCGACGGCCGCGTAGTCGATGCCGAGGACCTCGGCGATGAGCGGCTGGGACTCGTCCTCGTCGGGCTCGGCGCGGCCGGTCTCCCATTTGGAGACCCGTGACCCTCTGGTTCCCGAGCGCAGGCCACGACGCGCGGCGGCCTGCCGGATACGGCGGGCCAGCTCCTCCTGCGACCACCCCCGCTCGTTCCTGGCGTGCGCGAGGGGGTGGCGGATTTCGTCGTCCACCCGCCCATTGCACCACCCGCTCCGCGCCCGGGAGAGCTGTTCGGGGAGACCGGGGATAGGGCGGGGACAGGGATTTCCTCTGGGCACCGCAGCCGGTGCCCGCTGTACTCGTCGTGTTCCGCCCGGCACCCCGCGTGACCGGGCGGAGCGCGGCGACGACCGTTCCCTATGGCCTTGTCCCGCCCGACGGGCTGCGTCTGTCCCGTCCGTTGGGCGAGGGCAGGCGGGAGCCTTCGCCGCCGCCGTACGCCCGCCGTCACCGACGCACAGGGAGGTGCTGCCATGTCGTACGACCACTGAGCCCGAGAAGTCCGGGGCGGGCCCGTCCGATGAGGTGGGCCCGCCCTTCCCTCCCGGAAGGACTCGCGATGCCGTCTGTGACCGACCGCTACGACCCCTTGGACGCGGAGATTCTGCGCGACCCCTACCCGGTGCTGGCCGAACTGCGTGAGCACGCACCGGTGTTCTGGCACGCGGGCATGGACTCGTGGGCGCTGACCCGGTACGCGGACAGCGTTCGGGTGCTGCGCGACCACGAGACGTTCGCCCGCGATCCGCGGCGTACCGGGGGCACGGTGCCGGAGCCGTCCTTGAGCGTGCAGACGCTCGACCCTCCGCAGCAGAGCCAGGTCCGCTCCCCCTTCATGACCGCGCTGCACGCCCAGGACCTGGCCGGGGTCGAGGACCGTGCCCGCCTCCTGGTGGGCGAGCGGCTCGACCGGCTGGTCGGCAGGGGCCCGTTCGATGTGGTGTCCGAGATCGCGGTGCCGCTGTCCGTGGCGGTCGTCGCGGACCTGCTGGGTGTCGAGCCCCCGCCGTACGGGGAGTTCGCCGCGGTGTCGGACACGATCATGCGGAGCATGGACGGCGGCCTCAACCCCGCGCTCGTCGAGCCGGGCCGCGTCGCCCGCCAGCAGCTGAGCGACCTGGTCGACTCCTGGTTCGCGACCTCGGCCCGCCCCGGCCTGCTGGCCCGGGTACGGCAGGCCACGGCGCCCGGCTCCGACGCGCTGACCCGGCTGTACGTGAAGAACACGGCGCGGGTGATGTTCCAGGGCGGCTACAGCACGATGGCGGCCTCCGTCGGCAACGCCGTCCACACCCTCCTCACCCACCCGGGAACCCTCGACCGGATGCGGGACGGGGCGCTGCTGGCCACAGGGGTGGATGAGCTGGTGCGCTTCGACGGGCCGGTGCAGGGCACCACGCGCACGGCGGTGCGCTCCTGCCGGATCGGCGGCATCGACATCGAGCCGGGGCAGAAGGTCGTCCCGCTGTTCGCGGCGGCCAACCGTGACCCGGCCGCCTTCGTACGGGCGGACGAGCTGGTGCTGGACCGCACCCCGAACCGCCATCTCGGCTACGGGTGGGGGCCGCACTCCTGTATCGGGACGACCGTCGCCCAGGCGGGGCTGCGCGCTCTGGTCGCGGCCCTGAACAACCACCCGGCCCGGCTGGCCGCCGCCGGTGATGGCGTCCGGCGCCGGGCGGCGACCATGCGGGCCTTCGACACGCTGCCCGCCGCCCTCCTCCTCTGATCACGTCCCCGCACCGCGACGATCGGCGCGCGCTGCCCGACCGTCCATGTCTTCAGGAGTCCGCTGTGCGCATCCTCATCGGCAACCACATCGATCCGTCCATCCGCGAGCGCGGCGACATGCGGGCCTGGACACAGCGCCTGTTCTGGTTCGCCCGCCCCGGTGACCTGCTCATCCTGTGCTGCGAGCCGGACACGGCGTTCGTCGACTACGCCCTGGCCCACACCGGCGTGAAGCGCGAGGAGCTGACCGTTCTGGTCGCACCGGCCGGGGCATGGGGCGAGAGGCTGCTCGATCCCTCCTCCCTGACCGTGCCCGCGTTCGTGGAGCAGGTGCGCGCCGCGCTCGGCCCTGCCGGTGCCAGGACGGTGAGCGAGGTGTTCGCGCTGTGGCCGTCCGCCGCCGCGACGCGGCTCGCCGACGCCCTGGGCGTGGCCGACCGCTTCCCGGGCGCGGCCTTCTTCGAACAGGGCGGCGGGGAGATCGGAAACAACAAGGCGAACTTCCGGGCCCTGGCCGCAGCGGCCGGGGTGCCGATCCTGCCGGGCCGAGTCTGCCGCAGCCTCGCCGAAGCGACCGAAGCGACCGGCGCGCTGCTCAAGGACTCCGCGTCCGGGGCCGTTGTGGTCAAGCAGGCCCACAACGGGGCAGGGGTCGGCAACCAACTCCTCGTCCGCGAAAGGGAGATGGCTGTGGACCACGTCGGCGCCCGACACCTGCACCACCTGGCCCCGGGCCCCGACGGCATCGCCGCGTACTGGTCCGAGCGGTGGCCGTGGGCGAGCGGGGAAGGCCGCTGGCCGGTCGTCATCGAGGAGTTCGCGCCAGACGCGGATGCCGTGTACTCCGAGCACTACGCCGCAGACGAGGGCACCCGGGCCACCGAGACGGGCCGCCTGCTGTACGTCGGGCGGCGCCTGAGCCACCAAATCGTACCGCTGGACGGCGTCACCAAGCCGGTGCGGGCGGCGCTGCTGGACGGCGGCACCCGGCTGGCCGAGGCGTACCGGGCGTTCGGCTACCGCGGGCACCTGAGCGCGGACGCTCTCGTCCTGCCCGACGGGGCTGTGGTGTTCACCGAGGTCAACGCACAGGTCTCCGGGTCGTTGCACATCTACCAGTCGATCGCCCACGGCATCGTCGGCGTCGCCGCCGAACCGGCCCGGCAGGTGGTCGAGTACCACGTCCCGCCCACCTGGGCAGTGCCCTCGTTCGCCGCCTTCCTGGCCGCGCTCGACGAGCTGGGCCTGGCGTACGACCCGGCCACCCGGACCGGCGTGATCGTGTCGATGCCCGCCATCCCCCTCGCCCCCGGGGAACCGGTGCAGTTCGTGTTCTGCCTCGCCTACGACCCGGCCGAAGGCCACGCGACCGTGTTCGACCGCCTCGACGCGCGGTTCGCGGCCGTGCCCGCCGGCACCTACGACGCCAGCGAGCACATCGCCACCGGCGCCGCGTCCTTCTCCTCCTGACCAGGAGCTCACCCATGACCACCACCTCGCCCACCGAGGCCGCCCAGCTCTCCCCCGTCTTCGACGCGGACAAGCTCGCGGCCGAACTCGCGGCCGTCACCGCCCACACCTGGAACGTGCAGCGCACCCACACCCACGGCGGGCAGGTCGGCCTGCCCGCCGCAATCGACTGGCGGGTCCTGCCCCTGCGCAGCCTCGGCGGCGATCCGGAACGCACCGACCCGGGCGGCCCCGGACCGCAGCCGTTCGCGCCGACGCACTGGCTCGACCAACTGCCCTACCTCAGGGAGATCCTGGACTCGGTCCCGGCCCCGCTGAACGCGGTACGGCTGATGGCGCTGGGACCCGGCGCCGTCTCGGACCCGCACCGCGACCCCAAGTACCGGCTGGACCGGGGCATCGTGCGCCTGCACATCCCCGTGGTCACCGACCCGGGCGCCGTGCTCGTCCTGGACGGGGTCGAACACTGCTGGCAGCCGGGCACCTGCTGGTACGGCGACTTCTCCCGCGAGCACCTGGTGCGCAACACCAGTACGACGGTGACCCGGGTCCACGTCGTGATCGACGCCCTGCTCACCGCCGATCTCGCGGGCTGGTTCCCGGACTCCTGGCAGGACCTCCTCACCCACGGCGAGGTCCTGTTCAACCGCACCGGCCAGGCCGCGGTTCCCGCCTGGCCCGGCGGGCTGCCGTACGAGGCACTGCTGCCGTCCGGGTTCGCGGACTTCGACTCACCCGCCCCGCTGGACGGCTCCCTCATCCCCGCCCGCATCGACCACGCCGACGCCGTCCTCGCCCTGACGGTCGCCGGGCGCACCTTCGCGCTCGCCCCGGTCGACGGCACCGGGGAGTTCCGGTTCTCCGGCTGGAGCGAGCAGCGCACCCTCCAGCCGGACAGCGGCGGTCTGACCTTGCGGGTCCGCCGTGGCCGCGCGCTCGCCGACCGGCACGTGACCGCCGCGCCCCGCGCCTCCTGACCAGCCCCGCAGACCCGAGAGAAGAGGAACGCCCATGCCCCGCCTGAACAGTCACGACGACTTCACCCCGCTCAAGGAGGTCGTCGTCGGGTCCGCCGCCAACTACCTGTCCCACGAGCGCGACGTCAGCTTCGAGCTGTTCCACCACGAGAACCTGAGCGGCTTCCGCTCCGACTGGGCCTATCCGCGCCTGACCCGGGCGGCGGCCGGCCACAGGGAGAGCTGGACCATCAAGGAGCGGTACACCGAGGAACTGCACGAGGACGTGGAGGCCCTGGCCGCCGTCCTCGCCGGGCTCGGGGCCGTCGTGCACCGGCCGCTGCCCCTGCCGGCGGACGCGGCCCCGATCGCGGGCCTGGGCTGGGAGGCCGCCCCGACCCCGGCACTGAACATCCGCGACAACACGCTGATCCTCGGCGACGAGATCATCGAGACGCCGCCCGCGATCCGCTCCCGCTACCTGGAGACCCGCCTGCTCGCACCCGTCTTCACCGCCTACTGGGAGGCCGGGGCACGGTGGACAACGATGCCCCGCCCCACGCTCACCGACAACAGCTTCGACCTCTCCTACGCGCGGGACACCGCGACCACCCTGGGCGGGCCGACCGAGGCCGTCGACGACCCGCAGCCGAGCGCGTACGACGTCGGCGTGGAGATGATGCTGGACGGCGCGCAGGTGCTGCGGCTGGGCCGCGACCTGGTCGTCAACGTCGCGCAGCACAACCACGCGCGGGGCGCCGAGTGGCTGGAGAGGCACCTCGGCCACACCTACCGCGTCCACCGGGTGTGGCGGATGGCGGACAACCACATCGACAGCATGATCCTCGCCCTGAAGCCGGGGGTGTTCCTGGCCCGGCACGACGGCATCCGGGACCTGATGCCCGAGCCGCTGCGCTCGTGGCACTACATCGTGCCGCCGGAGCCCGACGCGGGCGCGTTCCCGGTCTACGACGACTACGAGGAACTGGTCCTCACCAGCCCGTACATCGACCTCAACGTCCTGTCCGTCGACGAGAACACCGTGCTGGTCAACGAGGACTGCACCGGCCTGCTCAAGACCCTCGACGCGGCGGGCTTCACCACCGTCCCGGTACGCCACCGCCACCGGAGGCTGTTCGGCGGCGGCTTCCACTGCTTCACCCTCGACACGGTCCGCGAGGGCGCCCGCGAGGACTATCTGTCGTGAGAGCGGCCCGCGTCCTGTTGCTGGAGGCGGCCGGCCCAGAGTCCGGCGCGATCGCCCGGACCGCCGCCGCCTCCGGCTACCAGGTCCACGCCGCCACCGATCCCGCCACCCACTCCGCCTACGGCACCGACCTCCGACAGATCCTGTCCGGCTGTCTGACGAGCGATTTCTCCCAACCTGACCGCGCCCTCCAGGACATCGTCGGCTACGCCCGCCGGATCGGCGCCGACGGGGTACTCACCGCCAACGAGTACCTCACACCGCTGCTCGCGCAGGTATGCGCCGACCTCGGCCTGCCGGGCAACGACCCGGACCGTGCGACCGCGGCCCGTGACAAGGCCGCCATGAGCGAGGTGTTCGCCCTCCACGGCATTACCGCCCCCCGCACCCGCGTCCTCGGCAGTGAGGACGAACTACGCCTGCTCCGTGCCACTGGGAAGATCCGCCTCCCGTGCGTCATCAAGCCCGCCGACGGCGCGGGCTCCGCCGGCGTCACCGTCGTCACCAACCCCGACCGTGCGGCCGACGCCTGGCGGGCGGCGGCCCGCTCCCCACGTGGCATGTACGGCCTGCCGCCCGACCCGCGCGTCCTGGTCCAGGACTACGTCGAAGGCACCGAGTACAGCGTCGAATCGATCACACAGCACGGGACGACCACGCACCTGTGCGCCACCCGGAAGACCATCACCCCGGGCGCCCACCGGGTCGAAGTCGGTCACAGCCTGCCCGCCGCCCTGCCACCGGGCGCCGAGCGGGCCGTGCACCAGGAGGTGGAACAGGCGATCGCCGCCGTGGGCATCCGCAACGGCGCCGCGCACACCGAGATCATTGTCGACAGGGAAGGGCGGTGCTCGGTCGTCGAGATCGGGGCCCGCCTCGGTGCCGGGCACATCGGCATTCTCCTGCGGCACGCACTGGGAATCGACCCGTGGACGGTACTCCTGGACACTGCCCTCGGCCGCCCCGCGCACCTCACCCCGGCCCGCCGCGCCTACGCGAGCATACGGTTCCTGACCAGTCCTCACGCCGGCCGCCTGGCCACGGTGACCGGCCTGCCCAAGGAGGGCCCCGGGGTGCCCGCCGTCCACCTGCGCACGGCCGTCGGCCAGACCGTAGAACCAGCACAGGCCAACCGCGGGCGCCTCGGCCACTTCATCGTCACCGGTCCCGATCCCGCCGCCGTCGAGCGCCAGGCCGAGCAGATCCTCGCCCGGATCAGCGTCGTGGTCGACTCCGATACCCCGGCGCACCGCGCCGGATCACCCGCCGCCCCCGGGCCGGGCCCGCAAAGAGAGGCAACCCATGCACCGTGAGCCGAGCACCCCCCACATCAGGCAAGAGGACCCGGCGGCGATCCTGCCGGGCGATTTCGACGCGCTGTTCCACGGCGAAGCCCGTACCGGAAGCTTCAGCCGGGTCGCCCGGACCGTCGACCCGGCGCTGCCGCCGGAGGCCGAACCGTTCTCCTTCCTCTGCGCCGATCTGCTGCACCACATCGGAACCGAACTGGCCCTGGAGGAAGGTGAGGTACTGGCCGATCTCGGATGCGGGCGCGGCGGCCCCGGTCTGTGGCTGGCCCGAGCGGCACACGCCGACCTGGTCGGTATCGACTTCTCGCCGGTCGCGGTGGACCAGGCACGGCAGCGGGCCGCCGCCTACGAGATGAACAGCACGGCGCATTTCGTGGTGAACGACCTGACCACCACCGGGCTTCCCCACGCGAGCGTGGCGGCGGCCGTCTCCATCGACGCTCTCCAGTACGCCGGCGACCGCGCCGCAGCGGCCCGGGAGGCCCGCCGGATTCTCCGCCCGGGCGGACGTCTCGTCGTCACTGGCTGGCACCCGCTCAGCCCCGGCGACCCACGACTGCCCGAACGCCACCGCCACAGCGACTGGCCCGCGGTGCTGCATGCCGCCGGGTTCACCGCCGTGCACTGCCACGCCCGTCCGGCCTGGAGCGACACCTACCAGAACATCTACCGCGTCGCGCTCCAACTCGGCGACCCGGGCCCGGACACCACGCTCGCCGGACTGCAAAGCGAAGCCCGCAGGCGCCTGCCCACCGCCCACCTCCTGCGCAGGGCCGCCGTCACCGCCGTATCCGGCTGAAACCATCAACCGGCCGGGCGCACCAGCGGCGGGGGACGTCAGCCCAGGTCGGCCAGAACGGCGGCCACGGCGCCGTAGGTGTTCTCCACCCCCGCAGCGTTGCGCAGCCGGTGGCGCTCCAGCCGGACGGCGCCAAGGTGGCGGACCTCGTAGACCAGCGAACGCCAGACGGCGGCTGGAGAGCGATCCCGGTCCCCGTAGGTCTCCCAGAACGCCACGCGCTCGTCCTGCTTCGCCAGCGCCATGCGGATCGTCCAGTCCGCGGCCGGGTCCCCGAACCAGGTGCGGTCCATGTCGAACACCCCGGTGATCGTGGGCTCCGCGGCCCCGGCGTCGAGCATCACGTTGACCGTCCACAGGTCCCCGGTCAGCAGCCCCGGTTCGGTGACCTCGTCGAGCACCGCACGCTCGTGCGCGGCCACCGCGGCGACCTTCCGCACGTCGGCCGCATCCAGGCCGACCCCGTCCAGGTCGGCGGCGATCTCCTCCAGCGACGTGATCACCGCCTCGCTCCATGTCCCGTGCCCCAGGCCGCCGACGGGCCCGAAATGCGGGCCCCGCACGTCGTGCACGGAGCGGGCGACGGCGCCCATCTGCCGGAAGAACGACGGCCACGCCGTGCGCGGATACGTCCCCAGATGCTCCGGAGCCGGGACACCGTCCAGGTGGGTCTGGATCATCCAGTCCCGGCCGATCACCTCGTGCGACCAGTCCACAGCGAGGACCTGCGGCATCAGCGGCGCGATCACCGCCAGCCACGGCACGCTGCCGTACTCGTTGCGCATCAGGTGGCGCTCGCTGCGGAACTGGCGGGCCTCTTCCGGCGCGACCCGCAGGATCACCGGCCGGTCCCGCCCGGCCAGGGCCACGCGGTACACGTTGTTGTACATCCCCGTGCCCAGCTCGACGGCGGACACCGGGGCGGCGGTGTTCCCGAAGGCCCGTCGGCAGACCTTCCCGATCTCCTGCGCGGTCAGTGACCGCTGGAACGCCTCCGAGGCGCGCTCAACCGGCTGGAAGTCCATGCCGCCAGGATGCCCCGCCCGACGGCCGTTCGTCACATCCATCGCATACAGAGGTACGGCGGAAACACATCCGTCCTGACACGGCCCCGGCCCAGGGCCCGCACGCGCCAGGCTCCCGGGCAGGAGCCTGGCAGTCCAGCCGCGCTTCTACCAGGCCCGCCCGCCGCGCCGGAGCACTTCGCCGATACCGCGTCCGCCGAACATCTGCACTTCTACTGTCCAGCCCGACAGGTGATCACGTGGGCGTGCAGAAGGGGCCGGGCAGTGGGGCGGGATCTGGGTCTGGCCGGGGTGGTGGACCACTTCACCCTGTCCAGCGACGAAGCGGGCTGGTTACGGAACAAGACCGGGGCGACAAGGCTGGGCTTCGCCGTTCAGCTCAAGTTTTTGACCTGGCGCGGCCGGTTTCCCCGGATGCGCCTGGAGCTGCCGCCCGACGCGGTCGAGCAAGCCGCCAAGCAGGTGGGCGTTGCCGCGTCCGAGCTGGGGTTCTACGACTTCACCTTGCGCGCCGCGAAGCGGCACCGCAGCGAGCTGCGGGATCTGACCGGCTGGCACGAGTGCACCAGGACCGACCTGGTCAAGCTCGTCTCGCACCTGGTGGACGTGACGCGCCTCTGCTCGGCCGGTGCCGAAGCGGGCAGCTCGGTAGCGGCCATCCACCCCGAGCCCCGGATGCCGCTGACAGTCCTCCGCCTGCCAGCCATGTCCCGGACGACCGCGCGGACGTGAAGGCCGCGCCCCGCTCGCCCGCGTCGGGCCGCTCTGAGGTCACAGGGCCGGCTTCTGATGCCGGGCGAGGAGTTCGGTGAAGAAGTCCGTCAGAACGTGTTCACTGCCCGGGCCGGTCAGCTCCCAGCCGCCGAAGCGGTAGATCTCGTATCCGGCCAGCCTCAGCCGACGGTCCTCAGCGACCATCTCCGCATACAGCCGCGGCACGGCGGTATGAGTAATCCGCCCCTGCTCGTCGGGTGGGTTGGGGCGGCCGTAGTGCTGCACCCCGTCGACCTCGATGACGATCCGCGAGCGGTCCGGCGCCAGGAGCAGGAAGTCCATCCGCTGCCGGAACAGCACCCCGGACTGCTTTCCGCTCCTGCGCGTGTAGGGGTCGTAGTGGAGGTAGACCTGGGGGATCAGCGCGGGCAGGTCGAAACCGCCTTCCTCCGCGTAACGGGCGCAGTAGGTCCGCATCACCAGCTGCTCGGGTACGGAGTCCAGCGACCGGTACAGGCGCCGGTACAGGCTCTCCGCCGCAATCTTCTCGTCCGCCCCCGGCTGGTGGTTTTCCATCCACCAGTCGACCATCTGCCGCCAGGTCAGCCCGTGCGGCGGCAGGGGATCGGTGAACACCAGACAGACGTCGGCGTGGCGGACGATCTCCACGTCGTTGTTCACGGCGTCCCGCAGCACGAGCTGCGGCTTCGCCCCGTCGGCGGCGAAGATCAGATTCTTGAAGCTGCCCGACGGCCCCTTGGTGAAACGGCGCTCGTACTCCAGCTCCTGCAGCTCTTCCAGCGCGTCCCTCGTCGGTTCGAGGATCTGCTCGATGCAATCCCGGCGCGCCTGCCAGCTGCCGCGCATGTCGTTGTCGCGCCAGTAGGTGCCGAAGCCGCGCGGCCCGTCAAAGGTCCGAAACGGCCACGTCGGGGGCTTGAGGGCGAGGCGCTCCAGGACGGCGCGGTGCGCCTTTATGACCAGGGGCACGTTCTCGTCGTCCAGATGCCTGCCCTGGCCGTCGGTCCCGTGGGAGACGAAGTCGTGGTGCAGGAGCCGGGTGAGTGCGATCGCCACGTCCAGGTCGGTGCGGTCGGCCGGCGGACCGAACCTCAGGGACTCGACCAGCCCGACGTCGAGCACCCAGGCCTCTCCCCACCCGTCGCCGCCGCTGAAGAACGCCGTCAGCTCCACGCCCACCTCCGTTGTGATCCTCCAGGACATCGTCGGCCGTCGGCAACGCGGCCACCAGAGGCCGTACGCCCAAGGCGCTGTCGTCGCCTTTCTCGCCGCCGTGCGTGCCCGTGCGCGGTGGACGGTCTGGCAGAAGCAGCCGCTCGCGGCCGGTCCCGTTTGTTGCTGGCCTCCACGCCCGGCACCCGCGCGGCCGCGAGCAGTTGTCCGATCTCCCGCCCGGTCAGCCCGTGCGTGGTGTCGCCGAGCAAACCTGCGACCGCCGTGACGACCGGCACGGGCCAGGGCTCGTAGGTACGTGCTGCCATGTCTTCTCTGCTTCCCCTCGCCCCATGGCGAACCGGCCAGCACGACACGAGCGCAGGGAAGGCGACTGCCCAACTGCGTCGCCCGCCCCCGCGACCCACAGCCACGTGCCCTGTGGTCAGCTGCTCCACAGGCGATCGACCCGTCCTGCGTGGGCGGCATCCGCGAATGCGCTGAACACCGGAACACCATGCCGAGGCGGGCTTGCCGCATCGGTTACCGGGGCTCGGGGAAGCCGGGCAGCTCCAGGGGTACGGGAGTCGCCTCGGGTCCGGTGACGGAGCGCTGGAGCAGCAGCCGGAACCGCTGTCCGTCGGTGGGCCGTATGGAGACCACGGCTCCGTCGCCGCGCCCGGCTCCGAGAGCTGCCAGGGCCTTGCCGCCGCTGTCCGGCTCGGCGGTGGCCCGGGGGTGGAAGACAAGCACCGGGCCCAGCTCCAGGCGCCGTCCGGCGAACGGGACGGTGAATGCGCCGCACGGCAGCCGCACGGGATGCGGCTCGCCGCTGAGCAGAGCACGTACGACGGGGGAGTCGCGACCGTTGAGAGTGATACGCGCCCGCGGCAGAAAGGGAGAGACCACGCAGTGCCCGTCAACGAGGAGACGCGCGATGCGCAAGAAGATCCGTTCTTCCGGTGTGCACTCATCGGGCAAGGCGAAGTACTGCTCGCAGTGACGCTGCACCACCTCCAGGTCCTCGAGATAGAGCTGTAGCTGTGCGGCCTCCCGGCGCACCGCCTCGGGCGAGGGCGGCACCTCGCCGCCTCCGACAGCACCTTCGCCCGTACGGACTTCGAAGGCACCGCCGGCCGCGATACGCCGGTGGATGTGCAGCACCCGCAAGGCAGCAGCTGGCTCCAGCCCCTCCAGCGAGAACGTGAACTTCATGGACGCCGCGACCTTGGGGTTGTCGGGCTGCAGCAACTGCAGTCGGCCGCCCGCCAGTTCCATACGCACGGACCGGCCCGCGCTGCCGCGCCCCAGGTGCTTCAGAGTGCCGGGGTAGGACGCGGTGACCCGCTCGGCGTCCAGAAACACCAGTTCCGCGTCCATCCCGGCTGGCAAGGTTGCCTGCGCCGGATGCCACCGCACCTCGACATCCTGATGCTCCCGGGCCAGGAACCAAGGCCCGGTGACCGTCATCTTCTCCACCGCCCCGCGCGGCAGCACCACCCTCTCGTCCAGCCCGTACCCCAGGCTGCGCCGCACCGCCTCAGCCTGCTCCGGCGCCAGGGGCCCGATCCCGGTTAGCGTGATCACGATGGGAGAGACCTCGTGGGCCCTAGGGTGCTTGCCGCGCAGCATGTGCACCACCATGTCGCCCTCCCGGGCGAAGTCCACGGTCCAGTGGTCGTCCAGCCTGTCGACCTGCCCGCCCAGCGCCTTCACCCGGGCGCTCACATCGCCGATGCCGTCCATCAGCAGGGCACGTTCCTGCCCGTACACCCTCGCCGCCTCCAACAGCTGGTCCCGGGTGAACGACGCCTCCACGTCCGCGTGCACCGACAGCAGATCATCCAGCTTCGCCCGGTCCCACACCTCCACCTGCACCGCCTGTCCGGCCCTCAGCGAGAGCACGAAATCCCGCTCCGCGGCTGTCAGCACGCAGGGCACTACCAGCACCCACTCCTGCGGCCCTTGCCGCATGGCCCGGGCGAACGACTCCCTGATCGACTTGCGCCGACCCTTGAACGATCCGGTCGGAAACCCGTCCGGGTAATACTTCAGCTGGAAGACCCGCACCCGGGAACCATCGATGACCTTGATGTCGATTCCGTCGTCCCCGCCCCGCCCGTTGACCACCTCGACTCGCGCTGAGGCCTCGTACACACGGTGCACCACGGCCTCGACGATCCGGTCGAACCCCAGCTGTCCGACGCGCTCCCACTCAACAGCCACAATCGCCCCCTGACGCGCAAGACAGCACCGGGTCGATGATTCCACCCGGCACTGACAGACCGGGCCCGCCGTTTTCCGCTGGTCTGTCACCGCAGAGCAGCGCGCCCGGCCGCGGTGCGCAGCCGGGCCACTCGCACGAGCCGCATTCTCCGGCAGGATGTGCCTCAGGGGCGCCGGAATCACGGCCGAGCCCGCCCTGCACATTGGGTCGGGGCAACCATCAGGGGAGGGAGCGCAGATGGATGTGGGCTCGGTGTTCGGCAACATGGGCCGGGTTGCGGCCGGGGTTGGCCGGTTCCTGTGGGAGGTGATGACCGCGCCGACCACGGGCACGGAGGATGACGCCCGGGACGAGATCGGCAGACTTGCGCAGAAAATCGAGGACGAGGTACCGGAGGAACTGCGGGACCGGGCGTGGGGTCTGGTCCTGACGGCGCTGTACGACGTGCCGCGGGAGATCGAGCAACTGGTGCAGGAACACCAAGGGCCGGACGACGAGGAGCCGCCGATGTGAGGTCGCACCGTTGTTGCGGTGACTGCATGCTGGTGACCTTCGGTGCCGCAGATGGATTGCGACGGGTTCTGGAGCCTGCTCGGCCCGTTTGACCTGCGGTCCTGCAGGTTGGGTGAGAGTGTCGCAGTTCTGGTGAGAACGCCTGTTGCGGGGTACTGGGGGAGTGGTCGGAAGATGATCATGGACGCAGTTCGTGGAATGCCTCCTCCCGGACATCCTTGATGGCTCTGCAAATTAGCTTGTGGAGCACTGGCCGAAGCTCAAGCAGAATGCCTCTGTTGAGGAAACGGCATAGGTCGTCACGCATGCCTTCGGCGAGCACTGTTCTGTACAAGCTCATGCGCTGCCGTGGCAGGCCCAGATCGAGGGTGCGCAGCCCTGACCACGCGATGTGCAGCGGCAGCTCCACCAACCCGTGCTCGGGTCCAGTCAGCTCGTTGAGGCTGGAGGGCAGACGTCGCTTGTACCTCGCTCGCAGCAACGCTGCGATGGAGCTGGGTTCGTCGTGCACGGCGTCCATCTTCCTCGGTGCGCCAGCCAGTGTGCTGAGCTCGTTGGCTGGGGAGGGCTACTCCAGGGCGGCGATGAGGGGCGCCCACAAGGCATGGGAGCGTTCGGGAACGACGAGGTGGGCTGTGTGGCGGGCGCGGGTCATGACGACGTAGAGCAGTCGTGAGCCGCTGGGGAAGGGTTCGCCTTCGGGGCCGTACCACTCGCCGTCCGCGAGCAGCAGGATGGTGGTGTCGGCTTCGCGTCCCTTGGTCTGGTGGAGGTTCATCACCTGCACCGGCTGCGGGCGTGGCCGGGTGTCGCCCACCAGGGTCTCGTCGCGGGCGCGGTGGAGTTCCTCAGCCACCGCCATGATGCTCTGGTCTTCCTTGAGTAGGCGCAGTGCGCGGCGAGTGGTGGGGGCGGCCTGGAGCCAGGCCTCCTGGCCGAGGAAGGTTCCGATACGTGCGTAGGCGCCGGTAACGATCTCGGCCAGGCGGTCGATGTCGGCGTTTGGGCCGCATCCCGCCGAGCACAGATCCTGCGCGAGCGCCCGCAAGGCACGCTGCAGCGCGGGGTTGGACTGGTCCAGCATCTGCCGTGCGAGAGGAGGAAGCCCGCGGCCACGCAGGCAAGCGGTGACGAACACGGCCAGCGTCCGCCGGACCTGGACACCCATTTGCCCGAGCGCGAACTGGACGAGGGCGAGCTGGGCGGAGAGTGCCTCTGCGTGGGCCTCGGTGAAACCGACCTGCTCGTGGACCAGGCCGGCCGCGGTCAAGGCGTCGGACAGATAGGTGGTGGCGATGTTGGTGTGGGTGAAGATGCTGACGGTGTGCTTCTTCTGGCGGGCGGCCCGGGCGAGTTCGATGACCTGCGCGTAGCCGGTGTCGTCCGTGATCCGTGTGACGGTGAGGCGTCCCTGCTGGGCGGCCGTGCGGAGAGCGGGGTCGGTGAAGCGGCGCTGGCGCGCGGCCTCCGCGGCGGCGGGCAGCACACCGGAGGGGTCACGGTAGCTGGCTGCCTGCAGGTCGATCCGGCGGGCACCGGGCAGCGCCATGGCATCCGCGATCCGGGCTGCGGGATTCACGCCGGGCTTGAACGCGCCCACGTAGATGCTCTGGTTGACGTCGCCCAGCAGGATGCGACGCGCCTTGGGGGCGATCTGCTGCAGGAAGGCCCACTCGGTGGCGTCGGTGTCCTGGAACTCGTCGCAGATGACGAGGGTGTAGCGCCCGGCGTAGTGGTCGCGGACCTTGTTAAGGGCCAGCAGCCGGCAGGCGGCTGGCATCAGCTGGTTGTACGTCAGCCCGGGAGGGGCCCCGGGCACGGTCTGGTTGGCCTGGCTGAGCACGCTCTGCGGAGGCGGAAAGCCGTGGTGCGCACCGAAACCGGCGATGACCCTCCAAGCGAAGCCGTGGAAGGTCATCACCTCCAACCGTGGCCGCAGCTCTCCGATGACGTCCGCGGCCCGGTCGATGATCTGGGCGACGGCTGTACGCGAGAAGGAAAGGAACAACACCCTTGTCGCAGCGGGCAGCCGGGTGCGCTGTCCGCGCCGGGCCGCTTTCTGCCGCACCCGCAGCAGTTCCTCGTCCGCCGCTTCCAGGTGCGCACGGGCGGCGGCTACCGCAGTCGTGGTCTTGCCCGTGCCGGCGCCACCGCTGACCAGCAGCACCCGTGCGGCGCTCTCGATCACCGCGCGCTGGTCAGCACGTGCCTGATAGGCCATCAGGCGCCTTCCGGTCGGGACACGGCGGGCACGTCGATCAGTTGCGGCCCGCTGTAGGAGGGGTCGGCAGCCAGTTGCACCAGGGCCAGCGTCATGGAGATCACTGGTGGGTGTGGTGCGTTGGGTTCGGCATAGAGGGCTTCCAGGAACTGTTCGTGCAGGTTCTGTCTGTGGATCACCTTGCACAGGTTGGTCACCGCGGCCTCGGTGAGCTGGCCGGCCATGGGGTCGGGGATGTCGTACTCGGTGAGCGTGGCGCTGGCGTCGGCGAGGGTCTGCAGCGGGAGGCCGTCGCCCATGGCTCGCTCGATGGCGCCGGGCGGCAGCCGGACCACTGCATCGCAGGCGGCCTGGATTTTGGCGAGCTCGTCGCTGGTCTGGGCGCTGTCCTTGTCGCGGTCGATCACCGCCAGTACGCGGAAGCCCAACTGGCGTGCCAGGTTGGCGACGCGGGGAATCTGGCCGATGCCCCCCTCGCCTCCGGTGCCGGAGGCGACCAGCCGCACCCCGTGGGCGGACAGGGGGAGGGAGGAGGGCGGCTTGCGGCGGTCAACCATGCTCAGCACGGCCACGTCGTGCGGGCCCTCGGTGATGGCGACCGTGGGCACGGTCAGCGCGGCCAGCAGCTGGGTGTGCCACTGCCGCATCGCGACCAGTGCTTTGCGGTCCATGATCCTGGTCAGCTGGTGGTGGGAGCGGACGCCGCCGTGGCGCACCAGCCGGATGACCTCGGTGGGCTCGAAGGCCCGGGCGGCCTCCGGCCGCCGGGTGGACAGCCACACCTGCCCGGAGCGGGCGCGCAGCAGGGCCGCCAGATGCTCGGTGGCCGGAGCATCCAGCTGGTCACCGAAGTCGTCGGCCAGCACCACCGCGCCGGGCACGGTGGCCAGCAGCATCGCCTCGGCCATCGACAACACCGCGCTGACCGTGCTGCCGTGCTGGGCCAGCCCGAGCATGCCGCCCGCGTCCAGATGCAGTGCCGCGCGCAGGGTCCGCAGCAGTGCGGCCACTGACCCGTCCTCGGTGCGGAAGCCGACCTGCTCCGCGGTGAGCGGGGCATCGCCGATCCGTTCCCCTGTCCCGCCGACCGCGAGGACCGCGTTGACGGCCTCAGCCACGGCCGGGTCGGCCGACAGCGCCGACACGGCCTCTGCGACAGCCTGGGCCAACGCATCAAACGCCGCGGCACCGGCCTTGGCGTCCCGTTCGTCGAGGATGCGCCGCAAGCCGGCACCCGCACGCAACTGCAGGGGCTGGCCGGCATCGAGGGTGACCACCGGCAGCATCCGCCGGGTGGCGGCCGGAACCCGGGAGTACTGGCCGAGCGCCGGGTTGCTGCGCGCCGGGAAGTACACCACCGACTCCAGCGTCTCGGTTTCCTCGTCATAGCTCAGGCGATAGGCCAGCCGTGCGCACAGCGGAGCATCCGCAGACGCATCAGGATCCTCACTCGCGCACCCGGAGTCCTCCAACGGCTCCAGGACCCCATCGAGCAACTGCTGCACATCGGGATCGAAATCGGTCAGCGTCACCTCGACCTGGGCGGCCTCCACCCGCTGCAGCACCGCAGAGGGAGCCTGCGGCGCCGCGCCGTTGTCGCCGGACGCGCCCTCTTCCGCCGCATCGCCTGGGCCGACGACATCGGCGGCTGGGGCTTCCACGACCGCTTCCGCCTGTCCCTCGGCCACGTCATCGCCCGCTTCAGCCGGCGCAGCGTCAGCGCCATCGGGGATGACCGGGCGCTGATGCAGATCGGACAGGGCGGCGCCACGCCCGGCATCCGGATTCAGGACCCGGGCAAGGGCGGTGATCAGGTCGGTGCGTCCGGCGCGGGGGACCCCCGCTACCAACACATGGCTGCCGGGACGTACATCAAGGTGTCCCCAACCTCTGAAGCCGTCAATCAGCACCCGTGTTGCACGCACACAGGCATCTATAACACGGCATGTACCTGCAGTCTTCCCATTGCACGGAATCACCCGGACACGAATGCGCTTCCCTGGCGCGAGACCTGGCTCTCGAGCGTTGCTGTGGGGTACCCGGCAGCACAAGCCCGAGCCGATGGGCGGCTGTTGTCAGCGGCGGCTGTCAGGATCTGCCTTCATGGGTAAACGGCGAAGTGCTGCCGAGGTGGCTGCAGTGCGGGCTCGGCTGAAGGCCGAGTTCGTGTCCAACCTGTCCAGCCCGGGTATGGCACTGGAAGACATGCGACTGTCTTCCACGGACCGGTGCCAGTGGCGCTGCTCGGCAGAGGGATGTGGTCACCAGTGGCCCGCCCGGTTGCAGTTCCGCACCCGTACCGAACCCTCAGGATGCCCTCAGTGTTGGAAGCGCCGCAACCGGGCTCCCGGCCCGGGAGAATCGCTGGCCGAGGTGGATCCTGCGCTGGCACGACAGTTCCGCCGCAACCTTAGCCGTCCCGACCGCGGTCCGGACACCCTGCGCCCGCAGTCGCATGACCTGTGCGAGTGGGAGTGCGCTCAAGGGCATTTCTGGCCGGCGATGCTCGCCAACCGCACCAATGGGCGCGGCTGTTCGGACTGCACCGGCCATGGCCGCTCCCCGTTCGAGTGCAACGTCGCCATGCTCGTCGAGGCCGCCTGCGGGCTCGGCGTGGAACTGGATCACCGTCTCCGCCTGCCCGGGCGCCGTCAGGACCGCTTCGACCTGTACCTGCCCGAGCCGGCCCCCGGCCTGCTCATCGACCTGGACCCGGAATGGACCCACAACAGGCCAGGAAGCCTGGAGCGTGACACCGCCAAGACGAAGGCGGCACTCGCCGCCGGACTCGACGTGGAACGCATCCGAAGCCGCGGGCTGCCGCCCGTCCCGGTGGTCGGCCTGGCCCACCATGAGGCCGGGCCGGGGGTGAACCCCGAGGACTGGGCGGAGGCGGTGGGTGTCGTACTGCGAGGCCGCGGCCTTTCCTGGCGACAGCTCACACCGGCCGAGGCCACCGCGGCGCTCACCAAGGGTGCGCAGCTGTGGCAGAAGGCCGTGGCCGGCCCCGAAGTGTCGGCGGTGGACGTGGCGCCGCACCTGAAGGAGGAGTTCGTCACGAACCTCACCAACCCCGGCAAGACCCCCGATCGGATGCCGCCCGGCTGCAACGACGTGTGTCGGTGGCGGTGCCGGAAGCCGGACTGCGGCTACGAATGGAAGGCCGTACTGAACAGCCGGGCGCTTACCGGCCGCGGCTGCAGCCAGTGCGCCCGCGCACGGGTGGGCGCGGCCAACAGCAGGCCCGCTCCCGGTGAATCACTTGCCGAGGTCAACCCGACGATGGCCGCAGAACTCATCGAGGTCGTCGGCCACCCCGGCTGGACCGCGTTCGACCTGCTTCCCACGTCGAACAAGACATGCCAGTGGCGGTGCCCCGAACCGCATTGCCGCTTCGAGTACCCCGCCCCTCCAAACCGCCGCACGGGCCAGTCGAGCGGATGCCCCCGATGCGCTCGCCGACGCACCGTCGCAGCCAGGGTGCGCCCCAAGCCCGGCAAATCCCTGCACGACGTGCACCCAGCCATGGCCAGCGAGCTTGTCGAAGTCATCGACGAACCCAACCTGGCCGCGAAGGAACTGAGGCCGAGTTCCACCAAACTGTGCTGGTGGATCTGCTCGAAGCCCGGCTGTCCGGGGCGCTGGGACGCCACGCCCGATCAGCGATCCCGCCGCGGCGGCACCGGCAAACGCTGCCCGGTCTGTCACCCGCCGCGCAGAAGCCGCACCCGGCCGTGATTCCCCGACCTTCTCGGCTTCTCATTGCAATGCCGGTCATGCCGCCTCATCGCTTGACGTCGCCGCCCGCACCCGCCGTCCCGCCGGGCCGTGTGTGCGTCTCCGCCAGCGCCACGTGTGCTGCTCTCGCCAGCTGCCCAGCCGGTTGTCCACGGAGACCGTGTACGGATGGCGCGGTCCGAATGTCGCCCGGTAGTCGGCGAGAGCACGTTCCAGCGCATCGATGGCGGCCGACCTGTCGCCTTGAGACCAGTAGAGAAGGTGCACAGGCCAGAGAGCAATCACAGCAGCTGATCCTCAACCGATAGCTGACGTCTGGCTGAGACCGAATATGACAGATTCCGCTCCGTTCGTGGCGCGGACGATCGAGGCTTGCGTGATGTTGATCGATTGGCCTGAGGGTGACGGAGCGTGTTGCACGCTGGGGTCCCCGAGACGCTCTACATAACGCGGACCACGCCGGGCGGCAGTGGTCACGCGTCTGATCTGCTCCTGAACAGTCAGAAGGGACCACTTTGCAGAGGGAACATGAAGATCCGGGGATTCCCTCCGGCCCGTCGGCGAAGATGAGTACGTCGGAGAAGTTCGCAACGTTCAATTCCGCTGCCGTGACCGGGCTGGGCTCGTACGTGGCCAGCGGGTCGTACTTCGTGATGTGCGCAGCTGGCGCGCTGGCCCTGATCTTGCTAGCCGTGGTGTTCGCCGTGGCCGGGAGGTGATGAAGGGGGGCCTGCTCACAGCAGGCCCCCCTTCATTTCGCGTTCTGTCTCTAGGCCACGGTCTCGTGCAGTGACCAGCGCTCCAGGCGGATGCGCTCGGTGGGCGCCTTCGAAGCGGTGCCTTCCTGCTGCTGTCCGTCTGATGGCGGCGAACCGGCGTCAGCCCGCAGGGGCACTCCCAGCCGAGGACCGGAACCCGGTCGGATCACCAGCATGGCGAAGACCGCATTGCTGAACAGTCGCAGCGCAAGCCGTTTGTCGAGCAGCACCTCCCGGCACAGGACGTTCACCTGTGCCGGCACCACTTCCGCCAGGTAGCGATCCGGATCCGTCTCCAGGTGCCGGGCATCCTCGTACACGGCTCCGATGAGTCCCGGCCGGTGATGGAAGACCCAGCGGCATTCGTCGGGATAGCGTGCAGCGACATCCGGCGGTTCCGGTTTGGGCCCGACCAGCGTGAGATCGCCCCGCAGCAGGTTCCATAGACGCGGAAAATGCTCGGCCACCCGAAGCCACCTGCTGGTGCGTGAGGACGACTGCGAACTCCGGTATTTGAGCAGCCGAATCGGGTAGCCGCCCTGCCCCACTCTGGCATTGCGTTCGATCACCGGCCCACCGCCTCGAAGAGCGACGAGCAAGGCGGTGGCCGCCATCGGCAGCGTTGTCGCCAGCAATGCGATTACGGCCACTGCCACATCCACGATCCTGCGGCCGAGCGGCAGCGCAATGGGCTCGCATCCCAGCCCTGTTACTGCGCGCTGCTTCACAGGGCGCCGCAGCAGCATCGCCGCTGTGACGGCGAAGGAAGCTGCCATGGCGGTGATGGTCACCGCATCGGGTGTCCCGCTTCTGCCGCCGCCGTTGGCGAGGAACTGCCACAGGGCCAGTGCCGTCGCGGTCAGCTGCACGGTCAGAGCCCACCGCAGACCCGGTCGTGCTGGCCTGCGCCGAGTCGTCGGCGGACAGGCTGCACCCGACGACTCGAGCAGATCGCGCTGGATGACCAAGTTGGTCAGCGTGTCATCACCCGACGCGTGGCTTTCCACCGCGGCCTGGGTGAACGCCTTGACCTTGATCTTCAGCAGCAGCTCGTCCGTCTTCTTCGCCGTGACGATCCGGTCGGCGGCCTCGTCGACCTCGGCCATGTAACCGGCGAGGAGAGCCTCGCCTGCCGGGTCGTTCTCCTCCGAAAGAATGACCCGGTAGCTCTGCCGCGGGATCCTCTTGCCTTCCCAGACGTTGCCGAGTTCCTCCATCTTCACTTACCCCCCCCAGTGGCGCTTCGGCTCTGATTGAGCACCGGTCTCGCTCAGCTCGAGTTCCTGTTCGGCTGCGATGGCCTTCTTGAGCCGGTTGCGCGCATGTCGGATGTTCGAGCGAACGGTGCTGGGCTTCTTGTCCAGCAGCTTGGCGATCTCCTCAGGCGCATAACCGTCGTACAGGAACGCCATCACACGGCGCTGTTCCTGGTCCAGCAGTCGCAGATGACGCAGCGCGTCGTCCTGTTCGAGTCCCTCGTAGGCATCGGTGGCGCCGTGCTGGGCGGGTGCCCAAAACCCCCGCAGGGCTGCATCGGGCGCCTTGCGTAGCCGGACCTCGCTGTTGACGTAGGCGCGTTCGGCGGCCAGGCGGCAGTAGCTACGCGGACTGCGGATCTCATTCCAACGAGGCAGAAGCTCCGTCAGCACCTCCGAGACGGCATCCTCGGCCTCCTCCCAGGTAGCGCCAAGAGTGGCAACGAACCGCACGAGACGCTTGTGCTCCGCACGAACGAAGCTGGCGAACTCGTCGTACCCTTCCCGTCCCTGATCCTGCCTGGATGACGGTGGTTCACTGGCGCGCCTTACCATCGGGCCGCCCTGGCCGTTTTGCTCATGACCGTGAGGGATGTGAGACGGCCGAGACGTGCAATGGCTGTGCGGCTTTTCTTTCCTGCGGTGGCGCTGCGCCAGGTAACGGGGCATCAGAAGTGCAGATTGTCACGGCGATCCTTCATTCCGCACAGGTGGGAAGCAGGGCAGCGACAGGACGCCGCTTCCAGTCCGTTCGTCGTCGGGAGCCACAGCCGTCCTGCGTCTGCGGCTCCCGACGACGAACGGTCGTTGCCGGTCCAGCCCGTGCTGCGGTCGCAGGACTGCCGACACAGGACCGTGCGAGAGCGTGGCGGTGGCTTATACCAGCAGACGCTGACAGACGTGCGCGGCCGAGAGCCCAACGGAGCGGGTCTGCGCGGGTAGAACGGCAGGGATGCGGCTGTGTTGTGGTGCAACACACACCTCGGCCACACGACGGGGGAAAGCCCTGGTGAGCCTTGCCTTGTCAGCAGGCCTGTCGTGAACAAACCAGCCAAAGCCACAGGTCAATCCGTAAGCCGTGTAGAAATTAGGCGGAGTAAAAGGCATTATGGGACGTGCAAACTCAAGGTGCGTGATCTGCGTCACACTTCGTGGATCGCATGAACACTTTGAGTTGTGGGAGCAAATAAATAAAGGGCCTCACCCGCCGCCCTACCAAGACAGACGGGTGAGACCCGGGCGAACCCCGCAGGTGGCCTCGACTCTCTCGGGTCGAGGCCGTCGCCGTTAGGCGGGCCAGTGATCCAGGAGTGCCACGACGAGGTGGAGGACCGAGTAACACTCGGCGAGCCTCACCAGGAACCTCCAGAACCTGGCGGCCGCACTCCAGGTGACGGTCCGCCGGATCTCTCGGAGCCTTGCCGCCCCCCTGGACCAGCTGTGCCCGACCGACCGGAGAGCCTGTCGGGCCAACCTGCGCAGGTTCCGAATCCTCGTCGACAACCAACGGCTCATCGGAACCGCCTTTCCCTTGGTTCGGGGCCCTGTTGCCCCTAGGGAGCCGCAGGACGCGAGAGAAAGGCGAGAATGACGATATCCGGCGCAGGGGCGGTCGTACGACTACGCACGGCAATACGTGGCGCATGACACATGGGGGATTGGTTGACTCCGCATGGCCTGTTCCGGAATTCGCAGGTCAAGTCCCTGCTCGGGGTGCATGTCGTGACGTCTGGTCATGTGGATTGTGTCGAGTCGCGACCGCCCGGACCGCACCGAGGGCGTAACTGTCTGGACGCGTACGGTTACTGAACGCTTTCTTTGTTACGGACTGTCATGTTCCCTGATGTGGCATTTAATTGATGCGATCCCCGGCGTACCAGGCGCCGGAGTGCGCCGAGACCTCCGGAGAAGTCCCCTCCCAGGGGTCTCCGATGGATCTTGCGGTCGCCGCCGGAGAGTGGAGCGGCCTCGCGTACCTGTCTCGAATGCGGCCTCACGGTTGCAACCGCGATGTCAGCGGCAGAAGATCCATCGCCGGCGCGCGGCTGGGCACAGCGCGGCTGTCTGTACGAGGCAGCGAAATTTCTGCTGCGCCAAGTAGGGGCTCAGCCACTCGTCCTGACGGACGTTCCTTACAGGTCAGGCCGCCTCGGTATCCAGCTGGGCAGGGATATAGCGACTGCTGCGGTCCAGACGGATCTCCCGCACCCCGGTCAGCGGCCGGGCGAGGGGATCGTTGACCGCGGCGATGATCTGCATCGGCGCCCCGTCCGCATCCGCGTCGGCGGCCGCGTCGGCGAGCTGCTCCATGAGCCGCTCGGCCATCTGCCCGTCCAGTCCCTGGCCGCCCAGGCCACTGAGTGGTGAGTCGACCATGAAGAACAGGGGGAGCAGGACCGTCGGCACGCAGCGGGCCAGATCACGCAGCGCCAGCATGGCGCAGAGGTTGGCCAGCGTCTGCGGACCGCCGGCGACCGCCTGGTCATCGAAAGCCAGCCCGTCCACGTGAGGCAGGAACGTCTCCGGATCGATGTGGGCGTGCCGTACATCAGGGTTGACCGCCCTGAGCCGGGTGAGGAAGAGACGTGACCACTGATCCACCAGCTGTTTGAGGTCGGTGGCGAGCTTCTTCTCCGCCTCCTTCCACATCTGGTGCGCCTGGTCCTTGGACTCCTGCAGCCGGTCCCGCTCGGCCTCCAGCGCCGCCAGGACCCCGACCTCCTTGATGCGTTCCTGGAGTTGCTCCAGACGTCCGGCCAGGTGAGAGGCCTCTTTCTCGTGTGTCAGGGCGGCCGCCCGGCACGGGTCGAAGGTGGAGCGAGTGAAGTCACCGATGCCCTGTTCGACCGCCCGCACCGTCTGCCGGGCCGTGTCTTCCGTCTCCTGCGCCCGTGCCAGTTCGCTTTCCAGCCGTCCGCAGGCCTGCCGGGCCGAGGCGAGCGCCTTCTCCGCCTCCGCGAGGAGGACTGCCTGGTCCGCCAGCCGCCGCGTGTGCAGCACGTCCTGCTGTTTGCACACCCGGCAGTGGTCCTCGGGAAGGCCGTCCACGCGCAGTACCTGCGTGCACTGCGGACAGTGCTGTGGCACGGACGCCTGCTGCCTCAGCCCCTCCAGGCGGCCTTCCAGACGGCCTTCATGACGCTGCGCCTGCCGCAGCCGCTCCTCCACCGCACCGGTGTTACGGCGTGCCGACTGCTGGGCGGCCCTGGCCTGGTCGCGCTGCCGGTCGAGCTCAGCCACGTGCCGCTGATGCCTGCTCAGCTCCGCCTGAGCCTGCTGTACCCGCTCGGCCACGGTCGCGTGCTCCTGCTTCCACAACTGCTCGGTCGCCTCCAGATCCATCGGCCCGGGCAGTCCGGCGTCACGGCGCGCTGCGAGCATCGCCGCAGCCGACGCCTTCGCCTGCGCGTAGGCCGTCTTGGCTTCCTGGAACCGCTGCTGGAGGGCATCGGTGTGCTCGTCGTGCAGGCCCAGCAGCACCCGCCCCGTCAACCGGCGGACCGCGTCGCTTCCTCCGCCCAGGTAGGCGGTGGCAATGGTGGACTGCCGCAGCGACATCCACCGCTCCACCTCGGCCAACCCGACCCGGCTGCCGCCGCTGCCCAGCAGCGGGATCCCCAGCAGTTCCATGACGAACTCGCTGGCACTTGGCTCGCCGCCGCGACCGCGAGCGACCGGCCGGCGCACCTCGCCGACTGTCGGATCGCTGAGGTTCTCGAAGGACACGTGCCCGCCGCGGTGTGCAGCCGGCCGTGTCGCCTGCCACCGTGTGCCGCCGACCCGGAAGACCAGCCGGACCTGGGTACACGACCGCACTGCATGCATGATCTTCCCGCTGTTCAGACCCAGCGGATACAGCAACGACTCGAAACCCGTCGACTTCCCGGACCCGGAACACCCCACGAGCAATGTCACCACACCCGAGAAGACCTGGCCCACCCAGGACCCCTGGACCTCGAACTCGTGCCGCTCGATGATGAAAGACCGCCGACGCACCGCGCATACTCCCTCCGCCCGGCCCGCATGGCCAAGTGCCGTGGCGCCAACGAACAGTCCGCACCCGACGTGACGGGTGCCAACGCATCTCATCCACACGGATGATCAACGGACGGTATTCCCCGGGACCGCCTTGCAGCCCGAACCCCGCTGGTATCTCAGGCGGAAAGACCGCCGCCACGCCACCGCCGCCAACATGTGGCCTCGAAGCAACCGCGTCGGTGGCAATGCCGCGTTGTCCTCAAGCGTCAACATGGCCCCACCGCGCAGAGTTGACGTGGCGTCTCACGGTCGGCGCAGACATGCCGTGCCAACCCGCACGTAATTGGCCTGCCTGGAGAACGCGTCACATGCCCGGCCGCCACATCGCGTGAACACTCGACCATTACACGAAGTAGCGAGAAGAGCGCACTTCTGGGGAGTGCCCGGGAGCCAGTCACTGAACCTCTTCAGAACGGCCACCGATCGGGTGACGTCAAGAGGCGTGGTTCGGCCCAGCAGGGTGGAAGCCACCCTGCTCACCAGCATCGTCAACGCTGTGCCGCAGCTCACTCGCCAGAGTGGCTGTTGAAGAGGCTCACTGTCGTCCTCGTCACCTGCTCGCTGTAGGGGGCCTCAGAGAAGAAGGGATCCGTCATCTCGTCGTGGCGCTGCCAGGGGCCGTCCTGGTCGCCATTGCGGAGCCGCACTTCCAACCACGTGCGGTACTGCTCCATCCGACGTTCCCTGTTCTGAGACGGGGGCGCGGCGTGCGAGCTGGTGGACATCGGAGAAAGGAGACAGGACGGGGCCGGGTCTGCCGTCCTGCCTCGGGCCTGCAGGGCTGTGACCGTCCTCGAGCGGCCGGCGCCGATCGGTGCTCTGCACCGATTGCTGGATGCCGTCGTGGTGTGTGAGCACAGGCCCGGTGGTGGTCCGGGGCGTCAGTGCTCTTTGATGAGCGGAGTCCGCCGCAGGAATTCGGTGCGCAGCCCCGTGATGACCTTTTCCGCCTGCTGCTGGGTGGGCAGGGTGACCGTGGCACGCGGCCAGGGAACCGAAGCCCACTCGCGTTGTGCTGCCGCAAGCCGCTGTGCTGGGTCGGCCAGGGTCGCTGGCAAGCTGTGCCAGGCCCGGGCGGCGGCCTGCTGGAACGCGGGAGCTAGCCGGTGAAGCTGCAGTGGATCGAAGATCAGCAGATGAGGTGCTGTTGAGTAGGGCGCGGCCGTGACGACGCCGACGTGTCCCGCGTAGTCCATGAAGAACAGGCGATCGCGTTTCGCGCCCAGCACCCGCTGCATTTCCTGCTGCCAGGGCTGGGAAAGAAGCCACTTCTCCTTGGCTCTCGCCAGTTCGGCGTTGTCGTCACTGGCGGCTCCGGCACGGAAGGCCGGCAGAAAGTGCCAGTACTCCTCCTCCGCCGCGCAGGCAGCCTCATGCAGTTTCGACAGGAACGAGCCGACCAGCTCGGCGGGCACCGTGAAGACCTTGGGTGCCCTGGTGAAGGGCCCGGTCCTGACGACGAGGACACCGGGCGAGGTGCCGATCTCGGTCGCGTCTGCCACGACGATGGCAGGGACCAGGCGTGGACGGCCAGCGTTGGCTTTGCGTTTGGTCACGAGGAGGAAGCCCTTTCAAGGGGGCGGCAGGATCGATGTCGGGGGAGAGGGCGCTTTGCAGCGCGTGCCTGTAGGTACAGGCCGCTCTGTCGACAGCCGTCCGCCGGTGACGTGAGGTGCAACGAGCGGATGATCTGGGGAGATGCGTGTCAGATCTGCAGAATCGGATCGTCATCGAAGCGTCCGACCAGTTGGTTGTCGAGGAGTTCCTTGGTGATGGCTTCGGTGCCGGTCTCGATGGCTTCCTGGGCGCTCTGGCAGACGAGATAGGACAGCGGCTTCATGTAGCCGCCGGTACGGCGGTGCAGGTGGGCGGCGAGCTTGAGCAGGTCACCTGGACGGTGTTGGTGCAGGCGCAGGTCCTCGTCGAGGGCCTTGATGACCTGGTGGAAGAGTTCGTAGTCGTCGGCGCTGTAGGGCCGTTCCTGGCGGACCTGGCTCACGGGCTTCTCCAGCAGCCGCCCAGCGGGGGACAGGAACTGCGCCCACACCACCTCAGCCACGGCACCACCTCTCACGACGGCAAAGCACGGACATCGCCCGCGTGATCGATCCGGGCGATGCCGATCACCGTGGCCGCCTACTGCCCCATGAGGAAAGCGATCCGGATCGAACACCCTCGAACGAGCGAGCGCGCGCCACATTCGCGCGCCGTTCGATCGCGCAGGCGAACCGGCTGTCGTGCCAGGTGAACCCGTACCGAGAGGCCGGAGACAGGGGGGCGCAGGGCAACATCCGGTGCACGCTTGCTCGAATGGATCAGATTTTCCGGCCCGGTTCCGCGGCATCCGTGCAGGTCGACGGCCAGCGGAACGTTCATGCGTACGAAGCATGCACTTTGCGGATTCATGCATGCTGCGCTGCAAAGCGCATCTCCTGTGAAGAGAGGTGCCGCACCCGATACGAAACACCAGTGGGGGCCGACCCAGCCCATGGACGGACTGTTCGACTTCAACGCCATCCCGGAGTCCGGGCCCGCGCCCGGCGGCCTGCCCGTGCCGGCGCAACGGCGCAGACTGCGCCGCGAGTCCGGCCTGTCCGTGTACCAGATCGCCGACGCCTGCGGCGTGAGCGAGGACACCGTCCACGCCTGGGAACAGGGCAGCACCACCCCACGCAGCGACACCGCGGCCATCTACGGCCATCTGCTGGCCGCCCTGAAGGCACGGCAGGAGGGCACTGCCGCGCCGGAACCCCCGCCCGCCCAGGCACCCGACTGGGCCGCACTGGGCGCCCTCCGCCACGAGATCCCCACCCAGGCGGCAGCCCACGCACCGTGCCGCCGCTGCCGGCAGCCCACACCCCACCGCGTCGGCGGCCACCCCCAACACCTGGGCACCCGCTGCCCCGCGGCCGGCACAGAACAGACCCAGCCCGCCCCGCCCGCACCCCGGCCAGCCGCAGCCCGACCCGCCGGTCCCGCCCCTGCCATGACGTCGCCGTACCCGCCCAGCCCGCCCGCCCCCACAGCGCGGCTTGCCTACCCGCCGCTGGGGGCCAGAGGCATCTCCGACGGCCCCCTGGCCGTCCTCGAGGCCGGCCCGTCGGGGCTGATCGCCCACCTCGCCGGCGGCCGCACCCGGGCCTGTCCCGCCGATGACGTGCAGGGGCTGCTGGCCTGGGCCGTGAACACCCCGCTCGGCGCGGCTTCCGTGCGCCGCGAAGCCCTGCCGCCCGGCCCGCTGCTGGTGCTCACGTCCACTGCCCGCGCCCGCCTGGCGCTGCCCGCCGGCCTGCCCGGCCTGCCCGCACGGCATCCGCGCAGCGACCACCCGCTGCTGCAGCAGACCCGCGCGATCGGCTGGCAGACCGACGCCGACGGCCTGGGCCCCTGGACGCGACTGCATCCCACCGCCGGTGACCCCGTCTGCGACAGCATCCACCTCGCCGTCACCGACTGGGGCGCCCTGCACGACGACGCCTGGAACCTGTCCGAACGGCTCGCCCCCGGCGAACTCGCCGCCGCCCTGGGCCAGTACGCGTCGCTGGTTCGTACCCCGCTGGGCCCCCCGGGTGCTTGCGGCCACCAGCTCATGCGCGACCTGCGCCCGCCCGCCCACCGCCACACCGCCACCGGCGCCCTGCTGACCCCGGGAGTGGGCGGAGCCCTGACGATGACGGTCGACCCGGCCCCCTGCGAGGCCCCGCCCGGCCACCAACTGGCTGTTCACCGCACCGAGCAGGACACCCTCGCCGACACCGACATCGACTGGTGGCGTCATCCCGCCCCCGACGAAGCCGACCGCGCCTACGCGGTATGCCTGGCGGTCAACCTGTTCCACCTCGCCGGAATCAGAGAGATCCAGGTCGCCGACGGACCGGCCCGCCACGCCCCCCACCCGCCCTTCGACCGCAAACGGCCCGGCAGCTGGCTCGCTGACCTCTCCGCCGTTGCCCAGCACCCGATGCTGCCCCCGGCCTTCGCCGGCACCGGCCCCGCCTGGCACACCACCCCCGCGGTCGCCTACGCCGCACTGCGCGCGGGCACAGCACAGCTGAAACCACCCGCCGAGGGCTGGCTGCGCCCCGGCTCCACCAGCCCCTACCTCGCCCCCTGGTACGACCACCTGCGCCTGGCCCGCCTGGCCGTCCTGGAACGCCTCGGCATCACTGCCACCATGGACGCCCCCGACCTCCTGGCCGCCCTCGCCGCCCTGCCCCAGGCCGACCCCCTGCAGCGGGCCCTGCTGCACGCCGTCCACGCCACCGGCGAGGACGCCCTGACCGCACTGGCCCAGCCACTCGCCCACCCCGACCAGGCCGCTCTGACCGCCTGGCCCACCCCCAAGGAGCCCACCTGGCGCCCCGACCTGTACGCCGCAGCCATCGCCAACGCCCGTGCCAACGTCCACCGCAAACTCGCCCGCACCGCCCGCACCGGCTACTGGCCCCTCGCGGTCGCCGGCGGCCACATCGTGTACGCCACCCGCACCCCGCACCTGACCGAGATCACCGAAACACCCGGCAGCGACTTCCGGATCGGTATCTCACCCGGCCACGTCCTCCCCGTCGCGGTACGCCCCCTGCACTGGTACACGGACCGCTGCGCCGAGGGCACGAACCCCGCCCGGCTGCTCAAGGACACCTGCCCGTCATGGTGAGCACCGCGCCCGCCCGCGGCGCTTCCCGCCCGCCTGGGGAGGCCTCCTCCTTCTCACTCCGCGGCGGCCACGGGCCGGCCCAGCCGCCAGTCAAGACACGAGGCGTCCTCAAGCGCCCCTCGTTCCGGCAGGCCGTGATGCGGATCCATGACCGGCAGGTGCCCCGTCCGGTAGCCGGCCGGCGGCGCCGGCCGGGCCAGCCGGTCCACCACCGGTGCGGTGATGCGATGCTGCAGCATCCACTGGCGCAGCATCCGGTAGCTGCCGTACTCCATCGGGCCAGGCATACCCAGCCGCTCGCCCACAAAGGCGATCCAGGGCTTCGAGACCCAGCCCGGTGCACCGCCCGCGAACTCCCGACCCCAGAGCCGCTGCCGCTCGTACACGGCCATGGCCTCGGCGACGACGACCGCCTCCGGGTAGACGACCAGCGGCACCGCCCACCGATGCCTCCCGGTGCCCAGCGCCCCCTCCCGGCCGGCCCAGAGCGTCTCCGAACCCATCTGGCGGCCCTGCCACCAGGCCGCAGCCACCTGCAACGCATCGGCCAGCAGCGCCCGCGCGTACGGTCCCACCCGCTGCTGCAGACGCACCCGACGCCGATGCGCCCGCACCACCTCTCCAAGCCCGGACAGAGAGACCTGGGCAGGGCCGCCGCCGGCGGTGCTGCGCAGCCACCGGCCGTGGCGCACGCACACCTGCCACGGATCGCCTGCGGCCAGCACCACCGGTGTCACGAGATCGTCGTGCCGGGTCAGACATCCCGGGCATGGCTCGAGCGGCGTCCACTGCCCGGGCCAGGGCTCCACCCGCACCGGCGTGCGGCGGCCGCCACCGGTGCCGGCGGCCAGCGTGGGAAGGGCACGGCACAGCTCCTGGGGCGTGCGCCGGGCCATCACCGCCAGCCGCTCGGCGCCCTGTTCACCAAGGAACACCTCCTGCGCCCACGGATCCAGCTCCCCGGGCGGCCGGTGCGCTCCTGCCTCCCGCAGCACCTCTTTCACGGGCAGGTCGTTGAGGTGGGCCAGCCGGCGGACAAAGGAGGCCGTCGCCTCACCCGGCACCGGCTCCAGCCCCACCAGTTTCGGCACCGCCTCCGTGTCCATGCCCGCCTCCCGTATCCCCGGGCCGGGCCCCTCCCGCCCCTTCACCGCGGACAACGACCAGCCAAGACCCCGGTAACCCCGGGCAGGAGACCACCCCACCGTGCCGCCGCTGAACACCTCTGTCGCCCACGCGCTCGACCTCGCCGACGCCCGGCACTGGACACGACAACCACCCAAGCGACCCGCCACACGCCTGCGCCACCTGCTGCGCCGGACCAGCCCGAGCGTCCTCGCACCGCGCCTGTTCGCCTATCCCCACGCCCTCACCCGCTGGGCCGAGGGCGACCTCAGCGGCCTCACGCCCGCCCAGGCCACCCTCATCGAACGCGAGATCTACCGCACCTGGCAGCCGGACGTCCGCCGCCGCGCACATCAGCAGATCCTCGACCACGACGGCTGCGTCACCGCCCAGCTCCACGCCCGTTTCGCCTACACCACCCTCAGCGGCGAATTCCACGACCCCCGCCTGCTGCGCGTGACCGAGGACCTGCCCGCCCTCCATGCCCGCCGGCTCTTTGACGCCCGTCACTGCGACGCCGACGAAGCCGAACTGCGCCGCATCCTTGCCGACGGCATCGGCGAGGCCTACTTCTTCCGCGCCCTGCCCGCAGATCAGCAGCAGGCCGCCGTGACCATCAGCGACCTGCACCTCATCCAGTTCCACTACTGACCCCAGGAGGGCCCTCATGGCCGTCATCTACGCCTTCCAGGACCCCGGCGGACGCTGGCACGGAGACCCCGACGCCCCTCTCCTCGACCCCGCCGACGACCCCGGCCGCGGAATCCTCACCTACCAGCCCGTGCCCGGAACCCCCGAAGCGGCCAGCCCTTTCACCGGCCAGCGGCTCATCGTCCTGTACGGCGTCACCGACCTGGAGACCGGTCCCGTCTCCTACCAACTCGACACCGGTGGCCGCTTCCTGGCCACCTGGCACATCCACACCCTCCTCGCTTCACCGATGGGCGCTACCCCGGTGCCCGCACCGTGCGACACGCCGCCCGACCCCCTGCCAGCGCCCTGCCTGGAGTCCGCCTTCACCGAAAACGGCCGCCGCTACATTCTGACCGGCACCCGCTGCGGCAACGGACAACTCACCCTGGAACTCACCATCAGCAGCGAGCGCGGAGACATCCAAGGAGAACTCTGCGGCGCCGTCCCCGCCGACGGCCTCGCGCCCCTGGCCCGTCTCCTGGACGCCGCCTCCCGCACCCTCACCACCCCCGCCTCTGTCCCCCCGCCCCGCCAGGGCAGCGGGTGGGTGTCCGCAGACTGTGCTCGGCTCGCCGCCCGGTTCCGTCAGGAACGCGACTTCACCGTCCTCGCCGCGGAGTTCGGTTGTTCCCGCGGTGCCATCCACGACGAACTCGCACGCCAGGGACTGATCCGGACACCCGGATCCGACCGTGCCACCCCCGCCAGCAAGCCCCTTTCCGACGTCATGCAGCAACGCCGCCAGATCCACCGCAACTCTCACGCCCGCTGGAGCGACGAAGAAGAGCGGCAGCTGGCCCGGCGCTGCGCCGACGGGATCCTGATCCCCGAGCTCAGCAACGAGTTCGGCCGCAGCGAACAAGCCATCGAATCACGGCTGTTGAAGATCGGAGCAGTTGGGCCTGCCGCGGACGAAGCCCGCCTCAACGCCCTGTGACGTCCCCCAGCTTGCAAGCCAGATCAAATATCTGATCAAGCTTGCATGCCGGGTGTGTGCGCCGCTAGCGTTCCCTGCGGCACCACACACCACAGGGGGCGGACATGGCCGTGCTGCTGACCACGGGGCAGGCCGCCGCCGAACTGGACTGCGCCATCACCACCCTGCGCCGCCTCATCCGCGCCGACGTCCTGCCCGGCCTCTCCCACCGCGGCGTCCGCGTCATGATCCCCCTCGACGTCGTCCAGGCACTCCGCCAGCGCCCGCACGCCCCGCTCCACCACCTTGACACCCGGGAGATCGCCGTCCTGCGCGTTGACGCGGCCCGCCCCGCCGACGAGGACGACCACGCATGGACCGGCTACGCCCCCCACCTCGGCGCCGACCGTCTCCTTGCGAGCCTGCGCGGCTGGTGGCGCTGCGACCCCACCAGCATCGCCACCGCAGGCCTGCTGCCCGTCACCCTGTCCGGCTACATCGTCGCCGTCCTGACCGGCCTGGACACCTGGCAGCGCAACGACCAAGGCCGCCACGCCTTCCCCGACGCCCGCCTGGCCGGCTACATCACCGACCTCGCCACCCCCACGATGGAACTGACCTCCACCCGCCAAGACGACCGCGCCCTCGCCGCCCTGCTGCTCGGCACCCGCCTGCCATCCCACTCCGGCGGCCCGATCGCCTACGTCACCCCCGACACCACCGCCGGCTGACCGAGCGCCACAAAGGAACCACGATGAATACACAGACCTACACAGAAGGCCTCGCTGAGCTGCGCACGCTGCGCGACGACATCAAAAAGACCGCAGCCGCCCTGGCTCGTCTGGAATCACAACGGGACAAGACCATCACGGCCCTGGCCGCCCACGACAAGGCCAAGGCCGAGCGGATCGCCCCCGCCGCCGGCCTCAGCATCGCCGTCGTCGTCGCCCTGGCCCCCCAGCTCGCCCCCCACGACATGGACACCGCCGCACCCGCCCCGGCCGCCGCCGAACAGACACCCCCGGCTGCCCGGCCGACCACTCCCGCACCGGATGCGCCGCCCCCTACACCCCTCCAGCGGCCGACCGACCCCGCCACACCCCGTGAACTGCCCACCCTGCCCCAGGACACCGACACCGGCCGCTGGTTCACCCCCACCTCCGGCCTGGCCTCCCAGTACCCCAACTTCACCCAGAACGCCCACCCCACCGTCTTCCTGGACGCCTCCACCGGAGTCCTCGTCCACCGCGACCAGACCCTCCGCCTCGACCTCGGCGACCGGTCGGCCGCAGCCATCCTGACCGCCGTCTTCCATACCGTCCCCCCCACCATCCAGCGCATCTACATCACCGCCGGGGCACCCTGGCACCGCGACGCCGACCGCTACCCCTACCTCCGGGACGCCGTTGCCGCCTGGCTGAACGCACCCACCCCCGGCTGGCGCATCGACACCGGCCGCGGCCGCGACCGGATGGCCGGACACTTCGTCCACGCCCGCAACCCCGTCGCCCGCTACCAGCGCGAGAACGGCGACCACCACGTCGAAATCCGCAGCGCGGGGGAGTGGTTCGACCTGGACGCAACCGATACCCCCGGCATCGTCCGTGACGCCTTCCGCCTGCTGTGGGAGGAACTGCGCCGCCACTTCCCCGACGCCGTCGTCCTCGGCTCGCCCTCCCAGACCGGCCGCGACCTGTGGACCCGCACCATCCCCCGCCGGGGCAAACACGCCGACGGCTTCCCCGTCCTGTCCGAAGAACTGCGCGGCCTTCTGCACGCCACCGCCGGACAAGGCCGCAACGAACTCCTCGCTCCGCCCCGCATCCCCCAGCAACTGCCCGCGCTGATCGAATACGACCGCACCTTCGCCTACGCCAAACACACCTGGAAATCCCCGGTCGGCACCCCCCGCCGCGTCACCGGCAAGGCCTTCGCCTCAATGCCGGCCAAAGAACAGCACGACGCCCTCTACGGCTGCGGCCACTGGCACATCCGCGTCACCGTGCCCGACGGCTGGAACCACGTCGGCCTGCTCCCCGCCCCCGCCCCCGGCGAGCGTGCCTGGCACTACCCGGCCGAACCCGGCGCCACCTTCACCACCTGGGCCGGTGGACCCGAAGTCCACACCGCCCTGACCAACCCCCTCCAGCCATGGAAGGTCGAAATCCTCGACGGCATCCTGTGGGAAGCAGGCAAACCACTGGACGAATGGTCCAAAAAACTCAAAGAAACCTGGACCAACCTCACTACCCAGGCTCACTTCCAGGGCAATCCCCAACAGGCCCGCGCCGCCCACCTTGCCTCCCGCGCGGTGCGCTCCATCCTCCTCTACGGCATCGGCTCCTTTGCCCAACGTCCCCGCATGGTCACCGGCACCACCCCCCGCGCCCTGGAACGCGACGTACCCTCGGACGCCGAAATCGTTGGCTTCGATGACGAACTGATCACCTGGCAGAAACTCACCGGCTTCGCCCGCGACCCCAACGCCCACCCCGAATGGGCCGCCGCCATCTGGTCCTCCGCACGCGCCGCCCTGCTCACCCAATACCACCGCGACGAGGACACCTACGCCGGAGCCCTGCACACCCCCCCCGGCACCGTCGTCGCCTTCCGCACCGACGCCGTCTACCTCACCCAGCCCCAGAACTGGCCCTACCGCCACCGCCCCGGCGACTACCTCCTCAAAGGCCACCTGTCCGGCCCCGTCAGCGCCCCCACCAGCGAAGAAGAACTCCTCACCCTGCGCGACACTGGCCGCCAGAACCTGAACAGCACACCAGAAGAGGCCTGATGCCGCCCCGACGCCGCCACCCGGCCCTCCGGCCCGTACTCAACGAAGCCGCCCAGCTCACCGACCGACTCCAGGAAGCCGGCTACACCAAACGCGACATCGCCCGCATCATCGCCCGCGACCCCTCCCTGGTTTCGCAGTTCTACACCAGGAACAAAGGTGCAGCCTTTGTCCCCGCCCTGCGCGAAGTCCTGGCCGCAGTGCTGACCGGCGGCATCACCGACCTGCCCGAACTCGCCGTCATCGCCGCCCGCCACACCCAGCGGCGCACCACCGCCTCCGGAGCCCGCGCCCGCGTCCGAGGCAAAGCCGTCCTGATCACCCCAACCGGCTCCGGCACCGGCCGCGTCGGTGCACAGGCCATCGCCTCCGGCTCCGCCCCCCTGCGCCCCGTAATCGCCGAAGCCGCACGCCGCGGCCTTCGCCTGGCCTTCACCGTCCGCCTCGCCAAAACCGCCTACCTGCACCCCTCCGGCAGCCGCACCGACTCACCCGGCATCCGCCGCGACGTCATTCAGCGCGCCGACCACACCGAAGAACGCTCCTACGGCTCCGCCCAGACCGGCGGCTTCGACGCCGCCGACTTCGCCCGCCGCGTCAACGCCGCCAGCGGCGACGTCACCGCAGCCGTACACCAGTGGCTGGTCGAGACCGGACGCATCCACCCGGACGCCCACATCCTCCACCTCGAAATCCGTACCTGGCGCCCACGCTGACCCGTCCACCACAGCACACCTCCAGCCACCTGGGCGGACTGCTGCACAGGCATACCGGCGACGGAAAACGGTAAGTTGAGCACCATGGCGCTGTCGTCGGGGGAACGCGTGAGAGCCGCGGTTGCCGCGCTCATGCAACTGGCTGGGGAGACGCAGGGCGATCTCGCGACGGCGTTGGGAGTCAGCCAGGCCCAGGTCAGCCGCCGCCAGTCCGGCACTGCAGCATGGCCCCTGGACGACTGCGACCGAGTCGCCGCCCACTACGCCATTGACGTACTGGACCTACTCGCCGGCCCGACACGCGCATGCGAAGGCCTTTCACCGACGCGTCGGCGCTCTGCCCAGCGTCAGTAACCGCACCAACCAGAATCCGAGGACAGACGATCTGTGATCGGCCGGGTAAACCCATCCAATCTCAAATCTGGGGAAACAGAGATGACGAAGCGGCTGCCGTGCCCGCCCGCGCACGGTCCGCTGGAGGCGTACGCAGTCCGCTTCGATGATCTATTCGGGACGCTGACCTGGCCACAGACCTGCCCCACCCCGGCTCCCCACGCATCGCCGAATCGCTTTACCCGCCCGCCACCCTGGCTGGGCGGATCTACGGGCTGCGCCACTGGGGCGAGCAGAGCTACGAACAGGTCAAGGACGAACTCGGCTGGGTCGACTTCCAGGTCCGTTTCGACACTGCGATCCGGTGAAGACAGACGCTCGTGAACTGCGCGTTCAGCTTCTGCCGGAATACCTGGTCCACCCCGTCCCCGCCCACTCCAGCCGACCAGCCACCCGATCTTGACCTACCGTCAGGCTCGCTAGAGAGGGGAGAACCGATGTCCCAGCAGCCCCAGCTGGCTTGCTGGCGCCAGGCACTGCGGGCCGTCCGTGGCTGGCCGACGCCCTGGTCCACGCTGCAACGCTACTGGCCGGGCATGGTCGACGAGGCCCCCGCCCGCAGCACTCCAGGAACTGATCAACACCGTCGGCACAGGCAGACCCCCGACTGGTTCGAGGTCGTCCGCCCCACACGGACCCAGCCCCTGCACACCGTCCACATCTCCGTCCAGGACCGTTCTGCCCTGCCCCGCCGGTGACACATCCACGGGCCGGATAAATCTGTTCGGCGCTGAACACGCCGCCCTGTCTGCTTTCGTGGTGACTTCAAGTGCTTCGCGTATGGGGGAGGCCGCCGTGAGCAGTACCCGCACATCCCGATCCGTCGTCCGTAAGTCAACCCTCCACCGGCTCAAGCCCCCCGAGGGCACTGTCCCGGAACTCCGCTCGTTCGTCCGCGAGAGATACCTCGACAGCGAGGGTTACCAGGCAAGGGAGTTCACCCAGCAGGGGATGGAGGGCCTGCTGATCACCGGCGGTGTTCCCCGCGAGCGCGCCGACTGGTGCGCCGCGGTGGAATCCATCACCGGACTGGACGTCAACGAGCGTAGTCGTGCCGCGGCGGGGCTCGTCCTCATGCGCACCGCCCGTGGTACCTACGCGCTGAGTTACGGGGTGGGGCAGCACATGCTGGATCCCTACTTCCGTGACGACGAGTTCGGGCTGGAGTTCGCTACCCGCTGTCTCGATGACGACGGGGTTATCAAGATCCGCAACCAGATCATGGACGGCAGAGGCCGCGTAGACGAGTACTCGGTGTCACGGGGAGAGCGGATCGACGACTTCGGCCTGGACCGCTTCGGCGCCGTCGTCCGCCGCATCTGCGGGACTGCCAGCGGGCTGTCACTGACCTCCCTGGAGACCGGCCGAACCAAGCAGGTCCGCGTCGAATGCTCACAGGCCACCATCAAGCTCCCCCTGGCCACCACCGTGGAGCAGTTCCTGACAGACCTTCAGGCGATCGAGGACGTATGCGCCAAACCCGATCCGCTGCCGCAGCTGCGTTTCGTCAGCAGGGTCCACACCCTCGACAACCGTAGCCACAAGGCCGTGGAGGCCCAGGCGATCCTGGAAACACACCTCGCCGACCCGGACAGTCCCCGTCTGACCATCGGGGTTCCCGATTCATGCCAGGAAAGCTACAGCTCCGCCCAGGCGTTCAGGGCCCGACGCGGCACCCGCACGATCGAGACAAGCGATCTCGAACTGCGCCATCTGCTGCAGTTCGTGCAGGACAAGCCTGAAGGGGAACGACTCAGGGCCCTCAGCGACGTACGGGTCACCATGTTCAGCGACGACGACTACCAGACACCGGCCGACGTCACCACCAACGGGAAGGAGTGGCTCATCGCCGACATCACCGTGGGCACAGACCGCCTCTTCTACGGCAACGGCAAGTGGTTCGAGGTCGGTGCCGGCTTCGTCGAGACCCTGGAAGAAGAACTCACCGCCCTGTTCACCCAGCCACAGACGGTCACCCTGCCTCCATGGCCCAAGGGCACACCCAACTCCAAAGGCCACGACTCCCACGACGAGGACTGGTTCAACCATCAGGCAGCGGAGCCCGACGGCTATCTCCTGTTCGACAAAAAGGACATCGTCACGGAGAAATTCAGGGGCGGCGGACTGGAGATCTGCGACGTCCTCGGCCCCGAGAACCAGCTGATCTGCATCAAGAAGGCGCCCGCCAGCACCGCCCCCCTCAACCACCTCTTCGCCCAGGGCGTGGTCGCCGTTGAGACGCTGCGCAGCGACAGCGACGTACGGGCCAAATTCCTTGAACAGGTAGCCGCGCACACGCCCGACCATCGCCTGCTCGACGACTTCGGCACCCTCCGGGTGGTCTTCGGGATCCTCCTCAAAGACGGCCTGGACATCCGCGTCGACTCACTCTTCGCCTTCGCCCAGGTCTCACTGCTCCAAGCAGTCAGACGGCTGCGTGCGATGAACGCGGAGGTCGAAATCGTCGCCATCCGCCGCTGAACCAAGGGCAGCCGCAGCGGTTCGAATGCCCGCCCCCGGTCAACCGGGGGCGGGGCGTCGTCGCAGTACTTTTGCTCGTCGTCGATATGGATCTCCCGTACGCCGGGACCGGCGGGGAGCGGAGGAACGTCGGCCGGTGACGCTGGCGGTCCGGCCCGTGCCATCAGGGCATCAGCCAGGGACCCCTTACCGGCTTCGGTTGCCCGAAAAGCGTTGCTGCTGGCGGCGCTATACCAACCCGCGTGAAGCGTTCACCTCGAAGCTGCTGCTCTATGCCCTCCCCTCCCGACTGGTGGCCGGACGGGAAGAAGCCCGTGATGCGTTGCGGACCTGGACGACATCACCGGCTGCGTACCGTCACGGTGTCCTGGGCCCGCGCCGTACGCTGTGCCTGGCGAAGGTGACCGCGCAGCAGCGCTCGCAGCTCGGGCAGGGGAAGCCTGGCCCCCAGGGCGTCGAGGAACTCCTGGACCGTCCACGAGATCAGGGCGCCGTGCCGGGACAGGTAGAGGCCGACCCGGTCGATGGCGTACGCGTCGTCGTAGTCGAGCAGCAGGTAGCCGGCGAGCTGGTGTACCGCGGAGCGGTGCAGGGTGCGGGCGCGGGTGGTGGCCTTGCAGTCGATCAGCATGCCGCCGGTGATGAAGTCGGCGTCGGCCCCGCCGAGGTCGCGGCTGCCGGCGAACACCGGCCCGCACACCCGCTGCCGCTTCGGCAGTTGCCTCAGCGGGGCGAAAGGCTGCTCGGCGAGGTTCATCTGTTCGGCGATGTCTTCCAGTACGTACATCGGGACCGATGCGGTGAGCTGGGCCAGGGTGGTGCGTTCATCGGCTTGGGCGAGCAGGTTCCGGCGGCGGGAGAAAACACCGGTGCGGTAGACGGCCTCGTAGAAGCCGGCCACGTGACACAGCCGGGTCAGGTCTTGCTCGTCCAGCGGGGACGTGCCCGTCAGGTGGGCGTCGATCCGGGCGAGCAGTTGGATGCCCGCCCCGTACAGGGCGGTGCGGGTCTGGGCCGTCGGGGCGCCGGCCAGCGGGAGCGCGCTGCCCAGCAGTCGGACACCGGTGGTCACCGCGTCTCCCGGGCCGTGGCCGAGGCTGATCCGCAGCCGGTAGTCGATGGTGTGGCCCAGGGCCGCGTAGTCGGGGCGGCGCTCGTCCATCGGCTGTACCGCGGGCCCCAGCTCCTGCGCCCAGTGCAGGTACGTGCTGACGAGCCGGTCCATCCGGGGCAGATGCCGTGCCAGGAACAGGGACATCGGCGAGCGCGGGTATTCCAGCTGGCCGGTCAGGGGCAGCGCGGCCAGGGGCACACCGTCCGCTGTCTTTGTCACCGACCCGCGCGAGGCCTGCCGGATCTGTGCTTCGGCCCACTGGATTCCCGTGGTGTCCAGCACCTGGCGTGCCCGCGTCACCGCCACGTAGATCAGCCGTGCCTCCGCCGGGTGCACGCCGCGGGCACTTGATGCGTCCGTCTCCGGGGTGAATCCGTCGCCGATCCGCACGCGCTGCCACTCGCGTCCCTTGGCCTTGTGAACGGTGGAGACCACCACCCGTGCCCGGTCCTCGTCGACCATCTGCTGCACGGCCGCGATGATCTGCTGCGGCCCGTACGCGTCGACGAGTTCCACGATCGCCTTCAGGTCGGCGGCCGCGGAGTCCTGCTCGGCATACTCCTGTACTTCACCCCAGGACGAGAACAAGAACAGCTCGTGATGGGAGGTCCGCCGGCCTGCCTGCAGATCGATCGCCGCCTCAGCGATCTTCAGCAGAGGCTTGCCGCCTCCGGCCAGCGCCACCGGCACACCCTGGTCGAGGAAACGCAGCACCTCGGCGAGAGCGTCCGCGTTGCCCCGGCACAGCACCGCATCGGGGACCTCTACCCGTCCCAGCCCGGATGCCTCGCCGGCGTGTCCGGTCAGCTGCATCGTCGACGAGGCGGCCCGCAGCCATCGGTTCGCCACCTCAGCGATCGCCGGTCCGAACCGGAATGACTGCGTCAACTCCAGCCTCAGGCCCGGGAAACCGCTCATGATGTCCTTGGCGTGCCGCCACTCGTAGATCTGCTGCGCGGGATCTCCGACACACACCCGTTGCGCGTCCTGCGCCAGAAAGATCTCCTCCAGGACCGGGTTGGTGTCTTGCGCCTCGTCCAGCAGGATGAAGTCCGCCCGCAGCCTCGGCCGCGTCAGCGCCCACATCTTCAGGTAGTGGTCGTGTTGGAACGGCAGGTTTCCCGCGGGGGAGCAGATGTCCTCCCACGCCCACCGTGCCCGCTTCAGCAGTACCTCCGCCAGATACTGCGCGCCCTGCTCGTCCAGCCCGTTCACCGGCCCCAGGTGCCGGGCCGCCACCTGCTCATCCGTGCTGTAGCAAAACCGCCGGACCATCTCCATCACGAGCCGGGCCAGCGTCGTCGGCTTCAGCCGCCGCTTGTCCACCGCCAGTTCCCGGTCCAGCCCAAGCAACTGTGCCGTGCGCTTGAGCGGCATATGGCGAGAGGCGTCGAGACGATCCTGGAACCGGCGGCCCACCGCGCGATGCGCCAGCGAATGCGACGTACGGCATTCCACGTTCGCCCCGAACCGGCCCTTGGCCTCCTCCGCGATCGGTTTGTTGAAGGCCACGTACAGGCCCCTTTGCCGCGTCGCCGAGCCCATCATCACCAGCGTGGACGTCTTGCCCGTTCCGGCACCTGCCACCAGGGCCACGTCCTGGCCCGCGGCGAACGCCTCCCGGGCCGCCTCCTGTTCAGCCGTCGCCGTCAAGGCCACGCCGCACGTCCCTTCCACCCGCCCCGCGAGTCACATTTCCGCTTTCGGCCCTGGCTCCGGCCGAGCGCGACCAGCCTGACAGCGCCCACTGACACCGGGCCCTCTCCTCTCGTACAGGTGCGCGGAATCTCGAAAAAACGGCCGAATGCGATGCGGTGGCCCGTCCGTCCCGCCGTGCACGATTCGGTGCCGGAGCGGCCGCACGGAGAGAAAGGGGATTCCGGATGATGCCCCTGCGCAGCAGGCCGGCTTGATGCCGACGTCGACGACCGCTACGCGGCCACCGCCCGCACCCGAAGGGCGAAAGAAACCCGATGACGCACCCGATTGTCAGTGGCGGGCACTAGCCTGCGCAGTCATGAGTCGTCCCGCTTCTGACCTGCCCGGTGACCCCGCTGGCCTACGGTTGCTTTACACCCACGGACACCCCGCCGTCCCGTACGAGGATGAAGACACCCTCGAGCAGTGGCGCGTGTCCATCCACGCCTTCCACGAGGAGGACGAGGAATGCGAGGGTGGTTGCACGGAGGCCTGCGACGCGCTCATCGAAGACGGCAGCGAGGTCGGCTACCTGAGACTGTGGCGGCTGCGGGACGATACCGGGGCCAACCGCCTGCTGGTCGCGGACGGCCAGTCCGGTGACCTGGAGAGCATCGCAGCCAGGGTTTTCGACGGCGCAGAGTACTCGGACGCTTTCCAGGAGATCATCGAGTGCCCGGTGGGTGACCTGCTCATCCTGGACCGGGTGTTCTTGTCCAAGCCCTGGCGCGGATTCGGCCTGGGACCGGTATTCGCCGCAGAAGCGGTCCGCCGGCTGTCGGGAGGCTGCTGCGCGGTGGCGGCCGAGCCCGGCATAGCCGAATGGCCCGAGAACGAAGACGAGGTGACCGACGCCTACCGGGCCACGGCGAAGGCGAAGATCGCCGCCCTGTGGGAATCGATCGGATTCCACGCCTTCCAGGACGGCGTGCAACTGCTGGACACCAGCATGCAGGAGCCCCTCGACCTGCACGAAGAGCGCAGGAAGGACCTGGAACACCTTTCCGCTGCTTTCCGGGCCCATCGCGACGGCCGCCCCGCCCCGCCCGCGCGTCAGCACCGGGCCGTTCACATCCTCCTGCCGTCTCCCGCGCCGGAACCGGCACAGGCGGTAGACGGCACCGATGATCTGATGCCGCTGGCGGCCGCGGCGAGCATGCCCGACCTCCAGCAACGCTGCACCACGTCCGGGTGGAGCCGCAGCGACCGCACAACCGCGATGGACGCCGCCCAACAGGCCACCCACACCACAGATCTGCGTGAACTCGCGGCCCAGGTCAAAGACGTCCACTTCGGCCTGCGCGACGCCTGGGCCGCCGCGCTCACCTTCCCCGCCCGCTGCTTCACCCTGCGTCCTTTCCGACAGGACCGCGCACTGCTCGGCCCGCTGGCCGACGTGTGGGTGTACGGCTCCAACCTCAACGGCCGCTACCAGGGCCGCTCCCACGCCGTGGGCGATGACTGCCAGCACTCGCGTCCCCTGAACCAGCGCACACAGCGGATGACACTTGCCGAACTGGTCGACCTGGACAGCTTCTGGAGCCATAGCGGGCCCGGCTGCTCCTTCTGCCACGGCTGGTCAGGACAACGTCTGACACCCCTTCAGTACGCTCACTACCTCAGCGTTCTCGCCGGCGGCCGCCGATAGACGAGGCCGGGCACGAACGTCCCGCCCACGCCCGGCTTCGGAGGAGAGCGGCTGCCCCGAGGCCACGTGGCAGCAGATCGTGGAAGCAAGCCCGGCCCCGGTCAAGTCATGATCAATAGGTCGCCCGATGGGATGTTCCGGGCCACCGCTCCGCGTTACCGCCTGGCGAGACCCGTTGGGGGCCATTGCACACGCCGTACACCCCGGCGGCGTGTGCAACAGCCCGTGACGGAGCGGTGTATGACCCAGTGCAGTTGGCTCAAGCAGGGATTCCTCATCGACGGCGAATGGGACGGTGTCGGTCTCGACGCCCGGCTCCGCCACTTCAAAGCGGGCATCGGAGCCGGGTGCAGCACCCTGGGTGACGCCGCCCTCCCCGTCCACCGCCGTCATCCGGGCCGCCGCCGGGGGACGCGCCCTCCCCGAGGCCGACTGGCCTCCCTCCGCCGTCTCTACCCACACCACCGCCCGGGGATCCTCCAGCTGTCCCCGCGCCCCCAGAGCCAGTTCCCCGCGCCGCTCGCTCAACGACGCCTGGAAGGCGGCCACTTCCTGCATCCGACGGCGCATTGGGCACAGACCCTGCCCGCCGCGTACCACGAGGGGGAGGTCACACCAGGCACCGCACCCCTCGCACACGTGCGTCTCGTGCGTGCGCCGGCCCGCCGCCACCTCCAGCTGCCGGGCGGACGCGGCAGTCGGCCCACTGGCCTCCGCCTGGTACAGCCCCACCTCCCCCGGCGGCGCCCACGGCGGTAGGTGCGCACGTGGGCCCCCGCCCGCCCGACCGGCTCCCTGAGAAGATCAGCCTTCAGGAGCTGAGTCCTCGACGCGGCCCCGGCACACCGACCACACGGCGGACCCCGCGGCCGGCTGCCCCAAAGGATCGCCGCGGACACGCCGTCGGCCCGCCAGGGCACCGCCCGCGCACGCCGACCGGACGCCGCCGGGTCACCGGCCCGCCCTGACACTGCACAGGGTCACACCAGAAAGAAAGAAGAAAATGCCATTCGAGAATCACCGTCCGCAGAAATGCGGGAATACCTGCGACTCGATATCAGGTAAATAAGAACCGCCTTCTTCTTGAGCGGCGGCCGAATTCGCCCGCCGTGCCTCTCGCCTCCAGCAGCACGTTCTGTGCGCCTGCTCCGGAAGGCAGAGCTCGCAGGATGTGCCGGCGGCCAGTGCGGTGTCCGCGAGAGGCGTCGGTCAGTTCCGGTAGGCGTCGTCGATGACTCCGGCGTTGATCAGGGCCGTGCGCAGTGCGATGCGTTCAGGTGTGTCCTGTACGGGGGAGCCAGCGTAGAGGGCTGCGGCGTGACGGACGGTGCGGGTGCGCCGGTAGCCGTCGAGGGGTCCGTGGTCGAGGGCTGCGGCGGAGATGAGCTGGGCTGCGGGGGAGTGCGGGCTGCGGGCGGCGCGCTCGGTGGTCTGGTCGGCGTCTTCCAGGTCGGGCTGCTGGGGTGAGGGTGGCGGCGGTGAGCTCCAGCCAGGTGTCCTGGTCGAGGATGTCGACGAAGGCGAAGTGGCCTGTTCCGCGCAGGGCCGCGGCAGGCAGGCGGGCCTCCAGTGCGGCCCGCCACAGGGCAGCAGCCCGTTCGGCCACCTCGCTGCGTGCCGTGGCGGTGTAGGTGGCCAGCCGGGACAGCATCTCGCTGACGGCCTCGGTCCCGCCCGGGCAGCCGGCGAGATGAGCGAGGAACTCCCCTGCAGGGCTGAGGGGTTCGGTGTCGTCCAGCAGCGCGAGGAAGACCTGTCGAGGGCGCCTTCGGCCCCCGGCACACACAGGGCGCGGCACAGGCCGGTGCGTTCCAGCCGGGCCAGCAGCGCAGCATCGGGATGGCCGCCGGTGAGCCAGACGCGTGCGGGGCGCCAGGCGTGGTCCAGGGACAGGAGCGCGTCGGCCTGGTCGGCGGTCCAGGCAGGGGCGCCGCGGTGGAGCTGGGCGAGGCAGAACCCGATGACGGCGAGGACCTGGTCGTCCGGCGCGGCACCCAGGAGTTCCTCCAGCGTCGCCGTCAGCGGTTCGGGCAGCTCCTCCCCGGCCTGTCCCTGTCCCACGTGCTGCAGGCCCCAGGCTGTCAGGGACAGCAGGGCGCTGCCCCCGGGCGCCGTCACGGCCGCGGTCAGCGGCGAAGGGGTGCCCCGACGCGGTGCGCTCCAGCCGGTGACCAGGCCCCGCAGCCACGCCACGGCGTCTGCCTCCACCGCGCCCAACGCCGTCCCCAGTGAAACGGCAATTGACGATCGTGGAAAGTCCTGTGCATTGCGGGGCGGCGGGGAACTGAGCGGGTCGGCGGGATGTCGACGCTGCGCGGAGGGTTGACGAGGCCAGCCCTCTGTTGCGGGAAACTCGGCCGTACGGCGTGCGCCGCTCCCATGCTGGCGGCACAAACTCCCGTGCACTAGGGGGCCTGTGTCCACCTACTACCGCCCGCCATGGTCATCCTGTCTGACTCCGCATACGGAGCGGCGCCGACCATCCGGCACCGGCCGCGCCGTCCCGTCAGCGGATGAGCTTGTGGAAGAAGTACACCGCGGCCGCGAAGGCTCCGCCCCCGGCAAGGCTGGCTGCGGCGAGGGTGCCGTCGTTCAGGACGGTCAGCACGCCGACGGCGTTTGCGGTGAGCACGCCGAACAGGAGGATGAGGGCGGCGCGTTAGACAGTCACTGCTGTCCCGTACGTCGTCCGAACAAGTCGCCAAGGTCGAATCCGGGCCCGGCGCCGCCGACCGGGCCCGCGCCGTTCCCGGCCTGCTGGGCGAGCCTGGTGATGACCTGCTCCCAGCAGGAGGGACAGCCGCACGCTCCCTCCGTCCGGTGTTCCGCATCCGCCCGCACTACTGCCGCCCGCACTTTGTCGGCCAGGGACTCGAAGGCGGTTTTCCACGACTGTGCAGAGGCCCGCTGAGCTGCACTCTCGGCCCGAGCCGAGTTGGCAGCCGACTCGGCGCGCCGTCTCGCCTGGATCATCGGCCAGTTGGGACCCCCGCCGTAGCCATAGGACATTTTCCGCTCCTCACGTCGCTGCTCCTGCGATCAACAACTGCCGTTTGTTTTGAAAGGCATGTGAGCCGAACGGGTTGGAAGGACTGGCCTGTCTTGAACGTCGCCGACGGCCCCCTCCAGCAGAACCAGTCGCCTGCCCCAGAGATGGCGGGAAGGGAATGTCAGTGGCGCCTCCTAGGCTTCAGCAGCACCACCTGTGCTCGTGCCGGGGCAGAAAGAGAATCACAACGTGACGACTGTGCGCCCAACCCACCTCGTCGACCGTGCCGGTGTCCTGAGGACTGGCTTTCTGGTGACATCCCGGCTCGGCTGGCTGTTTCGCGAACAGGAGACCAGCGACGTCGGGATCGACGCGCATTTCGAGGTCGTCGCAGGTGCCAGTATCACGGCCAGGACGACAGGCCGGCCCACCGGACGCCTGCTGGCGGTCCAGATCAAGTCGGGGGAGAGCCAGTTCACCGCGGTCGCAGAAGGAGGCTGGTGGTACCCCTGCGATGCCGCGCACGTGGCCTACTGGCGTCATCACTCCCTGCCCGTCGCTCTGCTGCTGTTCGACCCGAGAACCGAGCGGGTCCACTGGCAGCACGTCACCGCCGACACTCTGGTGCCGACGGGCAAGCATTACAAGGTGTTCGTCCCCGTCGACCAGCAGATCGACCAGGCCAATGCCGAGGCTCTGGGACGCCCCGCCCGCCTCCAGGACGAGGTCGACCCCTTCAGGGAGGCCGTGGACCGTCTTCCGGGCGACACCCGGATCCAGCTGCTGCGCGAACACCAGGCCGGCGCTGCTCATGCCTTTCCCCTGGCGGTGTTTCTCGCGGATGCCGACGATCCCGCCGACGCTGTCGGCCGGCTTCTGAACGCTCCGCCCGACTGGCTTACCGGGCTGGAGGCCGAACGCGAAGAAAGAGCGTGGAGAACTGTCGCCGCCTACGGCAGCTCCCACGAAATCGGTATGCCCGCTGTCAAAGCACTGGAGCGTGCCGCCGCGGTGACCAGCAACGACCGGGGACGCCTGCTCGCCCTGGCCGCGCTCCTGGCCGCCACCCACGCTTCCGAGGACACACCGCGGCTCGCGGATGCCGCCCAGGAGGAAGGCGCTGCCGTGCTGGTTGCGGCAGCCCGGGCCCTCTTCGACGCCGGCGGCCGGCACCCCGCACGCCTCCCGGACACTGTGGAACGAGCACTCGCGGCCGGGGACCCGGCCGCGATCAATGACGTCAACATCCTGCGCTTCACGGCCCACTGCCACTTCGCAGCCGACCGCCGCGAAGAAGGCGAGGACATGCTCGAACGAGCGCTGCGCCTTGATCCCGGCGAACCGGCCGTGCAACTCGAGCTCGCGCACTGCCTGCTGCGCCGCACTGCAGTGGGCGCACCCCGTCAGGTCTTCTTCGACACCGGCCGGGCCGAGCGGCTGGCCCAGGCCGCACGCGCTGAATACCGGCGCTGGCGAGGGCCCAGCGCCCGCGCTGCGGCTGTCCTCCTCGAAGCCCGGCTGATGTCCGGAGACATCACCGCCGCCATCCACACGGCGATCGCCGCACCGGAAGGAGACGCGCACGAACCGGAGACGCACTCGCAGCCCCTCGTAGCCGAAGCCGTACGGCTCGCCTACCAGTCGGGGCGCACCGACCTCGTGCAGACACTCGCCGCCCACCTCACCGGACACGGCGAGAAGCTGCAGCTGGCGGCGTACGCCAGCGAGGCGGACCCCGCCGCCGGCCGCGCCGACCACATCGGCGCCTGGCGGGCCGCAGCAGCGGGCGCCACCACCGACGAGCAAAAGACTGCGGCTGCGTTCGCTCTGACAGGCCACGGCGTCTGGCCGGTGCCCGACCTCGACGAACTCCGCGAACAACGGGCCTTGCCCGAGGCCGTCTACCAGACCCGCCGGGCCGTCGCCGACGCCGTCAACGGCGACAGCGCCGCCGCGATCCGGCGGCTGCGTGAATGGGAGAGCCACAGCCTGGTCGCCGCGATGGCACTCGTCGATCAGTACACCATCCAGGAACGACCAGAGCTTGCCGCCGAAGCCGCCGAACGCGCCGGACAGCGCTTCGGCGACACCCACCTCAGGGTCCTCGCCATCGACCTGTGGGACCGCTGCGGCCACCGGGAGCAGGCCCGTCTCAAAGCCCTGACCCTCCTGGGCCGCCCCTACCTGGCAGCCGGGACACGCAGCCGGCTGCGCCGCGTGATCATCCAGTGGGCCCAGGAACGCGCGGACTGGGACGACATGGAAGAACACGCGCTGGTCGGGCTCGCCGAGGAAACCGGCATCGAGCACATCACCTCCCCGCAAGGAGCGGCCGGATCCGTCCCGGCACAGGCACTGCCCCTCGTCTGGGCGGCGATCCACGCACAGCTCAACGCCCGCAGGCTGGAGACCGCGCGCGACACGCACGCACGCTTCGCCCCGCAGATCCGTAACCCTCATGACGCACGAGCGTGGCTCACTCTGACCGAATGGTCGGGATGGACCGTCGCTCTCGCGCAGGCCGCGATCGACCTCGCCGAACGCCATCGCTTCGAGGACCCCGAACTGACCGGAGCCCTCCTGAACGCAGTCCTCCTCGCCACCGGGGAGCCGTCTGCGGACCCCGACCCCGCCCCACCCGTGCAGACGACCGACGCGCACACGCAGGAGACAGCGCCCACGGCGCTCGCGCTGCCGGATCCGCTCGGCCGAAAAATTCAAGAGCTGCTGGCTCAGACGGCGGAGAGCCGCTCACTCACCACCGTCCACGGCACCCAGAACCTCCTGCAGTACGTCGAACAGACCCATGGCCCCCGCGAACCACTCCTCCAAGCGGCCGCCGACGCCGTACGTGCCGGAGTTCTCACGACCGGGATCCTGGCACGGGCGGCACGGCGCCCCGTCGCCCTCGCCGTGATCCACCGTGCTTCCGGACTCATCCCCGCCTGCACGCTCCACCAGGAACATGTAACCGCCGAGGTCCGGGCTGCTCACCAGGCCCTGAACCGTACCGCGGTGCTCGACCCCACCGCCCTCGCTCTCACCGCACTCCTGCCCGGCCGGTTCGACCAGCTACGGGCCGTCTTCGCCGCCACCCCCGTCCCCCGCGCCGTGTTCGACGACACCGTCATGACCCGCTACGCCCTCGACGGGCTGCTGCGCTCCTCCGGACAACTCGGCGTGCACGAAGGACGCGCCATCTTCACGCGATACTCCGACCAGGACAGGCAACAGCACCACCGCGAGGCGGCCGCGTTCTTCCGGATCATCTCCGTTCTGCAGCCCGTCGAGGTCCCCGACCTCACCGAGATCAGGCACCGGCTCGGCCTGCAGCACGCTTCCGACGACGAAGTCGCCTCCTGGCTGTCGGCCGCTCAGCACGCTCTGAACACCCAGGCCCCTGTGTGGTGTGACGACGCGGCCCTGCGCGGACTGCTCCTCAGAGCAGACGTACCGGCCTTCGGCACGGTCGCTCTCCTGCGTCTTCTCACCGACCACGACGACTACCCCGACTTCACGCACGAGCGCTACCGCCGTGACCTGCGCACGCTGCTCGAGTCCTACGTCGTGGACCTGCCCGTCACCACAGACGAGATCACCGACCTGGCCCAGGCACAGGACTGGGCACCGGCCGCCGCGGCCGCCATGTTCGCCCGGCCCCAGTTCTGGGCGAACGAAGCGCTCAAGGAACGCTGGACACGGATCGCCGAGAAGGTGTGGGAGAACGCCCCCGGCCAGATCGAGGGCTGGCTCCGCCACGCGATCACTGGGGTGACAGCCCTCCTCGCGCCGCAGGAGATGCTCCCCGCCGTCGTAGAACTGACCGCCGAGACCCTGCTCGCGACCGGCATCGGCCCGGAGCCGGCGGAAGCCCTGCAGCCTGCCGCACTCGAAGCTCTCCAGGCACGCAGCAAGGCAGTGGGCCGCCTGCGCGCACTGAACGGACAGCCTGCCGTGCCGCTGCAGTTGCCCACCCGGGGCGAGTTCCAGGACCTGCTTCGCCCTGCGGTGGCACGTCTGCTGACCGGGCAGCAGGGGTTCGCACCGGTCATGGCAGCGGCCATTGCGGAGGCGAGCCTGCCGCACACTCCCTCACCGTGAGCCGCAGTGATCGCAGGCAACGGCCCGTGCCGGACATTGCTGGGGCACCACGGACCGGGGGCGGTACGACTGGGCGGCGGAGGTACGGCTTCCTCGCCGTCGGGGCCACCCGCCGGTCGGCTACGTGGTGCGGATCAGGAGCACGTCCGGTCCCAGGGACAGGGGGTAGGGCTCTCGTCATCAGCCGGTCGGACGTAGACCGTGAGACGGGGGGAGAGCCGGATACCGTCCGCGGCGCGTCGGGCCCGTTTGCGCTCGCGCCGGGTACCGGTCGCCGACCGGGCGGCCCGCAGTGCCGTGCGGACGGACCGCCAGTCGTCGGGTGGCACTGCTAGGGCTGCGATCGCCAGGTCGCTCCAGTGCTGGGGGCGTTCACGGTGGACGAGATCAAGGGCGTAGAGGACCTCCGGAAGAACGCCGGAGGCCGGAGGCGCGGGGGCGGGGTAGCCCGGTGCGGCGACATGCGTGTAGTAGTCGTTGAGCGCTTCGTTGCCAGTGGCGAGGAAAACGATCTCCTGCGGTGCGGGCTGGACGGGTTGAATGCGGTGGTCGAGCCAGGCTGCCAGGGCGTCGGCCTCGACGAACACCTGGGGGCCGCTGGCCTTGGCGATGGCGCCGCGGGTGCAGGCGTAGGCGTAGAACTCGGCCGGGGGACGCAGGATGTCGGCGACCATCACGAGGTCGGCCAACGTGACGAGCCAGGTGCCGTCCGGTGGTTCCGCGTGCCGCTTGCCGCCGTCGGGGAGGTGCGTGGCGAACGGATCCACGCGGTCGAGGTTGACGATCACCGACACGGCAGGCGGAAGGTGGTCCGGCAGGACGAGGCGGAGCTTGTTCCGGTCCCGCAGGCTCCTGGTGCCCCCGCCGAGGTAGCGATGGTCCGAGCGTTCTGTTCCAGGGCCTTGTCGACGAACTCGCGGGTCTTCTTCTACACCCGGCCGGGCGCCGCTCTGCGGGCAGGGGCGGTGAAGCGCTCGCCCTTGGCCTCGACGACGAGGAGCACCCCGGGCATCGCGACGAGAACGTCGATGTCCGGGTTCCCCGGTGCCGGGTAGGTGGCGCCGGCATGGACATAGGCGTCCCCGAACACCGTGGCCAGAGTGCGGCCGGCGTGTTCTTCGCAGACATCCAGGCGCCTTTGTTGAAGCGCTTGAGCAGGTCCGGGTGATCGCCGACGGTGTCCGCGGCCCAGTCCAGTGCCTCGTGCAGAAAGTCACCGGGACGCGTCCACAGACCGCGCGCGGTGTCCAGGCCGACGACCGGACAGCGGCGCAGCGTGTTGGCGTCACCGAGTTCACGTAGTTCCGGCTGGCTGCCCAGCGGCGTCGTCAGCACGGCGACCAGGCGGACCATCTCCTCGTGGGGAACACCCAGCTCCGCGGCCAGCACCCCGGGCAGATCGTCCTCGACGGGCGCGGCTCCGAACAGGGTTATTCCTGCCGTGAGCGCGGCCGCCACCTGTACATGCTGGTCCTTGTCGGGGGACGGGGGCAGGGCGGCGGAGGCGTGCTCGAACGCATCCATGGCTTCGTCCAACTGCGCGGTCCGCCGGGCGTGACAGGCGTCGGCGGCCTCCAGCGCCTGGTGCAGAGCGAAAACCGACCCGTCGCTCTCACGGAGAGACTAGCCACGGCTGCCTGGCGCAGCGCACACCATTTTCCTTGCGTACCGCGCCGCCCGGCGGGCGGCGACAGGCAGCGGAGCCGTGAGCCCCCGGGCCAGACAGGACCGTTCCCTGCAGCGGCACAGTTCTCCCTGCGATGTCCGCGCCCCGAGGCCGGTGCAGTACCGGTGGGGCAGTCGGCCGGTGCTGTCGGTGTCCGCGTGGGCCGGGTGTCCTCCCGGCGCGCCCGCCGTAGTCGCTGGTGGGCCGCCTACGGAGAATCGTGTAGCAGGTCACACCGGAAATTACCGTGCTCCAAGTGATCCAGCCCTCCACGCACAGGAGATCTAGTGATTGCAATCGTGAATCAAGTTTTGTTTTTTGAGAGATTCGGGACCTTAGCGGCGAGCTGGCACTGATGAGGTGCAGGACTGAGGGGTATGCCGCCCGTAGTCCTTCTGCGCCGACCGAGCGTGTGTTGCTGTCTGTACGAGCCGGCTGCATCGGATGCTTCGGCTCGTGGTGTGGGGCCAGTCAGGAGATGCCGTTGCCTGAGGGAAGCGACAGACAGGGCGTGGGCGCCTGGCCGGTGCGGAGGCCGCGGGAAGCGCCTGCTGGTTCCGGCTCGTCCCCATTGCGGGCACTCCATCAGCGGTGTACCTGCTGCAGGCAGGGCCTGGGCAACTGGGCGTAGAGGCCGGCGCCGACCCAAGCCGCTGCCAGGCGGGGGCACGTGGCCTCGTGCAGGCTTCCGGCACTGGCATGGCCTGCTGTGACCTTGACCGCAGCGTGAGTGCAGCCAGGGCTGTGGAGCAGGCCTGCCAACTAGGGCAGCGTGACCTGGCTGCTGCTCAGGTCTGAAAGGGCGGCATGCCGGCGCCTGGCGGCCGCCGGAGAGCCCGTTCTTTTGCACTGTCTCGTCTTCCGGCGTAGTCCTGGCGCCGATCGCACAGCAAAGGCAAGGTGGGAGCACTCCCGCGCGGAAGGCGCCAACGCGTGACTCAATGCAGCAATGACTGGCGTCGTGACCTGAATGAACAACCGCGGACAACGCAGTGTCTGGGCAGGTCAGGGCCTCCCGTTCTTCAGATGCGTCTCGCGACGTCTCGCGGGCTTCTGGTTCTTTGGGGTTTTCCCCCAAACTCGGGAACACGAAGCGAGTCGCGTATGGTCGCTTCAGGCACGGTCGTAGGCTCCTGCAGAGGAACCCACCTGTGCCCGGCTGTTCGTCATTCTTCATCTGTTGGTCCAGACGGGGTGACGGAAGCATTGCGTGGGTGCTGGTTGCAGCCTCACCTGCGCCTCTGAGTGTGTGGCGGGGCCTGTCTGCCCGGCCCCGCCCACACACCACTGCCGGAAGGGGCTGCCCGGCTCGCCAGACGGCACGGAAACCTGATGCGGGCAGCGTTCGAGCGGAAGCAATGGGCCAGCCTCCTTTGAGGGAACGTGCCCTGTAGCTGAGTTGGAGGCATCGGCGGGCCTCACTTGACGGCCTCTCAGAGGGGCTGCCCTGGTCGGAGGTGTCAGGCTGTTGCGACAGCGGTCCCCAACCCAGCCGGGTCAGTGACCGCCAATGATGTTCTGAACGGCCGCACTGCGGTCCTGTCCGGTCAAAGGGATGGCCGGAGCACGGGCGAGGCGGCATTTCTCCGCGCACGCAGCGCCTGTATGGGGCCTGTTGGGCATCCTGTGTGATCTCATCCATCTGGCCAGTGGATGGCGAAGCCGTACGGAGAGCGCTCGGGTTCTCAGCGAGTCAGCGCCCCGAGGCTGGCTGGAGAGGCTCAAGAGCCGCAGGGACCGGTGTCACGGGTGCCTGAAGCCTTCCCGGGACCCCTGGCGCAGGCTTCCTGGTGCAACAGATCGAGGACGGGACGCTGGAGCGCGCCCTGGCGACTCTTTTGCGCTGGGCGGATGGACTGCGGGCGGCGGTGGGCGTGACAGTGCACTGGTCGTTTGAACACGGCCGTGCACAGCTGACTGCCGGCGGGGCCTTGGCTCAGTGCGCATTGGGCAGTCCAGATTGACGGGCACGTGCCGTGCAGCCGGTCGTCCGGGCAGGAGCGAGTCGCCAGCCAGAGCACCTGGACGTCGCACCGCGACGGTCCACAGGCGGCGCGGACGTCTCCAAGGAGTTCGGCGCCGGCCGGAGTGGGCCGCTGCGGCACGGACCGGGTCTTTGGCAGAGCCCAAGGGGTGTTGTGCAGGCCTGTTCTTTGTCTCCCGATCCCGGGGGTGCCAGGGACGCGGTACATTGCGCACCACCTCCACGATCAGGTATTTACTATTGAAAATGATTACTCGGTTTCTTTGAATTGAAAGAGAGAGCGAAGACGGTTATTAGAATTTTCAGTTATTGCCTCCGGGGAGCTTGATCACGTTCCCCGGAGTGGTCGCCGGTACGGCGCCTTCGGCACGATGACGGAAACCATGACCGATTCCAATATCGCGGAGCCGGATTTTCATGGTCGGTCGACTTCTGATCTTCCGGCACGCGAACTAAAGCCGGATCCGGTCGGTGTTGAATTCCTCTCCCGGAGCGGAAAACGCCCGCCCCAAAGACTGGTGCAGCCGGCTTCGCGACGAGACGTCCGTGTCATGGTGCCGATCGCGGACTGAGCTGTGTCACGGACGGGAGACTCGCTGTCTGTGCGGCCTCAGTAGGACGGACCATCAGGCACAGGATCGCGTCGGTAAGGTGAGTGGCCAAAGCCGGGCAGAGGGCCGCAGCGGGAGGCCGTCGAGCTTGTGCGTCGGCGGACTCCGCAATGCCCTCGGCCGCGTCGAGGCCACCCCGCTGGTACCGGGGGTGGTGTCCGTGACGAAGCCGTGGGAGTCGTCGGTATCTCGTCCGTTCCGGCGCTGGCGTTGTTCACGGGGTCCGGGAGAACTCCTCGCTCCCGCCGTACGGGACTCGGACGGCGGCTCCGGCGAGTTGGACATGGCCCCGTCGTGGGCATCAGCACAGGGCCTTGTGCGGCATGGCGGTATCGACCGTCCTCGACGTGGAGGTCCGAGACGTTGACACAGGTGCACGCTGCGCGCGGGACACGAGGCTGAGGAGGCGACGGTGTGGTCCTGGCCGCGGTCGCGGTGGGCCAGCGTGGTGCGCGACCGTCCGGTCCCGCCTCCAGGAAGACGGAGACGGCGGTGCTGCGACGGGAGCGGCGACACAGCCCGGGGTGCATGTCTGTACTTCACCGAGCCGACCGGGACAGCGGCCCGCCCGACGGGGTATTCCGCTCCCGGCACAGGCTTGCGTCCCCAGGTCCCACCGGGAAGCAGAAGAGGGCGGGTACGAGGCTGGCGACCACCTCGTACCCGCCCCGCAGGAGAAGGACCGGTCATCCCGCCCAGGGCTCGGCGATCCCGCTTTCCCGGCAGAACTTGCCCCACTCCCGCTGTTCCTCGGGCGTGGGGGACCGTACGAGCGTCTGGGCCAGCACGGTGAGCTCCCTCCTGGTCCGGGGGCTCGCCCCGATGGCCGCCTCGCTGGCCCGGGTGAGCATGTGGGCGGGCAGGAACTTGCCGGCGAACAGGCGGTCGACGTACGGCATGTCGAGCCTGGCGCGCGTGGCGAACTCCTTGATAGTCACGTCCTCCTCGGTCAGCGCCCGTTCGAGGACGAGCGCGAAGCGCCTGCGGGCGGGGGAGGAGACGACGTCCTCGACCTGCTCGCCAGCAGGCTCCATCAGGCGGGACCTGCGCAGGGAGCGGGGCATCCAGCCGGTGCGGACATCCCGTGCGGGGCCGAAGCCGGCGAAGGTACGCGCCCACCCATGCTGCTGGCGCACGGGCACGCCGCAGCCGGCCAGTACCGCAGCCAGGTGCTCGAAGGTCATGACGCGATTCCCGGCCAGGACGGCACCGAGGGTGGCGTGACTGTAGGGGACACCAATGCGCTCGGTGGCCTGCGACAAGTCGCGCAGCGACAGACCCGTGTACTTGCGCAGCGCGGTCAGGGCGAGGAGGAACTGCGCCTCGGTCTCCAGGCCCGGCACCACGGCCTGGCCCTGGGTGTGCTCCCAGTAGCCGAACGCCCGGGCCTGCAGCGCGGCCGCGTCGGCGGGGGCCTGCTCCTCCTGCAGCGCGGACACCTTGTTCCACAGACGACGCGCGCCCGTGAGGTTGCCTCTGCAGGCGCGGACCCAGCCTTCCACGGTCCGCCACGAGACGCGGGGATCGCCGTTGTGCGCCTTGGACAGCGAGCCTTCCGAGACCCCGGACATCTGCGAGATCTTCTTCAGGGTCATGGACTCGGCGGTCGTGCTGGCCTCGGACTGCGCGGCACGCAGGAACCGGGCGAGCGTGATCACGGGATCGTCCCGCTGAGGCAGCGGGTCGGGGGTACGGGCCATCACCGGTCTCCTTCCTGTCCGGCCCGAAGGCCGGGGCCCGTCAAGGGCCCCGGCTGAAGGGATCCAGACGTCAGGAAGCCAGCGAGGCCCGGACGTGGTTGGCAAGCAGGACGACCAGCAGGACGCCCGCGACGGTCGCCTCGGTCGACATGCCCAGCACCATGCACGTGACGATGACCCCCGCGACGATCGCCGTGATCGCCACGGACTGCCAGGACACCGTGTTCACCGTGCCGTTGGCCGCAGCGCGCACCGTGCCCGCCGCGGGCGGAGGCAGGACGACGCCATGGACGACCAGCGGTGCGGCCCCGGACACCGGCACGGAAACCGCCGGTATGGTCGGCTCGCAGGGCTGCAGGGTGCCGTCGACGACGATGAACGGGCCCGTCAGCACGGCCGGCGAGGCCGAGAATGTCGAGCCCGCAGGGACACCGGGAACGTCCTGCCCGGGAGTGCAGGGGACCAGACGGCCGTCCACAAGAAAGAACGGCCCGGCCCCGGCGGAAGACGAGCTCGAGGGCTCGTTAGAGGGGATCACTGCTCTGTACCTCACTGTTCGAACGTAAAAGTTCAGATGCGGTCGAACGGTGACGCCGATCGCAACGGCGCCACCGTCAGAGGTTCCTGAACTCCTTTCACCTGATGGTCCAGACAGGGATTTGGATCGTGCTGTGAGCACCTCGCCCCTCACTCGCGGCGGTTGCAGCCGACGCTGTCGAGGTGCGAGAGGTCCTCGATACCAAACATTACCTACGAGCTAACACTCCCGGAGGCCATGAACCACTTCTGAAGATCATTCAGAGGCCCCTACAACCAAGCCAGTTGGACATCCTCCCTGGTCAAGCAACAGCCGACACCGTGCTCAACATCGGTACGGCGCCGAGCACCGAGCACCAGGAACGGCCCACGAAAGACCTCCCAGTCCACGACGCGCTCGTCGACGTAACCCGACGACACCTCAACGGACCGGCCCCTTCCCGACCTCCCCGGCACCATCACCCGCACACCGAGGAGCACCCCCGACGACCCGGCGGTCCCGTCCCCCACCACCGCCAGCCACACGAGCCGTGAACTGCGACAACACACCCCGAACAAAGCAACGCTCAGCACGAAGCCCACACCTCGACCAGCCCCCGACCCAGCAGAAACACCCCATCACCAGCCCCCGACACCACTCAGAACACCGGAAACCCCGCGCCGCCCCGAACTGCGCCTGCACCCCGAACAGCAGGAAGAGCAGCACGTTGCCAACGCACCCCAAGACCGACACCGCCGAGTGCAAGCCCATCGACACCAAGACCATGAAGGAGACGACCAAGCGCACGGCCTCCACCATCACCACCGAGGAGACGACCGGCAACAAGACCGACGACATCACCAAGAAGAAGACGCCCACCTCCATGCAGACGCCCTCCCCCGCACCAGTGTGGCCACCACCCACCTACCTGGAGGCGCCAGCCTCCAACCCACAGCAAGAAGCCGGCCCCCAAGAAGACCGCACACGATGGCGGCCCCGGACGCCTTCGTCGACGACACCGCGCAGCCCCTCGCACCGCACGCCGAACCCGGCGATCACGGATCCCCCTCCAGGAGAGGAAGCCACCCGCATAACCACCCAAGCGCCGATAGGCGCGCCAGCCCCTCCCCCCTAGGCCCGCAACACCCACGAACCACACCCGACATGACGCCGCACCACATCCAGCAAACAACCAAGGACCGCGCCAGCGGCCCGACATAACACCGCCAAGCTAACCCCAAGACAAAGGAAACTACCGGAGCGCACCAGCGCTCCGAAAATCCACACAACTAAAACTCAATAAAAGGCCGCGAAAGCGGCCCAGCAAAAACCAAACAACAATTTTGCCGCCAGGCAAAATAAATAAACCCAAAGCCTCCACTCACAAACCCAGAATTTGCCGCCAGGCAAATTCACGCGCCAAACCAAGGGCCGCGCCAGCGGCCCGGCATAAACCACAGAGAATTCGCCGCCAGGCGAATTCCGGGGCGAGGAATTCCGCCAGGAATTCCCAAAGGGGCTTTATGCCCCTCCGCCCCC